>NZ_CP099837.1:6255603-6881163 GCF_024134545.1 Nocardiopsis exhalans
AGCCGGCGTGAGCGAAAGGGGGCCCGCTCTGACAGCGAAGACCGAGCACGCGGTGCCCGACCGGGCGCGCGCGAGAGAGTTGTTCGAGCGCCTTAACGAACTCGACGCGGACGCACCTGAGCGCCGGGCGATCCGTGACGAGCTGGTGGAACTCCACCTGCCGTTGGTGGAGTACCTGGCCCGACGGTTCCGCAACCGCGGTGAGTGGCTGGACGATCTCACCCAGGTGGCCACGATCGGGCTGATCAAGTCCATCGACCGGTTCGACCTGGAGCGCGGGGTGGAGTTCTCCACCTACGCGACCCCGACGATCGTCGGTGAGATCAAGCGTCACTTCCGGGACAAGGGCTGGGCGGTACGGGTTCCCCGTCGCCTCCAGGAGCTGAAGCTCTCGCTGACCAAGGCGGTCAGCGACCTGTCCCAGCGGGAGGGGCGCTCCCCGACCGTCGCGGAACTGGCCGCGCACCTGCAGATGACCGAGGAGGAGGTGCTGGAGGGCCTGGAGTCCGCCAACGCCTACTCGACGGTCTCTTTGGACGCTCCCGACAGCGGTGACGAGGACGCCCCCGCGGTGGCCGACTCACTGGGGATCGTCGACGAGTCTCTGGAGGGCGTGGAGTACCGGGAGTCGTTGAAGCCGCTTCTGGAACAGCTGCCGCCCCGGGAGAAGCGCATCCTGCTGCTGCGCTTCTTCGGGAACATGACGCAGTCACAGATCGCCCAGGAGCTGGGAATCTCCCAGATGCACGTGTCGCGCCTGCTGGCACGCACACTGGCACAGCTGCGACAGGCACTCACCACGGACGACTGAAGTCTCCCGTGGCGGCCCCGGTGTCTTCCGAAAACGAAGCACCGGGGCCTCCTTCGCTCTCTGACGGCTACTCCGCCCGCCCCTGTTCCGCGTCGGCGTGTCGGCGGCGTGCCAGACGCAGCACGGTCGCGCCCGCGACGTAGGAGGCGAACGCGGCGGTCGGCAGCACGCCGACGCCGTGGTCCTCAGGCCCCGCCAACGCCACCCACACCAGTCCGAGGATCACGGCCAGCAACGCGGGCCAGGTCACCGCGTTCCAGAGGGCCTGTCCGGGCGGGAGCTCACGGAGCCCTCCCGCACGCCAACCGGCACTGGACGGGGTGGTGCGCGCCTCGATACGGCCGAACACCGCCAACAGCACGGCCATCACCGCCGAGACCGCGAGCAGCCACGGGATCCGGAACAGCAGCCATTGCGGCGAGCCCACCGCCGGTTCGGGGAAGAGACCGGTGCCGTGGAGCAGCGCCCCGGCGAGCACGGCGGCCAGCATGTGCCACAGGAACAGGGACAGAACCACCGAGTTCACGGCGACGACCACCGTCCAGGGGCCGATTCGGCGCAGCATCCGCCTCGCTGGCCCCGCCAGCACGAGGACGACCGCCGTCTGGACCAGACCAAGCAGTAGCAGCACGAACGTCGGCGGAGAGGCGTTGCCCAGGTCTTCCCCCGGGACGTCCACCATGCTCACCGGGTAGGGCCCGAACACCGTCAGCGTGACCAGCAGGCCGAGACCGGCTACCGCGACGCCCCCGGGTACGAGCGGCCCGGTACCCGTCCAGCGATCGCGCCACAGGAAACCCACCTGGTGCATCGTGAGCCAGACAAGCAGGTAGTTGAGGTCACCCACCAGCGGCACTCCAGCACCCAGCCGAAGCACGTCGAGCAGCAGGACCACGCCGATCAGCAGGACCGGCACGACCGTGCCCGCCCTCCGGTGCAGGGCGTACATGGCGGGGGCGCACAGCACCACGCCGAGGTAGGCGGCGAGGAACCACAGGGGGATCGAGGCGGCCCACACCCCGACCGCGATCAGGTCACGGTCGGCCCCGGCAAGCCCAGCGGCCAGTGCCGAGGCCCACAACAGGGCGAGGAAAGCGCTGGTGGGGCGCAGCAGCCGGTCGGTGCGGCCGAGGAGCCAGCCCGCGCTGTCACCGCCTTTGCGCTGGTGCGACGCCAGGGATGCGGAGTTGGAGTACCCCCCGACCAGGAAGAACACCGGCATGACCTGGAAGAGCCACGTCATCGGGCGGGCCCAGGCCAGCTCGGCCAGGGCGTTCTCGCCGGTCATACCGTTGGAGGAGACGATCACGACGGCGAGCCAGTGCCCGACCACCACGAGGAGGATGGCCAGGGCTCTGAGGAAATCGACGTACCGGTCCCGTCTCGCGGGAGTATTGCGCGCCGCCCGCCGCACACCCCCGCCGAAGGTCTGGCCTCGGCTCGTCATCGCTCACCACTCCGTGGGCGCCCTACGGTTTCCCAGCTAGTATGCCCAGCTCACCGGGGGGGCACGCACGGATTCCGCAAGGGTTCACCGGTACTACCGGCGTTCGTTCCCGACCTCGGTGAACAGCACCGCGGTCGTCGGCGGTGCCAGAACGGCGGCCGCGGCGATGACGGCGGTGCCGATCATCACGGAGCCGATCACGAACTGCCCGCCGGTGAACATGTAGTAGGCGATCACGGCCATGAAGAGCTGGGTCACCACCACCGGGGTCCGGGCCCAGTCCCGCAGCTGCCACAGCCCGTGCGCGACGAAGACCAGCAGCGCGCCGACCCCGACACCGATCACGGCGAGTGGGATGGCCGACGAGACCGGGTCGGTGGCCTGGCCGGTGATCGCGGTGTAGAGGCTGTAGATTCCGGCGATCGCCGCGACCAGCCCGATCAGGGCCTCGAGCGCGGCGGCGATGACGATGGTAATGGGACGCGAAGACACCTGACGAGCCTATACGCGCTCCCGGTGTTCCCCCTCCCGACCCCGGATCGTCCGCCGGCGCTTCATCCCTGCCTTCCGTATTACCAGTTGGTAGGGGAACGCCTACACTGGCGACGTGCGATCCCTCTTCATCATGAATCCCCAGGCGACCACGACCACCTCCCGTACCCGTGAGGTGATCCTCGGCGCCCTGACGGAGGAGTTGGACGTCACGGCCGTGGAGACCGCGTACCGGAACCACGCCCGCGAGCTGGCCCGTGGGGCAGCCGCGGAGGGGTACGAACTCGTGTTGAGCCTGGGCGGTGACGGCACCGTCAACGAGGTCGTCAACGGGCTCCTGTCCACCCCGGAAGGGCTGACCCGCCCCGTGTACGCGGTGATCCCCGGCGGCAGCGCGAACGTGTTCATCCGTTCCCTGGGCGTGCCCGGCGACCCGGTCGACGCGACCGGCGCGGTACTGAAGGCCATCAAGGCCGACCGTTGGCGGGATATCGGGCTGGGCCGGATCACCAGCGACCAGGACGACCGCTATTTCACCTTCTGTGCGGGTTTCGGCTGGGACGCTGACGTGGTGCACCAGGTGGAACTCGAACGCGAGGTCGGCCGGAAGGCGACACCCGCGCTGTACGCGGAAGCCGCGGCGAAACTGTTCTTCCAGGGGGATCTGCGCGATCCGTCACTGAGCGTCGCCACTGACGGAGGGTCCTTGGACGACGCGTATTTCGCCTTGGTCACCAATACGACACCGTGGACCTACGCGGGCGCCTTCCCACTCCAGCCGACCCCGGGCTCCCGTTTCGAGCTGGGACTGGACGCTTTCGCGCTGACGAAGCCTTCGCACGCGCTGGGCGACGTGGCCGTTGTGCAAGACATGCATACTGGCTGGGTTCTTTCCCAAATGTTCTTGCCCAAGGGCCTTCCCGCACGTGGGGACGGGTACGTGACCTGGCACGACCAGCCGTCGCTGCGGATCTCCTCGACCCACCCGAGAGCCTTCCAAATCGACGGTGAATACCTGGGCGAGCGTGAAGAGGTCAACTTCCAATCGGTACCGAAGGCATTACGAATCTTCTGTTAATTGCGCGGAAAGCGGCCATTCCCGATCACTGTGACGCACCCGACACGGGGAACAGGACCTTTGGCCTCGCGAGCTCTTGCATGGCCCCGGTGATCCTGTCACGCTCAAGATATCGCCGCGAGTTACGGGCGAGTTAATTTGGGCGCTTCCCACGTGGCCGTGGGGTGAAACCTCAACTACCTCGGCCTTGACGACCCGCCGGTGGATCCCATCCACCGGGCGCCCTTGCACATTCCGATCGTGAAAAGCTTCACAAATGATCGCCTCACTGTGAGGAGTGGACCGCATGGACTGGCGCCATGACGCAGCCTGCCGTGACGAAGACCCCGAACTCTTCTTCCCCATCGGCAACTTCGGCCCCGCACTGATCCAGATCGAGGAGGCCAAGGCAGTCTGCCAGCGCTGCCCGGTCAGCTCGGCCTGCCTGAAGTGGGCGCTGGAGAGCGGCCAGGACGGCGGAGTCTGGGGCGGCACCTCGGAAGAGGAACGACGCCGCATCAAGCGCCGTGGTTCCGCGCTACGACCCATGGTCCGTAGCTAGCCGACCCCCAAGCACGTAACAGACGATGACGCCGACCGACCCCCGCTGGCGCGGCGGGGGACGGCGCACGGCCGCACGGCCCCCACCGGGCCCATCACCTCAGGGAACCTCGCGTTCCTCGTGTTCCAGTGGCAGGCTGATCGCCACCTCGGTCCCTCCGGTCTCCTTCGGCTTGATCGCCAGGGTCCCTCCGAGCTCTCCCACGATCAGGGTCCGCACGATCTGCAGGCCCAGACTCGTGGTCCCCTCCAGGTCGAAGTCCTCCGGCAGTCCGCCGCCGTCATCGGAGACGGCCAGCTCCAGACTGCTCGGCCCCGGGAACCCGGGCCCGGCGTCGAACCTGCGTACCTTCACCTCGATCAGGCCCGGCCCCTGATCCAGCCCGTGCTCCACCGCGTTCTGCACCAATTCGGCCAGGACCATCGAGAGCGGCGTGGCCACCAGCGCGTTCAGCAGCCCGAAGTGCCCGTCCCGGCGCGGCACCACCGCGCTGCCGGTCGAGGACACCTCCGCCGCCATCTGCATGACCCGATCGGCGATGTCGTCGAAGTCCACGACCTCGTCCGGGGTGTGCGAGAGCATCTCGTGCACGATCGCGATCGAGCCCACCCGGCCCACCGCCTCGTCCAGGGCCGCCCGCGCCTCGGGGATGTCCAGGCGCCGCGACTGCAGCCGTAGCAGCGCCGCCACCGTCTGGAGGTTGTTCTTCACCCGGTGGTGAATCTCCCGGATGGTGGCGTCCTTGGTCATGAGCTCGCGCTCGCGCCGCCGGAGCTCAGTGACGTCGCGGACCATCACCAGCGCGCCGATCCGCACCCCGTCGATGACCAGAGGTATGGACCTCAGCTGGACGGTGACCCCGCGCGCGTCGACCTCGGCCTCCTGCGGGGCGCGGCCGCTCGCCGTGTAGGTGAGGTTCTCGTCGCGGGCCTCGCCCTGTACGGCGAGTTCGAGCGTGGTGCGGTCCAGGCGCGCGCCCACCAGGTCAGCGGTCAGGCCCAGCCGCCGGTAGGCCGAGAGAGCGTTGGGACTGGCGTAGACCACTTCACCGTTCTGGTCCAGTCTGAGTAGACCATCGCCCACCCTCGGCGAGCGGACCATGAGCGGCCCCTGGTCGCTGAACGGGAAGGCTCCCTCGGCGATCATCTGGGCCAGGTCGCCCGCGCTCTGGAGGTAGGTGAGCTCCAGCCGGCTGGGGGTACGCGCCGAGCTCAGGTTGGTGCTGCGCTGGATGACGGCGATGAGGTTGCCCGCGCGGCGGACCGGGATGGTCTCCTCGCGGACCGGCACCCCGCCCGACCAGTCGGGGTCGCCGTCCCGGCAGATCCGCCCCTCGCTCCAGGCGCGGTCTATGAGGGCTCGGCGGCCGACCACTCTGGGGCCGGAGCGGGACGTGACATCGGTCATGTCGTCCCGGAGCACCGTCTCGACCAGGTCGTCCTGGAAGGCGGTCGGTCCGGTGGTGGGACGCATCTGCGCGACGGCGACCCAGCCGTCGTCATCGCGCAGACGCACCCACAGCACGAGGTCCGCGAAGGAAAGGTCGGCCAGGAGCTGCCAGTCCGAGACCAGTGAGTGGATCCACTCCAGGTCCGCCTGCTTGAGTGACGTGTGGCGGCGAATGAGGTCGCTGAGGTGAGGCACTCACAAATCATCCCATGAAGACGTGCATACTCAAGAGGCACGCACTCGACCAGTGGTCCACACCAATCGGCGACCGAACAGCCGCCGGTCCGGCCACTTCCGGGCGCGGGGCGAAAGCGAGCGCGGGACGCGGCGGAGGAGACTGATGACTGGTCAGCGCACACTGGACGGCAACCCCCGGGTGCCGAAGTACTACCAGGTCAAGAAACAGCTGTTGGAGCTGATCGAGGCGATGCCGGCCGGGAACCCGGTCCCGCCCGAGCGCGCCCTGGCGACGCAGTTCGGCACCTCGCGCACCACGGTGCGCCAGGCCCTGACCGAGATGGTCGTCGAGGGGCGTCTGCTGCGCATCCAGGGCAAGGGCACGTTCGTGGCCAAGCCGAAGGTCGCGCAGGTCCTCCAGCTGACCAGCTACACGCAGGAGATGCGGGCGCACGGCCTGCACCCGGCCACCCGCATCCTGGACGTCAGCTACATCAACGCCGACGACCAGCTCGCCGAGCTCCTCGCCATCCGTTCCGGCGGCCGCGTGCTGCGCATCGAGCGGCTCCGCCTGGCCAACGGCGAGCCCATGGCCGTGGAAACGGCCCACCTGGCCGCGCGGCGCTTTCCCGGACTCCGGAGGCAGCTCGACCGCTACGCGTCGCTCTACGAGGCCCTGGCGAGCGCCTACGACGTCTCCCTGGCCGAGGCGGAGGCATCCATCGAAACAGTGCTGGCCACGCCGAACGAGGCCCGCCTGCTCGGCGTGGACGTGGGCCTGCCCCTGGTCCTGCACTGCCAGCACAGCTTCGACGGCGACGGCCACCCCGTGGAGTGGGTGCGCTCGCTCTACCGCGGCGACCGCTACAAGTTCGTCACCCGTCTGCGCCCGCCCCGCGACTGACCCGCGGACCCCGTGCCTGGTCCGACCGCCCCTCCTCAGGCCCGGAGGGGCTGAGCGGCCGAGCTACCGGCGTTCGAGCACGCGGGACAGGGCGTCGACCACGCGGGGGTCGTACTCGCTGTCGGTGTCCATCCGCAGGCGTTCCACGACGGCGGCGCGGCGCTCCGCGTCGCCGTTCTCACCGACCAGGTCGTCGAAGGCATTGGCCACCTTGATGACCCGGCTGCCCAGCGGGGGCACCCCCTCGTCGCCGTCTCCGGCCAGCGGCTCGCACTGGCGGCGGACCATCTCGGCGACGTTGTCCAGCACCCCGGTCTCACGGATGATGGCTGAACCCAGCTCCGCGATCCGGCGTTGCTCCCTCGGCGAGGCCAGGACGGTCGCCCCGCCCGCGATGGGTTCGCGCAGCGACAACTGGCCGATGTCGTGCATGAGCGCCGCGTACTCCAGCTCCAGCAGCTCGGCTTCGGCCAGTCCGAGTTCGCAGGCGATCCCGTGGGAGAGCTGGCTGACCCGGCGTGAGTGCCCGTTCTCCACGTACCCGCCCACCTCGGTGACCCGGGACAGCGCCCGCACGGTCTCCAGGTAGGTGCGGCGCACCTCGGCGTGCCTGCGGAAGGCCACCTGTGACACCAGCAGCGGGGCGAGGAAGACCAGCAGGCCCACCAGGCCGGTCACCGTGCAGGCCAGGGCGATCAGCACGCCGCTGGAGGCGATCGCGCCCCCCGTGGCGACCTGGGCCCGGGCTTCGTCGCGCAGCGCCACCCGCAGCCGGGTGCACAGCCTTTCGGCGCGGAGTACGGCCGAGAGCGCAACGTCCAGAGCCCAGGCCAGGGCGACCGTCCCGGTCATGAGCAGGGCGACCGCGACGGAGGGTCCGGTCAGGGCCAGCGCCTCCACGATCGGGCGGAAGGCCGCGGCGAGCAGGAGCGCGGTGAGCACCCGGCGCGCCACGTCCTCCAGGCGGGGGCTGCGCCCCACCGCCACGTGCGGCAGCTCGCCCAGCGCGACGCCCAGGGCGACCACCGCCACCACCTGCCAGGCGGTGTGGTGGCTCGGTTCACCGCCCAGGCCGATCAGGAACGCGTAGGCGATCGCGCCGGCCAGGGCGATCGGCGCGGACTCGCGGTTGCCGGGCAGCGTGATCCTGGCCAGTTCTCCCCCGGCGATGACCAGGCAGAAGACCAAGGCCACGTAGGGCTGGTCGAACCCGGCCGCGGCCGTCAGCACCAAGGCCGCCAGGGAGGCGGCGCCCACCCCGCCCACCAGCAGGGCCCGGAAGGGGCGCGCGGTGCGCCAGAACGGCCCTCCCGAACGCTGATGGCCCAGTGCCCCGCCCTCCGGTCCACCGGGTTGGGGACCGGAGGGGCCCGCCCCCTCCGACTGCTTCTGCGTCATCACCGGTCCTGACCACCCGTCACCGCTCCGGCCGACGTGGACTCCGCTACCGGTGTCGTCTTCTCCTCCTCGGCCGGGGAGTTCACCTCGGCCGGGAGGTCGGGGACCGGCGCGCCCGGTTCGTCGGGGTCCGGGCGCTCGGTGGCACCGTAACGGCACCCGGGGGGCTCCGCGATGTCCGGGGTCTGCCAACCCTCACGGGAGACGGCCCGGACGAGGGCCTCGACCATGCGCGGATCGAACTGGCTCCCCGCGCAGCGCCGGAGCTCGGCGATGGCGTCCTCGACCGACCACGCCTTGCGGTAGGACCGCGTGGAGGTCAGGCAGTCGAAGACATCGGCCACGCTGATGATGCGAGCGGACTCGGGGATCTCCATCCCGACGAGCCCCATCGGGTAACCGCGGCCGTCCAGTCGCTCGTGGTGGTGCCGGATGCCCGCGAGCGCCTCGTCCAGGAAGCTGATCTCGCGGACGATCTCGTACCCGCGCGTGGGGTGCAGCTTGATCGCGGCGTACTCGTCGTCGGTGAGCTTTCCGGTCTTCTGGATCACCTTGGTGGGCACGCCGAGCTTGCCGATGTCGTGCAGCATGCCCGCGTACCGGATCTTCTGTACGCGCTCGGCGGGCATGCCCAGCTCGGCGGCGATCATCGCCGAGCCCTCGGCCACGCGCATGCAGTGGCCCCGTGTGTAGTAGTCCTTGGTCTCCACCGCCTGGCACAGGGTGGCCAGGGTGGCCTCGTGCGCCCGTGCCTCGGCAGTCTGCTGGCCGAAGACCCACCTGGCGATGAACAGCGGCAGCAGTACGAGGAGCGGGGCGATGATCCCCACCGCGCCCCAGATCGCCGCGATCGCCAGGCCGAGCATCTGGTAGCCGACGGAGGCGATCTCCAGGGCTGCCAGCGGCCGCCAGCGCAGACGTCCCGCGCCGGCGGGCCGAGTGACGCCCAGGCACCACATGAGGATGCCGATGAGCGCCGAGTTGAGCAGTGTGTGTGTCAGGACGGCGGCGACGTACGGCAGGACGATGCCGGGAAAGTCCGACTGTCCCGGAACACCGACGGTGCCGCCGAGTAGTAGGTAAACGTGTCCGGCCGCGTAGGCCGCCAGGGCGAACTGCGCACCGTTGAAGGCCCGTTTCACCAGGCCCTGCCGGCGAATCGCCAGGCAGGAGGCCAGGCCCACCACCGCGGCCCCGGCCGGCCCGACCAGCACGACCGCGGCCAGCGCCACGGCGGAGCTCGGTGAGATACCGGCTTCCTTGACGTCGACGACCACGTGTGTGCTTATCGACTCCGCGACGACGAAGAGAACCGCGATGAGTACCAGGGTCCCCACATCGATACCTGTGTAAGGACCGATGAGCACGATGGCGACAGCACTGACAACGATGCTTCCGACGTAGACACGCGCGCCCCCAGGAAGAGCCCGCAACCCCGTTCACCCCCCGCCGACGACGACCGGACTGTCATGGTTTCACCGGTTCTGTTCTACCACCAAGACCATCCGGTAAAAGTGGAAGCCACCAAAACAGCAGTCATCATGACACCGAACATAGTGACGAACATCGTCGTTCCCCTCTCCCCGGCCGCGACAGCCCGCTCATCCCCCGAGCACGCCGCGCAAATTACCTCATTCGTTGGATAAGGCCTCCAGTTTAACGGGCCACAACACCCACCCGATTACCCCCAACCCGAACCGGCGGCACTACAGGCGCCAACCTGGGCAGTAAGTTCCGAAGAGCGGAATTACTAATTCCATTAGTAATGACAAACAACTACACAGAGTAACAATAGGTCCGAGTGGCCCCTCCGGAAATCACCGACAGCTCGGGCAATCCCGGAAGCCCTCCCATCGGAGACCAACAGGGATGACTACCCATCGTAAGCAAGCGAAACAGCCGCGAGAGAGTTCGAGGAAATTCATTCCGAGTCGGTCACGGTCAAAAACAGATTCCCGGCATCGGGCGTGTCGATCCCCCCGAGAACCACCCAGCCGACACCTCGGTGACCAAAACCCCCAGAGCCCACGGGAGGCTTCTCGCACTTTCTATAAAACCACACAAAAGGGCCATAATCCGACAGATTGCAATATTCATCACCAGACGCACAAAAGCGGCGAAGATTGGGGTTCCAACCTTCGCCGCTTCGTATTGTCGGGCCGCTGCCCGCTACCGTCGGGCCCTCAGCCCGATCCCCGGCCCCGCGGAGCCTGTCCGAAACCACCCCCGACCGGCGGCAGAACCGCTCCAGGCGGGTGACCGAACCGCTCTCAGGCCGGCGCTTGGGGAGACTGGGCCCTGGCCTCACGGGCCAACTGCTCGTTGCGTGCCTCCGCCAGCCGCCCCAGGACCTTGTCCCGCAGATCCAGGGGAACGGGGTCGCAGCCGCAGTGCTTGGCGACGAGCTTCTTCACGGCCTCTTCCAGGCCGTACTCGTCCAGACACGGGCTGCACCCCTCCAGATGCGCCTTGACCTCGGTGTAGTTACCTTCCTCGAGCTCACCGTCGAGGTAGGTGTAGAGCTTGTCGAGCACCTCGCTGCACGGGGTGTCGTCCGTCTCAGGCTTGTCGTGGCCGCCGCTCATCACCGGTCTCCTCGCTCCGAACCACTCACCTGTCCCCGACCACCGGCCGACGATCCCGAAGCGACCGCCGAGGCCTCCGCCGCCCGCGTGGCGGGCAGGAAACCGCGGTCCACCGCGTACTCCTCCAGGTGGGAACGCAGCTGGCGCCGCCCTCTGTGCAATCGGGACATGACCGTTCCGATCGGGGTGCCCATGATCTCGGCGACCTCCTTGTACGCGAACCCCTCGACGTCGGCGAGGTACACCGCGATCCGGAAGTCCTCCGGCAGCTCTTGCAAGGCGCGCTTGACGTCGCTGTCGGGGAGGTGTTCGAGCGCCTCCGCCTCGGCGGACTTCAGGCCCGCCGCGGTGTGCGAGGCGGCCTGTGCCAGCTGCCAGTCCTCGACGTCCTCGGTCCCGGCCTGCTTCGGCTCCCGCTGCTTCTTGCGGTAGGAGTTGATGAAGGTGTTCGTGAGGATGCGGTACAGCCACGCCTTGAGGTTGGTCCCCGCCTTGAACTGGTGGAAGGAACCGAACGCCTTGGCGAAGGTCTCCTGGACCAGGTCCTCGGCGTCAGAGGGGTTGCGGGTCATGCGCAGCGCCGCCGAGTAGAGCTGGTCGAGGAAGGGAAGCACGTCCCTCTCGAACCGCTCGTCCCGTTCCTCGGCTGTCTCCTGGCTCTGGTCCAAGCCCTTCGGCCTCCTCGCGCTGGTCCCTGGTGGGGCGTCCATATCCCAACGATACGGTCCCACACCCCGGACCTGCGCATCGACGCCGCGTGGCGCCGACACCGTTTCCCCGCGCTCAAGGCACGCACCAGCGGTCGGCATGTTCCGAACCCAGCCCCTTCCGTGTTCCCAGCGTCGCGGACACCCTCCGAGCTCCCTACTCCTCGGACGGTGATGGTGACAACAACACCCTCCGCGACCTGATTCCGTGCGCGGCGGGTGGCCGAAGGTCCCGGTCCGGTCGAAGTTTGTCGTTTGCCCCTGTCGTCGGAGGTGAGGCATGGCAGAGTGCGGGTAGAACTCTTTGAAGGATGGGAGAGGAGTGCACGTGCGACCGTCCCCGACTCCGGCCTCCGACCGCCCCCGATCGCCCGCCACGCAGTTCGCCACGACAGACCGGCTCTCGGACTACTGGCGGTTCTACTGGGCGGTCGCCGAGGCGCAGATCAGCCGTTGGCTCCCCAGGAGCCCCTCCCGACTACTCGATCTGTCCAGTCCGGACTTCCAGGGCACCCCGCGCGCCGTGGCCGCCGGGCACGACGTCGTCACCCTGCTGCCGTCGGTGGACATGGCCATGCGGCGCCCGCTCACCCTGGTGAACGGCCGCGCCGTGGTGCCGCCTCCCGCTCCCCGGGGTCGGCTACGGCACGTGGTCGGTGACTCCGCCCTCCTGCGCACTTTCACCTCCGAGTCCTTCGACGGTGTGATCGCCGACAACCGGGTCCTCTCCCGGCATCTGGCCACCGAGTCCTCGATGGCGGAGGTGGCCCGGGTGCTGCGTCCGGGCGGCCGGGCGCTGGTCTGCGTGGACTCGGTGGTACTGGGCATGGCACTGCTGGCCGAACAGGACTACTGGCCCGAGCTGAGCCACGCGCCCAGCGCGGACGTCCTCCTGGTCCCCTGGCCGGACGGCTCCATCACCCGCTGCTTCACCGCTGAACAGCTCACCGAGATGGTCACCGAGGCCGGGCTCGAACTGGAGTGGATCAAACCGCGCACGGTGCTGTCCGCCTCGACCGTGGAGATGATGCTGGCCCGCGACCCCCGTTCGATGGCGCGGCTGGTGGAGATGGAGTTGCACGCCGCCGACTCCGACGACTACGTCGGCGTCCACCTGGTGTCCAGCGTGTACAAGCCGCACTAGCCGTTCGGGCCGCGCCGGCCCCCGCCCGCTCCTCTCCGGAGGGCAGCCTTAGGGTCGGCAGAGGCATCCCTACCGGACGGAGTCCCCCCTGTGCGTTCCCTACGGTCCTTCCAGGCGCTCGTCATCCTGTCCGCCCTGGTCCTGTTCGGCACGGGCGCCCTGAACGTCGTCCTCGGCCCGACCGCCCTGCCCGGCGACACCGCCATCGGCCTGAACGCGGACAGCAACTACCGCTTCTTCGCCGGGGTGTGGCTCACTCTCGGCCCGGCCCTGCTGTGGGTGGTCCCCCGCCCCCTGGAGCGTGCCCCGGTCCTGATGTGGATCATCGCCGCGGTCTTCGTCGGAGGGCTGGCCCGGGCCCTGGCGGTCCTGCTGGAGGGCGTGCCGCATCCCTTCCTCCTGGGCCTGCTCGCCGTGGAACTGGTGATCCCGCCCGTCCTGTTCCTCTGGCACCGGGCGCTGAGCCGTGAGAGAAACCGGGTTGCGGGCGGCAGCGCGGCCGGATAGAAAGCTTGAATGCTCAGAGGAAGTAAGGTCGGGCTCCGTGCCCGGCACGAGGACGACATCCCGGTCCTCCAGGCCGACCTCTACGACGACCCGGTGACCCACTCACGGGCCCAGGGGTCGCCATGGCGGCCGACCATGCCCGGTTCGAAGTACTCCGCGGTCACCGTGGACGACGGTGCGGTGTCCATGGCCGCCTTCTCCGTGGTCGACCTGGGCACCGAGGCGCTGGTGGGCACCGCGAGTCTGTGGGGGATCGACACCCACAGCCGGTCCGCGCACCTCGGCGTAGGCATTCTCTCGTCCGCCCGCGGCAAGGGCTACGGCACGGACACGGTCGCGGTGCTGTGCCACTACGGTTTCGTCGTCCGCGGCCTGCACCGGCTCCAGATCGAGACGCTCGCCGACAACACCGCCGTGCTGGCGATGGCCGAGAACAACGGCTTCGTCCGCGAGGGCGTCATGCGCTCCTCGGCCTGGGTGCTGGGTGAGTTCCTGGACGAGGCCCTGTACGGGCTCCTCGCCGAGGAGTGGAAGCCGGCGCTCCTCCGCTCCTAGAAACACGGTTTCCCGGAGCCCCGGGCTCCGGGAAACCGGGCTCCTGAAAAGCGAACCGTGGGCTCCCGGCACCCCGGTACCGGGAGCCCACGGGCTCAGTCGGCCAGGGGCAGATAGACGCGGTTACCGCCGTCGGCGAACTCCGCGGACTTGTCCGCCATGCCCTTCTCGATCGCCTCGACGGTGTCCAGGCCGTTCTCAGCCGCGTACTTGCGCACGTCCTGGGAGATCTTCATCGAGCAGAACTTGGGCCCGCACATGGAGCAGAAGTGCGCGGTCTTGGCGGGTTCGGCGGGCAGGGTCTCGTCGTGGAAGGACTGGGCGGTCTCGGGGTCCAACGACAGGTGGAACTGGTCCTGCCAGCGGAACTCGAAGCGCGCCTTGGACAGCTCGTCGTCCCACTCCTGCGCCCGGGGATGCCCCTTGGCGATGTCGGCGGCGTGGGCGGCGAGCTTGTAGGTGATGACACCGGTCTTGACGTCGTCCCGGTTGGGCAGGCCCAGGTGCTCCTTGGGGGTGACGTAGCAGAGCATCGCGGTGCCGTACCAGCCGATCTGGGCGGCGCCGATGGCTGAGGTGATGTGGTCGTAGCCGGGGGCGACGTCCGTGGCCAGGGGGCCGAGCGTGTAGAACGGCGCCTCGCCGCACAGCTCCTCCTCCAGGCGCACGTTCTCCTTGATCTTGTCCATCGGCACGTGCCCGGGGCCCTCGATCATCACCTGCACGTCGTGCGCGCGGGCGATGTGGGTGAGCTCGCCCAGGGTGCGCAGCTCGGCGAACTGGGCCGCGTCGTTGGCGTCGGCGATGGAGCCGGGCCGCAGACCGTCACCGAGGGAGAAGGTGATGTCGTACTGGCGGAAGATCTCGCAGAGTTCCTCGTAGTGGGTGTAGAGGAAGCTCTCCTTGTGGTGGGCCAGGCACCAGGCGGCCATGATGGAGCCGCCGCGCGAGACGATGCCGGTGACGCGGCGGGCGGCCAGCGGCACGTACCTGAGCAGGACGCCCGCGTGGACGGTCATGTAGTCCACGCCCTGCTCGGCCTGCTCGATGATGGTCTCGCGGTAGATCTCCCAGCTGAGCTTGGTGGGGTCGCCGTCGACCTTCTCCAGCGCCTGGTAGATCGGGACGGTGCCGATGGGCACCGGCGAGTTGCGGATGATGCGCTCGCGGGTCTCGTGGATGCGCTTGCCGGTGGACAGGTCCATCACGGTGTCGCCGCCCCAGCGGGTGGCCCACACCATCTTCTCGACCTCCTCGGGCACCGACGAGGTGACCGCGGAGTTGCCGATGTTGGCGTTGATCTTGACCAGGAACTTCTTGCCGATGATGGTCGGCTCGGACTCGGGGTGGTTGCGGTTGACCGGGATGACCGCGCGGCCGATCGCCACCTCCTCGCGGACGAACTCGGGGTCCATGCCCTCGCGGGCGGCCACGAAGCGCATCTCGGGGGTGATGATCCCGGCCTTGGCGTAGGCCAGCTGGCTGACCGAGCCGTTCACGGGGTCCAGGGCCCACGCCTCACGGGTGCGCGGGAGTCCCTGGTGGACGTCGATGTGTGCGGATTCGTCGGTGTACGGGCCGGAGGTGTCGTACAGATCGAAATGGCTGCCGTTGCTGAGTTCCACCCGGCGCTGCGGGACGCGGAGCGTGAGACCTTCGGGGGTGTCGATCTCCTGGTAGACCTTGTGCGATCCCATGATGGGACCGGTGGTCACCTGGTGCTCATCGGTGGTGGAAACGTCACGACTGTCGATAGCCGTCATGGCATGCCTCCCTACGTCGGAATTACCCGAACAGGTTCTGCGGTCGGCGACACCCTTGAGTCGCCCTCTCAGCCCGCCATGGCGCGAGCTCCCGCGTTGCGTATTCATATGTGCGCACGTCAAACGTGCTCGGAACACCTCGATCACGGTGCCCCGGGCCCAGGGGAAGCACTCCCCTGTGGCCTCGCACACCATACACAGGCCGTCCCCCGGCCTGTCCACCCGCCTCAGGGTCAGAAAAGTGTCTCCGGATGGGAAGGGCCCGCGTTCTCGACGGGTTCCAGCAGGTCAGGGCGGTTGTTCTTGATGCTGTTGACGTCGGTGGAGACCTCGTCGACCTCGAACCGGGCCACCGGAGTCTCGTCCAACAGGTGGGACAGGTCGTCCGGGCCGGAGGCCGGGTCGAGCCAGGCGGCCCAGCCGTCGGCGGGCACCACCACGGGCATGCGTTCGTGGATGTGCGCGAGCTGGGGCGCGGCCTCGGTGGTGATCACCGCGCAGGACCACACCCAGGCCGCAGGATCGTTCTCGTCGTCGACCTCGGGGTCGCGCCAGCGCTCGAAGATCCCGGCCAGGGCGAGCGGTTCGCTCTCCTGGTAGTGGATGGAGAACGGCTTCTTGAGCGCCTTGGCCTTGCGCTTCTTGTGCTGGGGGTCGGTGGCGGGCGAGGTGCTGGCCTCGGCGGTGCCGTCCTTGTTGAGCAGCTGCCACTCGTAGTAGGCGTCGGCCGGGAGCAGGCAGCGGCGGCGCCGGTAGGCGGTGCGGAAGGCGGGCTTGTCCGCGACGGTCTCGCTGCGGGCGTTGATCATCCGGTAGCCGATGTTGCGGTCCTTGGCCCAGGAGGGCACGAGCCCCCAGCGCATGGTGTGCAGGGAGCGCGGCCCCGGCGGGCCGGTGTCCTCGCCCCGCGGCGGCGGCCCGAGGACCGCGTAGACGGGTCGGCCCGGCGAGATGTTGTAGTCCGGGTCGAGCTCCTCCAACGGCGGCCAGGCCCGCGGGTCGCCCTCCTGGCCCAGCGCCTCCTCGGGGAGGTCGAAGGCCAGCTGGAGCTGGTGCACGTTCCTGGACTGGGCATAACGTCCGCACATGGGTTCGATGGTACTGCTTCAGTCACTCTCCGCGCGGACCATGTGGACAACGAGCGCCCCGAGCAGCCCGGCCAGGAGAGCCACCGCGCCCGCGACGGCCAACAGTTCCCGGGGATGGTCGGCGGCGAACCACCCGGCGATCAGGAAACCAGCGACGAAACCGCTGTTGACCACCGAACCCATGAGCGCGTGCGCCCGACCCAGGAGTGCTTCGGGCGTGCGGTGGTGGACCACTGACCTGAGCAGGATGTTGTGCACCGCGTTGCCCGCACCCGCCAGGACCACGCACAGCGCCGCCACCCACAGCACGGGGAACCAGGCCCACAGCGCCAGCGCCGACCCGATCAGGGCCGCCGCCAGCGCCACGCCCCGGCCCGACGGGGCCGGCCGCAGCAGGGACACGGCCAGCGCGCCCAGCAGCAGGCCCGCACCCCAGCCCGCGGTCAGCGCGCCGAAGACCTCGGCGCCGTGCCCCATGACCTCGCGGACCACGAACACCATGGCGACGTTGGTGGTGGAGGTGGCCACCACCGCCAAGGCCAGCACCGGCAGCAGTACCCGGAACAGCCGGGTCCGGAGCAGGTGGCGGGCGCCGTCCGCCGCACCGGACCACAGGGTGCCCGGGGTGCTGACCGCCGGGCGGCGCACCCCCAGCAGCAGGAAGGCGGTCGCGGCCACGAAGAAGCTCGCCGAGTCCAGGAGCAGGGCCGGGGTGACCCCGAAGAGTCCGACCAGCACCCCGCCCACCAGCGGACCCAGCACGGTGGCCGAGGCCCGTACGCCCTCGAACAGGGAGTTGGCGTGCACCGGGGAGAGTTCACCTGCGGCGCTCGGCAGCAGGGTGAGGATCGCGGGATTGACGAAGGCCGCCATGGAGCTGACCGCGAGCACGCACAGGACCAGCACGCCGGGATGCTGGAACCAGACCGCGGGCAGGATGGCCAGCCCCTGTCCCACGCAGGCCAGGATCAGGACCCGGCCGGTGTCGAAGCGGTCCAGCACCACCCCGGCCAGCGGCGCCAGCAGGATGAGCGGGCCGATCTGGGCAACCAGCAGAGCGGTCACCCACAGGGAGTTCCCGGTCTCGGCCAGCCGGAAGATCGCCGCGACCAGTACCACCTCGTCACCCATCGAGGACAGCAGGATGGCGGTGAGCAGCACGGCCGCGCGGATCCGGCGGGCGGCCCGGCTCCGCGCAACGGCGGTGGACTGGCTGGGCATGTCGGCTCCGAACGAGTGGACTCGGAACGATCATGCCAAGCGGACCCGCCGCCCGTCACCGGGTTTTCGCGCGCTACGGCCTGCGTGCCTCGGGCTCCGGCACCGGGACCTTCTCCGGCGCCTTCTCCACTTCCGACTCCGTCTCCGCCGGGGTCTCCTCGTCCTGTGCCGTGCGGGCCCGCCAGGCGGTGACCAGTCCGGCCAGGATCGCGAGCATCCCGACCGGGCCCAGGGTCCAGGGTGCCCACCGGTCCAGCCCCCGGAGCAGCAGCGACCGCGCCCGGGCTTGTTCCGCGTAGCCGGAGACCTGCCCGTCGGCCAGGGTGAGCTCGGCGTCGAGCAGGGCCACCTCACCGGAACCGTTCTGCGGGCGCAGGGTCTCGGAGCGGCTCTCCGCCATGTTCACCACCATGCCGGTGACCGGCTCGACCCAGAAGGTCCGCTCCGCCGTCAGCCAGCGGTTCGCCCGGACCGTGCCCTCGGCGCCCGGATCGAACAGGGCGGCGGGCACGTCCCGCGCGGACTCGGGGACCTGGGTCCGGTCCACGGTCTGGGTGTAGCGGCGCACCGGAACCCCGGCGACCTCGTCGTTCTCGTCGAACTCGACCGAGGGGGCCGAGCGCACCTCGGCGTCGTAGAAGGAGTGACCGCCCTCGGGCACGCCCGGCGGCCAGTACAGCACCAGCCCGGCCTGGCGAACCGCGCGGTCGCCGTTGACGTGCTCACCGCAGCAGTTGACCGCCCGACCGGTCTCCCGGTCGACGATGACGCGACGGCTCCAGTGGTCGATGACCTGGTCCGACGCGGAGGTGTTCACCGTCATCTCCCAGGCCGACCAGTCACTGCCGTGCGCGGAGGCCTCCACCCGGGTGACCTGTTCGAGCTCGGCGGTCTCCACCCGCGTCCAGGTGGCGGTGTCCAGGTAGGCGGCATCCTGATCGATCATCCGCAGGTCGAAGGAGGCCGCCGCCGGGAGCGGGGCGACCCGGTCGTGGACGTAGAGCGGCAGCAGCAGGGCCAGGGTCAGCAGGAACGCGCCCGCCGCCACCAGGAAGGTGCCCTTGGGCAGACCGCGCCCCGGCTCCGGGCCCAGGGGCTGGAGCCGGGTTTGGGGTGCCGCGCCCACCTGCGAGAACGTATTCACCTGCGGGCCTCCTCGACGTCGGGCTCAGGGTCGGGCTCGGTGTCGCGCTCGTGACCGGGATCGAACTCCGGAACGGTCCCCGGATCGAACTCCGGTCCGGGCACACGCTCGGCCTCGGCACCGGTTTCGGGCTCCGCCGTCGGCTCCGACCCGGCCGGGGGCCCGGCGGCGACCCGGGCGGGCACGGCGGCGGGTTCGGACACGGGCGGTTCGACTCCGGCCCCGTGCTGGCCCAGGGCCAGGACCAGGCGCGCCATCGCGGGCAGGCACAGCGCCTGCGGCACCCAGCCGCGCAGGGCGGTTCCGAGTGTCTCCGTGATGTCGTGGAAGGGCATGTTCACCACCAGGTACGTGCCCGAGGCCATGGCCAGTCCGGCCAGGGCCAAGGACACGGTGACCACCCACGGACCGGCCAGGTGGGGCAGCGTCCGACCGCCCATGGAGGGTCTCCCGGGTTTGGCGTGGCGCAACCGTTGGGGGACCCTGCGGGCCAGCCACCACAGGGATACCAGGAGCACGCCGACCACGGCCGCACCGGCCCAGCCCGCGATCCACACCCCGTAGGCCAGGCCCAGCGGCAGTACCGCCCAGCGCGGCAGCCAACCGGGGCCCGCCTCGGGCAGGGCGCGCGAGCGGCGCGGGGGTTCGGCCATCAGGCGCCTTCCGCCCGGCAGCCAGCGGCGCGGCCACAGTGCGAGCACCACGAGCAGTGCGGCGAGCGCACCGCCCGCGGCCAGCACGCGGTGGTAGACGGCGTCGGGCGTGTAGGTGAGCGTGACCGTCCCGGCGCTGCCCTCGGGCAGGACCCAGGCCTGCTTCCAGCCTTCGAGCCGCACCGGTTCCAGCGGCCCGTCGCCGCCGTCCAGCCGGGCTTCCCAGCCCTCGTTGAAGTTCTCGTTCACCACCAGGAGGCTGTCCTCGTCGACGTCCACGTCGAAGCTGCGCTCGCTCGGGCCCCAGGCATGCAGGGTGTCGACCTCGGCCATCTGGACGGCGGGGGCGTCGGTGACGCTCTGATCGGCCGACTCCACCAGCGCCGACCGCACCTGGTAGCGGTTGCCCGGGTCGACGACGACCCGGTTCTCGCCCTCGTTCAGGTCCAGGTCGGTGCAGGTCTCGTAGCGCAGCGGGTTGCCGGTGAGCTGGTCGGCCAGGGTGCCGTCGCTGATCCGGGTCTCCACCCGCTGGCCGTTGACTCGCAGGGTGGGGCCCAGGCCGCAGGTGGTGGAGGCGTCGCCCTCGGGCAGCGGTTCCACCGGGGGCACCCCGGGGAGTTCGACGGTGCCGATCTCCAGGGCCTGGCCCTCCGGGCGCTCGAAGGTCACCCGCAGGGACGCGGCGGTCAGCTCCGCGAAGTCGACCCGGCCGCTGCCGTCCAGCCAGCCCTCACGGACCGTTCCGCCGCCCTCGACCGTCACCTTGATCGGCCGCATCACGCTGTCGGCCCGTGGGAAGTCGACCTTCAGGTGGTCCACGGCGGTCGCCGCGCCCAGCTCGATGTCGAGCCAGGGGCTCTTCTCCTCGGGGTCCGGATACCAGACCGTGCCCTCCTCGTCGTCGAGCGCGCCCCGGCCCATGGCAGCGGGGTGCTGGACGGCGGTGGAGGAACCGGTCACGTGCGGGAACCCGCTGGCCCGGTTGGCGGCGTTCTCCGCCTCGCGGGGGTCGGTGAGGACGACCTCCCCGGAGATCTGATGGGTTTCGGCGGCCGCACCCGGCGAGAGTTCGAAGGTGCGGTCGAGCTTGCTCGCGTCCTCGCCGCTCACCTCCAGCCGGGGGTTGCACACCCACACGTGCGAACCCTCCATGCAGCCGGGTGCGGTGCCGGTCGACCCGGTGAAGAGCAGGGTGCCGGTCTCGGCCGGGCCGGGCACGTGCAGGGTCCGCGCGGCCTCCAGCCCGGGCAGGGAGATCCACGCGATACCCACCCGGGTGCCGAAGCGGTACTCCGGTTCCCAGGCCAACTCGTCGATCCGCACCCGCAGCGTGGAGGTCTGCCCGGGCGGGGCCGCGAGCTCCTGGGGGTCGTCGGTGGCGGCCACGGCAGCCTCGGACTGGCCGTTGTCGGTGATGAGGGTGACCCTCGAGGGCGGCGGCTCGCCGGGCAACTGCTCGAAGGCCACGCTCAGCCCGCTCAGGTCCCGGGGTTCGGTGAACTCGACCTCGATCCACTGGCCGAGGGCGCCCGCGAAGGCGCTGGACCGCCAGGCGGTGCCGAGGTCGGTGTCCAGGGCCGCGTAGGGGGCGTGCCCCGGGTCGCGGTCGCTGGCCCGGGCCTCCACCCCGGCCTCGGAGGTGGACGCGGTGATCCCGGCGATGCCCAGGTGCTCGGCGTGGGCGACGTACTCCTCCCACGCGGGGTCCATGATGTCGGGCGCGGGGACGTCGCGTTCGAGTTCCTGGTCCTCGGTCATGGTGGCCGAGACGTTACGGCGTACGTCGGAGTAGACGACCTCGCGGCGGCGGGCGGTGTCGGTGACGATCGTGTTCTCCGCCGCGATCTCCGACGCTCCGGGGTCGTCGCCGAGCAGGATCGGGCGGTCGTCGTTGACCAGGCCCTGTTCGGCCAGGTGCAGGACGGACTCGGGGCCGCCGGTGACCCGCAGCGCGCCTGCGGAGGGCACGGTGCCCACCGCGGGCGCGGCGTCCTCGACCTCGTAGACGGTCAGGGACGGGTAGGGCTGGTCGAACCACTGGGAGGCGGACGAGTGGTCCAGGGAGCCGATCACCGGGCCGAACTCGGCGGCCTCGGTGATGCCCGGGGAGTTGCCCAGCGACTGGTGGACGCGGGCGGGCCAGGCGCCGTTGTTGCCCACCCGCTGGAGGTCGTTGCGCACGATCAGGTGGGTGACGCCCAGGCGCGCGAGGGTGTCCGCGAGCCCTTCGGAGCCGCGCCCGGAGGAGACCCGCTGATCGATTTCGTGGGTGATCCGGGAGATGCCGGAGGAGCCCCACGGGATGATCTGGTGGTTGGTCCAGGCTCCGGAGAGCAGGGGCTGCATGGGTTCGTCGAGCGGTCGGCCCCACTCGTACTCGCCGCGGGCCGAGCCGGGCAGCGCCATGGTCATGCCGCGCTCGTCGCCGCGGTCCTCCAGCCAGTCCACGGCCTCGTACCAGTAGTCCGGGATCTCCTCGAAACCGCCGCGCGGGGCGATGCCGACGGTGGCGATGGGGGTGAGCGTGATGAGGAAGACGGCGGCGCCGGCCCCGGCCACGGTCCTTCTGACCCTGGCCAGCGTCTCCGGGCCACTGCCCCTGCGGTCGGCCCAGTCGCGGGCGACCACGACCGGCAGGTGCGCCAGGCCGAGCACGATCGGCAGGCGGATGAGGGCGTCGAACTTGTGGACGTTGCGGAAGGGCGCGAGGGCGCCGTCGAACAGCTCGCGCATGAACGGCGCGAACGGGCCGGTCAGTGCGCCGGTGAAGCCCGCGACGACGATCGCGGTGCCCACCAGGAGCGTGCTGATGAGGAAGAGGCGTTCGGGGGTGCGCCGGTTGATCAGCCCGGCCAGGCCCAGCCCGGCGACCAGCGCGGTGACCGCGACCAGCCACGGGGTCAGGGAGAGTTCGGCGCCCGAGGGCAGCGCGGTGTTGCCCATGTCGGGCAGGAAGCCCATCCAGTTGGAGGTGCCGCGCAGGGAGTTGAACAGGGAGGTGATCCCCGTGGTGACGGCGGCGTCCTCGGTGTAGGGCATGAACGAGTACACGTACCGCGACATGATCAGCAGCGGGACGATGTACCAGAACGAGGCGAGCACGAGCGCGCCCGACCACCACAGGATCAGCCGCCACTTGCGCGGCCCGTTGGCCCGGGTGAGCAGGTAGAGGCCGGGGACGACCAGGACCGCCAGCTCGGAGGCGGCGTTGGTACCGCCGCACATGAGGAAGGCCAGCCCGGACAGCAGGGCCATCCGCGCGGGCGGGTAGCCGTGCTTGGTGCCCAGGATGAGCGGCAGCAGGATCCACGGCATGAGCAGCATGGGCTGCAGCTCGGCCGAGTTGTACGAGAGCAGTGTGAGCACGCGCGGGGCGAGCGCGTAGGCGACACCGGCGAGGATGCGGGTGTTGACGGTGCCCAGGCCCAGGGCCTCGGCGACCTTGTACACCCCCACGAAGGCGGCGATGAGCAGCACCGCCATCCACACGCGCTGGATGAGCCACTCGGGCATGCCGAGCGTCTCGAACAGCAGGTGGAAGGGGCCGTTCGGGAAGAAGTACCCGTAGGCCTGGTTCTGGAGCTGGCCGAAGTAGGAGGCGTCCCACAGGTGGAGGGCTCGCTCCATGAACCCCAGGGGGTTGATCGTCAGGTCGATCTTGGTGTCGCTGACGATCCTGCCGGGGTCGATGCTCGCTGCCAGTGCTCCCAGGAGCAGACACACCGCGAGGACCTTGAGCCGCGCCAGCAGCTTCTCGTCCACTCCGCCGGGGGCGGTCGGTGTTCTGGAATCCTCCGGTTCGCGCCTGGCGGTGGATTCCGCCGAAGTCACATCTTCGCTTTCTTGCCTGCTGCGGGGTCGGAGGCCGGGACGGGGGTTCCCAGGGACAGTTCCGCGGCGACCAGTCGGGTCATGCGGGCACCGCTGGCCGCCCAGGTGAACTGGGCCGCCCAGGCGCGGCAGGCGCGCCGGACCTCCTCCGCCCGCCGGGGGTCGGACAGTTCCTTCAGGGCCCGGGAGACGACGTCCTCGAGGGTCTCGCCCTCGCGGACGAGCCAGCCGGTCTCGCCGTCACGGACCGAATCGCGAAGTCCGTCCACATCGTAGGCCACGGTGGGCACGCCGAGCCGGGCGGCCTCGATGACGGTCAGGCCCCAGCCCTCGAACTCGGAGGCGGTCACGTGCAGGTGGCAGCCGGCCAGGACGGAGTTCTTGTCCTCCTCGGAGAGGAAGCCGTGCAGGTCCACCCGGTCTTGGAGGCCGTCGCGGCCGACCTGGTCGGCGAGGTGCTCGCCCTCGGGGCCACGGCCGATGATGTGCACGCGCAGGCCGGGGTGGTCGTCCCCGAGCGTGCGGGCCAGGTCGACGACCCGGGAGACGCGCTTTTGCACGACGAGCCGACCGAGGCTGACCAGCGCGGGCGCGGCGTCGGGGGCCGGGGCCGAGGCTGCCAGCTCGGGTGGGGCCGCTGAAACGGACTGCGCCGAAGGCGACGTTTGAGGGTGGTGGAGGGTGACGGGTGGGCCGCCGTTGTGGATGACCTCTATCGGAGCGCGCCAGCCGAGCTTGTCGCGCATGGCGGCGCGGGAGGACTCCGAGACGGTGACGGTGGTGCACTTCCGGTAGACCCGGGAGGCCACCGCCGACTCCAGGAAGCGGCCGAACCAGGCCAGCGGCGCCGGGAAGTAGGCGTTGAACTGGAGGTCGTGGACGTGGTGGACCACGCTGACGACCCTGGTGCGGCGGCGCAGGACCAGCCGGGAGAAGAACGGAATGCCGTTCATGCAGTCGAAGGCGAGGTGGTACTCGCGCCGCCACAGGGCGAGCCAGGCCATCACGCGCGGGTAGACGGTGAACTTTCCGCCCATCCGGCGGATGACGATGCCGTCCTTGGTCTCGACGCGGGCCTGGTGGGGTTCACGGCTGGTCAGGAAGGTGACGATGGCGCCGCGTTCGGCCAGGTGGCGGCTGATCCGCCAGGCGTACTCCTCGGCTCCACCCGCGGTGGACTGCCAGGGGTCGCGCCAGTTGACCATCACGATCCGGACGCCGTCGAGGCGGGGGCCGGGGTCGGCTGGGTCGACCGGTGCGGGCCGGACCGTGACCGGTTCGGGTGCGGCGGACTCGGCGGGCTCCGCCGGTGCGGGGGCGGGAACCACGGCCGGAGCGGGGGTGATCATGGGGAGACCGGGCTCCACCCGGGTCGGGACCTTCTGGAAGACCACACGCTCTCCTTCCGCGCGGTACCGGGCGCGGGACCTGAGCGATACCACTCAGGGACTGTGAGTGGACACGCTGCGTGAGTGCCGTGGGGTAGCACTGAGCGCACGCCGAACAGGCCCGTCGACCGGACGTCACTGGGGTGGGCGGCCGCGAGGGGTGCGGCCGCGGGAAGTGGTGGGGCGGGCGCCCCACTGGTGGCGGGGCGCCCGCCTACCTCAACCGAAAACGGCCACCTAGCGGTCGCCGTAGTTGTAG
This sequence comes from Nocardiopsis exhalans, assembly GCF_024134545.1. Lineage (GTDB taxonomy): Bacteria > Actinomycetota > Actinomycetes > Streptosporangiales > Streptosporangiaceae > Nocardiopsis > Nocardiopsis exhalans. The sequence continues at coordinate 6,280,749 of NZ_CP099837.1, forward strand.
AGGGTTTCGTTCACCGGTTCCGCGGTCGCGGTGGACTCGGTGGCGAGGTTGGTGGCCACCACAGTGGCACCACCCGCCAGAGCCGCGCCGATCACACAGGCGGCGATTACCTTGATCACTTGGGGATCTCCTTCCGCGCGCCCCGCGCCGTTTGTGGTGGGGGGCGCTGGAACCCGAGACTAGAACCTGATCTAGCTATAGACCAGATGATTGCCCCAACTGTAACTAACCCCCCGGTAACTTCCAACCCCGAAATGTCGTCTTTATCCGCATTGATGTGCTGGTCTGACACCTCAAGGAGGGCCAGATCGACCCCCTCGACCACCACCGAAAGCTCCTCCGCACCAGACCAGAACCGGTTATCGACCGACGCTGACACGGCCACGTAACGCACCCCGAGGCCGCCCAGAAGTTCTGCCAGGGCATCGGGGTCCGCGAGCAGCTCCGGGCCGGGCAGACCGCTCTCCGGGTCGGGGTCGAGCAGGCGGGCGGCCTCCCGCGCCCGGGCGTCCTCACCGGTCACCACGACCCGCCCGCCGTCCGCGGTGCCCACGCTCAGGTCGTCGTTCCACAGCGTGCGGCGGTCGAACAGCTTGGTCGCCGGGTCCAGCACCACCACCGGCTCCCCCGACCACTCCAGCCCGCGGTAGGCGTTCCAGGGCAGGACGAGGACCGCTCCCGGCCGGTCGTCCGCCGCCACCGCCTCGCGGGCCGCCAGCCACTCCCCGGGGTACTCCACCGGGGCCAACCGCCCGCCCGCGCCCCACAGCAGCCCCGGCAGCACCACCACGGGTGCCAGCACCAGGAACACCACGGCCACCACCCGCCACAGAGCCAGGACCCGCAGCAGCCAGAGCACCACGGCGCCCAGGCCGAGCGCCTGCACCAGGGCGAGCGGCGCCAGGTACAGCTGACCGTCGCGCAGCGGCCCGGACCCCGGCCACAGGCCGATCAGCGCGGCCAGGAACTCCCGCCCCGGGGCGGACACCCCCAGCAGAGCGATCCCGAAGCCCACCGCGGCCGACACCGAAAGCCCGATCCCCACGGCCGGACGCGACCGCCACAGCCACCAGGCCCAGCCGGTGAGGGAGAGCGCGCAGAGCAGCAACCGCGCCAGCGCCGTGACCGGCTCCCCATACCCCGGAGGCACCGCACCCGAGTTCCACACCCCGCCCAGCAACAGCAACGACCCCAGCACCCCGAAGGGCGTGTCCGACCGGGCCGCGAAGGCCTCCGCACCGGCCGGATCGGTGACCGCTCCGCTGGTCAGCGACGGCAGTAGCCACGGCAGGGAGACCAGGACCAACGCGAACACGAACAGAGCTGCGTCCCGATATCGGCGCGGTCCGGCCAGCGCCTGCGGACCAGCGGTGAGCGCGCTGAGCACCACCGAGGAGAACCCGCCGACCGCCGCCGGAACCAGCGAGCACACCAGCCCGGCCAGCCCGGTGCCCGGCCGCGCCGACGCCAGCCGGACCACCGCCCGCAGCACCCACGGCAGCCCGGCGTACCCCAGCAGGACCGCCCACTGTCCGAGCAGCAGGCGCTCGGCCACGAACGGGTTCCACACGTAGGCGACCCCGGCAGCCGCGCCCGCGGCCAGCACGGCCCCCTGCGGGGCGTCCGGCAGCCGGGCGGCCAGCAGGGGCCCGGCCAGGCGGACCAGCAACCGGAAGGCGCCCGCACCGCCCAGCGTGAACACCGCCAGCAGGGCGAGGGTCTGCACCACGTCACCGGGCAGCAGGAGGGTCAGGGCCGCCACCACGGCGTCGCTCGGGATCGCCCGGGGAAAGCCGTCCGCACCCGCCAGCACCGCGGGCAGCGAGAGTTCGGGGACGAAGAGCATGTCGTAGCGGAGCACGTAGCCCGGCCCCAGCGCCGGGCCCAGCGCGAGCACCCCCGCGACCACGCCCACCAGCCAGGGCAGCGGTCCGGCCGTCGGCCGGGACGCCGTGGCGGGCGCCCCGGGGGGCGAGGGCCGGGCGTGGTCGCGGGCGGTCATCAGCCCTCCAGGAGGACGCTGTCGGAGTACCCGCCCTCCACGTAGTCCCGGTAGGAACGGATCACGACCTCGTACGGGCCGGAGACCGTCGCCGCCCAGCGCGGGTCTTCCCCGACGGAGCCGAGCGTGCGCCAGCCCTCGCCGTCCTCGGGGCCTCGGTCGTCCCTGGGCTGGCAGGTGGTGCCCGGCGACGGCGGCGGGACGGCCGGAACCGAGGGTTCGGGGGTCGGATCGGGTTCGGGGCGCGGTGCCTCCGGCGGCGAGGAGGGGGTGGGTCTGGGTCCCTCCCCGCCCGGGTCACCACCGCCGCCGGGGGTCTCCTGGTCGTCGGTGGTCGGGTTCCCGGTGTTGTCGCCCCCGGTCAGCCCGCGGTTGTCGGCGGGCGCGCGGCGGCCGTCAGCAGGAGGGCGGCGGTCGTCGGGCCCGCACTCCAGTACCCGGACCCACACCTCGTAGTGCCCGGCCTCGGGAACGTCCTGCCAGGTCACCACGGATCCGCCGCCGTGCGTCCGGACCCAGTCGGGCGCGGGCGGCGGCTCGTCGTCCCACACCAGCTGGAGCGGTTCGGACTCGGCGCCCTCGTCCCTGCCCTTGTAGGGGCGCACGACGAACTCGTAGCGGGCCCCGCTGAAGAGCGACTCGATCGTCAGGAAGCGTTGCTCCTCGTCGCTCTCGATGTCGGCCGGGATCACCGCGGCGTCGTCCGGGGCGGGAGCCACCCTGCGCTGCACCACCCGGTAGTCGGTGGCGCCCGGCACGTTCTCCCAGCTGAGCAGGAGCCCGTCGTCGGTCTCCTCGTACTCGGGTTCGGGCGCGGTCAGCGGCCCGGCGGACAGCGAGGGCAGCGGTCTCGGGTACTCCTCCCCCACCCCCAGCGGCGCGGCCAGGGCGTCGGCGAAGGCGGCGGCGATCTTGAGTTCGCCGCGCACGTTGGGGTTGGTCGCGTCCCAGTTGTCGTGGACCGGGGCGTACTCCTTGGCGACCTGGGCGACGACCACGGGCGAGGTACCGGAGGTGAGCTGCTCGGCGAGGTCGACCAGGCCCATGTTGAAGCGCTCGATCTCGCCGTTGACCCGGGTGTCGTCGGCACTGCCCTCCACGTCGGGGAGCTCGCCGACCACGAAGCGGGCGTCCCCCAGCACCACCCGCACCGTGGAGACGGTCTCGGCGATGCCGTCGAGGGCGTGGTCGGCGCTGCCGCCGGAGAGGATGTCCTCGGTCCCGGCGAGGAGGAGCAGGTACTGGGGTTCGTGCTCGGCGGCGATCTGGGCGATGTCGGCGGACAGGTCCCGGGCGGTGGCGCCCCAGCGGGCGGCGTGGGCGGTGTCGAAGTCGGGCACGGCGTAGCTGTGGTCGCCGGAGCCCTCCTCGTCGGCGAGGGAGTGCAGGTCGTCGCGGGGGCCGACGAATGCGAACTCCACGTCCTGCTCGGACAGGTGCGACCACAGGTGGTAGCGCCAGGTGTGGTCGCCGCTGCTGCCCTGGGTGGCGGAGTCGCCCACCATCATGATGCGCAGCTCGCCGTCGGGCGGGCCGGGGACGGAGACCGGTTCGTCGGCGAGCTCGCCCTGGTCACCGCCGACCCCGCCGGAGCCGGTCTGCAGGAGCAGCAGGGTAACGGCCATGGCCGCGAGCATCACGCCGAGCAGGCCCAGGGGGCCGGGCTCGAAGCGGGAACCGGGCCGCTGTAGGCCGGGGGCACGCCAGGCCAGGCGACGCCAGGGGGCCGCGGTGAGCCAGTAGGGGGCGCGCTCGGACCACCGGCTCCGCCAGGAGGCCTGTTCGGAATCCTGATCCTGGTCCGGATCCTGGCCCTGGCTCCGCTCCGGCTTCGCTGCTTCGGCGGTGCCCTCGTCCGCACGCCCCTCCGGGGCCTTCGCGGCCCTCGGATCCTTCGGGGGTCGTTCTTCCACTCCTTCGGGGACGGCCCTGTCCTCGGGGGTGGCGTCCTCGCCCGGGTCCTGCACCATGCCCCATCTCTCGCCGCCGCGCCTCGCGGGTAGTTACAGGTTCCTGTTCGACACCGACGCGCCATTACTCCTCGTCGGGCGACCAGGGGGCAGGCGCTCGCCAGACCAGACTAGAACTGGTTATATGGAGGCCGTCAACCTTCTGACCCAGTCGGGTTCAGCGGTACCGAGCCGAAAGGCCCCCTCCCGTGATCGGACTCCTGGTCGCGCTGCTCTCCGCAGTGGTCTACACGATCGGCCTGACCGTGGAACAGCGTGCGCTGCACGGCTCCGAGTCGATCTCGATCAACCGTCCTCTTCACCTGGCCAGAGTACTGCTGGGTAACCCGCGCTGGGTGTTCGGCTGCGTCTTCGCCGCCCTGGGCAGTGTGGGTCTGATCGTCTCCCTCGGTCTGGCCCCGGTGTCGGTCGCCCAACCGGCCTTCGCCGCCGGTGTGGCAAGCACGCTGCTGTTCATCACGCTGGTGATGGGTGAGCGGATCACCAAGGGTGAGTACGTGGCGCTGGGCGTCATGCCGGTGGCCCTGGGCCTGCTCAGCCTTTCCACCGTGGACGGCGCCGAGACCGGGACCACCGCGAACACCCCGCTGCTGGTGATCGTCAGCGTGGTGACGGTCGTGGCCTGCGTGGCCGCGATGGGTTTCGTGGGCGGCCGGGGCAAGTACGTCTCCGCCGCCGCGATGGGCGCCGCCGCCGGGCTCGCCCAGGGCAGCGCGGGGCTCCAGGGCAAGGGGCTGGGCGGCCTGCTCGCCGACAACGGCTTCCTCGCCGCGATCGTGCCCGCCCTGCTCTCGCCCTACCCCTACCTGTACGCGCTGGGCTGGGCGGTGGGCATCGTGCTCTTCCAGACCTCGATGCAACGCTCCCGGGCCTCCATCACCGCACCGGTGTCCAACGTGGTCGGCAACGTGTTCGTGGTGGTGGTCGGCACTTTGCTCTTCGGCGAACAGCTGCCCGAGGACCCGCTCCTGCTGGCGCTGCGTGTGGGCGGCTTCGCGCTGACCCTGGTCGTGGTGGTCCTGGTGCGCGGCAACGTGGCCCAGGCCGAGGCCGACACCACCCGGCTGCGCGAGGAACGCGCTCCCGCCGGGGCCGAGTAGCCCGGGCCGCCCGGAATCAGCAGGGGCCCGCATCCTGAACTGCTCCCAGTTCTCGGACGCGGGCCCCTCGTTGTGCCTGTGCTGGACTGCCCGGGCTGGCGCACCCGGGCAGCCGGAACCGGGCGCCGGTCAGCCAGCTCGAACCAGTCGGCGCGGCTCTAGGCGGCGACGGAGACGGCCTGGCGCAGGCCGGGCGCGGCGATGTCCGCCCAGGCGCGCACGACACTCTCGGGCTGGTGGGTCTCGTCCTCGGCCAGGATCAGGCCGGGCTCGGCCACCCAGGCGCCCAGGTCGGCCAGGAGGACGCGCAGGTCCTCCTCGATTCCGTGGCTGTTACGCAGATCCTCGACGACCGCCAGCGGGACCGCGACGGTGTGGCCCAGGCCCAGCTCGGGCAGCCGGTCCAGGAAGACCTTGAGCAGTCCGGTGTAGGTGCCGTGCACCTGCGGGGAGGCCACCAGGAGCACGTCACTCCGGCGGACCCGCTCCAGGGCGTCGCTCACGGAGGCGGCGGACTCGGCGAGCAGGTCCGGGCCGAGCTCGGCCAGGTCGATGACCTCGGGGGTCGAGGTGACCCCGGCGCGGGCGGCGACCTCGGCGGCGGCGCGCAGGGCGGCGGTGTGCACGGAGGACTGGGACTTGGGGGCGGCGACGAGCACGGTGAAGCGAGTCATAGCGGAGAACTCCTGGGTTCGGTCAGAGCGAGCCGGGATCGACCGGAAGGGAACGCGGGGGGCGGTGATCGGATTCGTTGACACCGGAGGAGGACCGTCGTTCCTCATGAACCGGGACTGAGCGGGACTTCGTCGTCCGGGGCTCGTGTGCGTCGGCTCAGGCGGGGTGCTCACACGGACCGGGAAGTGGTCCGGGACCCAAGTGGGAAAGATGAGCGTCCGGTGTCTGCGTAAAAGCCAGGGGCACGGGTCAGAACCGTGGCGCGGGGCTCGTGGGCCCCGCAAGGCGCTAGCTACAACAGAGCGCGCTCGCCTGCTGTCTCAGATCGACATGCAGGCGCTGGACAAGCAGCTCACCGGCGGACATGTCTCCATCATGATGCGGCCCGGCCGCTATCGTCAATGCGTGCCGCCACCCCTCCTTGGGGGGTGTCGGGCTCCGCGGGTGCCGGTCCACCTCGCGGACAAGCGTCCCAGGGAGCGGGATCACCCTGTCTCCCCTGGGAATACGTGGCCTGACGGGGGTGCGCACGACCCCCGCCGAACCCCCCGGCCGCGCGAATGTAATTTACGACACACAACGCCCGACACCCCCGCCCGACGGCGGTACCTCCAGACACAGGGAGACCCCCAGACATGGCCCACACACCCCTCACCCTGACCGGCGCGCGCGTCGTGACGGCCGACGGAACCCACGAAGGCTGGGTCCGGGTCGAGCACGGCAGGGTGGCCGAGCTCGGCACCGGCGAACCCGGCGGCCCCGGCGCGGGCGACCGGCACGACGTCGGCGGACGACTGGTCGTACCGGGGCTGGTCGACACCCATATCCACGGCGGGGCGGGGCACGCCTTCCCCGAGGCCGACCCGGAGGGCGTGCGCGAGATCGTCGCCTTCAACCGCCGGGCCGGGGTGACCTCCCTGGTCGGCGGGTTGGTCGCGGCCACCCCCGAGAGCACGCTGCGGCAGGTCTCGGCGCTGGCCGAGCTGTGCGACTCGGGCGAGCTGGCCGGGATCTACCTGGAGGGCCCCTTCATCGCGCGCTCCAAGTGCGGGGCGCACGACCCGGACCTGCTGCGCGACCCGGACACCTCCGAGTTCGACGCCTGGCTCAAGGCGGGGCGCGGGCACGTCCGGATGATCACGGTGGCCCCGGAACTGCCCGGAGCCCTGGACCTGATCGGCGCGGCACGCTCCTGCGGGGTGGTCGCGGCGGTCGGGCACACGGAGGCCAGTTACGAGCAGACCCTCGCCGCGATCGAGGCGGGGGCGACCGTGGCCACACATATCTACAACGCGATGCGGCCGCTGAACCACCGCGACCCGGGGCCGATCGCGGCGGTACTCGGCGACGAGCGGGTGACGGTGGAGCTGATCCTGGACAACGTGCACGTCCACCCGGGGGCCGCGCGCCTGGTCTTCGACGCAGCCGGGCCCGGACGGGTGTCGCTGGTGACCGACGCGATGTCGGCGACCGGTCTGGGCGACGGCGAGTACACCCTGGGCGATCTCCGGGTCCGGGTCCGAGGCGGCGAGGCACGCCTCGTGGAGAACGGGGCGATCGCCTCCAGCACGATCGTGCTCCCCCAGGCCGTGCGCAACGCGGTCGCCGTGGGCGTGCCGGTGGACCGGGCCGTGCACTCGGCCTCCTCCGTCCCGGCGGCGGCGCTCGGGCTCTCCGGCACGGGACGGATCGAGGTCGGGGGCCACGCCGACCTCGTCGTTCTGGAGGAGGACCTCTCGGTCTCCGAGGTGATGTACCGAGGCGACTGGATTTCGGACAGTTCGGCGCCCTAACGGCGTGTCGTGAGCACGGTACGGATTAGTAACTTGACCCTGAGCGACAATTACGGACAGGGCGTCGAGGAAAGCACCGTGCCTGACACGAAAGGATCCGCCATGGCTCAGTCGAGACAGGCCAACGACCAGCAGCCGACCCGCGTGCCCTCCGAGGAGCGTGAGCACCTCGGCAAGCTCGCCAGCGAACTGTCCCGCTACGAAGTCCAGTCGGAGGTGATGGACGACCCCGCCCTGTGCCTGCGGGTGCGCAACCCGTCCTCCGCCTACGCGGTCGAGGACGTGATCTGCGAGCGGCGCGAACACGACTTCGCGTTCATCGCCTCGTTCGGTGTCCACCTGGGCAACAGCGGGAGCGTGTCACTCACCGCCCACAAGGTCGCGTGGCTGGTGGGAGCGACCAAGGAGTAGGAAGCCGGACAACGGGGGCGGCGCCGGCGGGCACCGCCCCCGTCGGGCGCCTCCCCCGGGTCTTGGTACCTTCACCAAAAGCCGCCGGACGAACAGGACCCCTCGTGCTCAACTTCCGCTACGGGCTCCACCCCGTTGACCAGACCTTCTTCGAGACCGCACCTATGCGCTGGAGAGTGGGCCTGGAACTGGCGGCCGCCCCCGACGAGGTCTGGGCGGGCCTGACCGCGCCCCGCCCGCTGTCCTGGTGCCGTGCGCTCTCCGACGTGCACTACACCTCAGAGGCCCCCTACGGCACGGACACCACCCGCGAGGCCACCGTGCTCGGCACGTACCGGATGCACGAGCAGTTCTTCCGCTGGGACGAGAGCGAACGCCGCAAGTCCTTCTACGCCGACGCGGCCACCCTCCCCGTCTTCAGCTCCTTCGCCGAGGACTACCACGTGCTCCCCTTCGACGGCGGCAGCAAGCTCGTGTGGTCCTTCGCCTTCGCCCCGTGGAAGGGCATGGACAGCGCCATGCAGCTGGGCACACCGCTCATGGAGACCCTGCTCGCCTCCCTCGTCAAGGACACCCGAAACCACTTCGGCCCCCTGACCGAGGTCCACCGGCCCTGAACCCGGCCCTTCCGCGCCGGACGCCCGGCGGTTAGGCTCGGTCACGGTCTGCCGAGGGTGGTCCGACAACACCCCTGTCCGGACCACCGTGACCGCACACCCTTCGGCGGAGGCAGAGCACATGGAGTACGTCAAGCTGGGCCGGACGGGCTTGGACGTCTCGCGCGTCACCCTCGGCTGCATGAGCTACGGAGACCCCGGGAGGGGACGCCACGACTGGACCCTCGACGAGGAGACCAGCAGGCCGTTCATCCGCCAGGCCCTCGACGCGGGCGTCAACTTCTTCGACACCGCCAACACCTACTCGGACGGCCACAGCGAGGAGATCGTCGGCCGTGCGCTGGCCGAGTACGCCGACCGCGACGAGATCGTCCTGGCCACCAAGGTGTTCACGCCGATGCGCCGGAACCGCCCCAACGGCGGCGGGCTCTCGCGCAAGAACATCATGGCCGAGATCGACCACAGCCTGCGGCGGCTGGGCACCGACTACGTGGACCTCTACCAGCTCCACCGCTTCGACCCCGCCACCCCGCTGGAGGAGACCGTCGAAGCCCTACACGACGTGGTGAAGGCGGGCAAGGCCCGCTACGTGGGTGCCTCCTCGATGTACGCCTGGCAGTTCGCCAAGGCCCTGCGCGTGGCCGACGTCAACGGCTGGACCCGGTTCGCCACCATGCAGAACCACTACAACCTGCTCTACCGGGAGGAGGAGCGAGAGATGCTGCCGCTGTGCGCGGACGAGGGCATCGGGGTGATCCCGTGGAGTCCGCTCGCCCGCGGCCTGCTCACCCGCGAGTGGGGTACGGAGACCGCCCGGACCAGGGGCGACGTGTTCGGCGGCACCCTGTACCGCGAGGAGGACCGCTCGATCGTGGACGCCGTGGGCCGGATCGCCGAGAAGCGCGGTGTGCCCCGGGCCCAGGTGGCCCTGGCCTGGGTCTCCCGCAACCCCGCGGTGACCTCACCGATCATCGGCGCCACCAAGCCCAGGCACCTCACCGACGCGGTGGAGTCGCTGGGCATCGAGCTGACCGACGACGAGGCCCACGAGCTGGAGCGGCACTACACGCCCCGCCCCGTGGTCGGGTTCTGAAGGCCCGTGGAAAGGCGTGACCGCGCCCCTGGTCAACCCATCGCGGATCGCGGCAAATGTGTACACATTTTTATGTACACGAATTACGATGGTTGACATGAGCGATCACAGCATGAACGTCCGCGACGCCAGAGCCCACCTCTCCGAGCTGATCACCAAGGCCCAGAACGGCGATCCGACCATCCTCACCCGCAACGGCACTCCCGCCGCGGCGATCGTCCCCATCGAGGACTTCGAGGCCCTGGAGGACGCCATGGACGCCTACCTCGCCCGGCAGGCGGATCAGGAAGAGGACGAAGGGGGCCCCGCCGTGGGCATGGCCGAGATGGTCGCTGAGATCTTCGACGAAAGCCGGGGCAACGCCGCGTGAAGTGGGAATTCGATTTTCGTCGGGTTCGCAAGCAGATCCGGGCACTGCCCAAAGAGGACGCGATGGACATCCTTCGCGCTCTCACCCCCCTTGGAGACGATCCAAGGCGCCCGGACTCCAACATCAAGGCACTCACCGGCTACACCGATCGCTACCGTCTCCGGGTGGGCCGCTACCGAGTCATCTACGACGTGGTCGACACGCAGGTGATCATTCGCCTGGTCGCTGTGGGCCACCGCAGGGACATCTACAAGCACCTTGGCCGTTAACGGTCGTCGCCATGGACAGCCCGTTCCCGAGCGCCGCCGGGCGACCCTCCCCGAGGACGGCCTGGGGCACCCGGGTCCGTTGGGTTCGGCGCCAGGCCGGGGTGGTGAGCGTGGTGCCCTCCCTCACCGAGGCGTCCGTACGCGGAGTTCAGGAAGCCCCGTGCCCAGGCGTCCCCTCGCTCCGGGGAACACAGAGGGCCCCGGCCAAGGGGACCAGGGCCAGCACCCCCCAGGCCCACGGACCCGCCAGGTCCAGCAGCGCTCCGATCGGGACACTGCCCACAAGCACCACCAGACCTGAAAGCGAGGACAGCGTGCCCGTGAACAGACCGAGCTGCCGGTCGTCGACCAGGTCGGGAACCCAGGCCCGGACGGTGGGCACGATCAGGACCTGGCTGAGGGTGAGCGCGCTGACGAACACGACCGAGGGCAGCAGCCCGCCGAGGACGGTGGTGGGCATCAGCAGGGCGGAGACGGAGAAACCCGCCGCTACCAGGAGCAGCCCCCACCGCAGGGTCCCGCGGTGTGAGAGCCGGGCGCCCGCCCACCCCAGCAGGGGCAGCTGCACGGCGATGTAGAGCAGCGACGCGTAGGCGAGCAGCCAACCCAGCGCGGTCTGTGTGCCGGTCGCCCGTTCCACCTCCTGGGGCAGGGCCAGATAGAGCTGGTTGTAGGACAGCAGATAAGCGCTGTAAGCCAGGCACAGCCACAGGAACGGGCGGTTGCGCCACAGCGGTCGCAACCTCTCGCGCAAGGACTGACGTCCGCTGTCGCCTGCCGTCGGCGCTCCCGGGGCGCGATGGGGCATCAGGCGCAGGTGCCCCGCCAACACCAGGAGAAACACTCCGGCACCGACCAGGCACGCCGCCCTGAAACCGCCGAGCAGCAGTACGGCGCCCAGGGGCGGGCCTATCAGTGTCCCCGCCTGGCCGGCGACGGAGAACAGGGCGAGGACCCGCGTGCGCGGCGTCCCGACAGCCTGTTCGTGCCGTACCGCCTGGCGCGCCACCTCCGTCTCCACCGCCGGGGAGAACAGAGCGGCGGCGAACCCGACCAGCAGAACCGACCCGATGACCGCCGCGGTGCCCTGCGCGAACCCCAGCCAGACGAACCCGGCGACGCGCAGCACACAGCCGACCACCACCACGGGTCGCGCGCCGAACCGGTCGGTGAGCGCGCCGCCCACGACGAACAGACCCTGTTGGCTGAACGTCCGCAGACCCAGGACCAGGCCCACGAGCCACCCGGCCAGACCGAGTGCGCCGCCCAGGTGCGCGGCGAGATAGGGCAGGACCACGAAGAAGCCGACGTTGAACGCGAACTGGGATCCGATCAGCAGGCGTAGCAGCGGGCCGACCTCCCGCAGGTCTCGGAGCACAGCGCTCCCCCGTGAACGGGGCCGCCGTGTCCGGGTCGCGGGGGTCACGGCGCGGCCGGGACAGGTCGAGGCCCCCGCCCCGGCATCGCCGCCAACAGCTCCCGCGTGTACGGGTCGGTCGGCTCCGAACACACCTGGCGGGCGGAACCGGTCTCCACGATCCTGCCCTGGCGCATCACCGCCACCCGGTGCGCGAGGTGCCGCACCAGCGCGAGGTCGTGGCAGATGAACAGGTAACCCAGTCCGAGTTCCTCCTGTAGGTCGGTGAGCAGGTTGAGCACCCCCGCACGCACGGAGGCATCGAGTGCGGACACCGGTTCGTCCAGCACCAGCAGCCGCGGCTCGCAGGCCAACGCTCGGGCGATCCCGACCCGCTGGCACTGCCCGCCGGACAGCTCGTGCGGCCTCCGGTCCCCGTGCACGGCGTCCAGACCCACCTTGGCCATGAGCTCCGCCACCCGGTTGGGGCCGGACTCACGGTCCCAGCGCCCCTGTACCCGCAGGGGCTCGGCGAGGGCCTCGCGCACACTCAGCCGGGGGCTGAGCGAACCGTAGGGGTCCTGGAAGACCGGCTGCAGGGCGGGGCGCAGCGGCCGCAGCTCCCGCTCGCTCATCGTGGTCAACTCACGCCCGAGGAAACACACCGATCCCGAATCGGCCCTGCGCAGACCGGTCACCGCCGATGCGGTACTGGACTTGCCGCACCCCGACTCCCCGACCAGAGCGAGTGTCTCCCCCGTCTGGAGGTCGAAGGAGACGTGGTCCACGGCCAGGACACCGGGCGCCCTCCGCGAGCGTCCGGGGTAGCGCACCACGAGATCGCGTACCCGAAGCAGGGGTTGCGCCGTGTCGGTCATGGCGTCCTTTCGATGAACAGGCCTCTCGCCGGCACGGGCAGGTCCTGCCACCGCCGGCAGGAGACCAGGTGCCCGGGTGCCGTGGCCGGCTCCGGCTCCGGTTCGACGGTGTCGCAGCTTTCCTCGGCCAAGGGGCAGCGCGGGGCGAAGGCGCAGCCCGAGGGCAGCGCCGACGGGGACGGCGGCGTACCGCCGATGGAGGGAAGGCGACGGCCCTCGGATCCCTGCGTAGGCAGCGAGGCGAGCAGACCCGCGGTGTAGGGCGCCCGCGGCGCGGCGAAGACCTCCCGCGCTCCGCCTGACTCCACATGCCGCCCGGCGTACATCACCAGTACCCGGTCGGCGTGTCCGCGGACCACCTCCAGGTCGTGGGTGACCAGAACGAGCGCCGTGCCCGTGGCGGCGCGCAGCTCCGCGAGCAGCTGCAGCACCCGTGCCTGCATCCGGGGGTCGAGGGCGGTCGTCGGCTCGTCGGCGAACACCACGTCGGGCTCGTTGACCATGGCCATCGCGATCACCGCTCGCTGACGCATGCCACCGGAGAACTCGTGCGGGTAGGCCCGGGCGCGCCGTGCGGCGTCGGGGATGCCGACCCGCTCCAGCGCCGCCACGGCCCGTTCCCACGCCTGCGCCCGGCTGATGCGCCGCACCGACCGTAGGGCCCGGACGAGCTGCCCTCCCACGGTGTGCACGGGGCTGAGCACGGAGAGCGCGTCCTGAGGGATCAGTGACACACGGCGTCCGCGCAGGGAGCGCATGGTCGACGGTGAGGCGCCGACCACCTCGGTACCGGCCAGTCGGACACTACCGGTGACCGTTGCCCCGTGGGGGGTCATCCCCACAACGGCGCGGGCCGTGAGCGACTTGCCCGCCCCCGACTCCCCGACGAGGGCCAACGTCTCGCCCGGGGACACGTCGAAGGACAGGCCCCGCACCACGGGGACCGTACCGCCCCCAGGGCCGGGAAGGGTCACGTGCAGGTCCCGCACGGACAGGACGGTGTCGCCGTTCATGGCACCGCTTTCTCCGAAGTGGCAGGCCCAGCGTCTGGCGCCTGGCGACGGTACCGCGACCAGGCGCCCGTCGGCAGAGTGGACAGGGACACCGCGAACGCGGCGAGCAGCATCAGCATCGCGGTCGGTGCGAGGGTGGCCATGGGTGCTCGCTCCACGTAGGGCAGGGACTCGGACAGGCTCAGTCCCCACTCGGCGGACGGTGGTTGCGCTCCCAGCCCCAGGAAGCCCAATGAGGCCAGGGCCAGTGCGATACCGGGCAACCGCAGGACCGCGTGCCGCCCCACCGGTCCGACGACGGCAGGGAGCACGTGCCGTAGCAGGATCCATCCCGGTCCGGCGCCGATGGCCCGTTGAGCGCTGAGGTAGGCGGCGGCACGGGTCTCCTGGACCAGTGCCGCGGCGTGCGCCGCCAGCGGTGGCCAGGAGACCAACGCGATGGCGACGGAAGCGCCGAGCACACCGGGGCCCAGCACCGCGACCACCAGAATCCCGGCGATCACCGGGGGCAGGGCGTTGGTCATCTCGGATGCGCCCGTTGCCAGGGCGGGCCGGAAGCCGATGAACAGGGCGATCAGCAGGCTCACCAGGCACACCAGCGCGGCGATGCCGATGGTGGAGACGGCGCCGTGTCCGAGCCGGGCGAGCACGTCGCGTCCGACCGCGTCGGTCCCCAGGGGGTGTGTCCACGAAGGCGGAGCCAGGCGCAGGGCCGTGTCCACGGTCCACGCGTCCCGGGTCAGGCCCCACAAGGAGACCGTGATCAGTACGGCCGCGCAGACGAGGGGCACCGAGCGGCGGAGCGCCCCCGCCTCGGCGGGTGGCGGCGGAGGCAGCGACAGGGCGGCGTCACGCAGCCCCGGGCCGAGCAGGCGGCGGTGCGTGAACTGGGCGAGTATTCCGGCGAGCACGCCGAGGAGCACGAGGGCGAGCACCGACCCCTGCAGCATCGGCAGGTCCTGGGACCGGGCAGCGCCCAGCGCGGTGCGGCCGATGCCGGGAACGGTGAAGATCGTCTCGACCGCGACGGCCCCGCCGACGAGGCTGACCGCGACCAGACCCAGCTGGGGGACCAGGGCCGGGGTGGCCCGGCGCAGGGCCGCTGCTCCGATCATGGCGGGCGAGCAGCCCGAACCCTCCCACAGCGCGACCCAGCGTTCGGAGAAGACAGAGGGCAGGGCGTCGTCGACGAGCCGGCCGAGCAGCCCGCCCGCCGGAATGCCCAGTGCCAGCGCGGGCAGGATCAGGTTCTGCGGCCCCTGCCAGCCGTAGGGAGGCAGCCATCCCCACCACACCGACACCACCACCATCAGCACGATGGCGATGAGGAACTCGGGCAGGGCGGTGAACATCGCGGCCAGGGCACCGCTACCGGACCTGCCCGACCGCAGTGTGCCGCGTGCCCCGCGAATCAGGACCGGGGCGCACAGAGCGGCCGCGACGGTGAGGGCGACCACGAGAGCCGACCCCATGAGCAGGAGTGAGACCCCCGTGGCCGCCATGACCGACGGCAGCACGGGTGCGTCGGAGACCCAGGACGTCCCGAGATCGCCGCGCAGCACCCCGCTGAACCAGTGACCGAACAGCGCCACGGGCCCCTCGGCCAGCCCCAGGTCCTCGCGGATGGCGTTCAACGCCTCCTCGGTGGGTTCCTGCTCGGCGGATCGGGCACGGAGCAGGGCCAGGGCGGGATCGCGTCCGGACAACCACGGCAGGAGTCCGACCACGACCGTGATGACGGCCAGAGCGCAGACCCGGGAAAGGAGCGGCCCGGGCTCCCTGCCTCGGAGGGACACCGCACCGGACATCAGTTCAGCCTGGTCTGAGCGGTGACGAGGACGCGCTCACGCGGGTCCTTGGCGGAGTCCTGGACGCGGGCGGCGTCACCCTGGATCACCCGTTCGTGCAGCATCGGAATGGCGGCGTCGGTGCTCAGTACGGCGGCTTCGGCCTCCAGGATGGCGGCACGGCGCTCGTCGCCGGCGGGAGCCCGCTCAGCCGCACGCAGGGCTTCGTCCACGTCCTCGTCGCACAGTTGCGCGATGTTGAACGACCCCGCGCAGGAGAAGTCACTGGTCATGTAGGCGGCGGGGTCTCCGGAGTCGAGCACGGTCGCCCGGGAGAGGATGAAGGCGTCGAACTCGCCGTTGAGCGCGTCCTCCTCGATGTTGGCGTACTCGCGCACCACCTGCTCGACCTCGAATCCGGCGCTCTCCAGCTGCTGCTCAAGAACGGTCGCCACCTCGGGCAGCTCGGCGCGGTCGGTGAAGGTGGCCAGGGTAATGGCGGTTCCGTCGGGTTCGTCCGATTCAGTGGCGTCCGTGCGGTCGGTGCGCTCCGAGGCCCAGGGCAGTGCCGGGCCCAGCAGGCCTTCGGCGATGTCGGCGCGTCCCTCGTAGACGCCCTCCACGAGTGCTTCGGCGTCGATGGCCTCGCGTACGGCGGCGCGTAGACCGGGGTCGGTGAAGGGGCCGTCCTGGGTGTTCAGGTACAGGGTGTTGGTGCGCGGCATCGGCACCTCGGTGATGGTGTCCTCGTCCAGGAGGGAGGCCTGGGATGTGGGGATGGACTCGACGATGTCCGCCTCACCGGTGCGCAGCGCGGCGGCGCGCGCGGTGCCGTCCGGGACGAAGCTGACGTCGATGCCGGTGGCCAGGGCGAGCTCACCCCAGTAGTCGTCGAAGCGGTCCAGGCGGGCGGAGGTGGTGCCGTTGACCTCGACGATCTCGAAGGGGCCGGTGCCGGTTCCGACAGGGTCGACCGTGTTGCCGGAGTAGGCGCTCTCAGCGAGGATCGACAGCTGGGGCGAGGACAGCCGCTGGGGTACGAGGGGGTCTTCCTCCGCGGTGGCGACGGTGACGGTGCCGCCGTCCGCGCTCACCTGGAGTTCCACACCGTCGAGGATGCGTGGTTTGGGCGTGGCGGCGGCTGCGTGGGAAAGGGCGTGAGCGACCGTGTCCGCGGTCAGCTCCGTGCCGTCCTGGAAGACGACCCCGTCTCGGACGGTGAACTCCCAGGTCGTGTCGTCGACCTGGACCCACTCGGTGGCCAGCCCGGGCTGGGGGTCGCCCTCCTCGTCCAGGTTGACCAGTGTCTCGGCGGCGCTCCAACGGGAGAGTTTGAAGGCGTCGTCGCTCAGCGGGGTCAGGCCGGATCTGGGCGGTTGCATCATGGCCAGGGCGATCCTGCCGTCGTCGGTGTCCTCGCCGGAGAAAGAGCAGGCCGACAGGAGGAGGACGGACGCCATGCCGAGGCAGGCGGCGGGAAGGCTCTTGTGAGAGTGCACGGGACTACTTCCAGGGAGGACAGCGGAGCGGGATCGGCAGCGTGAACCCGCGACCGAGAGGCCAAAGAATAGCCGACGATAACCGTTTTCATTAACACTTCTGGCACAAAAGTGACTTTAGCCACCAAAGGGTTCGATACTCCGCACATCAGGAAACGTCATGCCGACGGGGTCCGCCCACGGGCCAGCCGACCACACGGACTCCCCCACACTGGCCGCTCCTGCGCGTGAACCGCCGCCCGAACACCGCCACCGCGACCAGTCCACCCACCCCCGCGAGGGCCACCGCCAGGTGCGGGGGCACGAACTCCGCCACCGCCCCGGCCAGGGCGAACCCCGCCCCCTGGGTGATCATCAGTCCCGCCGAAGCCACCGAGAACACCCGCCCGCGCATCTCCTCCGGGGTCGCCTCCAACAGAAGCGCGTCCAGGGCCAGCGTGTAGCCGTACCCGAGCGCGCCCACCACCAGCGCCACCACCGCCAGCACCGGCCCCGGGTTCAGCAGGAACAGCAGGGACGGAACGAAGGTGGCGCAGGCCAGCGGCAGCATCCAGCGCCGCCGCTGCTCGGCGGTGAGCACAGCACCCGCCAGCAGCTCACCCGCCACCGTGCCCACCGGCCCGGCGGTCAGCAGCATCGCGACCAGCATCGGACCACCGCCCATCCCCGCCGCCAGTGGGGCGGCCAGGGCCTCGGACCACACGAAGAGCGACGCCGGAACCCAGGTGAGCAGGAAGACCGCCCGCAGCCGGGGAAGTCGGAAGGCCTCGCGTACCCCGCCCCATGAGGAACCGACCAGCCCGCCCGCGACCTCCCGGCCCGGCCGTGCCCGCGTCCCCATCCCCACCAGCAGCCCCGAGACGGCCATCAGCGCCGCGGCGACCAGCAGTGCCGCGGCCGGTGAGGTGGCCAGCATCAGCACCCCGCCGAAGGAGAACCCGGCGATCTGTGCGGTCTGCGCGGCCATCCGCAGCAGCGAACGCCCCAGCGGGAACCCGTCCCGGTCCAGCACGTCCGCGATCGCGGCCGACCTCGCCCCCGAGTACACGGGCGCGACCGTGCCGCTCACCACCAGCAGCGCCAGCATCACCCACACCGGCGTACCGGGCACCGCCATGCACGCCATCACCGCACCGCTGACCAGCTGCGCGATCACCATCACCCGGCGCGCGGGGAAACGGTCGGCGACCGACGACAACAACGAGGCCCCGACCAGCTGCGGCAGGAACCCCAGGGCGAAGGCCAGCGCGGACAGCAACGGCGAACCGGTGCGCTCGAAGATCAGCACGGACAGGGTGATCTGAACCGCGACCAGTGCCAGAATCGACAGGATCTCCGCGAGGAAGAGGACACGGAACTCGGGCACGGACAGCACCCGACGAAAAGAGGAGGACATGGGCCCACCCTGGGCCCGCGACGCACCCGCCTCAACAGATTCGGCTATCTTCGAATCCAGCTGGGAGGTGAACGCACATGCCAGGCCAGGTCGTCTTCGAGCACGAGGACCTGCTGCGCTGCCGGTTCGCCGTCTCCCCGCTCTGGGAGACCCTCGCCGCCGTGCACACCCTGTTCGAACCGCACCGGCAGAGCTTCCATCTGCCCTGGCTCCGCGCTGCCAGGCTCCCCGAGCAGCTCGATCTCACCCCGATCCGGCTGCTCCTCCCCCGCCCGGGCTACGTGCCGGACTTCCTCACTCCCCCGCCGGACTCCCCGCTGACCAGCTTCGAGGACGGAATCGCACGCCTGCGGGCCACCTCGCCCGACCGGGTGGACCACGAACTACGCCTGAGCCTGCTCGCCCCGCACCGCCGCCTCCCGCCAGCGACGACGGAACCGCTTCTCAGCGACCCCGCCGCCACCCGAGACACCATGGCGGACCTGCTCACCAGCTGCTGGAACGACCTGGTCCGACCGCACTGGCCGCGTCTGCGGTCCCTCTTGGACGCCGACATCGCCCTGCGCTCCCGCGTGCTCGCCCTCGAAGGCCTGGAAGCACTCATGACGGGCCTGGACGACCGCCTGCGTTGGGAGGGCGACACCCTGAACATGCCCGGCCCTCCGCCCCCGAAAGACTCCACCTGGGCAACCGGGGCCTGGTCCTGATGCCGAGCGCCTTCATCTGGCCGGAGCTGATCCTCATCAGCGAGGAACCCTGGCAGCCCACCCTCGTCTACCCCGCCCGAGGCGTGGGCGACCTGTGGACGACCACGGGCAGCCCACCCGAAGCCCTCGCGAAGGTGATGGGGCGCACCCGCGCCCGCATCCTGACCCGCCTGAACACCCCGCAGACCACTCGCGACCTCGCCAGGACCCTCGATCTCGCCCCGGCCACGGCCTCCGCCAGCCTGACCGCGCTGAGGGACGCGGGCCTCCTGGAATCCTGGCGCGTGGGCCGCGAGGTCTTCTACACCCGCTCACCGCTGGGGAGTGCGCTGGTCGCGGAGCGCTCCCCGCTCTGAGCGGAACATCCAAGCGTGCCCCGGAAACGATGCCTTCTTCGGCGGGCCCGCACCACCGGGGTTGGGCCCCTTGTCTTGCTCACCTTGGATGATCTTGCTACCAGAAGCGAGATCGGCGCCGATTTCGCTTCTGGTAGCAAGATCACGCCTGGGAGCCCTCTGAAAAAAAGAACGGACCGCCGCACAGGGGACTTCGTCCCCCGCACAGCGGTCCGTTACTCGTGGAGGTGGCGGGAATCGAACCCGCGTCCTTCAGCACCGAGCCAGGGCTTCTCCGGGCGCAGTCTGTAGTGTCGTTCTACTCGGCCCCAGCGCTTGTACAGACACATCGCTGACGGGCCCAGCCACGAAAATTTCCCACTCAGGCCCCGTGGCCTGATCTGAGCGGTGAGTCATCTAAATGGTGCCGGGTCCCGAGCCGATGACGAGCCCGGACCGACAGAGTCACAATCGCTTAGGCAGCGAGAGCGAACTCAGTGCGCTTGGAATTGGCACTTGAATTTACGCGAATGCAGGATTAACGAGGTCACAAACGCAACCCTCGACCCGCTTCCCCTGGAACGACTACCGAAGTCGAAACCGATCACCCCCTGTGAAATTGTCAAGACCACCTGTCACCCGAGGGTGATCCAACAGCTCTTGGTGGTCGACATGCGAGTGAGCGAACACTCGCGTGTTTCTCACTCTACCTGTTGAACAGTGTGGGCACCAAGCTCATTCCCGGCGCAGGCAAAAAACCTGGCGGTCAGGCCCCGGACAGGGAGAAACCCCCGTGAGGCGGACGCAAGAGAGGTCTACGCAACTCACGGGGGCGGTCGGCCAGGGTCGGGGCCGACCTTGGGAACCGACAGGGCCTCCCCCGAGATGAGGTCCTGTCTCAGTACTGGTCCGCTACCCCCTGTGGCGGCCCCAGTTATTGAAGAAGACGCCGCCGGGGCACCCATAGGTTGC
Organism: Nocardiopsis exhalans; assembly: GCF_024134545.1. Classification (GTDB taxonomy): domain Bacteria; phylum Actinomycetota; class Actinomycetes; order Streptosporangiales; family Streptosporangiaceae; genus Nocardiopsis; species Nocardiopsis exhalans. Next base: position 6,300,993 of record NZ_CP099837.1, read on the forward strand.
TCCGGCGGCGTCTTTTTCAGCAGTGCCTTCTCGGCTGTTCGGGTCAGTTCCCCGTCAGGTCCGCTTCAGGGTTCATCTCGCCCGCGGCACCCTCGACCGGAGCGTTCAGCTCACCCTCGACCGGAGCGTCCACCGGCAGCTCCGGGACCTCCTCACCCAGGAGGCCCTCGCCCTCAGCGCTCCCATGAGCCAGACCGTTGAGGAAACTGGTCGCCGCGGTGACCGCGTACTGCTGCCACAGGCTCGTCTCGGGGTCGACCTCGGCGAGCACCGCGAAGGCGACGTCGCCCTGGTAACCCACGAACCAGTGCAGGGCGGTGTCACCCTGCTCCGCACGGGCGGCCTGACCGAAGACCTGCTCCTCGCCGACGTTCATCTCGGGGATGCGCAGGCTCACCGCGTCGCGCAGCCCTTCACGGACCACCTCCAGGTGGGCCTCGTCGAGCTCGTTGGTACCGGCGGGAGCAGGCCCCTCTTCCCGCACCAGAGTGGGCCCGTGCCAGGAGCCGTCAGCGACAGCCCCCGCGGCCAGCGCCATGGAGAGCGGGCTCACCTGGACACCGTGGTCGCCCACCATCGCGGCGGCCACCTCGGCTTCGTCACCATCGGCGATGTCCACCGCACCCGAGGAGACCGGCAGCGGAAGCTGCCAGTCGGCACCCATGCCCAACTGGGTCGCGGCCTCCGTGATGGCCCCGGCACCCACCTCCGACGCGACGTCCACGAAGCCGACCGTGCACAGGTAGGCCATGTTCCGCACCAGTGTGGGGCCCTCCACGACGGAGCCCCCGCTGGGGTTGGTGAATGTCTGGTCACCGATCTCGGACTGCCAGCCGCAGGGCATCTCGCTGTCCGCGGTGACCGCGCCGCTGTCCAGGGCCGCCAGGGCCGACACCATGGTGAACGTGCCGCCCGGGGCGTAGGAACCGGTGAAGGCCCCGTCGTCGGTCACGCTGCCAGAAGCGTTGGCCGCGGCCAGGACCTCTCCGCTCGAGGTGTCCACCGCGACGATGTACCCATCACCGGGAACCGTCTCCAGGGCGTTCTCGGCCGCGCTCTGAACAGCCAGGTCCAGGGTGGTCTCGATGCCGCCGCTGCGCACACCCTCCCAGGACTCCAGGACGTCGGTCTGCTCGCCGTCCTCACCCAGGCTCACCACCTGTGTGGTGGCCGTACCGGCGAGCTCCTGCTGGAAGATGTTCTGCAGACCGCTCAGACCCACCGTGTCACCGGCCTGGTAGGGGCCGGCCACCCGCGACGAGACCCGGTGCTCCGCGGTGCCCGCGACCTCGCCGAGCAGGAAGGGGGCGACCCGCGGCGAGAGGTTGACCTCGATCTCCTGCGTGTCGACGCCGGCGATGTTCCCGGCCTCACGCAGGAGGGAGTTGTCGGCGTCGCGCATGAGCACGAGCGGCTGGAACTGCTCGGGCGGGGCGGAGCGCACCCGGTTGAGCAGCGGGTCGGGGTCCTCGTCGAGGAGCTCGGCGAGCTCGGTGACGCCCGCTTCCTTGTCCTCCATGTCGGCGGGCAGTACCCCGAAGGCGGTGACGCTGTCCGCGGCGACCAGGGGCTCACCCGACCGGTCGAGGATCTGGCCGCGTTCCTCGATCTCGTAGCTGACAGCGAGGCGCTCGCCCTCGCCCAGTTCAGGGTGGATGACGCTCGGCGACCAGTCGATCTGCCAGCCCGCAGCACCATTGGTCAGGGACATCTGGCCGGTGTAGTTCCACATCGGGTCGCCGATGCCCAGGTCCGCGTTGACGCCGAACTCGGCGTTCGCGGTCCCGCTCTCCGTGGCGATCTGCCCGAGATCGAACCGGATGGAGGCGAGGTCGAGCTGATCGTGTACGTCGGCCAGCGCCTGCTCCACTTGCGCCGGGTCACCGGTGGTGTGGCGGGCGGCCTCGGCGTAGTTCCCGTCCTGCCAGGCGAGCAGGAAGGACCTGACAGCCACCTCCGGGCTGGGGTGGGTCGTACACGCCGCGAGACTCAGGGCGACGATCAGGCCACTGCTGACGGCCGCGATCCTGCGGCCGAGGGGACGGGGGGACACCTTATGTGTTCCTTTCAGGCGCCCCGGCCGTGTCACCCAGTGGGGACGACGGCCGAGGAGTGCTCAACGACGGCGGCGAAGCGCGCGTTCCATGTCACGCTTGGCCTCACGTTCGGCGATGGCATGGCGCTTGTCGTACTCACGCTTACCGCGAGCCAGAGCGATCTCGACCTTGGCCCGGCCGTCACTGAAGTACAGGGACAGCGGAACCAGCGTGCGGCCGGGCTCTCGGGTCTTACCGATCAGCCGGGAGATCTGCTCGCGGTGCAGGAGTAGCTTACGTGATCTGCGGGCCGAGTGGTTGGTCCAGGTGCCCTGTGAGTACTCCGGGATGTGCACGCCCTCGAGCCACACCTCACCGTCGTGGATGTGCGCGAAGCCGTCCACGAGCGAGGCGCGCCCCTCTCTGAGGGACTTCACCTCGGTACCGGTCAGGACCATCCCGGCCTCGTAGGTCTCGTCGAGGTGGTATTCGTGCCGGGCCCGGCGGTTCTGGGCGATCAGCTTCCGCCCGGTTTCCTTGGCCACGGTTGTATCCCTTCATACGTCCGGGGGGCCACGCGTGTGGCCCCCCGGTACCCGGCGCCCGCCCGTGTCCGGCGGTGACCCGTCAGACCTTCAGGTAGCGGCGCAGGGTGAGGAACGAGGTCACGGTGCACAGGAGCACACCGAGGATCATCGATACACCGATGACGTACAGCAGTGCGCCAGTGCCCAGTGCCACGTCGAACTGGAACCAGTCCTCGATCTGGGTGAGCAGCGTGAACCTGGTGGCCACGATGAACCCGGACGCGATCACACCACCGATCAGACCGGCGATGGCCCCCTCCAGGAGGAAGGGCAGCTGGATGTAGAAGTTCGACGCGCCGACCAGGCGCATGATGCCGGTCTCCCGGCGGCGGCTGTAGGCCGACAGCCGGATGGTGTTGCCGATCAGCAGCGCCGCGGCGGCCAGCTGGACGCCGGCGACCACCAGGGCTGCCCACTTGAGCCCGTCGAGCAGCCCGAAGAACTGTTCGAGGACGCGCTGGTCGTTGGAGACGGAGTCGACACCGTCCGCACCGTCGACAGCGTCGCGCACGGTGTCGTAGTGGTCGGGGTTGGTGAGCTGCACCCGGTAGTTCTCCGGGATGTCACCTTCCTGGGCGGCCTCGGCGAGCGCCTCGTTCGAGGAGCCGATGCGCTCCTGGAAGTCGGCCCAGGCCTCGGCTGCGGTCAGGTAGCGGTACTCCTCGACCTCGGCCAGCGAGTCCAACTGCGCTTCGAGGGCTTCGCGGTCAGCGGCATCCGCGGCGCCGTTCTCCTGGCAGGCCGCGGTCGGCGAGATCTCGTTGCACATGTAGATGGTCAGCGTGATCCGCTGGTCCCAGTAGTTGCGCATCTCGGAGACCTGCTGGTTGACCAGCAGACCGGCACCGAACAAGGCGAGGGAGATAGCCACCGTCGTGATGACGGCGATGGTCATCGTCAGGTTGCGACGTAGGCCGATCCACGTCTCGGAGAGAACGAATTGTGCTCGCATGATCTGTTAAAGGTCCATCCTTCGGGGCTTCGCCGTGCCGGTGGTCTCGCGATCGCCCGTTGTCTCGCGGCCGTCCGATTGTCTCGCGGTCGCCGACCGACCGCCCGGCGACGACGTGCCAGAGGTCAGTACGCCTGGCCGTAGACGCCGCGCGTCTGGTCGCGCACTACCAAGCCCTCTTCAAGCTCGATCACGCGCTTGCGCATGGAGTCGACGATGGCGGCGTCGTGGGTCGCCATGACGACGGTGGTGCCCGTGCGGTTGATTCGGTCCAGCACCTTCATGATGCCGATGGAGGTAGCCGGGTCGATGTTTCCGGTGGGCTCGTCGGCCAGCAGGATCTGCGGGCGGTTGACGAAGGCGCGGGCGATGGCCACGCGCTGCTGCTCACCACCGGAGAGCTCTCCGGGCATACGACCGGCCTTGCCTTCGAGGCCGACGAGCTCGACGACCTCGGGCACGACCTTCCGGATGAACCGTCGGGGCTTGCCGATGACCTCCAACGCGAAGGCGACGTTCTCGAAGACGTTCTTGTTCGGCAGCAGACGGAAGTCCTGGAAGACGCATCCGATGCGGCGGCGCAGGTGCGGAACCTTCCAGTTCGAGAGCTTGGCGAGGTCCTTGCCCGCGACGTGCACGTGCCCGGAGTTGGGCTTCTCCTCCTTCAGCACCAGCCGGAGGAAGGTCGACTTGCCCGAGCCGGACGGGCCGACCAGGAAGACGAACTCGCCCTTGTCCACGTCGATGGAAACACCGTCGAGCGCGGGGCGCTTCTGAGTCGGGTACAGCTTGGTGACGTTATCGAAGTGGATCACAGGCGCATCACAAGGCTCTCGAAGGTATGGGCACCCGGCGGATTGAGCTCCGTACGGGATCGTACCGGCCGCATGGCCACCGACAGTTTAGAGGGGACAGGAGCCCGGATTGTCCAGGTCCCGTCGCACCCGCGAGATCTGTGGAGATCAGAGCACTATCGGACAACAGCCACGAGCATATCGGAGGTGTCAACCGATGATAACGTTCACATATAGCAGTTTCGGTAAAACTGCGGAGACGTGGGCGTTACCATGGGGACACGAGGGCACCTCAGCGCCAGTTCACTCACCCTGGGTCCCCCACCCGCGACCGGGCGTGTCCCCGCCCGCGCGGGCGGGGACAGCACGCGACGGCGACGGGGACACAAGCGCGGGGAGAACTCCGCGGGTCAGCTCTGCTCGTTCTTCTCCCGGCTGCGCATCCATCGGATCTCGGCGTCGATGAAGGCGTCGATCTCGCCGTCCAGGACACCCGAGGTGTTGCCGGTCTCGGCGCCGGTCCGCACGTCCTTGACGCTCTGGTACGGGTGCAGCACGTAGTTGCGCATCTGGGTGCCCCAGCTGCTCACCGAGTCGCCCCGGATCTCGTCCAGGGCGGCCTGCTCCTCCAGCCGCTTGCGGGCCAGGAGCTTGGCCTGGAGCATCGTCATCGCGGTCGCCTTGTTCTGCAGCTGCGAACGCTCGTTCTGGCAGGAGACCACGATGCCGGTGGGCAGGTGAGTGATGCGCACCGCGGAGTCCGTGGTGTTGACGCCCTGACCGCCGGGGCCGCTGGAGCGGTACACGTCCACCCTCAGCTCGGTCTCGTCGATGTCGACGTGGTCGCTCTGCTCCACCATCGGGACGACGTCCACGCCCGCGAACGAGGTCTGGCGCCGGTTCTGGTTGTCGAAGGGCGAGATGCGCACCAGCCGGTGGGTGCCGTGCTCGCCCCTCAGGGTGCCGTAGGCGAAGGGTGACTTGACAGCGAACGAGGTGGACTTGATGCCCGCCTCCTCCGCGTAGGAGGTCTCGTAGACCTCCGTGGGATATCCATGCCGTTCCGCCCAGCGCAGGTACATGCGCTGGAGCATCTGCGCCCAGTCGGCGGCGTCGACGCCGCCCGCCTGGGAGTTGATGGTGACGATGGCTTCGCTCTCGTCGTGCGGCCCGTTGAGGAGCGTGCGCACCTCCAGCTCACCGATCTCCTTGCGGAGCTGCTCGAGCTCACGGTCGGCCTCGGTCTTGGTGTCGGCGTCGTCCTCGGCCTCGGCGAGCTCGAAGAGCACCCCGAGGTCGTCGAGGCGCTGCTCGATGCCGTTGACCTTGTTGACCATGGACTCCAGGCCGGAGAGCTTGCGTGTCACCTTCTGCGCGTTGCCCTGGTCGGCCCACAGCTCGGGGTCCGCGGACTGCTCACGCAGTTCGGCGATCTGGGTCTGCATCGCCTCCAGGTCCAACACGGCGGTCACACTCGCCAGGGTCGCCGCGAGTTCCTTGATCTTCTCTGCTGGGTCCAGTTCTGCCACGGAACCCAGTGTAGGACCCAGTGAAAGGGCAAACCCCATCCGCGGCCTTACACGGCGCCGCCGAACCGGCCACCCGGCCACTCCCCGAACGCTCCCCGACTGCCCCGAGCACGCCGGGCGGGGCGCACGGTCCCCCGTACGCCCCTCCGGCTCCTCCTGCGTGTCCCGGGCCCAGAGCCCGGCACCCCTAGTCGACCAGGGAGCGGATCGACCGCAGCGCCACCGACAGGGTGGCCAGGTCGAAGCGCTCGTTCTCCTGGATCTCCGAGAGCGTGATCCCGGCGCGCTGCACCGCGGCCTCGTTCTGCTCGGCCCACTCGGCGATCAGCTCGGTGTTGGACTCGGCCGAACCCGACTCCAGGACACGACTGGTCAGGTCCGCGTGCGCCGTGTACAGGTCGTCGCGCAGCGCCGAACGAGCCATCGTGCCCCAGCGGTCGTCCCGCGGCAGGTCGATGATCCGCTCACGCCACCAGCTGATGTTGAACCGGTCGGCCAGCTCGAAGTACAGGCTGGCGACCCGGCCCACCGGTTGGCCGGTGCGGTGCGCGATCTCCACCAGGTCCAGCGTGGAGTAGGCGGGCACCATGACCGCGATCCGCTCGGCCAGCCCGGCGGGCACGCCCAGCGAGGTGTAGCGGTCGCGGCGCTCCTCGAAGGCCTCCCGGTCCCGGCCGCGCAGCAGCTCGTGGAGCTGGGGCAGTACCTCCCCCACACCCTCGGCGAAGAAGCCGATCTCACTGCTGAGGTCGAACGGGAAGGTGCGGTTGCGCAGCAGCCACCGGGCGGAGCGCTCGGCGAGCTTGCGGATCTCCAGCAACAGCAGCAGCTGGCTGTCCACGGAGATCTCGTGGTCCAGCTCCTCGATCTCGCCCCAGAACTTGGGCAGGCCGAGGACCTCCTGGGTCACCAGGTAGGCGCGGGCGATGTCCGCGGCGCTGGAGCCCAGCTCCTCGTTGAGGCGGAACGCGTAGGTGATCCCGGACCGGTTGACCATCTGGTTGGTCACCTGGTTGACGATGATCTCCCGGCGCAGCGGGTGCGAGGCGACCTCGTCGGCGAAGCGGTCCGAGCGCAGCGGCGTCGGGAAGTAGTCCGTCAGGGTCGACGCCAGGTAGGGGTCCTCGGCCAGGTCGGACAGGCCGATCTGCTCCTTGAGGCTGATCTTGGTGTAGGAGAGCAGCGTCGCGAACTCGGGGCCGGTCAGCCCCTTGCCCTGGGAGCGCCGCTCGGCGATCGCCTTGTCGGAGGGCAGGTCCTCCTGCTTGCGCTTGAGGACCTTGGTGCGCTCCAGGTGGCGCATGTAGCGGCCGTGGACGTGCAGCATCTCGTGGGTCTGCATGCGCGCGGCGGCCAGCACGGTGTTCTGGGCGTAGTTGTTGTCCAGGACGAGCGAGGCGACCTCGTCGGTCATGTCGATGAACAGCTGGTCGCGGTCGGCCTGGGCCAGCTCGCCGGCCCGCACCTCGCGATCCAGCATGATCTTGATGTTGACCTCGTGGTCGGAGGTGTCCACACCGGCGGAGTTGTCGATGAAGTCACTGTTGACCCGGCCGCCCTCACGGGCGAACTCGATCCGGGCGGGCTGGGTCAGGCCCAGGTTTCCGCCTTCGCCGACCACCTTCACCCGCAACTGGGTGGCGTCCACGCGGACCTGGTCGTTGGCCTTGTCGCCCACCTCGGCGTGGGTCTGGCCGCTGGCCTTGACGTAGGTGCCGATGCCGCCGTTCCAGAGCAGGTCCACCGGCGCGGTGAGCACGTGCTGGATGAGCTCGTTCGGGGTGAGCGCGGTCATGCCCTCCTCGATGCCCAGGGCCTCGCGGACCTGCGGGGTGATCGGGATGGACTTGGCCGTGCGCGGGTGCACGCCGCCGCCCTCGGAGATGAGGTCGGCGGAGTAGTCCTCCCAGGTGCTGCGCGGGAGGCGGAACACGCGCTCGCGCTCGGTCCAGGAGACGGCGGGGTCCGGGTTCGGGTCGAGGAAGACGTGCCGGTGGTCGAAGGCGGCGACCAGCTTGATCTGCTTGGACAGCAGCATGCCGTTGCCGAACACGTCACCGGACATGTCGCCGATGCCGACGACGGTGAAGGGCTCTTCCTGGACGTTGACGCCCATCTCGCGGAAGTTGTACTTGACCGACTCCCAGGCGCCGCGGGCGGTGATGCCCATCGCCTTGTGGTCGTAGCCGACCGAGCCGCCGCTGGCGAAGGCGTCGCCCAGCCAGAAGCCGCGCTCCTTGGAGATGCCGTTGGCGATGTCGGAGAAGGTCGCGGTGCCCTTGTCTGCGGCGACCACCAGGTAGGAGTCATCGCTGTCGTGCAGGACGGTGCGCTCGGGGTGCACGATCTGGCCGTCGACGAGGTTGTCGGTGACGTCCAGCAGGGCGCTGATGAACTGCTTGTAGCAGGAGACGACCTCGGCCATCACCTCCTCGCGGCCGCCGCCCGAGGGCAGGCGCTTGCAGACGAACCCGCCCTTGGCGCCGCTGGGCACGATCACGGAGTTCTTGACCATCTGCGCCTTGACCAGGCCGAGGATCTCGGTACGGAAGTCCTCGAACCGGTCCGACCAGCGCAGGCCGCCGCGGGCAACGGAGCCGAAGCGCAGGTGGACGCCCTCCACGCGCGGCGAGTAGACGTACATCTCGAACCGGGGCCGCGGGTGCGGCAGGTCCGGGATCTCCTGCGGGTTGAGCTTGAACACCAGGCGGCTCTGGGAGCCGTGCTGGTAGTGGTTGGTGCGCAGGGTGGCCCGGATGACCGCCAGGAACGAACGCAGGATGCGGTCGTGGTCCAGGCTGGCCACGGCCTCCAGCTCGCTCTCGATCTTGGCCACGAGGGTGCCGGCGCGCTCGTCGCGGCCCTCGTCGGGCTGGTCCGGGTCGAAGCGGGCCTCGAAGAGCTCCACGAGCAGGTTGGCGATCCCGACGTTGGCGACCAGGACGTCGGCCAGGAAGTCGGGGGTGAAGGTGGAACCGGTCTGCCGCAGGTACTTGGCGTAGGCGCGCAGGACGGTGAGCTGGCGCCAGTCCAGTCCGGCGCGCACCACCAGGGCGTTGAACCGGTCGGACTCTCCCAGGTCGCGCCAGGAGGCGTCGAAGGCTTCCTCGAAGAGCGACTTCATGCGGGCCGGAGACAAGTCGGAGGCTTCCAGCGGGCCGAGGCCGAAGTCGTAGATCCAGACGCGGCCGACCCCGTCGACGGTGATGTCGTAGGGCAGTTCGTCGATGACCTCGATGCCCAGGTGCTCCAGGACGGGCAGCACGCGGGACAGCGAGATGGGGTCGCCGATCCGGGCCAGGCGGAACCGCCAGGTCGTGGCGTCCGCGCCCTCGGGCTGGTAGAGGCTGGCCGAGAACTCGCCCTGGCGGGCGTCCGGCGCGGCGCGCTGGAGCAGCCCCTCGATCCGGGCGATGTCCTGGGCGGCCACCACGGGGCCGTTGTCGACCTTGTAGGCCTCGGTGAGCCCAGGGCCGTAGCGTTCCTTGAGCGTGGTGGCGCGGGTGGGGCCGAACGCGTCGACGAGGGCGTCGTCGAAGTCCGCGTCCCAGGAGCGGGCGGCCTGGCGGACCTTCTCCTCCAGGGCCACCTGGTCGATGTCGGCGAGGGTCCGGCCGGGCTGGGCGCGGGCCACCAGGTACAGCCGCGCGAGCGGGGCGGCGCCGATCATCACGTTGTGGTCCATGGTGGCGCCCTGGAAGGCCTCCGCCAGGACCTTCTGGATGTCGAGGCGCACCTGGGTGCTGTACTCGTCGCGCGGCATGTACACGAAGCAGGACATGTACCGGCCGCCGTAGGGGTCGCGGCGCATGAACAGCTTGGTGCCGCGGCGGTCGCGCAGGCGCATGACGCCGCGCACGATGCTGTAGAGCTCGCCCACGGGGATCTGGAGGAGTTCCTCGCGCGGGAAGGTCTCCAGGAGCTCGATGAGGTCCTTGCCGTCGTAGCTGTCGGCCTCGAACCCGGCCAGGGCCAGGACCTCGGCCTGCTTGCGGCGCAGGATGGGGATCTGGGCGATGCTGCTGGTGTTGGCCTGGGAGGTGAAGAGCCCGAGGAAGCGGCGCTCGCCGACGATGTTGCCCTGGGCGTCGAACTTCTTGGCGCTGATGTAGTCCAGGTACTTGGGCCGGTAGACGGTGGCACGGGAGTTGGCCTTGGTGAGCACCAGGACGAAGGGCTCGCGGGCCTTGGCACGGATCTCCGGGGGCAGGGCCGCGAAGCTGGTGGAGGCGGGCGAGTCCATCCGCAGGATGCCCAGGCCCGTGCCGGGTTCGGGGCGCAGCGAGTCGTCACCGTTCTCGTCGGTGACCAGTGCGTACTCGCGGTAGCCCATGAAGGTGAAGTGGCGTCCGGCGATCCAGCGCAGGAAGTCGACGCTCTCGCCGATCTCGCGGGGGTCGACACCGCCCGCGACCAGGCGGTCGGGGTAGGCGGAGAGCTCGTCGGCGATCCGGATGACCCGGTCGCTCATCTTCGCGGAGTCCTCGTCCACGTAGCGGACGTCGTTGAGGACGCGCTCCAGCCTGGTGGTGATCTCCTTGACCCGCTCGGGGTCGCTCTGCCGGTCGATCTCGATGTGCATCCACGACTCGTCGGTGGGCAGCAGGCCGTCACCGCCGATCTCCGGGTCGACCTCGACGAGGTGTCCGGACAGGTCACGGCCGACGGTCATCTGGGGGTGGATGATCAGCCGCACCCCGGCACCCAGGTCACTGAGGGCCATGGTCACGGAGGAGACGAGGAAGGGCGCGTTGTCGGTGACGATCTCGACGATGCTGGTCTGCTGTTCCCAGCCGTCGCGTTCGAGGGTGGGGGTGTAGACCCTGACCTTGGCCCGTCCCGGAGCGCGTTCGGCACCGAAGGAGCGGTGCGCCTCAGCGGTCCCGCATACCTGTTCGGGGCTGCGCCCGCTGATCTCCTCGGGGTCCGTGTGCCGGTAGTAGAGGGGGAGAAAACGGCGGACCGCGTCGGCGGCCTCGGGGCTCAGTCGGTCCCCGGGGGTCCACCGGGAGGCCGCGTCATTGAGCAGCTTCTGGAGGATGACGTCGGATTGCCCGGACATAGGGATCTCTCACTCCTTTGTGAGCAACGTCGCACGCGAGCTTGGAGAACACCCGGTCATGTGACGTGTGTGGCTCGTCAGTCGACCTGTGAACTTCTGTGCTGTGTTGTGACTTATCGTGAGGCTCTTGGGCCGCAAGGGACCCACGAGGTTGGTGGTTGGGTTGGTACCTGTGCGCACAGGTGGCGTCAATCGAGGCGCTGGAACGTCGTTGTCCCTGCCTCTGCACTGCCCCCACTCCGTGGGGACCGTGACCAGGCTACTGCTTTTCGTGCCCGAGAACAGGACCAACACCGTTACACGGTGGTTACGTACTGTTAGAAACGGATTGCGGCAGACCTTGCGGTGGACGCTGGAACGCACGGCGGCCCCAGTGTAGCTGGCGGTCGTTATCCAGCTGTTGCCTGGTGCACGGCGGTCATCACGGCCCTGGGGTCACTGAGATCCGGAAGCACGATCTGTGCCCCGGCCTCCCGGAGCTGGCCCTCGGTGGTCGAACCGTTGAGCACCGCGATCGGGATCGCCCCGCCGATCATCGCCGCGCGCACGTCCGGAGCGGAACCGGTGATGAACACCGTCTCCTCCTCGGCGTAGGCACGACCACCCTCACCGGTGGCGTGGAGGCGGATGGACTGGATCAGGCTGGACTTGGGGTAGTTCACCGAACCGAACCCGCCCACGGCCAGGTTCAGGTGGGTGTCCAGGCCGAAGGCGACCAGCTTGGCGGTGGCGTTGGCGCGGGTACTCCCGCTGACCACGGTCTGCACGGTGTCCGGAAACGAGGCCACGGCTGCGAGGGACGCGGCCGCGCCGGGCATGACCCGGCCCTTGGACAGGAGCTGGTCGTGCCGGGCGGCGAAAGCCGTCTCCAGAGCGGCCAGGAAGTCACCCAGGACCTCGTTGTCGGGTTCCAGTTCGACGTAGTTGCGGGCACAGAACTCGAAGAACATCTCCGAATCGGTGCGGCCCGCGGCTGAGGTCAGGTAGACCAGCGGTTCGCCCGTGACCTTCTCGAAGGCCTCGGCGTAGGCGGCCCTCATCACCTGCCCCACGTCGAGGAGGGTGAGGTCGATGTTCCATAGCACCAGGCGGCTGATGGCTGACTCCTCGGCGGTCGGGGGTGGGGTTCGGTATTCGGGGTCGGGGGGACCCCACCATTGTGCCGGATGGGAGATTCAGGGAGGAAACGGAGTCCGGACCCGGCCAGGAGATGACCGCCGGGACAGCGGGGACGAACAGAACCCGAACCGGCGGCCCGGGCGTTATCCCCCGTGTGGGGCGCGATCCCCCGTGTGGGGCGCGGTGCGCCCCGCACCTTCGCGTTCCGGCCGTTCACCCGCGGCCGGTACCCCTGATCAGTGGAAAGGCGTTTCTGTGACCACCCCCTGGCGGTTATGCCTGTTCGCAGCGGTTTCGGTGAGCCTGGTCGCCTGCTCCTCCGGCGGCCCGGAACCCGGCGGGACCGCGGTCGTCGGCGACGACCCGCGGATCGTCGTGCACGACTTCTCCGTTGCGCGGGACATGCTCCTCAACCTGCGCCTGGAGTACCTGTCCGAACACGGTTGTCTAGTCGTGCGCTCGATCGACATCGAGACGGGTGAGTCGGCAGGGGTGTCGGCTCCGATCTGGCCGAGCGACGTCGAGCCCCTGAACGAGGACGGGCGGATCGGTGTCACCGATCCCGAGGCGGGCGAACTCGTGGACGGGGACTCCTTCACGGCCGGAGGCTCCTACACGAGCGCTTCGGAGCTGGACGAGGCGCCCGACCTGCCCGAGGAGTGCGCCCCGGAGGGCGAGTTCGTCACGATCAACCAGGGCTCGCTGGAGAAGGGCCCATATGAGGGGGACTCCCGCTGAGCCCGATCACGGGCGAGTGGTGAGATGCAGAAGCAACGGCCCGGCCGGGTTGGACACCGGCCGGGCCGAGTACTCGGTTCAGCTCAGACGTGCGAGGGGCGCGCGGTGATCAACTGGGCGCAGGCCACCCACTCGGGAGGCCCCGCGGGGAGGAAGCCGGGAGCGCGAAACCACGCTCCCGGCCCCCGTGGGCCGCTGTTCCGGGCTACTCCCGGCCGTCCCCGCCCCGGGCCCGGCTCAGGACGTCGGCGACCGACTCGACGTCGGGATCAGGCACCGCCTCCAGGAGCGGCAGGGGCTCCTCGAAGTCGACCGGGGCCGCCTCGCAGCGGGTTCCCTCCGCGGGCAGCTTCTGGTGGATCAGGTAGTCGTCCACGACCTCGGTGGTGCAGTCGGTACGGCCGTAGACACCGTGACCGGCGCCCTCGTAGGTGACGAGCACGCCGTCGTCGCCGAGCTGGTCGGCCAGGTTGACCGCCCAGTTGTACCCGGTGGCCGGATCGTGCAGCGAGTTGATGACCATCAGGGGCTCGCTGCCGCTCACGTCGGTCGGGGCCTGGGGGTTGCGCACATCCGTCTGCCCGAGGCAGTTGGCGAGGTCGTCGACCGCGAGCATGCCGTAGCGCACGTCGGGGGCGACGAGCCGCTCGCCGCTGCGCATGAGCGCCCTCCAGTCGCCGTAGCCGCGCACCGGGAGGCCGTAGTCGTTGCACAGCACCGCCGGGTAGGCGTAGGGCACCAAACCGTCGGGGATCTCGTCGGCGGCCCCCGCGGCCCCCGCCGGACCGTCAGCGGACTCAGCCGGATCGTCGTCCACCACCGGAAGCTCGTTGTTGTCCGGATCGTCCAACCACGCCAGCGTCGAGGCGAAGTCATGCCAGCCCGGCCCGTAGCCGGAGGAGAACGCCATGCCGATGAGGCCCTCCGCGGTCACCTCCCCCGAACCCTCGGGGCCCTCCATGAGGAGCTCGCCCGCGTCAGCGCGCTTCAGCAGATCCGTCCACACCGCCCGCGGGTCCTGCCCGTTCAGTTCGCACTGGGTGCTGTCCTCACACCAGGCGACGAAGGCGTCGAAGGCGTCCTGTGCCGCCTCCGCCTGGGTCGACAGGTACTGGCGGGTGTCGAGGTCGTGGTCCATCACGCTGTCGAGCACGACGGCGCGGACCCGTTCCGGATAGGTAGCGGCGTACTGCTGGCCCATGAGCGTTCCGTAGGAGACGCCGAAGAACGACAGCTGTTCGTCACCCAGGGCGGCCCGGATCGCCTCCATGTCGTGCACGACGCTGAGGGAATCAACGTGGTCGTACAGCGGTCCGGTGTGCTCCCGGCAGTCCTCGCGCAGATCCTCGTTGTAGGCGGCGCGCGCGTCGAGTCCAGCCCGGTTGTCGAACAGGGAGCCGGGGTCGTCCTCCAAGATCTCGAGCGAGCACAGGACCGGGTGGCTGTCGCCGACCCCGCGGGGGTCGAAACCGACGATGTCGAACCTGTCGAGGACCTCGGGGCTGAAGACCTCCTGCGCGAAGAGCGCGAAGCCCACTCCGGAGCCGCCGGGACCGCCGGGGTTGATCACCAGGGATCCGATGCGCGCGTCGGGATCACTAGCGGGGATACGGGCCAGGGCGAGGTCGATCATCTCGCCGTCGGGGTCGTCCCAGTCGATCGGGACGGTCAGGGTGCCGCATTCGGCGTCGGGACTCTCCTCCTCCCCGCAGGTCTCCCAGTCGATGTTCTGGGCCGGGGGGAGGGGGTCGGCCAGGGCGGGCGGTGCCATGAGGGGGATGGCTAGCCCTGGCACGAGGATGAGGGGGAGCAGCGCTCCACGCTTCATTCGCTTCTCCTAGGGGGTCGACGCTCTTCTACGAGAATCGCAGACAACGGGGGTATCGCCGTTCGGTCCGTGGACGGTTCTCTGAATACCCGGGCGTTGCCGGGTAAACCGGCCGCTGCCCCGGGATTCCGCCTCCTTCGTGTTCGCTCTGCCTTCCGAGACAGGAACTCCTGGCTGCTGGGACACGGATTCCCGGGACATGAAAAGGCGCCGAAGGCCTTCACGGCCCTCGGCGCCCGATGCGGCTTTATCCCACAGCCCTCAAGGCTGTTTCTCAGCCCTCAGGACTGTTTTCCCAGTTCCTAGGACTGGACGTCGATCACGCCGGTTCCGGCACCGGCTTCGACGGCGGTCTTGGCGTCCTCGGGGCTCTGCGCCTCGTACTCGTAGGGCACCGTGAAGTCGGTGGTCGACTCCAGGTGCTCGTACGGGGTGTCCACGAAGGTGTTGTCGACCAGGTTCCAGTAACCGGTCTCGGAACTGCCGTACCACCAGCCCACCGGACCCTGGATCTGACCGGCGTGGGTGTCCACCTCACCCGATCCGACGTTGTCGAAGTGGTTGCCCTCGACCAGGACGCGGGCGCCCATCCGGGCGTTGATCGCCGATCCGTCGATGTCCTGGAACACGTTGTTGAGCATGTGCACGTCCGCGTGGCGCACCAGCGGCACCCGGGTGTTCAGGTTGCTGAACAGGTTGTGGTGGTAGGTGATCCGGTCCGGACCGGAGCTGGGGTTGTCGTTGTGACCCACCAGAGCGGTCTTCCAGTGGTCCTCGAACTTGTTCCAGGAGACGGTCACGTACTCCGAACCGTGCTTGATGTCGACCAGACCGTCGTAGAAGTCCTTGTCGACACCCTCCTTCTGGCTGCTGAACTCGTTGTGGTCGATCCACACGTTCGAACTGTTCTCGGTCACCTCCAGAGCGTCGCCCTCGCCCTGGGAGACGTCGCGGATCGCCAGGTTGCGGAAGACGACGTTCTCCGAACGGGTGACCTTGAAGCCGATCCCGTCGAACCGACCGTCCTCGCCCACACCCAGGACGGAGACGTTGGAGACGTCCTTGACGTCGATCTTGTCCTGGCCGACCTGGTCCGGGGTGACGGTGACGTCGACGTAGACGACCAGGCCCTCGTCGGAGTCGGCCCGGATGTGGTCCTTGAGCACCTCGTAGAGCGCCTCGCCGGGGGTGCTCTCCTCGCTCCAGGAGGAGTACTCGCTCAGCAGGTACTCGTTGACGGTGTCACCGCCGAAACCACCGGTGGTGCCACCGTTCATCGACGCGTAACCGACCGGGACGTCACTGAGCGGATCGGCGGCGGTCGCGGCGTCGAGTGCGTCGGTGTTGCCGGTGAGCTCGCCGCTCTCAGTGCTTCCGGACACCGAGAACCAGGCTCCGGCGAACAGGCCAAGGCTCGCGGTGGCCGCCAGCCCGAGGAGGACAGGTCTCTTCTGCCGAGTGAACATGGATTCCTTTCTGCCGACGGCAGCGGGGCAGTGAGGGTCATGAAACAAAGGCCGTCGGCAAGCGCGATAATTCGAAACAGTTCGATACCTCGCGTCAACGAAGGATCCTGTACCACCTGGCAAACCAATGTCAAACCGCCCTGGCCAGAGGGACCTGGAAAGCTTTTTCCAAGCAAACCAGCCATTCCGGAAAACTTTCCGGGGCAACCTGCCATTCCAGCCTCCAGGAGGAAATCAACCGAGGTCATGGCAGGAAAGATCAGGAAACAACAAAGCGAAGAACGGCACGAACTCCGAAGGGGTCCGCCGTCGGCACCGCGACGCTGGACCCCTTCGAGGTGGACCGACCGATCAGGGCCGAACCTCTGTCCGGCCCGTCTGCCCGGTCTGCGCGAACCACTCGCGCGAGGCCCGGACCTCGTTGAGGGCCAGGAGCAGCACGGCCAGGCCGGCAGAGAGCACGACTCCCAGGCCGAACCCTCCCCCCACCGTGAACGTGACCAGGGCGGACAGAAGACTGGCGGCCGCGGCGAGCCGGACCAGCAGCTGCGCCGTCCCACCGCCCCGACCGAGCCGGAACGTGGCCGCCAGGAACACGGCGAGGACCACGATGCCCAGCACCAGGTTCACTGTCGGGTTCTGCGCGGACAGCTGCTCGAGTTCCTCCGCGGTGAGCATCTCCTGGGCCGCGGGATCTTCCTGCAAGTTCTCACTCAGATCCGCCGCGAAGAGCAGGGCGACCACACCCAGCCCCGTCGCCAGGACTCCCAGGACGCAGTAGACGGCCATGATGACCCGAGCGGCCTTCAACGTGCCGGGCATGCGAACGTTCATGAGTTGACTCCTTCGGTGTTTCCGGATTTCACGGACATCGGTCGGCCGGTCGTGAGTACGCCGCCGAAGCGGTCCGGGGTGAAGTGGGAGCGGAGCACACGGTGGACGTCGTCCTCGGTGACACCCGCATAGCGCTCGCCGGCGGCGAGCATCCAGAGCGGGGAGACCCCGTGTGCCGCGTAGGCGGTGACCGCGTGGGCGAGTGAACCGGTTCCGCGCGCCGCGGTCCGGTTGACCCCGACGGCGTAGCGGCGGACGGCGTCCAGCTCACCGGGGCGCGGGCCGCGGTCGGCCAGCTCCGTCAGGGTCACCCTGGTCGTCTCCATGAGCTCGGCCGGGTCGGTGAACGGGCCGGAGCAGGAGATCGAGATCCAGTCGGACCTGCGCAGCTTGTGCATCGTGGAGCGGACGGAGTAGGCGAGCCCCTCCCGCTGCCGCAGGGCCTGCACGAGCCGCCCGGGGAAACAGCCCGCGACCATGAGGTTGGCCAGGTGCAGCGCGGCGTGGTCCGGATGGCGCAGGGGCACCGAGGGCGCCTCCAGGAACAGGCCCGTCCCGTTGTCCCGGTCGCCGGACCTCTCCACGACGGAGGGCTCCGGGAACCGGCGGGGCGGCAGGTCCAGCCGCGGCGCTTCGCCCGACGGTCCCGTCCATACTCCGAATGTCGCCTTCACCGACGTGACGACCGCGTCGACATCCACGTCGCCCGCGACACACAGCACCGCACCCTGCGGGCGAAGCACTTTGCGATGGACCCCGCCCACCTCGTCCGGTGTGACGTCCAGGAGCTCCCCGGCAGGTGCCGGAGCGGGCGGGCCCCAGACCCGTGCCCCCGGTGACTCCGTCGCCTCCGCAGGCCTGCCTCGCAGGAGTCTCCCGCGGGCGCGGTCGAGCTGGTCGACGGTGTAGTCAGGACTCCCCAGGGCGGTGGCCAGGGTGTCCAGGATGTCCGGCAGACCGGTGACGAGAGCGCCCGCGGAGAAGGTCAGATTCTCCGGGTCCACCATGACCTCGCACTCCCCGCCGTGGTCGGCGAGGCGTTCGGCGACCCCGTGCCCCCCGGCGGCCATGACCGTGGCGCTCAACAGCTCCATGGCGGCGGCGTCCGACCGCCGGTGCCGCGCGAACGGCAGGTTCAGGCGCACCTCGACCGTCGGCACTCCACAGGTGGGCAGGACCAGCAGACGGAGGCCGTTGGACAGGATCAGATCGTGGCACACGAGGCCGCGGTGGGAGCGGACCCGGCGGTGGTCACCGGAAGCCGGGGCAGTGCTGCTCACGCGGCCTCACCGCCGTGCAGAAGGACCGTTCCGTGTGGACGTTCCATCAGGTCGCGCGCCGCTTCCCTGACCCTGTCCCCGGTCACCGCGGCCAGGTTTCCGGGCCGAGCCAGGTGGCTGTCGGCCGCTCGCCAGAGCGCCTCGGCTCGGGCCAGGGCCTCGGCGGCGGCGCGCACGTCGTCGCGTTCACGGAAGTGGCGCAGGGTGAGGGCCGCGACGCACCGGCGAAGCTCCTCGGGTCGGGGCCCCTGCTCGGCCAGCCCTAGGAGCTCGCCGCGCAGGAGCTCCGGCATCTGTCGGGCGGCGTCGACCGAGGACGAACGCGCGCGCACGACCAGCAGGTCGGTACCCGGCCCCGCGGGGAAGCGACCGTTGTACCCACAGGAGGCGGAGACCGCCGACAGCGTCGGCAGGTGTTCGCGCCAGGTCCGGGTGGCGCGCCCGGACAGCAGGGCGGCGACGACGCTGTACGGCGCGTGGGAGTCGGGGTCACGGGTGGGTAGGGGGACGACCACAGCGAACTCCGGGGTGTTCACCCCCCTCGACCGCTGCTCCACGAAGTGCCCCCGCTCCGGTGTCCGTCGCGCGGAAGGGCCGCACACCGGGGGCCCGCCCAACGGCTTCGTCGGAAGAGCTCCGAAGACTCGCTTCACCTGGTCGGCCACGGCCGGGGCCGCCACCTCGCCGACCACCGTGACAGTGACCCGGGGTGCCGTGTAGTAGGTCCGGTGGAACCGGTCCGCGTGCTCCAGGCCGAGTCGCTCCAGGTGAGCGGGGTTGCCGTGCGGCGGAACCGTGTCGTACCCCTCCAGGGCCGCCGGCAGCAGTGCCCAGGGGAAGCCGCCATGGGACCGGGCCATCGTGTCCGCGATCTCCGCCCGGACGACGGGCATCTCCCGGCGCAGGGCCTCCTCGGAGATCTCGGGAAAGCACATACGTCGGCCTTCCAGGTCGAGGACGTGCTCGAACACCTCCGGTGGGCAGAGGCTGGAGTACTCGGTGAGGTCAGGATGAGTGACGGCGTTGACCGAACCGCCCAGTGCCTCGATCCGCCCCACGTGCCCCGCCGCGCTCCCGGCCCGGGCGAACATGAGGTGTTCCACCAGGTGCGCGAGGCCGTTGGCGTCGGCGGGCTCGTCACGCGAGCCGGCCCGGACCGCCACGGTGACCGCGACGGGAGCGGGCCGGGGCACGGGAAGCACCACGAGCCGGACCCCGTTGTCCAGGGTCTCTCGGTACAGGCCCACGGCGAGGGGGTCGAGGTCAGGCACGGCCGGGCTCACCCACCGCCCGGTACACCGACACGCACATCTGGCCGTTGCCGGTGTACTCGGTTCTCCCCCACCCCGCGTAGCGGCCCACCGGTTCCAGGCCGACGGCGCGAGCCATGAGGTCGATCTCCGAGGGCCACACGTAGCGCATGAAACCGACGGTCACGTCCGGGGCGCCCCCGGTCAGGAGCACACTGGTCATGAAGACCGTCTGGGTGGCGGGCACCACCTGGGTGGACTCGAACATGACCCGGCCGGGGCCCAGCGGCCTGACGCTGGTCGCGGTGTCGGGGCCGGTCAGGTGGATCTGGGGATCGTAGGTCTCGATGACCACGTGACCTCCGTCCCGGACGTGCCGCCGGATGTTACGCATGACCTCCAACTGCTCCTCCTGCGCGGGCGCGCAGCACAGGGCGTTGTAGGCGGCGAGCACGGTGTCGAAACGCAGGTCGAGGTCGAGCGTGGTGAAGGTGGCGTGGTGAGCACGGACGAGCTGGTCTGTGTCGCGTTCGGCGAGGCGTTGGAGCATCCGCTCAGAGGCGTCCACCCCGTGCACGGTCAGCCCGTGCGCGGCGATGGGCAGGGCGAGCCTGCCCGTACCCACGCCCATCTCCAGTACCGTGCCCCCTCGGGGCACAGAGAGGCCACGAACGAGGCGCACTCCAGGGCGTCGGGCGTCTCCGGGTAGACGAGGTCGTAGACGTCGGCCATGCCGTCGCCGTAGTGGCCGCTCATCTCGAGGTCGTCCACGATCGGACCGGTGTCGCTCATGTCCACGTCGCTGATGTCCGCATCGGTCATGTCAGTCACGTCGGTCACGGGTTCCTCCATGTGTCGCTGGTCAGGTTGACCGATGGGTCGGTCGGGTCGATACGGGCGTCGACGAGGGCCCTCGCGACGGTCTCGTCGAGACCGCCCCGTGCTCCCCCTGCTGTCCGGTGCGCGACCAGGGCCTCGGCCAGGACCTGACACCGGTCCTGGCCGGGAGCGTGCGGGACAACCTCACCTACGGTGCGCCGGAAGCCGATGACGAGGAGGTCCGGTGTGTGGTCGCCAAGGCCCGGCTGACCGAGTTCGTCGCCGGCCTGCCCGACGGACTGGACACCCAGGTGGGCAGCCGGGGCACCTCGCTCTCGGGCGGAGAGCGCCAACGCATGGCCATCGCGCGCGCACTGCTGCGGCGCCCCCGGGTCCTGCTGTTGGACGAGGCCACCTCGCACATGGACGCGGTGAACGAGGAGGCGCTCCGGCAGACCCTTCAGGAGGTTCAACAGGAATGCACGGTCCTGCTCATCGCGCACCGGCTCTCCACCGTCGTGGAGGCAGAACGGATCGTGGTCCTGGAGGAGGGTCGGGTGCGCGCCGTGGGCGACCACCGGAGTCTGCTCGACTCGGACGACCTGTACCGGAGGCTCGCACACACCCAGTTCGTGGATGCCGGTCGGCTCTCCCCCAAGGGTTCCGGTCCGCTCTCCGACGGCGAACAGAGCGGTTCCGGGCGGAGCCGCACCCCGGTCTGAGCCCCTGACCGGCACACAGGGTTGCGGCTACGACTTTTGGTGTAGCCGGGCGCGGCGGTCGGCTACTTCGGATGTATGGGGCGGCGGCGTCGCGCTCCGTAACTTCGGTGGTGTCGGAGGAGAGCCCCCGACAGCACGACCAAGGAGACCACATGACCCTCCGCCGTATCACGATGGTCGCCGCAGCGACCGCGCTGCTGGCCGCCACCGCAGCCTGTTCGTCCGATGACACCGAGGGAGTCCCCTCCGCCGGCGGTGCGGCCGAGGGAGCCGACAGCGCACAGGACTCCGCCGAGCAGCTGGTGGCCTACGACGAGTGCATGCGCGAACACGGCGTCGAGATGCCCGAGGAGGGTGCGGGCGCCCCCGCGGACCTCGACGTGGACGGGGAGACGCTGATGGCCGCTATGGAGGCCTGCGAGGACCTCATGCCCACAGGGGAGCTCGAGCTGGACGAGGAGACCGTGGAGGAGCTACGCGTATGGGCCGAGTGCATGCGTGAGGAGGGCGTGGACATGCCCGACCCCGGCCCCGACGGGTCCCTGGACCTGGACGGCGTCGACGTGACCGGGGACGACTACGCGGCCGCCGACGCCGCGTGCTGACCGGAGTTCACCAGAGCCGGGGTTCACACGAGAGGGAGCCGGGGTAGATGAGGGAGCCAGGGCAGATGACCGAGCCGTCGGGAGAGGCCGAGGAGGAGAACGCCCGGAGCCCCGAGCCGCAGGCGCCGCGTCGTCGACGCCGGCGCATCGCGTGGGGGGCGGGTGTCACCGTGGTGGTGCTCGGGCTCTCCGGGACCGTCGCCTACGCCACGGCCACCAGCGACACCGACGAAGGCCTGGCGGCCACGCCGGACACGGCCGAGGTCGTGCGGACCACGCTGGTCAGTACCGAGCAGGTGGACGGGGCACTGGACTACGAGCCCGTGGGAACCGTGCCCAGCGCGAGCGCCGAGGGCACGGTCACCTGGCTCCCCTCCTCGGGGGATGTCGTCCGACGCGGGGAGACCCTCTACCGGGCGGACAACCGACCCCGCCCGCTGTTGTACGGGAAGACGCCCTTTTTCCGGGAGCTCTCCGCGGGATCCAGGGGCCCGGACGTGGCCGTCTTGGAGGCCAACCTCGTCGAGCTGGGGTACACCGGGTTCACCGAGGACAACCACTACACGTGGGCGACCGCGCAGGCGGTCCGCCGCTGGCAGAAGGATCTGGGGGTCCAGCAGACCGGCCGGGTGGCGCCTCAGGACGCCTTCGTGTCCACGGGGGCGGTGCGGGTCGGTGAGATCACGGCCGATCTGGGTTCGCCGACCGGTGGCGACATCATGGAGCTCACCCGTACCACCCGGACGGTCAGCGTCGACCTGGAGGTACGCCGCCGCCACCTCGTCGACGAGGACGCCGAGGTCGAGGTGGAACTGCCAGACGGGCGGACGCTCGAGGCCGAGGTGTCCGAGCTGGGTTCCGTGGTGGAGGTCCCCGACGGCGGTGACTCCCTGGACGACGCCACCGTCCGTCTGGTGATCACCGTGATCGACGAGGAGGAACTGGGCGACTACGAGATCGCCCCGGTACGGGTGCTCCTGGAGACCGGCCGGGCCGAGGACGTGCTCGCCGTACCCGTCGAATCGCTGGTCGCGCTCAGGGAGGGCGGGCACGGCGTCCAGCGGGTCACCGAAGCGGGCGCCACCGAGTACGTGGCGGTCGAGACCGGTGTGTTCGCCGACGACCTCGTCGAGGTCAGCGGCGGTTCGCTGGCCGAGGGCGAGAAGGTGGGGGTCCCGGGATGAACAGCGTCGGAAACGCCACCGGAAACGTCATCGAACTCGACTCGGTGGCCAAGCGCTACCCCGGCGGGGTGCACGCGGTGCGTGATGTGAGTCTGGAGATCGCCCGCGGTGAGCTGGTCGGCATCGTCGGCGCTTCGGGCTCGGGCAAGTCCACCCTGCTCAACCTGATCGGCACCCTCGACCTGCCCAGTTCCGGGACGGTCCGGCTCGACGGGCACGACGTCGCGCAATTGAGCGATCGCGAGCTGTCGGCACTGCGGGCCGCGCGCATCGGGTTCGTGTTCCAGCAGTTCCACCTGGCCCGTGGGGTCAGCGCGCTCGACAACGTGGCCGACGGAGCCCTGTACGCCGGAACCCCCCACCGTGAACGTCTGGAGCAGGCCAGGGTCGCGCTGGAGCGGGTCGGTCTGGGACACCGGACCGGGCACCGTCCGCACGAGATGTCCGGTGGCGAACGCCAGCGCGTCGCCGTCGCCCGGGCCGTGGTGGGGGACCCCGTGGTCCTCCTGGCGGACGAGCCCACGGGCAACCTGGACTCCTCCTCCGGGACCGAGGTCATGAAGCTGCTGCGGGAGTTGCACGCCTCGGGCTCCACGGTCGTCATCATCACGCACGACCGCGAGTTGGCCGAGGGTCTGCCCCGCAAGGTGGAGATCCTGGACGGCCGGGTCGTCCGGGACAGCGGCGTGACGGAGGTGCCCGCGTGAGCCCGGGACCGCTTCCGCGCACCCGCCGACTCGGCCTGGCCGACCTGTTCAGGGTCGGTTCCGGCGGCCTGCGCTCCAGGCCGACCCGGGTGGTGCTCTCCGCTCTGGGCATCGCGATCGGAATCGCCGCCCTCATCTCGGTGGTGGGCATCTCCGAGTCCAGCAGGTCGGAGCTGAACGACCGGCTCGACGCCCTGGGCACCAACCTGCTCCGGGCCGGCCCCGGCGAGAACCTGCTGGGCGAGCGGTCCGTCCTGCCCGACCAGGCCGTCGCGATGATCGACCGGCTGCCCCCGGTCGAGTCGACCGTCGCCGTCGGCCGGCTCGACGCGAGCGTCTACCGCAGCGACCTCATCCCGCCCGAGCGGACCGGCAGTATCGCGGTGATCGCCACCGACCTGGAACTCAGGGAACGGGTCGGCCTGGAGATGGCCACCGGACAGTGGTTGAACACGAGCTCGGCCCAGCTACCGACCGTGGTCCTGGGCTCCCGTGCGGCCGATCGCCTGGGAATCGGCGCCGACGGTGTGGGCCAGCGGGTGTGGCTCGGCGACCAGTGGTTCACCGTGACCGGTGTGCTCGAACCCGTCCTCCTCGCCCCCGAGCTGGAGACCGCGGCCCTGGTCGGGTGGCCGATCGCCGAGTCGGCCCTGGGCTCCTCAGGGGACGTCACGACGATCTACACCCGGGTCGCCCCCGGCCAGGTCGAGGAGGTCCGTGAGGTCCTGGCCGCCTCGGCCAACCCCGAGAACCCGGGCGAGGTCGAGGTCTCGCGTCCGTCGGAGGCGTTGGAGGCCCAGCAGGCGGTCGACGCCACACTCGCGGCCATGCTGCTCGGTCTGGGCGGGGTCTCCCTCCTGGTCGGCGGAGTCGGGGTGGCCAACACCATGGTGATCTCCGTACTGGAGCGCCGTCAGGAGATCGGTCTGCGCCGTGCCCTGGGCGCCACCCGGGGGGACATCCGCGCCCAGTTCCTGGCCGAGTCCCTGCTGCTGTCCCTACTGGGAGGGGCCGCGGGGACCCTGCTGGGAGCGGGCGTGACGGCCGTCTACTCCCTCACCCAGGGCTGGTCCCCCACACTGCCGGTCTGGGCCGTGGGGTTGGGGATCGGAGCGACGCTGCTCATCGGGTGCGCCGCGGGCCTCTACCCGGCGGTGCGGGCCTCCCTGCTGGCCCCGACAGAGGCACTGGCCGCGAACTGACCCCGCGGAGAGCGCCCGGCACGGCGGCGCAGGAGGAGTGACAGGTGACTGGCAGAGAGCGGAAGAGGCAGGCATGGTGATTCAGGCCGAAGGGCTGAGCAAGAGGTTCGGGGACCGCACCGCGGTCAGTGACCTGACCTTCACGGTACGACCCGGATACGTGACCGGGTTCCTCGGTCCCAACGGCGCCGGCAAGTCCACGACCATGCGAATGTTGGTCGGACTGGACCGCCCGTCCGAAGGCCGGGCAACGATCGCGGGCGCCCCGTTCGTGAGTCACGCCGCGCCCATGCGGGTGGCCGGGGCCCTCCTGGACAGTTCCTTCTACCACCCCGGGCGCAGCCCGCGTACCCATCTGCGGGCGCTGGCGCTCACCCACGGGATCTCCAGGAGACGCGTCGACGAGGTCCTGGAGATCGTGGGGCTCTCCGAGGTCGCCACCAAACGGGCGGGGGGCTTCTCCCTCGGTATGCGGCAGCGATTCGGCTTGGCCACGGCGCTCCTCGGCGACCCCGGCACCCTGATCCTGGACGAGCCCTTCAACGGGCTCGACCCGGAGGGCATCCGCTGGCTGCGCGACCTGCTCCAGGGGGTCGCGGGTGAGGGCCGCACCGTCATGGTCTCCTCGCACCTGCTCTCGGAGATGTCGGAGCTGGCCGATCGGGTTCTCGTGATCGGCCGCGGCGAGCTCATCGCCGACACCACCATGGCGGAGTTCACCGGCAGGGGAAGGGTGTTCCGGGTGACCTGCTCGGACGCGCTGCTCCTGGCCCGAGCCCTGCGTGCGGACGGCGGCGACTGCTCGCAGCTCAGCGCTCGCACCCTGGACGTGTCGGGTGTGAGCCGGGACGGCATCGCCTTCACCGCGGCCGAACAGGCCATCGAGGTGTTCGAGGTCCTACCGCAGGGCCGATCACTGGAAGAGACGTTCGTGCAGTTGACGCAGGATGCCGTCGAGTACCGCGGCTCCGCGAAGGGAGGCGGGCTGTGATGGTGGTCCAGACCGGGGAGCGGCTCGACCGGGCCCGACTGACCTGGGGCGGGCAGTTCTTCGCCGAGTTCCTCAAGTTGTGGTCGATGCCGCAGACGACCGTGCTGTACGCGGTCACCGCGATCGTGGTCGTGGGATTCGGCTATGCGGCGGTGCTGGTGGCCGGGATGGACGCGGACGGGGGGATGCCGCCCATCGACGCATTCCTCGATCCCACACACCTGACCCTCAGCGGGGTGGGGCTGGCGCAGATGGCGGTCGCCTGTGTGGGCGTCATGGCGCTCAGCACCGAGTACGGCTCCGGGCTCATCCGATCGACCTTGGTGGCGGCTCCCCGCCGGGGCCGGCTCTTCCTGGCCAAGGCGGCCGCCCTGGGGCTCTCGACCTTCGCGGTCATGGTGCCCACGGCGTTCACCGCCTTCCTGGTCGCCCGGGAACCGCTGGAGTCCCTGCTGGGGACGGCCTGGCCCATGGACGCCGTGGTGGTCCGAGCGCTGCTGGGAACCGGGATCTACCTGACAGGCATCGCCCTGCTCGGTCTGGCCGCGGCGGCACTCGTGCGGTACACGGCGGGCGGTATCGGGGTGGTGTTCGTGCTGTTGTTCGTGCTCCCGATGCTCCCCTTGGTGCTGCCCGTGTCTGCCCGCGAGACGGTGGAGGCGTTCCTGCCCGCCGACGCGGGCAGCCGACTGATGAAGGTCACGACCCCGGACGCGGTCCTGAACGCCGGAACCGGAGCCCTGGTTTTCGGCATCTACATCATCATGGCCCTGGTGGCCGCGTGGGCGGTCCTGTCCCGCCGGGACATCCGCTGAGGTTTCGAGGCAGGAGGGGATGAGGGGCAGTCATGGCGACGGACACCGGTAGCTCGAAGAGCAGAACCGTGCTCAGATCAGGGGGAGACGTCCCGAGCGGGAACAGCTTCCCGGGTGGGGGCGGCGATGCGGGAACGGCGGAGGTGGGGACCGGCGAGACGCTGGCGGAAGGTAACGGCGAAGGGTTCGTGCGGGACGAGCGGGCTGCGCGGCGGACATCGTGGGCGACCGCCTTCGTTCTCCCGGCGGCGTTGTTCGTCCTCGGTCTTCCGCTGCTGCTGGCCAACTACGGCCCCTCTCCGCTTCTCCTGGCGGCGCACCTGCTGTTGTGCCTGTCCCTGATGGCGCGCATGGACCGGCCTCTGACCGTCTTCGTCGTCGTCCTGTTCCTGGCCCTCCTGCCCACCCTCCTGATGGATGCGCACGTGGGCGGAGAGCTGGGGGTCTTCGTCGCCTTCTACCACGTGGTCGTGCGACGGCCGCTGGGCTGGGGGCTGGGCGCGTCGTTCCTGATCGTCGGTTGGGCCGTGGTGACCACGCTCCAGCCGGGCGACCTGCCGCCGGACCTCGCCGAGGGCCTCAACGAGGAGCTAGCGGTGTTCGTGGCGGTGCTGGTCCAGCTCCTCACCTCCCTGGCCATGGTGGTGATCGCTCTGGTCACCGGGGTTCTCGCCCTGGTGGTCCGGGACCGGCGCAACGCGTTGGCGGCCGCCCGGGCCGATGCCGAACGGCTGCGCGTAGAGCGCGACCAGCGTTCACGTCTGGCCAAGGAGACTGAGCGGACCAGGATCGCCCGAGAGCTGCACGACGTGGTGGGGCACAGCCTGGGGGTCATGGTCTCGCTCAGCGACGGCGCCTCCCGACTGGCGCGCACCCATCCGGAACGCGCGGGCGAGACCATGGCAACAGTGGCCGAGACCGGCCGCTCAGCCCTGAGCGAGGTCCGAGATGTGTTAGGACTACTTCGCAGTGACGACGAGGGACAGCGTTACACCAGGGACGTGGGGGAGCTCGTGGGGCGGGTCCGGGCCAGCGGCATGGACGTGTCCCTGGAGTGTGAGCGCGACCTGAACCGTCTGCCGGACCACGTCCGGCTCTGTGTGTACCGCGTGGTCCAGGAGTCGCTGACCAACGTGGGCAAGCATGCCGGGCCCGGAGCCCGGGCCGAGGTGAACATCGGTGGGACGGACGAGCGGGTGAGGATCAGGGTGAGCGACGACGGCACCGGGGGGCGCTCCGAGATGGGTTCAGGGCTCACCGGTCTCGAGGAGCGGGTCGAGATCCAGGGCGGACAGATCCGGTTCGGCCCCGTACCGGGCGGCGGGTGGACCGTGTACGCGGAGGTACCCGTGCACAGGACCACCGGCGAGGCGGAGGCGCTGTGAGGCACAGGGTCCTGTTGGTGGACGATCAACCGCTCCAGAGGACAGGGCTGCGCATGATCCTGGAGTCCGAGCCCGACATGGAGGTCGTGGGAGAGGCCGGCGACGGCGAAGCCGCAGTGCGTCAGGTGGCGGCCCTGCGCCCCGACGTGGTGCTGATGGACGTCCGGATGCCGGGAACCGACGGCATCGAAGCGACCGATAAGATCATCGAGGGGTACCCGGACGTGCG
This sequence comes from Nocardiopsis exhalans, assembly GCF_024134545.1. Lineage (GTDB taxonomy): Bacteria > Actinomycetota > Actinomycetes > Streptosporangiales > Streptosporangiaceae > Nocardiopsis > Nocardiopsis exhalans. Next base: position 6,329,127 of record NZ_CP099837.1, read on the forward strand.
TGTACTCATCCTCACCATGTTCGACCTCGACGAGTACGCGCACCCGGCCCTGCTCGCCGGGGCCAGCGGGTTCCTGCTGAAGGACACCCGGCCCGAGGAGCTCCTGGCGGGCGTGCGCGCTGTCCTGAGCGGCGGCGCGATCGTCGCACCGGCGCTGACCCGTCGCCTGCTCGACATCGTCACCCCGCAGCTGTCCCGGGGGGCCGCGGGCTCCGGTGCCGGTGACGAGGTCCAGCGCAAGCTCGATCTGCTCACCGGGCGCGAGCGCGAAGTCCTCGTCGAACTCGCCAACGGCCGCTCCAACGCCGAGATCGGTGAGCGACTGCACATGGCCGAGGCAACGGTGAAGACGCATATCAGCAAGCTGATGCCGAAGTTGAGCCTACGGAGCAGGGTGCAAGCGGTGATCTTCGCCTATGACGCCAAGATCGTGACTCCCGGACGGTAGTCACCGGGACCATTCAGTGTTCAAGCTCTCTCAGGCGGCCGGTCGACCGGAGCCTCCGGCCCCCTGCACCCGGGGTAACCGGGTGCCCTGCCCCAGCGCTCACACACGTCTCGGCCAACCTGGACGCTGTCTGCACTTCCTCTCCGCGCATGAAGAATCGCTTGAGTTCTCTTGTTCGAAAAGGTGGATTGATGTCTAGACCCGAAAGGCCTCTCGACCCCCGGCAGGGGCCTGTGGAGAGCTTCGCCTACGACCTCAGGCAGCTCCGGCGCCGATCCGGGAATCTCACCTACCGGCAGCTGGCCAAGGTAGCCGGTTTCTCCAACACCACGCTCTCGACCGCTGCCCGGGGTGAGCGCCTCCCCTCGCTGGACGTCTGCCTGGCCTACGTCCGCAGTTGCGGAGGCGACGTGGATCAGTGGGAGGAGCGCTGGCGGCGCGTCGCCCGGGAACTGGACGAGCAGGAGATCCGGGAGAGGAACGGATCCGGTCGCGAACGCCCCTCCATGGTGAACTCGCGCGGCGGCGAAGGGCCCGGGGCGGTCGATACCCTCCCGGAAAGGCGGAGACAGCTGATGGAGGAGGCCGAGCAGGTGCTCCCCTTGGGCAGCAGGGTGTGGTCGAGTCCGGCCGAGAGCATGAGGGGCCGCGTGGAACACCTGGAACGGCGGCTGTGGCAGGTCCTGGTCATCGCCACGGTCTGTCTTCTCCTGCTCCTGGTGACGACCGTGTCGGTGGTCCTGGTCCTGGCCTCGCGTATGTGACGTCCTGGTCTTCGGTCCGGGGCCGCGGCTACTTTCGAGGTCCGCCCCGGGGGCTACTCCCGGTGCTGCTCCTCGATGAGGTAGCGGAGCTCCTGCGAGCCGCGCCGTTCTACCCGACCTTGGGCAACCCGCATAAACGTCCGCCAGCGGCACCTATGACCGCCCTATCGGGGCGGGTGACTACGTGATGGGCTTTTCCCACGCGACCTTCCACTTCCTCGACGCGACACCGGCCGAGGCGCTGGAGCGCGCGAAGGAGGCGGCCGACGGTAGGGACGTGCGCCTGGGCGGCGGTGTCGCCACCATCCGGCAGTTCCTGGAGGCCGACCTGGTCGACACGGTGCACATCGCCGTCGCGCCCGTCGACTTCGGTCGGGGCGAACGGCTGTGGGAGAGCCCCGGCGAACTGGACGACCGCTTCCATCACGAGGCGGTGCCGAGCACCAGCGGGGCCACCCACCACCTGTTCTGGAGGCGCTGACCCTCGCCACCCCGCTCGCCGGGCGGGGTGGTTCAGCCTCCGATGTGCTTCTTCCAGGGGCCGTCGGCGACGAGCCAGTGCGGGACGATCCGGATCGGGAAGGGCAGCTCGGTTTCGAAGACGTCCTCCCCATAGACCTGGGTGATGTCCCGGTACTGGCCGTTCTCCAGGCGCATCTCGCTGATGCCGACCTTGTCCGGGTGCGGATTGACGATCCAGTAGGACTCGATCCCGAAGTCGGCGTACTCGGCGCGCTTGGTGTTGCTGTCGCGGAGCACGCTCTCGGGAGAAAGGATCTCCACGGCCAGCAGCGGCGGCTTGGTGAGGTAGGGGCGTTCAGCGGCGTCGGCGCGGATGACCGCCAGGTCGGGGATCCGGTGGTGGGTCCGGTCCGCGTTGAAGTTGACGCCGGGGCCGGTGAGGACGGTGAACTCGTCGGGGGCTTCCGCGGTGAGATGGTAGGTCAGGCGGGAGACCACACACGTGTGGTCGAAGACAGGGGCCGGAAACACGTCAAGCTTCCCCTCGACCAACTCGTAGCGCCGCCCGTCGTCCGGCATACGTGCCAGGTCGTCGACGTTCAGGGGCTGGTCGGATGCTTCCGTGTCCCGGATGCTCATGACAGACATACTGCCTCCTCAGCTGCATGAGGGCCAGTATCCAGCGCGGTTCCCCGGTTACCGGCGGGTTTGCCGAAGAACCCGGGACGGCGGGCCGGTGCGGTCGATGATCGGTGCCGGATCCACGCTCCGCCTTCCCCGGGACCTCGAAGGTGTGCGGCAGGGCCCTCAGGCCCCCTCCACGAGATAGCGGAGCTCCTGGACGGCGAACCACATGAGTTCGTGGTCTCTGGCGGCTTCGGAGGCCGGGTCCGCGGCGGCCTCGGCGATGTCGGGGGCCGCGTCGGCGTCGTCCACGTGGGCGGACTTGAGCTTCTTGTAGGGCACGCCCCCCAGAACTTTGACCCGGGCGACGCCGTCAGCGTGGCGGGCCTCGTGTTCCACGATGTGGTCGGGCATCTCGGCGGCCAGCACCACGCGACGGCGGGGTGCTTCGGGGTCCTCGGTGAGAAGTCCGAGCGAGGCCTCGGCGGCCGCGTACATGGCGTCGTACTCGGCCTCCTCGGCGTCGCCGTCGGGTCCCTGGTCAGCGGTGAAGGCGGTGAGGGACTCGCCTTCCAGGCGGCCCGTGTCGAGCAGGGCGGCCAGGGCGGGGACGGTGCTGGGCAGGAAGACGTACATGGGCACTCCAGGGCGCGGTCGGGTCCCTACGAGTTTCCCAAAGAACCCGAGGTGACCGGACCGGCGCCCCGCCGACCGGGTCGGGGCCAGGCCGAGATCAGGCCCGGATCAGGCCGGCTGGCGTTCGCGTTCGCCCTCGGAGGCCAGGAAACGGGACAGCTCCCGGCGGGTGCTCTCCACGTCGGCGTGCAGGATGCCGGTCATACCCAGGGACTCGGCGGTCTCGATGTTGTGTGCCAGGTCGTCGATGAACACGCACTCCTCGGGCTCCAGACCGAGGCTCCGGCAGGTGTGCAGGTAGATGCGTTCCTCGGGCTTGCGCATACCCACCTCGCCGGAGATGACCACCGTGTCGAAGGTGGCGGCGAAGTGCTCGCGGGGGTAGCCGTTGCCCCAGGAGTTGGACAGCAGCGCGGTGCCGTGCCCGCTCCCCCGCGCGTGGCGCAGGGTTTCGTACATGTCGTGGACCGGGTCGAAGTTCGAGAACATGCGCTCGATGAGACCCTCGGCCCGCACCGGGCCGCCGTGGGTGGAGCGCAGCAGGGCGGCGAGGTCGCGCTCGAACTCCCGGGTGTCGATCTCGCCCCGCTCCAGCGCGTGCACGGGGTTGTCCGGCACGCTGCCGTCGAAGTAGGGGCGCATGACCTCGTAGTAGTGGTCGATGTCGATGCGGTCGGCCCTGAGCCAGGCCTGGATTCCGTCGGGCAGGGGTGGGGTGAGTACACCGCCCCAGTCGGAGATGACCCCTCGTCGGGTGCCGGTCATCCGATCGCCTCCTTCGGTGATCGCCGTAGGGACCACCCGCCCGGCTCTTCGGGCTTGCGAAGGACCGGGCGGGGAACGGTTCTTCCCGTTCCCCGCCCGGTTCAATCTTCGTGGAACTCGCGAAGCACGCGAAGCACCGGAAACCGAACTCTCAGCAGTCCGGCACTCAGTAGCCCAGCCCGGTCCCCGAGCTCACGTCGGCGCCGGGGATGTCCACCGGCAGCTTCCCGGAGGGGTTGATCTCCCCCGCGATCGCCTTGGCCGCGGCCACCCGGGAGACCTCCACCGCCGAGTACAGGGCGATGTAACCCGCCACCTCGGGGAACGCCTCCAGGTCGTAGGGGCCGCCCTGGGCGACCACGACGACCGGTGTGCCCGCCGCCTCGCCCGCGGAGACCATGCCCTGCTGCTCCTGCGAACCGCGGGCGCCGTTGGTGCCCACCACGAGCACCTCCTCGCCGCTGTCCACGACCTCCAGCCCGGCGTCGGCCAGGGCCGGGGAGATCCGGTCCGCGCCCACACCCTGGACCCGCACGCGTGTGCCCTCGGCGAGCGGCAGGAAGTCCCCCTCGTTGCGCACGAGGGTCACGGAGGCGTCGGCCACCCGCTGGGCGGCTTCGGCGTGCTCGGGGTCCTCCAGGGCCTTGGCGGCCTCGGCCGGGTCGGCGGACTCACCCTCGAGGATCCCGCGCTTCTCCTTGAGCGTGAGGATGCGCAGCACCGACTGGTCGATACGCTCCTCGGTGAGGCGGCCGCTCTCGACCGCCTCGCGGATCGCGGAGACCGCGGCGCCCGGGTCCGGCGGCATGAGCAGCTGGTCCACCCCGGCCTCCAGCACGCGCACGGCGATCTCGCCGTCGGCGTGGCGCTGGCGCACGCCCTCCATGTTGAGGGCGTCGGTGGTGACCACTCCGTCGTAGCCGAGCTCCTCGCGCAGGATGCCGTCGATGATCGCCGGGGACAGCGTGGCCGGGTCCGGGTCCTCGTCGGTGTCCAGCTGCGGCATGAGCACGTGGGCGGTCATGATGGCGTCCACGTCGGCGTCCACGGCGGCCTGGAAGGGAGGCAGGTGCTCGGCCTCCCAGGTCGCGCGCGGCAGGTCGATGACGGGCAGCCCGGTGTGGCTGTCGACGTCGGTGTCCCCGTGGCCCGGGAAGTGCTTGACCACCGGGGCCACGCCGTGTTCGGCGTAGGCGGCGGCCTCGGCGAGCACCATCTCCGATACCAGCTCCGGGTCGGAACCGAAGGAGCGGATCCCGATGACCGGGTTGTTGGGGTCGGTGTTGACGTCGGCGTCGGGCGCGTAGTTCATGTTGATGCCGACGGCGGTGAGCTCGTCGGCGGTGGTGGCGGCGCGCAGGGCGGCGAGCTCGGTGTCACCGGTGGCGCCGACCGCCATGGCGTCCGGGAACAGGGTGCCCACGGGCATCCGGACCACCAGGCCCTGTTCCTGGTCGATGCTGAGGAACAGCGGGACGCCCTGCCCCTGTTCGGCGGCCAGGTCCTGGACGCCCGAGGACATCTCGGCGATCTGCTCGGCGTCGTTGAGGTTGGCGTCGAAGTAGATGATGCCGCCGGGGCGGTGCGCCTCGATCATCGCGGCGTTGTCGGCGGCAGTGGTTCCCTGCGCGGTGAGGACCAGGAGCTGGCCGATCTTGTCGTCCAGGTCCATGTCCGCGAGCAGCTGGGGCGCCAGGACCGGCTCGAAGGGCTCGGCCGTGGCGCCGGGGCTCGTCTCGTCGTTCTCGGTCGAGGGGTCCACCTCCTCGGATGTGGAACAGGCTGTGGTGATCAGGGTGAGGGCCACGCAGGCCGGGGCCAGGGCACGTGGAACGGACGGTCGCATATGGGACTTCATCTCCGCCGAATCGCTGGTTGCGGGCGGAGAATACCCGGTCGCGCGACCGGGCGGGACACACCCCGCCGTGGTGCTGACCACGGTGGGGCCCCGGATGGGAATCCGGGATCAGGTCGGGCCCGCCCAGACGCGTTGAGGAGCGGGCGGAGCCGCCTCGGTGAGACCGGAAAGATCGCTCCGGTCGGGGAAGGTCACTCCCAGACGAACAGCACCTCCCCCGGCTCGACCGCGCCGCAGGCGAGTTCGGAGAGGGCGCCGGGTTCGGCGTCCAGGGCCACCACGGGCACAACCGAAGGTTTGCCCAGGGAGGCCACCATGCCGGGTGACCAGCGCACCACCGGGGTGCCCTCCGCCACCTGCGACCCCTCCTCGGCGAGGAGGGTGAACCCCTCGCCCGCGAGCTGCACGGTGTCGATGCCCAGGTGGACGAGGACACCGCGCCGGTTGTCGGCGGCCATGACCACGTAGGCGTGCGGGTGGAGCTTGACCAGGGTCCCGGCGATGGGGGCGACCGCCTCGTGCCAGGACTCCTGGCCGCCTTCCTGGCCCGGTTCGGGATGGACCGCCACACCGGGGCCGACCATGCTCTGGGAGAACACGGGGTCCGGCACCGTCTCCAGGGACATGGCTGTTCCGGGGACGGGGGAGAGTACGCGCAGCGCACGGTTCACGTCTGACATGAGGGAGGTCTTCCCTCGGGGCGGGACTTAACCCGGAAAAGGGCTGGCCAGAAGAGCACAAAGGCCTGACTTTCTCCGGCCCGCCCGTCCGGGACGGTCCGACGGGCTATTCCAGCAGGTCCCGGATGTCGTCGGTGAGGGAATCCGCCTCCGGGCCGACCACGACCTGGACGACCCTGCCCGAGACGAGGACACCGTGCGCGCCCGCCGCCTTGAGATCGGCCTCCCGCACGAGTGCCGGGTCGCTGACCTCGGTGCGCAGCCGGGTGATGCAGGCCTCGATGTCCTCGATGTTGGCCGCGCCGCCCAGCCCGGCGACGATCGCCGCTGCCTTGTCCGCCATGTGCCCTCCGTGCTCTACCCGGGTCACGCGACCCGGGGGTCTCAGCCGAGCTTAGGGGTGGCGTGACTCACACGCCAGAGTCGGCGCGGTGGCCAGTTCGGCGGTGCGGTCGATCGGCGCCGGGAACCGGATGTCAGACGGTGCGGCCGGGGTCTCCGTCGGGCTTGCCCCCGGAGTCCTTGCCGGGCGGGGCGTCGGGGCCGGGTTCCGTCGTGCCGCCGGCGGTGGCCGGGGCGGCGTGCGGAGCGGCCGTGGCGAGCTCTTCCTCGTCGCGTTCACGTCCCGGGGTCGGGAAGTCCAGCTTCGTGATCAGCAGGTAGAAGACCCCGAAGTAGACCAGGAAGTAGAACGCCCCGAACAACAACAGGATCCCCAGCCCTTGGGTGTTGTCCTTCGTGGCGTTCAGCAACAGGTCGATCAGGCCCGCTGAGAAGCCGAAGCCCAGTTGGACGTCGAGGGCGTTCATCAGTGCCATGGAGATACCGGTGAGCACGATGTGCACCGCGAACAGCACCGGGGCCACGAAGATGAACGCGAACTCCACCGGCTCGGTGATGCCCGTGACGAACGCGGTCAGCGCCGCCGGGATCATGAGCGAGCCCACCTGCGCCCGCCTGGCCTTGGACGCGGTCAGCCAGATGGCCAGCGCGGCGCCCGGCAGGCCGAACATCAGCACCGGGAAGAAGCCGGACAGCATGCCGCCCGCGGTCGGGTCCCCGGCGAAGTAGCGGGGGATCTCTCCGTGGATGACCGTGCCGTCGTCGGCGGTGTGGGTGCCGGAGACGAACCAGATGAACGAGTTCACCACGTGGTGCAGGCCCATCGGCAGCAGGACGCGGTTGATGACCCCGTAGACACCCGCGCCGAGCGCGCCCGCGCCGATGATGCCCTCACCCAGGTTCTGGATCCACATGCCGACGATCGGCCAGAGCAGGCCCAGCACCACGCCCATGCCCAGACCGGCCAGGGCCGTGACGATGGGGACGAAGCGGCGGCCGCCGAAGAAGCCCAGCCAGGTGGGCAGTTTGATGCGGTGGTAGCGCTGCCACAGCACGGCGGCGATCAGACCGATCGCGATCCCGCCGAGCACATCGGTGGGGTTCTTGATCGCGTGGTTGATCACCGGTGCGACGGCGTTGACCGCCTCGGGGTCGGTGAGCGGTTCCCTGGTCACCGGATCGGTGGCCAGGGGGTAGCTGGTCAGCCGGGAGCCGATGTCGCCGGTGGCGCCGTCGAAGGTCACCATCGTCCAGGTGGAGACCCGGTCGAAGACCAGGTAGCCGACCACGGCGGCCAGGGCCGTGGAGCCGTCGGCGCGTTTGGCGAAGCCGATGGCCACACCGATGGCGAACAGCAGCGGCAGAGCTTCGAAAATGGCTTCACCGGCGGTGCCGACCGCGCCGGAGACCGGCTGCATCCAGCCCATCCCGTCGAGCCCGGCCAGGCCGTCGGCGCCGAGGAGGTCGTCCTGGCCGAGGCGGAGCAGGATCGCGGCGGCGGGCAGGACCGCGATCGGCATCATCAGGCTGCGGCCGAGCCGTTGGAGCAGGGCCAGGGCCGTGGAGCCGCGCTTGGCCGCGCGTGCGGGCTCGGTGGAGGAGGCCGAAGAGGCCTCGGCGGGTGTGGAGTCCGACATGGTGGGGGGTCCTCCCTCTCGGACGCGCGCCCCGGGGGCGCTCGGCGTCAGTCGCCGTGCCGCCGCGGATCGAGGCGGGAGTGCAGCTGATAGCGGTCAGCACGGTAGGTGGACAGCGCGAGTTCCACACACTGTCCCTTGGCGAAGCTTCGGCGCTGCATGACCAGCACCGGGCTTCCAGCGGGTAGGCCAAGGAGACGGGAGTCGGCCGAGTCGCAGATCCCGGCCTCGATGGTCTGTTCTCCGGAATCCAACAGGATGTCGAACTCGTTTTCCAGGACCTCGTAGAGGGACCGTTCGGCGAGGTCGTGATCCTCCAGGCCCGGAACCATGGCCGCGGGGATGTTGGAGCGCTCGACCGCCATGGGTTCGTCGTCGGCGGTACGCATGCGTTCGATGTGGTGGACGAGGGTGCCGGGGGCGATGTCGAGCATGCGCGCGGTGTGCCCGCTGGCCGGGATGACCTGCCGGATCAGCTCACGGGCGCCCGGTTCGAAGCCGCGGGCCCGCATGTCCTCGCTGAAGGAGGCCAGCACCAGGGACATCTCGATCTTGGGCCGGGCCACGAAGGTGCCCTTGCCCGGGACCCGGTACAGGCGGCCCTCCGCGACCAGGAGGTCGATGGTCTGGCGCACGGTCATGCGGGAGAGGCCGTAGGTGGCGCTGAGCTCACGCTCGGAGGGGACCATGTCGTCCACGCCCAGCCCGGCCGAGGTGATCCAGTCCAGCAGCAGGTCGCGGAGTTGGACGTACTTGGGCAGTGGGTTGCTGGCGTCGATCGACATGGTGCGGGCGGCCTTCTCGGTCGGCGATTCGGGCTGGCGTTAGACCTTAGCGCGGCATCTGCCCCGACATCTGACGCTTGCCGGGTCGTGCCGGATTCTGACTGGTATAGTCCGGACTAGACCATAGCTCGACCCGCGTGTCAATCCTCCTTGTGCCACGCGGCGCGAACCAGCATCGTGGCTGGCCAGAGGGATAGTTCCGGGCCGCCAACGAACGATCGACGCGGCCCCCGGCGCATGCCCAGGACCGCCCGCCCACACCGGAAGGCTCCGCATGACCACCACGACCAGCGTGATGCGCTCCGAGATCGCCGAACAGCCCGAGGCCCTGCGACGCACGTTCGCCGAGCTGCTACCGCTGCGCGGCGAGATCGAGGCGCTCGGCCGCACCACCAAGCACGTCCTGTTCATCGCCCGCGGCTCCTCGGACAACGCGGCCGTCTACGGCAGTTACCTCCTCCAGGCGCACACCGGCCGCCTGGCCACGCTGGGCTCCCCGTCCATCGCGACCGCCTACGGCGCCAAGATCGACCTTTCGGACGTTCTCGCCGTGGCCATCTCCCAGTCCGGCAAGACCGAGGAGATCGTCGAGACCATGCGCTGGGCCGCTGACTGCGGCGCCCGGACCGTGGGCGTCACCAACGGCGCGGACTCCCCGCTGGCCGCCGAGGCCGACGTCGCCCTGGTCACCCGGGCCGGGAACGAGCTGGCCGTGCCCGCCACCAAGACCTACAACACACAGCTGGCCGCGCTCGCGGTCCTCGCCCTGGGACTGGGCGCCGACCTGGACGCCGGGGAGCTGGAGCTGGTGCCCGAGGGCATCGAGCAGACCCTCGCCGCGCCCACGGACGCCCTGGAGGAGATCGTGGAGCGGATGGTCGCCGTGCAGGGCGCGGTGATCTCCGGGCGCGGCATGGCCTTCTCCACGGCGCTGGAGGCGGCGCTCAAGCTCAAGGAGGCCTGCTACCTGCACGCCATGGGGCTGTCCTACGCCGACCTGCTGCACGGCCCGATCGCGGTGGTGGACCCGCGCACCCCGGCACTGCTGGTCGCCGCGCCCAGCGGCCCCACCCTGGAGGGCACGGTCGCCCTCGCCGAGCGGGCCCGCTCCGCGGGCGCCCCGGTGTTCGGCTTCGGCGGCGGTTCGACCCTGGCCGCCGCGAGCGACCTGTCCGTGCCGATCCCGGACGTGCCCGAATGGGTGTCGCCGATGAACCTCATCGTGCCCGCCCAGCTGCTCACCGAACGCCTCGCCCGCCGCCTGGGCTACAACCCCGACGTCCCCCGGGGCCTCAACAAGGTCACGCAGACCTCCTGACCCCGGACTCCGGGTTCCCGACGGCCCGGCACCGCCCCCACGCGGTGCCGGGCCGTCGGTGTGGAAGGACCCGAACAGGGAAGTACCGAAAGAAATTCAGCGGATGATGTCGAGAACCCGTGGCCGGCTCCGTCCCCGGAGTGAACGCGACCACCATGGTTCGCACGAGCCACCGAGGAGAGACATCATGGCCAAGTACCTGCTGCTCAAGCACTACCGAGGCGCCCCGGTCGCGGTCAACGACGTGCCCATGGACCGGTGGGCGCCCGAGGAGATCTCGGCCCACGTGAAGTACATGAACGACTTCGCCGACCGGTTGAAGGAGACCGGCGAGTTCGTGGACGCCCAGGCGCTCGCCCCCGAGGGGACGTTCGTCCGCTACGACGGCGAGGGCCGCCCCCCGGTCACCGACGGCCCGTTCGCCGAGACCAAGGACCTGATCGCGGGCTGGATGCTGATCGACGTCGACAGCTACGAGCGCGCCGTTGATCTGGCCGGTGAGCTCTCGGCCGCTCCCGGGGCGAACGGGGAGCCGATCCACGAGTGGCTCGAACTGCGACCGTTCCTGACCGAGCCGTCCACCGTCACGGAGTAGTACCGGTGAACGATGCCGTGCTGCGGGCTCTGGTCCCCGCGGTGATCGGGGTCCTCGTCCGTCGCGGAGCGGACTTCGCGACGGCCGAGGACGCCGTCCAGGACGCCCTGGTCGAGGCGGTTCGCGTCTGGCCGGACGACCCTCCCCGGGATCCGAAGGGCTGGCTGGTCACCGTGGCCTGGCACCGGTTCCTGGACTCGGCCCGGGCCGAGAGCGCCCGCCGCAGGCGTGAGGAGCTCGTCGACGGGGAACCCGAACCCGGGCCGGTGTCCTCGGCGGACGACACACTCCGGCTCTACTTCCTGTGCGCCCACCCGTCGCTGACGCCCTCGTCCGCGGTCGCGCTCACCCTGCGCGCCGTGGGCGGGCTGACCACCCGGCAGATCGCCCGGGCCTACCTGGTACCCGAGGCGACCATGGCGCAGCGGGTCAGCCGGGCCAAGCGCACCGTCGCCGCGGAGCGTCTGGTCCGGCCCGGGGACGTGGCCACCGTGCTGCGTGTGCTCTACCTGGTCTTCAACGAGGGCTATTCGGGCGAGGTGGACCTGGCCGCGGAGGCCATCCGGCTGACCCGGCAGCTCGCCACCGGGATCGACCACCCCGAGGTGGCGGGGCTGCTCGCCCTCATGCTGCTGCACCAGGCCCGCCGGGCCGCCCGGACCACGCCCGACGGCGCCCTGGTACCGCTGGCCGAACAGGACCGCGGGCTGTGGGACACCCGCCTGATCGCCGAGGGGGTCGGGATCCTCCAGGCCGCCCTGGCCCGCGACCGGCTGGGCGAGTACCAGGCCCAGGCCGCCGTCGCAGCGCTGCACGCCGACGCGCCCACGGCCGAGGAGACGGACTGGCCGCAGATCGTCGAGTGGTACGACGAGCTCGCGCTGCTGACCGAAAGCCCGGTGGTCCGGCTCAACCGGGCGGTGGCCGTCGGCGAGGCCGACGGGCCGCGCGTCGGGCTGGCCGCCCTGGCGGAGCTGGACGAGACCCTCCCCCGCTACACGGCGGTCGCCGCCCACCTGCACGAGCGCGACGGAGACCCGGCTCTGGCCGCCCGGTTGTACGCCGAGGCGGCGCACAAGGCCAGCAGCCTCGCCGAACGCGACCACCTCACCCGCCAGGCGGCCCGGCTCAACCAGCGCTGACACGCGTGTGGGCGCGGCCCCTCGGGGACCGCGCCCACACGCGTGTTCTCGGTGCTCCTCAACCGCTACCTGGCGGTGGGGTCACCGTGGCACTTCTTGTACTTCTTGCCCGAGCCGCAGGGGCAGGGAGCGTTGCGGGCGGTACCCGCGTACTCGTTGTCCACGGCCTCGCTGTGCTTCTCGACGGAGCCGTCCTCGCTCGGCGCGGAGTACTGGAGCCGGCTCGGCTGGTCCTCGCCGAAGCCGGGGACCACCACGTCCTCGGCACTCTCCGCCTCCTCGCTGGGCGCGTCGGCCTTGGCGGCCTCGGCGTCCTCCTCCACGGCGGTGGCGACAGCGGTCGCACCGGTGGAGCCGCCGCCGACCGCGGCGGCGGTCTGCGCGGCGGCGGAGGCCGTGAGCGTGGGCTCCTCCTTCTTGCGGACCTGGACCTCGACGTTGAAGAGGAAGCCGACCGACTCCTCCTTGATGGCCTCCAGCATCTGCTGGAACATGTCGAAGCCCTCGCGCTGGAACTCGATCAGCGGGTTGCGCTGAGCCATCGCGCGCAGGCCGATGCCCTCCTGGAGATAGTCCATCTCGTAGAGGTGCTCACGCCACTTGCGGTCCATCACCTGGAGGATGACGCGGCGCTCGACCTCGCGCATCGCCTCCTCGCCCAGCTCGGACTCGCGGGCGTCGTAGGCGGCCTTGGCGTCCTCGACCACCTGGGTGGCGATGAGGTCGCCGGTCAGGGTGTGCAGTTCGCCGTTCTGCTCGATGAACTCGTCGACGGTGAAGCTGATCGGGTAGACCTGCTTGAACGCCCGCCAGAGCTTGTCGAGGTCCCACTCGTCCGGGTCGCCCTGGGCGGTCTCCTCCACGACGTAGCCGCGGAGCACCTCCTCGAGCATTTCCACGACCTGGTCGCGCAGGTCCTGACCCTCCAGGACCTTGCGGCGCTCGGCGTAGATGACCTTGCGCTGGCGGTTGAGGACCTCGTCGTACTTGAGGACGTTCTTGCGGATCTCGAAGTTCTGCGTCTCGACCTGGCCCTGGGCGGAGGCGATCGCCTTGCTCACCATGCCGGACTCGATCGGCTGGTCGTCCGGGATGTTCAGCTGGTTCATGAACACCTCCAGACGGCTGGAGTTGAACAGGCGCAGCAGGTCGTCCTGGAGCGACAGGTAGAAGCGGGACAGACCCGGGTCACCCTGACGGCCGGAACGGCCGCGGAGCTGGTTGTCGATGCGGCGCGACTCGTGGCGCTCGGTACCGAGCACGTACAGACCGCCGGCCTCGACGACCTTCTCGTGCTCGGCCTCGTACTCCGCGGTGGCCTTCTCCAGCGCCTCGGGCCAGGCGGCCTCGTACTCCTCCGGGGTCTCCAGCGGGGTCAGGCCCCGGTTCTGGAGCTCCTCGTTGGCGTTGAAGTCCGGGTTGCCGCCGAGCATGATGTCGGTACCGCGACCGGCCATGTTGGTGGCCACGGTGACGGCGCCGAGCTTGCCCGCGCGGGCGATGATCGAGGCCTCCCGCGCGTGGTTCTTCGCGTTGAGCACCTCGTGCGGGACGCCCTCGCGCTTGAGCATCCGGGAGAGGAGTTCGGACTTCTCGACGCTGGTCGTACCGACCAGGACGGGCTGTCCCTCCTCGTGGCGCTCGGCGATGTCCTCGGCCAGGGCCTGGAACTTGGCGTCCTCGTGCTTGTAGACGACGTCCTTGAGGTCCTCTCGGACCATAGGCCGGTTGGTGGGGATGGGGACCACACCGACGCCGTAGGTCTGGGTGAACTCCGCCGCCTCGGTCTGGGCGGTACCGGTCATGCCGGCGAGCTTCTCGTAGAGGCGGAAGTAGTTCTGGAGCGTGACCTTGGCGAGAGTCTGGTTCTCGTCCTTGATCTTGACGCGCTCCTTGGCCTCGATGGCCTGGTGCATGCCCTCGTTGTAGCGGCGACCGGCAAGGACGCGTCCGGTGAACTCGTCGACGATGAGGACCTCACCGTCCTTGACGATGTACTCCTTGTCCTTGCGGTACAGCTCCTTGGCCTTGAGGGAGTTGTTGAGGAAACTGATCAGCGGGGTGTTGACGGCCTCGTAGAGGTTGTCGATACCCAGCCAGTCCTCCACCTTGGCCACACCGGACTCGGTGATGCCGACGGTGCGCTTCTTCTCGTCGACCTCGTAGTCGGTTTCCTTCTTCAGGCGGGGCGCGATCTTCGCGAACTCGGCGTACCAGCGCGAGTTCTGCTCGGAGGGTCCGCTGATGATCAGCGGGGTGCGCGCCTCGTCGATGAGGATGGAGTCGACCTCGTCGACCAGGGCGAAGAAGTGCTCGCGCTGGACGGTGTCCTTGAGCGAGAGCGCCATGTTGTCACGCAGGTAGTCGAAACCGAACTCGTTGTTCGTTCCGTAGGTGATGTCGGCCTTGTAGGCGTTGCGGCGGGCCTCAGCGGTCATCTGGGGGCCGACCACGCCGACCTCGAGCCCGAGGAAGTGGAAGATGCGGCCCAGGTTCTGGGCGTCGCGTCGGGCGAGGTAGTCGTTGGTCGTGATGACGTGGGCGCCCTTGCCCGCCAGGGCGTTGAGGTACACCGCGAGGCTTCCGGTCAGGGTCTTGCCCTCACCGGTCTTCATCTCGGCGATGTTGCCCAGGTGCAGGGCGGCCGCGCCCATGATCTGGACGTCGAAGGGACGCTGACCCAGGGTGCGCTTGGCCGCCTCACGGACGGTCGCGAAGGCCTCGGGGAGCAGGTCGTCCAGGGACTCCCCGTCCTCGTAGCGCTCCTTGTACTCCTGGGTCAGGTCGCGCAGCTCTTCGTCGGTGAGGTCGACGTAGTCGTCCTCGAGCGCGTTGACCTGGTCCTTCAACTTCTTGAGCCGGCGCAGGATCTTTCCTTCACCCGCGCGCAGGAGCTTGTCGAGTATGCCTGGCACTTCCTATGCGCTCCTCGCAGATCGCGGTTGGCTCCGCCCGGGGGCGGAGAGTCAGATCTAGGCCCGCTGACCGCTTCCCGTGGCAACGGAGGTCAGGGGGAGAATCCTGGGTCCTCGGGCCTACATCCTAGAGGACCCGGAACCGCTTCCCGTCCTCCCGACAAACGAGTGGGATGGGTATAGATGTTCCCGCCCTTTTCATGATGTTTGTGCAGACTCGCGCATTTCTCGGGGTAGAGCAATAGGAAGTGGTGGACAGGAGGGCGACCCGTCCGCCTGCCACACCGCGAGTACGCCGACTTTCGATCGTGTTCCCGGGAGGGATCACCATGCGAGCGAACCGGAACGACCGTTCGGCGGGGGCCCCGCGGTGGGGACCGGTGCCACCGCCCACACCGGCCGATGCGGTGGAGGAGGCCGTCGAAGGGAAGGATTCGCGACGGAGGCGTGGGGAGGACGACGATCCCGGTCTGGGCTGGGAGCTCCACCGCCCCACCGACGAGGAGCAGGACCGGCACGGGCGCATCCGGGGTTTCCAGCGCCAAGGCGGCAGCCTCGCGCCGACCAACGGCCACCGGGGCAGCGCGGCCTCGTGGGTCTGCGTCGCCCTCGGAACGGTGGGCTTCGGCCTCGGCGGCCTGGCGATCGTGCTCGACTGGTCGGTGCCGCTGCTGGTGACCGGAGCCGTCCTGATGGCCGCGGCGCTGGTGGTGGCGGTGGTCTGGGACATCCTCAGCGACGTGGTGCTGGACCCGCCGCGCTACGAGCCGGAGGAGCCGCACCAGACCCCGCTGCACCGGATCAAGAAGGCCGAACAGTCCCAGAGTGACTGATCGGCGGCCGTCTGGCCCCTGGCTGGCCGCCCCTTGAACGGCTGGCGCTTCGCCCGGTGGTGCACCGGGCGAAGCGGCCGGAGCCTCATCGAACGCACGACCGCGGCGGGCCGCCGTGGCCCGCCGCGGTGCGTGTGCCGGCTCTTCCACCTCCCGTGCGGGGGAGTTCTTCGAAGGACGGGGACGAGGTCCTAGTCCACGAGCCTCAGAACGCCGTAGTTGAAGCCCTTCCGGCGGTAGACGACGCTCGGGGTGTCCTTGACCTCGTCATGGAAGAGGTAGAAGTCGTGCCCGACGAGTTCCATCTCCATCAACGCCTGGTCGATGCTCATCGGCTTGGCCCGGTGGAACTTCTCCCGCACGATCACGGGAGCTTCCCCCTGGGTGTCGAGTTCCACGAACTCGTCGGAGAAACGGCCGTCGACCTCGACGCCGTCGATCTCCTCGTCCCCGCCGCGCTGGGCGGGGGTCGCCTTGGCTGGTGTCGGGGTGAGTGAGGGCAGGTCTCCGGGGAGGTGGGCGGTCGCTGCCGCCACGGAGACCGGAGTGTGGTTTCCGCGGTGCACCTTGCGGCGGTCCGCGGACTTACGGAGTCGGGCCTCGATCTTGTCGATCGCGAGGTCGAGAGCGCCGTGACGATCCACTGACGCGGCTTCGCTCCGGATGACCGGGCCGTCGGAGTGGATGGTCAGTTCAACCCGCTCGCGGACGTCGGCGAGCTTGGGGTTGCGCTCCTGGGACACCTCCACATCGACGCTCATGCCCTTGCGCTCCCACTTGGAGAGCCTGTCGAGCTTGTTCTCGACGTGCTGTCGGAACTTCTCACTCACACCGGTGCGTCGACCTTTGACGATGATGTCCATAGGACCCCCTTCATCGCGTGGCCGCCGTGAAGGCGACGGCCAGGCTGGCTCTGCTCCCCTCCCGTGTTGGGGAGGGTGTGACGCGCTAGCCCCTTTCCGTCTGTGCCCCGTTCTTCTCAGGGTCACGACTCGGTTGGAAGTGCGTATACCCATCAGAGGCAGGGTCATCACGTGCCCCAAGGACACGATTACCTGAGACCCCTGAACTGGGAAAAAGAACTTTTGACCTATGTGGGGTGAGTCGCCCACCGGGCGGGGAGGCAGGGGTGGGCGGAACGTGGTCGGAGAGGTCGTCCCGGAACGAGAGTTCGGAGAAGCTACCCCGGAAGGAGGGGCTGACCTGGGCTGAGGGGAACTCGGGCACAAACGCCCGGGTGGACGCGGCGCGGCGGAGACGGGTGGGGGTCCACACCCCCGGAGCGTTCGCTCCGGGCGTCACGGACCCCCGCACGTCGGCATGCCACCCGTCCGGCCGACCTGGTCTTCGTCCCCACATCCGCCTGCTGAGAGTGTCGCCGCTCTTATCCGCGACTACTGCTCTTCTCCCTGTCATGAGGGACATCGGGACCCTCCGCGGGGCAGGACTTACCTCTAAGGCGCACCGTGATCGGTCGACGAAAAGTCGCCTTACGTGGGCCGTTTCGCCTGCGCCTGGCATCGGCTTGCCGGAGTAGCTCCCCGGTGTTCCCAGGGGCTCTGAAAATCCGACGCAACCACGGACCCGGACGGGTGCCATACCTGGACCGTAACCTGTCCTAGCGCGGATGTCAGGTAGCGAACGGGGACCCAACCGGCCGACAAGCGCCGCAAACCCTTGCTAACAGGCACCTTTCGCCTGTTCACGAGGGTTTGTAAAACCTTCTTGCCGACCCCTCCCATCGGCCGAAGTCCGCACGCCCCGAAGAGCGGAGACTCTCGGCCAGCACCAGGGCTCCCACCACCGTGGCGCCCTCCTCGCGCAGCGCGCGGGCAGCCTCCGCGACCGTGGCGCCGGTGGTGAGCACGTCGTCCACCACGACCACCCGCCGCCCGTGCAGCTCCCACCGGTTCCGCTCGCCCCGGCCCGTTCCCCTCCGGCCCCCTCCTCTCCGGCCCGGTGCCCCCCGCACCGGTACCGCTCGTTCCACTCCTTCTCGAACAGATCCGGTTGCTTCCGGTCCCGCTCCGCCCAGAACCCGAGCGCCTCGCTTCCCAAGGCCCCGCCGCGCCCGTACCGGCCCTGGTGCGGCGGTGAAGGCCCCCACCCGGTTGGCCAGGCGCTGCGCACGCCCCAGGCCGACCTGGCGGCGGGCTCCGCGGCGGTAGCGCAGCACCGGCGCGACCCCGCCCGTGACCGACTCCCCGGCCAGGTGCGCGCAGGCCCGCGCCAGCCGCAGGACCGGCCCGTGGCGGGCCGAGGGACCGCGTCCGGGGACCGGCACCAGCAGCGTGTCCGGCGCGGCCCAGCCCGAGGCACGGTAGGCGCAGGCCAGTCTCTCCCCCAGGGGTGCCGTCAGCTGTTCGTCCCCGTGTTCCTTGTAGGCGAGCAGGACCCGGCGGTGGTACCCGGAGTAGGGACCCGCCGCCCAGACCGGAGGGCAGCGCTCACGAGGCCGCGCACGGTGCGGTCGGCGTTCCAGCACGGCGTGGCAGCCCGTGCACAGAGGGCCGCCGGGACCGGCGCACCCCGCGCAGGGGCGCGGCAGCAGGAGTTCGAGCAGGGGGTCGAGGAGGACGGAGAGCAGACGGCGCACCAGGGTGGACATCCGGTGCGCCCACCACCCGCGAGGGGTGTCCGGGGCCCGGGTGCCAGAGGGTTCGGCCATGGTTCCAGCTTCGGCCACCTCGGTCATCGACACCAGCCCCGATGATCGGCCTGTGGACAACCCACCCCGGTTTCTTCCGTGATCTTGCTACCAGAAGCGAAATCGGCGCCCTCGGGTTTCGTGGTTTTGGGAGAGGTGTCCGGTTCGGGTGGGCCCGGCTCACGCTGCGATGTCGAACCAGTCCCTGACGATCTCTCGGATTAACCCACGCACCCCCAGGTCGGGCACCCTGCACGATATTCGGTGTTCGATCACCTGCCTTCTGAGCGCGGCGATCATGTCCGAGAACGCCAGATCGGTCTTGGACTGATACCAGGGCTGGTCGCGGCGGCGGGCGGCCACGTCCGCTTGCCCCTGGCCGTGCCACCGATACCAGACCACCACCAAGCTGTAGGCCAGCAGCTGGAAGGGGACCGTGCGCTCCACCGCGGCGCGGGTGCGGTTGTGGGCCTGCTCCAAACCCAGATGGGCTCGACTGTCCTGGAAACACACCTCGATCGGCCACCGGTCCGCATAGCGCCGCACGATCTCTTCAGCAGGGCTGGTGGTGTCGGTGCTCAGCAACGCCACCTTGTAGGCCTTGGGGCTGTGCGGGTCGCGCACCACAATCAGGCGCAGGGGTGTGGGACCCAGGGAGCGCACCCACCGGCAGTCGATGACGGCCATCTCCTGACCGGTGTCGTCGCCCAAAGCGACGAAGTTGGCGGTCGCGGCGATCTGTTCGGGGGTGCCCAACCGGGGGCCCGCGTAGCGGGGACGGCCGGGCCGGGTGGGGGTGCCCGCCGGTGCGGGCGGGGGTGCCTGGTGCAGGACCGCGTTGGCCGCCAGGCGAAAGGTCCAGGTCAGGTTGGGTGGAAGGACGCGCAGGGCCGGGCTGTGGTAGGCCGAGTCGGCTACCACGTGGATGGTGCGGTCGGGGAACTGGTGGGCCAGGCGGGTGGCCAGAGCGATCGCGGTCTCGGTCTTGGTGGGCCGCTGTTCGGTTTCTTCCTCGTCCTGATTGGTGGGGCCGCTGGTGGGGGTGGTGGCCTGCAGCACCTGGTCCAGGGCCTGGTCGTGGGCGGCCTGGGCGGCGGCTAGTTCTTGGGCGCACCGGTTCAGGCGCTCTTTCAGGGCGGGGGTGGGGTCGGGGCCGGGCAGGCGGTGCCCCGCCGGTAGGGCGGCTTGCTTGGCTTGGCGGAGTTGCAGACCATGGCGGGCTTGGTCGTAGCGGGAGCGGGCGCTGTCCACAACGCGGGCGGTGGCGGCGGTCCAGGACAGGTTCGCGGTCCGGGGGTGGGGCACCGGGCCGTTGTGGCCTGCTGTGCCGGGGCTTGGTTTGGTGGGGCAGGGCCGCCAGCACGCGGTCAGCACGGGTAGGGCCAGGGCTGTGGTCCTGCCGGGCAGGCGCACGGCCAGGGCGGTGACCACGAAGCACACACCCCAGGCCAGGGGGTTGTTCTTGGGTCGGGCTCCGTCGTGTTGGCGGAACCGGCCCCAGACGCGGCGGCCCGACCGTTTGATCAGGGTGTCATCGATGACCAGGGTCAGGTCCTGGCCCGGGCGGGTGAAGGCCTGGGCGATGAGGTGGGCCATGGTCTGGCCCAGGTGGTGGGGGTTCCATTTGCGGCGGGAGAAGAAGGCGTGGGCGCGGTCGTGGTGCCAGTGGCGGGCCAGGCCGGAGCCGGTGAGCATGCCGCACACGGTGCGGGGTCCGGTGTGGGTGATCAGCCCGGTGAGTAGGGCGGTGAAGGTGGTGAAGGTGGGTTGGGTGAAGTGGGGCCAAAAGTGGTTGAGCAGGCGTTGCAGGGTCGGGGGTAGGGTGGGGTGTGGGAGCATCAGCGAGCCTTTAGACGGGACTGGTTGATGCTCCCTTTGTCATGTGCGGGGCGGGTGGTTGTCCAGGTTCACACCAAAGCACTCAGAAGCGGACATAGCTCCGAGAACCACGAAACCCGAGGGCGCCGAACTTGCTACTGGTAGCAAGATCACGGGCGAGGGGGCGGCCTCAGCCCGGGAAGGTCGGGGAGCTACCCTCCACCACGTTCTTCCAGTTCAGGGGGTCGGTGGACACCCAGATGTTGCCGTCATCCGAACCCGCGAGCAGGGGCTGGCCGGGTGCGCCGGAGATGGTGACCATCCCGGCGGCCGGAGTGCCCGCGCTGGCGGCGGGCGTACCGCCGTCCAGGGCGACGAACAGAGCCTGGGTGGTGCCGCCGTCGCGGCTGCCCAGGACGACCAGCTGGTCGCTGGAGCGCCAGGCCACCCCGGTGACGTCCTCCAGTTCCTGGTCCGCGAGGCTGATGAAGGAGCCGACCGAGACCTGGCCGTCCTCGCCCTCCACCACGCGTCCGACCTGGAGCGATCGCTGACCGTCCTGCTCGGTGACCACGGCGGCGCGGGTGCCGTCCCGGGAGATCTTGAAGTGCACCAGGGAGTGGTCCCGAAGTCCCCGGACCTCGGCCTGGACCACCTCGTCGCCGTCGCGGAGCAGCCACAGCGCGGTGTCCCCGGGGGCGGGCGGGTCCTGGCCACCCGTGCCGGTGGATACGGGTTCGTCCCCCGCCGGGGCCGCCTCGTCGTCCTCGTCGTCCTCGTCGTCCTCGGAACGGCCGTTGTCCCTGGTCTCCTCGACCACCCAGAGGTTGCCGTTCACGTCCCATGACAGCTCGGTGAACATGCCGTCGCCGAGGACTTCCCGGGGCTCGGCCCCCGCGCTGGCGAAGCTGGTGACGACCTCGCCGCCGCCCAGGGTGATCCCGGCGACGGTGCTCTCGTCGAGCGAGACCGCGAACCGCTCCAGCGGGACGTCCCCGGTGCCCAGGGGACCGGCTACCCGCTCGGCGTCGTCGAAGGTGTCGGCCTCCCAGTCGGCCGCGGACCACAGCTGGCCGTCGTGCGTGAAGTACGCGCGGATGCCCGAGGCGGTGGCTCCGGGGCTCACCCGGGCCCAGTAGTCACTGCCCGGGCGCGGCCGGTCGGAGCTGTCCCCGTCCGACTGCGGAAAGCTGACCTCCTCGCCGTTGATCTTGAGCGTGAACTCCTGGATCTCGGGCAGCTGGCGCAGGGTCCAGGCGATCTGGGCGCCCATGCTGTACTCGTCCGCGTCCGGCACCCCGGCGATGTTGATGACGGCGCGTTCGGCGTCGATCTCGGTGCGCGGGACCATGCCTTCGGGGAAGGCGGAGATGACGGCAGGGGCCAGCCAGTCGGTGGGGCCGCCGATGAGCTTGCGCAGCAGGCGTTCGGCCAGCTGGTCGGTGCTGACCGGCAGGTAGACCGGGTCCGGCACCAGGGCGGAGCCCGTCGGGTTGAAGTAGTAGAGGTTGAACGGGCGGTAGGTGCGCTCGACGTCCAGCTGGCTGAGGATGATCTCGTCGGGCAGGTCCCGGATCCGCCACTCGCCCTCGGGGTCGCCGTCCTCACGGGCGAGGGTGAAGGTCTCCTCCAGCATGGTGCCGGTCTCGGCCGGAACGTACTTGCCGCTCTCGTCGATGCTGGCCATCTCGTTGCTGCGGATGCGCACGGTGGCGCTGAGTCCGTCGGTGGAGATCTCCGAGTCCAGGTCCACCGCGTCCTGGTCGGAGAAGACCCGTACCGCGCCGTCCGGGGACCAGTCCTCGCTCATCTCGGGAAGCATGTAGCTGCGGGCGGCCTTGTGGTCCTCCTCGAAACTGCCGAGGTCCTTGAGGAAGCCGTCGATCAGGCCTTCGGGCTCGACGCCGGGCTGCGGCCCGGCGGGCAGGAGGCGCACGTAGCCGCCGTAGGGATCGCCGGTGCTGTCTCCACCCTCGCCGGGGACGACGGGGCCGGTCATGGGTACGCTCGCGCAGGCCGCCAGAGACACGCAGGCGAGCGCTCCGGCGGCCGCGGTACGCGCGGCCCGGGCCAGGCGTCCGGGGCTTGCCACGTCGCTCACAGCGCCTCCTCCTCGTCGGCTCCGGGCCGCCCCCGGTCGGGGCTCCCTGGTTTGTCCGCGCCGGTTCCCGTTCCCGCGGCGGGTCCGGACCCGCTCCCGGTGTCCTTGGCGCCGCCGCCCTTGGCTCCGGCCGTAGCGGCTGCAGCGGCGGTTCCGGGGGTTCCGCCGTCCTTGTCGCCGAAGGCCGTGAAATTACGGCCGAGGGCGATCTCCGGCGGGACCAGCGGCAGCGGGGACCCGCGCAGCTCGGCCCCGGAGCGGCGGGGCAGGGACAGTCGGAACTGCGAGCCCTGGCCCGGCAGGCCCCACGCCTGGAGCCAGCCGCCGTGCAGGGTGGCGTCCTCCTTGGCGATGGACAGGCCCAGGCCGGTACCGCCGGTGGTACGAACCCGGGAGTAGTCGGCGCGCCAGAAGCGGTCGAAGCACAGGTGCTCCTCCCCCTCCTTGAGCCCCACCCCGTAGTCGCGCACGGCCACGGCGATGGCGTCGCGGTCACCGGCGGCGGCGACCACCACGTCGCGCCCTTCGCTGTGCTCGATGGCGTTGACCACGAGGTTGCGCAGGATGCGGTTGATCCGACGGGTGTCGAACTCGGCCACGCAGGGTTCGGCGGGCAGGCGCAGGACCACCTTGATGCCGCGGCGCTCGGCGATCTGCTCGGCGTCGCCCACGGCCTTCATCACCGAGTCGCGGATGTCCGCCGACTCGATGCCCAGGGTGGCGGCCCCGGCGTCGTGGCGGCTGATCTCCAGCAGATCCGCGAGGAGCTCCTCGAACCGCTCCACCTGGCTCTGCAGAAGCTCCACGGAGCGCCGCTGGGAGGGGTCGAGCTCCTCCCGGTCGTCGAAGAGCAGGTCGCCGGCCATCCGGATGGTGGTGAGCGGGGTGCGCAGCTCGTGCGAGACGTCGGAGACGAACTGGCGTTGGAGCTTGGACAGCTCCTCCAGCTCCTGGATCTTCTCCTGCAGGTTGCCAGCCATGTCGTTGAAGGACATCGCGAGCCGGGCGAGGTCGTCCTCGCCCTGCACCGTCATGCGTTCGGTGAGGTCGCCCGCGGCCAGGCGCTCGGCCGACTGCGCGGCGGAGCGCACCGGGGTGACCACCAGGCGGGTGATCATGAACGCGATCAGCCCGAGGAGGATCACCAGCAGTACCGCGACCAGCGCGACCGTGCCCTGGACCAGGTCCAGGATCTCCTGCTCGTGCTGGAGCGGGAAGATGTAGTACAGCTCGTAGGCGTGGGTGAGCTGGGCGCCCACGACCAGGGCCGGTTCGGTCGAACCGTCCTCCATGTCGATGCGCGTGTACGTGTGGTACTGCTGGTCGAACACCTCGGACTGGCGGACCTGTTCGATCAGACGCGGCGGGACGCTGCCCTCGCCGGTGGCCCAGCCGAGCTCGTCGCTCACCGAGGGCAGGATGAACACGCTGTAGAGCCCGGTGTCACCGCTGCGGCTGGTCAGCTCGCTGGCGATGTTGTTCAGGAGCCGGTTGCGGTCGCCGATCTCGTTTTCCTGGAGCTCGACGAGCGCGTAGTTGAGCCCCGCACGGTGGTCGTTGACCGCCGCGTTGATCTTGGCGTCCAGCAGACCGCCGCGCACCTCGGAGATCAGCACGTATCCCAGCCCCGCCATGACCAGCAGGGACAGGACCAGGGTCGTGCTGATGACCCGCAGGTGCAGCGAACGGCGCCAGTTGGTGTGCACCCCGCGCACCAGCGCGCGGGCGGCGCGCTGGGCGAGGAGGTAAGCCCTGGTCAGGCCGGTGTTGTTGTCACGCCAGCTGCCGCCGGAGCCGTCTCCGGTGGCGGGCAGCCCGGAGGCGGGGACGGAGCGATCCCCTGCGGAATCACTGCCCCGCCCCTCCTCGGGTTCGGACGCGGTCATGTGGGTCCCGGAGGGATCAGGCGATTCCGGCCTTGTAGCCGACGCCGCGAACGGTCACGACGACCTCGGGGTGCTCAGGGTCCTTCTCGATCTTGGCGCGCAGGCGTTGCACGTGCACGTTGACCAGGCGCGTGTCAGCGGCGTGGCGGTAGCCCCAGACCTGCTCCAGCAGGACCTCGCGGGTGAAGACCTGGCGCGGCTTGCGGGCCAGGGCGACCAGGAGGTCGAACTCCAGCGGGGTGAGGCTGATCTGCTCGCCGTCGCGGCGCACGGCGTGCCCGGCGACGTCGATGGTGATGTCACCGATCTGGAGGACCTCGGGCGCGGGCTCCTCGGTGCGGCGCAGCCGCACGCGCACGCGGGCCACGAGCTCCTTGGGCTTGAAGGGCTTGACGATGTAGTCGTCGGCGCCCGACTCCAGACCGAGGACGACGTCGACGGTGTCGCTCTTGGCGGTGAGCATGACGATGGGAACCCCGGACTCGGCGCGGATCTGACGGCACACGTCGATCCCGTCGGCCCCGGGCAGCATCAGGTCGAGGAGGACCAGGTCGGGTTTGGTCTCGCGGAAGGCCTCCAGAGCCTTGTCCCCGTCGTGAACGAACGAGGGCTCGAACCCTTCACCCCGCAACACGATGCCCAGCATCTCGGCGAGGGCGAGGTCATCGTCGACAACCAGTACACGTCCCTTCATCGGCGTATCCGGCGCCAGGTGTCCGCCACCGCCTTGTGGGCGGGGGGAGTTCCGGCGCCTACTCCTCTCTCCTGGAACACTCAAGCGGCGTCAGTGGTCGGTGCCCGTGTTCCCCGACTCCCGGGGAACGCTCCCCTACCGCGGGGAACTGCGTTTCGTCTCCCCCAACCTTGCCAGCTTCGGACAGTGTTGGAAGAGCGGTCAGCGGTGTTGGGCCCTTATGGACCGATTTCGGTCACCGGCGGCGTCGTCCCTGGCTAAGAAGGCCCGGAAAGCTTCGTGACTTGGCCGGTTGGTAACAGAAAGCATACAAAAGGAATGAAGTGCGTCGGTTGTCCTGGGACACACTCGAACGCCACTGAGAAGCGGTGGAACCGGCCGGTAGGTTGGTTTCCGACAGGTCAGAATTGGCGCGAAAACGCTTGCGCACAGTAACCGAACCTCATGGAGGGCGGGGCAGATGAGCCAGGAGGACGGCCACCGGGACGGGTCGGGAGACGACCCCGAGAATCAGGGGCCGCCCGAGTCCGCGGACCCCGCCGGGTCGGGCGGATGGACCGCCCCCGGTCAGGGCTCCGACCCTTCCTCTCCCGGGGGAAGCCGGAGCACTCCCCCGAGCTCCGGCCAACCCGGCTACGGACCACCCGAACCCCCGCCGGGGTACGCGCCGCCCCAGGGTTACGGCGGGCAGGGGTACGGCGGGCAGGCCTACGGATCCCAGGGCCAGGGCACTCCCCCGGGCTACGGCGCTCCCGGCTACGGGCCCCATGAGCAGGTCGGTGCCCCCGGTTACGGCGCCCCCGGTTACGGGCCGCCTCCCGGTCAGGGCGCTCCCTCCGGCTACGGCGAGCAGGGATACGGCGCTCCCGGTTACAGCGCACCGGGCTACGGCGCCCCCGGTTACGGCACTCCCGGCTACGGGCCGCCCGGTCAGGGCGGACCGCCCCCGGGTTACGGCCCCCCCGGCCAGGGCGGTCCCTCCGGCTACGGCCCCCAGGGGCAGGTCGCTCAGGGGCCGAGTCCGCAGCCCATCAAGACCGGGGTGGTCGCGCTCCGGCCGATGACGCTCGGCGACATCTTCAACGGCGCGTTCAGCTACGTCCGCGACAACCCGCGGACCACCTTCGTGCTGGCCCTGGTGGTCATGGCGCTCGCGAGCAGCGTCAGCGCGATCGCCTCGGCCTTCCTCCCCGCGGAGACCTTCACCTCGTTCGACGAGATCATGGCGGACCCCGCCGCCCTCGACCCCGACGACCCCATTTTCCAGACGTCGCCGCTGGTCAGTCTGCTGAGCTTGGTCGGCGGCCTGATCACCCTGGTCGGCGGGGCCATCCTGCTCGGCCTGCTCGCCGCGGTCGTGGGCATGGCGGTGCTCGGCCGACGGCTCACCGTCGCCGAGGCCTGGGAGGCCGTGCGCGGTCGGGTCGGCTCGATCATCGGCCTGGCCTTCATCAAGCTCGGCATGCAGATCATCATGGCCATCGTCTTCTTCATCGCGATGATGATCGTGGTGTTCGTCGCCGTGCTGCTCAGCCTCGCGTTCCAGAGCCTCGGAGCGGCCATCGCCGTCGGTCTGCTGATCGTCCTTCTGGGGATCGCCGCCGTCGCCGCCCCGGCCCTGTGGATCTGGGTCCGGCTCTACTACGCCATGCCGCTGGTCGTACTGGAGCGGCTCGGCCCCTTCCAGGCCATCGCCCGTTCCTGGCGCCTGTCCCAGGGCGCCTGGTGGCGCACGTTCGGCTACTGGCTGCTGGCCCTGCTGATCGTGGTCGTCGTCTACACGATCCTGCTCATGCCGACCACCTTCCTCGTCACCCTCGCCTTCCCCCCGGACGGGACGGTCGGGCTGCTGCTCAACGTGGCGGTCTCCTACGTGATCACCGTGCTGATCTACGCCCTCACCCAACCCTTCCTGGCCGGGGTGAACACCCTGCTCTACCTCGACCTGCGGATGCGCCGTGAGGGCCTGGACCTGCACCTGCAGCAGGCCGCGCAGCAGGGTCAGGCCGTCGGCTCGGAGATCTTCCTGCCGAGGTACCGCACGTGAGGCCCCTCCACGCCGCTCCCCTGGAGGTGACCCGGGAGGAGGGCCGCCGCCGTGCGATCGAGGAGCTGTCCGACCCGGTCTACGGGCAGAACGAGCCCTCTCTGCTGGACCGCCTCCTCATGTGGCTCGGCGAGTTCCTGGACTGGCTGGGCCGGGCGGGCGAGGGGGTCGTCCCCGGCGGCTGGCTCCTGGCCGGCGTGCTCCTGGTGGTCCTGGTGCTGGTCGTCGCCATGATCTTCTACCTGCGGCCCTCCCGGAACCGCCGGGTCGAGGCGCCGCTGCACGAGGGCGAGGTCCGCACCGCAGCCGACCACCGCGCGCTCTCCGAACGGGCCGAGGCCGTCGGTGACTTCGCCGCGGCGGTGACCGAGCGGCTGCGCGCGATCAGCGTGGACCTGGAGGACCGGGTGATCATCTCCCCCAAGGCCGGGCGGACCGCCACCGAGCTCGCCGCCGAGGCCGCCCGGACACTGCCCGTCGAGGCCGGGGGCCTGCACGAGGGCGCCCGGATCTTCAACGACGTGGCCTACGGCGACCGCGCCGCGACCGCCGACACCGCCCGGTTCATGCGTGAGCTGGACGGACGTCTGAGCGCGGCCCGCCCGGTCCTCAGCGAACCGGTGCCCGCCGGGGGCGCTCCGACCGGCTCCGCCGAACCGCCGAGCCATCACGGCGGCCCGGCCCCCACCAACAACCAGCCGTACGACGAAGGGCGACGATGACGACCACCGCGCCGCCCGAGCCGCGGTCCCAGGCGCAGACCGGCCCCGCCCGGAGAACGGCCCCCGGTGGCTCCGCCGCCGGACGCCTGTGGCGGGCCGGTCGGCTGCCGCTGGCCGCGTTCACCCTGCTGGTCGTCGTGGCGGTCCTGGTCTCGCTGGGCCGGGAGCCGTTCCCCTCCGGCTACCTGGAGCCCGGAAACCCCGACCCCAACGGTTCGCGCGCGCTGGTGCGGCTGCTCGAGGAGGACGCGAACGTCACCGTCACCCGCGGCTCCGAGGCGGCGGCACGGGCCGTGGAGCGGGCGGGGGACGACACCGTGCTGGTGCTCTTCCTCGACCACCGGCTGCTCCCCGAGGAGCTGGACGCCCTGGCCGGGCTGGCGGCCGACACCGTGCTGGTGCAGCCCTCCCTGCGCTCCCTGAACGCCTTCGCGCCCGGGACCGACGTGACCGGGCGGGCCCACGAGGGGCGCACCCTCGAACCCGGATCCGACTGCGAGCTGCCTGCCGCGTCCGCCGCCGGTGACGCCGGGGTGGTCGGCGAGCTGTACTCGGCCGAGCCCGGGACCGAGGCCCTGGGCTGCTACCCGGCCGACGGCGGTTCCGCCCTGCTCCAGGTGGCCGGGCCGGACGGCACCACCACGACGCTGCTGGGCACCGGTGCCCCGCTGACCAACCGGGACCTGGGCTCGGCGGGCAACGCCTCGCTGATGCTGAACCTGCTCGCCGCCGAGGACGTGGTCTGGCTGCGACCGGACCCGCCCGAGGAGATCGGCAGCGCCACCCTGTGGGAGCTCGTCCCGCCGGGATTGCGCTGGTCCCTGGTTCCGCTGGCGCTCACCCTGTTGCTGTTCGCCCTCTGGCGCGGGCGGCGGATGGGCGCGCTCGTACCGGAATCCCTGCCCGTGGTCGTGCGGGCCGCGGAGACCACCGAGGGCCGGGCAGGGCTCTACCGGTCCCGCCAGGCGCGCGACCGTGCGGTCTCGGCGCTGCGCGAGGGCTTCCTGGAGCGTTCGCTGCCCAAGCTGGGCCTGCGCCGGGAGGCCGGACCGGAGGCGGTCGTGGCCGCGGTGGCGGCCCGCAGCGGGGACGACCCGCAGACCCTGTGGCCGCTCCTGTACCCGGCCCGGCCGGACCCGTACGCGGCGAACGACGACGCGATGCTGCGGCTCGCCGAGGAGATCGACCAGCTCGCCGGGAGACTGCGGTGATTCCCCGCCGCGGCCGCCCGCCACACAGCTTCGAGCCGCACAGACCTGAACAGACCCATGGGGTCACTGACGTATCGAGAGAGGTAGACGGCACGTGAGCGCCTTCACACCCGAGGCACTGCCCTCCGCCGACGAGGCCCGGGCGGCGCTGACCGCCCTGCGCCGCGAGGTGGCCAAGGCGGTCGTGGGTCAGGACGAGACGGTGACCGGCCTGGTCGTGGCACTGCTGTGCCGCGGCCACGTACTGCTGGAGGGTGTGCCGGGTGTCGCCAAGACACTGCTCGTGCGCACGGTCTCCCAGGCCCTGTCACTGGACCACAAGCGGGTGCAGTTCACCCCGGACCTGATGCCGGGTGACGTGACGGGTTCGCTCGTCTACGACCAGCACACGGCGAAGTTCGAGTTCATGCAGGGGCCGGTCTTCACCAACCTGCTGCTGGCCGACGAGATCAACCGGACCCCGCCCAAGACGCAGGCCTCGCTGCTGGAGGCCATGGAGGAGCGGCAGGTCACCGTGGAGGGGCGCCCGATGGCGCTGCCGGACCCGTTCATGGTCGCGGCCACCCAGAACCCGGTCGAGTACGAGGGCACCTACCCGCTGCCCGAGGCCCAGCTGGACCGGTTCCTGCTGAAGGTGACCGTCCCGCTGCCCGAGCGCAACGCCGAGATCGACATGCTCGGCCGACACGCCGCCGGTTTCGACCCGAGCGACCTGACCGCCGCCGGGGTGCGGGCGGTGGCCGGGGCCGCCGAGCTGCACGCCGCCCGCAATGCGGTGGCTCAGGTACGGATCGCCCCAGAGGTGCTGGGCTACATCGTGGACCTGTGCCGGGCCACCCGGTTCTCCGCATCCCTCCAGCTGGGCGCCTCCCCTCGGGGCGCGACCGCGCTGCTGCGCACCAGCCGGGCGTGGGCGTGGCTGTCCGGCCGCGACTACGTGACCCCCGACGACGTCAAGGCCCTGGCCAAGGGCACCCTGCGGCACCGGATCGGGCTGCGCCCGGAAGCCGAGCTGGAGGGCGCCACCACCGACGGGATCCTGGACGGTGTGCTCGCCTCCGTCCCGGTGCCGCGCTGATGGTGGTCACCGGCCGGGCCGCACTGCTGGCGCTCCTCGCGACGGGAGCAGTGGCGATCTCCGGCGATATCAGCGGGACCGTCACTTACCTCGCCGTGGGCCTGGTACTGGTTCTGGTCGTGGTGGACGTGCTGTTGGCGACCGGCCCGCGGAAGCTGCGCCTGACCCGGGAGGGTGACACCTCACTGCGCCTGGGTGAGACCGCCGAGGTGTTCGTGACCGTCTCCAACCCGACGAAGCGGCGGCTGCGCGGTTCGGTCCGCGACGCCTGGCCGCCGAGCTCGCACTCCTCCCCCAAGGTCCAGCCGCTGCTGGTGGGCGCCGGGGAGCGCCGTCGTGTGCGGACCGCGCTCACTCCCACGCGCCGCGGTGACGCCCGCTCCGCCGGGGTGACGGTGCGCAGCATCGGCCCGCTCGGGCTGGCCGGCCGACAGCGCACGCTACAGGCCCCCTGGACCGTGCGGGTCCTGCCTCCGTTCCACAGCCGCAGGCACCTGCCGGGCAAGCTGTCCCGGCTGCGCGAGCTGGAGGGGCAGCACACCACGATGGTGCGCGGGCAGGGCAGTGAGTTCGACTCGCTGCGCGACTACGTGCCCGGCGACGACGTGCGCTCCATCGACTGGCGGGCGACCGCCCGCAACGACGGCGTGGTCGTCCGCACCTGGCGGCCCGAACGGGACCGGCGCATCCTCATCGTGCTGGACACCGGCCGCACCTCGGCCGGAAGGGTGGGCGACACCCCGAGGCTGGACCACGCCATGGACGCCGCGCTGCTGCTGACCGCGCTGGCGGGCAAGGCCGGCGACCGGGTGGACTTCATGGCCTACGACCGCGCGGTGCGCGCTCAGGTGAAGGCCTCGGGCAAGGGCAGCCAGGTCAACCGGGTGGTGGAGGCCATGGCCCCGCTGGAGGCCGAACTGGTCGAGTCGGACCCGGCGGGCCTGGTCAGCGCCGTGCTGACCCAGGGCCGGGCCCGCAAGCTGGTGGTACTGCTGACCGACCTCAACGCCACCTCCCTCGAGGAGGGGCTGCTGCCGAGGCTGCCGCTGCTGTCCTCCCACCACCTGCTGATGGTGGCGGGGATCCGGGATCCGCGGGTCGAGGAGATGGCGGCGGAACGGGGCAGCGCCGGGGCCCTGTACCGGGCGGCCTCCGCCGAGCGCACCCTCAGCGAACGCCACCGGATCAGCGCCGAGCTGCGCAGGATGGGCGCCGAGGTCGTGGACGCGGACCCGGAGCACATCGCCCCGGCGCTGGCCGACGCCTACATCAACCTGAAGGCCCAGGGGCGGTTGTAGGAAGTCGCAGGAAGACGTTGTGGAGGCGCTCTCCCCCGCGGGAGGGCGCCTCCTTCGTGCACTATGGGGGTCATGGCCTCACCCCCCGAAGCCCACAACCGGAACGCGAACGACGTCCGGGGCGCCGTCTACGGGCAGCTGCTCCAGGTCCAGGACATCCACGGCGGCGTCACCCTGAACGCCGCCCAGGCGCCCCCACCGGTCGCGGACGTGTCCTTGGACCCACCTCGCCCCGCGACGCCCGCACGAGGGCGTGCGGAGCTGCTGACGGAGCTGCAATCAGCGATGCAACGCGGAGCACCGGTCCCGCACGTGCTCACCGGCCCCGGCGGGTTCGGCAAGACCACCGTGGCGGCGACCTTGGCGGAGCACGCGCGCTCAGAAGGGTGGACGGTGTTCTGGGTGCGCCCGGACGCGATCGTGCCGAGCATGCTGGAGGTGGCGGTTGAACTGGGCGGCTCCCGCCAGGAGGCCGAGCAGTTCAAGGTCGCTCCGAGATCGGCCACCCGCTGGGTCTGGCGCCACCTGGACGCCGCACCCCGCCCCTGGTTGCTCGTCATCGACAACGCCGACCAGCCTGAGCTGCTGGATCCGGAGAACCGCCCCGGCGAACAGCGCGGCTGGATGCGCGCGAGCCCGGGCGGGTTCGTTCTGGTGACCAGCCGAGTGGACGACCCCGCCCTGTGGGCGCCCGCGAAGGTGCACCGGGTGGAGGTGCTGGAGGACACCGAGGCCGCCGTCGCCCTCACCGACCACTCCGGGCTGGCCGAACTCCCCGGAGCTGCCGACCTCGCCGAACGTCTCGGCGGGGTGCCGCTGGCACTCACCCTGGCCGGGCGCGTCCTGGCCACCCACCAGGTGCTCTTCCCGGACGCCGACGCACTCCTGCGGCACCTCGGCGAGGACGTCGCCCGGATCGACACTCTGGCCGCGCCCCTGGTCACCGGGCCGGACAGCGAACGCCGACTGCTCTCCGAGGTCTGGGAGCTGTCGCTGCGCCTGGTCACCGAGCGGGAGCCGACAGCCGGGCCCCTGCTACGGATCCTGTCGGTTCTTGGAGGCAACGCCGTCGCCGTGCCCCTGCGTCGGCTTCCGCTGTCCGAGTTGGCGGGCGGAGCGCTGGGCTCGCTGGACGAGGCGGGACTGGCTCGCGCGATCAACGAGCTGGTCGTCCACGGGTTGGTCACCGTCGGCCAGCGTGCCGGGGAGACTGCCCTGCGCCTGCACCCGTTGGTGTCCGAATCCATCCGCGTGAACCTGGGCCCGGAGTCCCTCCCCCTGCTGGAGACAGCGGAGCGGCTACTGCGCTGGCGCGCCGACCACGACTACGTTCTGGAGATGGGCGCCTACACCGTCCTCCACAGAGTCCTGTCCCGGATCCACGACCCGGGGCACCCCGAATCCGTCCGGGTGAACGCCCAGTCTCAACGGTCCCTCATGCTCCTCGGTCACCGGGAGGAGGCGGAGCGGAACCTGCGGGTCATCGCCGACCAGAGCCGGGCCAACCTGGGCGGGGACCATCCGGAGAGCCTTCGGGCACAGCACACGCTGGCCGACGCCCTGCGTGACCTCGACAGGTTCGAGGAGGCCGAGGAGATCTTCCGATCAGTGACCCGCGAGCGCGAGTCGGTGCTGGGGACCACTCATCCGGAGACACTGAGCAGCCGCCACCAGGTCGCGTTGATGAGGGGGTTGCGCGGTGACCTGGCCACCGCGGAGGAGGAGTTCCGTTCCCTCTGGGAGGAGCACGTGAAGCTCTCCCGGGAGGAGGATCAGGGCGCGTTGCAGGCCCTGGAGAACCTGTCCTTCGTGCTGATGTACAGGGGCGAGCACGACGCCGCCGAGGAGGGGTTCCGCAGGGTCGGGCAGGTGCGCTCCCGGCTCCTGGGGCGGTTGCACCCCCGTACGGTCGAGACCGGGTACAACCTGGCCAGGGTGGCCTTCGAACGAGGGGACTACCGGACCGCGGCCGAGGGGTTCGCGCGCACTATGGAGACCCGTGAGGAGATCCTGGGCGAGGACCACCCCGCCACCTCGATGACCCGGGAGTGGTACGAGAAGGCGGGGCGGCTCGCCGAGGGCTGATCAGCCGCCTCGGCCGGAGACCAGAAAGACGGTCCCGGCCCACTCCCACGCGGGGACGGCCAGTACCGCGGCCTCGCGGTTCTGCGAGTCCCGGAGCATGATCGTGACGGGCCCGGAGGCCACCTCGATGCAATCACCGTTCTCCATACTGCTGTGGCTGCTCTTGAACCACTCGGGTTCGGCCCGGGCAGCCACCTCCGCACAGTTCATGGCGAAATTGCTGTAACTGCTCTTGCGCCACACCGGATCGATGACCGCGACCTCCAGGCACTCGTGCTCAAGGCTGCTGTGACCGCTCTTGAACCAGTGAGGTGAGTAGTCGCCCATGTCCAGATACTGCCACGGGTGCCCGTTCCGATTTCCGGCGGGCTCAGCGGCTGCCCGTCCGGCATCATCGGTGTACGGCCTCATCCCCAAAGCCCGCAACGGAGCGCCGACCGTGCTGGTTCCCCTTCGGGTAGCGGGTTCAGAGAAGCCCCAGCATCAGACGGCACGCCCTGTCAACCTCGTCGAGCTCACGGGGTTCAAGCCGGCCCGCGAAGTCCCCCAGCCTGAGCTCACGATCGACCGATCGTATGTGGTCGACCAGGACCAGTGTGGAGGTGCCGTCGGCCAGTTTGATCTCGGGCCGAAAGATCGCTGGCCCCGCACTCGTCGACGTGGGTGCGACAACGACGGTTGACAGATTGAATGGCCCCTGCAACTCGACGCAGTAGCGGGGGCCGCGCTGTTCGTGCCCCTGGAGACGCCGGTCCGTGCGGAGCCTGTAGAGATCACCACGCATCCGGATCACCCATCTCCTCCGCGATCCGGGAACGTTCCGCCTTATCCGCCTCATCATGCCGCAGCCGCTCAGCGTCTTCCCTTGCCTGGGCGTACAGGCGTTCCACATAGGCCTCGTGAATGAGCTCCCTGAGCACAGTCGAGCGGTCACGGCCTTCGGTGAGCTCTCTCAACTCGCGTTCGGTCTGTTCGTCTGGTCTGAAACTGATCATCGCCATTTCGACAGTGTATGACAGAACGTCTTACGCACACATGGTAAACCATGTCATACACGGCAGGCGGGCGACTATCCGTTGGGGATCCGTTCCGCTCTAAGGCGGGCTCGGCCGCTACCCGTCCGGCATCATGGGCGGCATGCCCCCCAAAGCCCGCAGCTCCACCCAGGACGCCGTCTACGGACAGCTGCTCCAGATCCGGGACATCCACGGCGGCGTCACCCTGAACGCGCCGCCGCAGGCCCCGTTCCGGCCGCGAAGCGGCAGTTCACCGGGATACGGGCGATCCGGGCACACACGCCGGGTGCGCACCACACCCTGACCGCGCAGAATGTTTTCTACCCAGGCCCGGTGGCGTTCACCGGGGTGAGGCCCACATACGGCAGTGCCTAACCAGCCACCGGGACCGCTGCCGGGGCGTCCCTGATGTCGCCGGTCTCGCCCTCCTCGTGGGCCTTCTTGCCCACCGTGAACACGTAGACGAGGAACAGGACCTCCGCGACCACGCCGATGCCGATCGCGATCCAGGTGTTGGTGACCCAGCCGGTGACCAGGCCCTCGATGAGGCCGGAGACGAACAGGACCACGACCAGGCCCAGGGCCACCGCGATGGCCGCACGGGCCTCCTCGCCCAGGGCACGCAGGCGGGTCCGCTCGCCCGGGGCGATCAGGGTCCAGCCGAGTTTCAGGCCCACGCCGCCCGCGACGAACACGGCGGTGAGCTCCAGGAGGCCGTGCGGGAGGATCAGGGCGAAGAAGACGTCGCCGCGGCCCATCGCGAACATCATGCCGCCGGCCGCGCCGATGTTGACCGCGTTGAGGAACAGCACCCCCAGGGTGGGCAGGCCGAAGGCCACGCCGAAGATGATCGCCTGGGCCGCGACCCAGGCGTTGTTGGTCCACACCTGGGCCGCGAAGGAACCCGCCGGGTTCTCCACGTAGTAGTTGGCGAAGTCGTGTTCGACGTAGCGCGCGATGGACTCGGGGGTGCCCAGGGCGGCCAGGACGTCGGGGTTGGTGGCGATCCACACCCCGGTCACCGTGGCCACCGCGAGGGTTCCGGCGGTGACGCCGATCCACCACCAGCGCAGCCGGTACAGCACCGCCGGGAAGACCCGGGTGAAGAAGCCGATGACGTCGGTCCACGAGGAGGAGTGCGCACCGCTGACCGCCGACCGGGCCCGGGCCACCTGGGAGGACAGCCGGGCGGCCAGCTCCGGGTCCTGACCCGAGGAGCGCACCACCGACAGGTGGGTGGACACCCTCTGGTAGAGCTCGACGAGTTCGTCGATCTCCTCACCTGTGAGCGAACGGCGTCTGCGCACCAGTTCGTCCAGTCGGTCCCACTCCCGGGCGTGCGCCGCGGCGAACACGTCGATATCCACGTATGGGACACTACTGGATCCGGGCCCCGCGGCCGTGACTGATGCGAACGGACCACCGCACGGACGGGTAGTCTCTGGGAGACGGTTTCAGACACCCGGTAAGGGAGCGTGTACTGGTGTCCTATCCCGGTGGCGGCGAGTCCCGTGACAACGCGTACGGCACGACGCCGCTGGTCACCGGTGACGCGGTGGTACTCGAACTGCGCCCGGCCGGGTTCGCCACACGCGCGGCCGCCATCGCGATCGATTTCCTGGTGCAGGTCATCGCGCTGATCGCTCTGGGCCTGGTCGTCTCCTGGATCGCGTTCAGCGTCGACCCCGCCGCGACGGCCGCGATCTCCCTGGCCACCACGATCCTGATCATCGTCGGCTATCCCACCGCGTTCGAGTCCATCTCACGCGGGCGCTCCCTCGGCAAGATGGCCCTGGGTCTGCGGGTGGTCGGTACCGACGGCTCACCCGAACGCTTCCGCCAGGCGCTGGCCCGGGCGCTCTCGGGGTTCGTGGAGCTGTGGATGACCTTCGGCGTGATCGCCCTGGTCACCTCGATGCTCAACCGGGACGGCCGCCGGGTCGGCGACTTCGTGGCCGGGACCATGGTGGTGGAGGAGCGCACCGGAAAGCGCCGCGACACGGTCATCCCGATGCCACCGCACCTGGCAGCCTGGGCGGCGGGCACCGAGCTGTCCCGCCTCTCCCCCGAGACCGCGAACTCCGCCCGCCAGTACGTGCTGCGTTACGGCGAGCTCGCCG
Organism: Nocardiopsis exhalans; assembly: GCF_024134545.1. GTDB lineage: Bacteria > Actinomycetota > Actinomycetes > Streptosporangiales > Streptosporangiaceae > Nocardiopsis > Nocardiopsis exhalans. The sequence goes on from NZ_CP099837.1 coordinate 6,365,654, forward strand.
AGCACACCCGGCACGAGATGGGCATCAAGCTGGCCGACGCGGTCGCCGCCCAGGTCAGCCCGCCCCCGCCGCCCGGCACCACCCCGCCGTTCTTCCTGGCCGCTGTGTTGGCCGAGCGCCGCCGCCGCAGCCTGGAGGCCATGGGCCAGGGACCACAGGGCGCCCAGGACCCGCAGGGCTACCAGAGCCAGGGGCACTACCCCCAGGGGCAGCCCCAACAGAGCTTCCCGGGCCAGGGGCAGAACCCGCAGCACCGCTGGTAAATCCCGGCCCATCAGAGAAAAGCGTCCACGGCGACCGCCTGGGCACGCCGTGTCGGAGGTAGCGATGAGCACGTTCGCGGTCATCATCGAGCGGGCCGAAGACGGTGCTTTCGGTGCCTGGTCCCCTGGCCTTCCCGGCTGCGTGGCCCTCGGGGACACGGAGGAGGAAACCCTCCGGGAGATGCACGAGACCGTGCGGGGGCACCTGGCAGTGCTCCGGGAACGGGGTGAAGCCGTCCCGGAGCCCAGCACCGTGGCGGCGACGACGTTGACCGCTGCGTGAGGGGTCAGGGGCGCCAGGAGTTGAGGTAGGCCTCCTGGTCGGGGGTGAGGGCGTCTATGCCCACCCCGAGGGCGGCCAGCTCCAGGCGGGCGACCTCGTTGTCGGTCTCCTCCGGGACGTCCACCACGCCCGGTGCCAGGGTCCCGTGCGCCTTGGCCAGCCACTCGGTGGTCAGGGCCTGCACGGCGAACGACATGTCCATGACGGCGGCCGGGTGGCCCTCGGCCGCGCCCAGGTTGACCAGGCGCCCCTCGGAGAGCAGCAGGAGCCTGCGACCGTCGGCGAACACGTACTCGTCGGCCTGCTCGCGTACGCCGCGGTCGACCGCCACGGACAGCGCGTCCAGGGCGTTGAGGTCGATCTCCAGGTCGAAGTGGCCGGAGTTGGCCAGGATCGCGCCGTCGCGCATCACCGCCAGGTGTTCGCGGCGGATCACGTCGCGGTTGCCGGTGGCGGTGACGAACACGTCCCCGACCGGGGCCGCGGTCTCCATGGTGGCGACCGTGTACCCCTGCATCACGGCGTCCAGCGCCTTGACCGGGTCCACCTCGGTGACGACCACGTTCGAGCCCATGCCGCGGAAGCGTTCGGCCAGGCCGCGACCGCAGTAGCCGAACCCTGCCACGACCACGGTGCGTCCGGCCAGGAGGGTGTTGGTGGCGCGCAGGATCCCGTCGACGGTCGACTGCCCGGTGCCGTAGCGGTTGTCGAACATCCGCTTGGTGCGGGTGTCGTTGACCGCCACCATCGGCAGCCGCAGTTCGCCCTCGGCGCTCATCCTGCGCAGCCGGATGACCCCGGTGGTGGTCTGCTCACAGCCGCCCAGGACCCCTTCGAGTAGTTCGGGGCGGTCCACGTGGGCGGTGTTGACCAGGTCGCAGCCGTCGTCCAGCAGCAGGTGCGGTCGGGATTCCAGGACCGTGACCAGGTTGCGGTCGTAGGCGGCGGTGTCCATCCCGGCCCAGGCGTGCACGGCCACCCCGTACTCGCTGACCAGCGCGGCGGCGGTGTCGTCCTGGGTGGACAGCGGATTGGAGGCGGCCAGCCACACCTGGGCGCCGCCCGCGCGAAGGACGCGGAGCAGGTTCGCGGTCTCGGCGGTCACGTGCAGGCACGCGGCCACCCGCAGACCTGCCAGAGGCTGTTCCCCGGCGAAGCGGGCGCGGACGCTGCGCAGGACGGGCATGGAGCGTTCGGCCCATGCCACACGGCGGACCCCGGCCCTGGACAGGCCGAGGTCCGCCACCTCGTGTGAGGGGAGTGTCATCTGTGGAAGGACTCGCCCCTAGTAGCGGTAGTGGTCGGGCTTGTACGGCCCGGACACGTCCACGCCGATGTAGGCGGCCTGCTCCTTGGTGAGCTCGGTCAGCTTGACGCCGAGCGCGGCCAGGTGCAGACGGGCGACCTTCTCGTCGAGGATCTTCGGCAGGGTGTAGACGCCGATCGGGTACTCGTCCTGCTTGGTGAACAGCTCGATCTGCGCGATGACCTGGTTAGTGAAGCTGTTGGACATCACGAAGCTGGGGTGCCCGGTGGCGTTGCCCAGGTTCAGCAGACGGCCCTCGGAGAGCACCAGGACGGACTTGCCGTTCTCCTGGGTCCACTCGTGGACCTGCGGCTTGATCTCCTTCTTCTTGATGCCGGGGACCTTCGCCAGGCCGGCCATGTCGATCTCGTTGTCGAAGTGGCCGACGTTGCCGACGATCGCCTGGTGCTTCATGCGCACGATCTGGTCGGCCATGATCACGTTGAAGTTGCCGGTGGTGGTGATGAAGATGTCACCGGTCTCCAGCACGTCCTCCAGGGTGGCGACCTGGTAGCCGTCCATGGCGGCCTGGAGGGCGTTGATCGGGTCGATCTCGGTGACGATGACGCGGGCGCCCTGACCGCGCAGCGCCTCGGCCGAGCCCTTGCCGACGTCGCCGTAACCGCAGACCACGGCGACCTTGCCGCCGATGAGGACGTCGGTGGCGCGCATGATGCCGTCCGGCAGCGAGTGGCGGATGCCGTACTTGTTGTCGAACTTGCTCTTGGTGACCGAGTCGTTGACGTTGATCGCCGGGAAGGACAGGCTGCCGTCACGCTGCATCTCGTACAGGCGCAGGACACCGGTGGTGGTCTCCTCGGTGACGCCCTTGATGCGCTTGGCGATCTCGGTCCACTTGGTGGAGTCCTTCTTGAGGCTCTCCTGGAGGAGCTTGAGGACGACCTCGAACTCCTCACTGTCAGCGGTGGAGGGGTCCGGAACGGCACCGGCCTTCTCGTACTCGGCGCCCTTGTGGACGAGCATGGTGGCGTCGCCGCCGTCGTCCAGGATCATGTTGGGGCCCTCGGCGCCCGGCCAGGTCAGGGCCTGCTCCGTGCACCACCAGTACTCCTCCAGCGTCTCGCCCTTCCAGGCGAAGACGGGGACGCCCTTGGGGTCGTCGACGGTGCCGTCGGGGCCGACCACCACGGCGGCCGCGGCGTGGTCCTGGGTGGAGAAGATGTTGCAGCTCACCCAGCGGACCTCGGCGCCCAGGGCGACGAGGGTCTCGATGAGGACGGCGGTCTGCACGGTCATGTGCAGCGAACCCATGATGCGGGCGCCCGTGAGGGGCTTGCTGTCACCGAACTCGGCGCGGGTGGCCATGAGGCCGGGCATCTCGTGCTCGGCGAGACGGATCTCGTCGCGGCCGAACTCGGCCAGGGAGAGATCGGCGACCTTGAAGTCGAAAGCCATGCGTTCCTCACTCGTCAAGTCATGGTTGCGTCCCGATTCTAGGCCCGGGAACGCCCCTCGGACACAAAGCTCACAGCGAGATGTCAGATTTGCGCGATGTGGGGGCGGAGGTGGGTTAGGGTCGCCTCCATGGCCGCCCTCGACGACGACCCCACAGCGCCCGGATCCGACCCCGCGCCGGTCCCCATCTCCGCGGCCGCCGAGCGGGTCGGCAGCACCGCCCGCATGCTGCGCTACCGCGAGGGCCTGGGCCTGCTCCCCCGCACCCAGGAGCAGCCCACCGGGCGCGGTCACCGGCACCGCCGGTTCACCGAGGAGGACCTGCGCACCATCGAGGGCGGGCTGGAGCTGGAGCGCGAGTTCGACATCCCGCCGGCGGCGCTGGCCTTCGCGCTGCGTGTGCTCGCCGAACCCGACGTGCTGGCCCGGGTCCGCGCGCACGGTGAACGCCTGGGCAGGCTGGCCGCCGCCCCCACCAGGGCTCTGGACTTCGAGAAGGAGAAGGCCATGCGCCTGCTGCGCTCCCGGCGCCCGGACCCTTCCGGCACCGGGACGCGCACCGGGCACTCTGGTTGACCCGAGGCCACGGCCGCCTCCGGACACCCAGACCAACCGTTCGGCATGTTTTGGCAAAGAGCCCACGGGCTACGGATGACACCGTGGAGAGCCAACTCGGCGACACCGCTTGGGAGACACTCCCCGAGCGCGTGCGCGTAGACCTCAGGGACGTCGACAGCCTGCGGGCGGTCTGGGCCAGACAGCGCCAGGACCAGACCCTGGACGCGCGCGGAGCCGCGCGGCGGGAACTGACGCGGGACCGCGTCCGGGAGTGGGGTGCCGATCCCGCGCTCACCGATCTCCTGCTGACCGGTTCGGCGGTGTCCGGGGAGCCGATGACCGCCCCGCACATCGCCGCGCTGGCCGGAAGGGTCGCCGAGCTGCCCGCGGGCGAGATCGCCGAAGGGGTTTCCGTGCCGCGGGCGCCGCGGCCGCTCAGGATCGTCCTGTCCTCCGCGCACGCCGACGATCTCGCCCGGGCCGCGACGATCCCCGCGCACCCCGTGGTACGGGCCGCGCACACCTATGCCGAGTGCGTGCGGGTCCTGGCCGAGGCCGCCGGGGAGGAGTCGGCCGGGGCCGAGTCGTCAGGAGCGCACGGACCGCACGGATCGACCGGGCCACCAGGGGCGCTGCCGTGGGTGCTGGCCTCCCGGGTCCTCCAACGGGCCGACTTCCCCCCGCTGCTGCTCGATCCGGGCGCTCCGCCGCCGGATCCGTGTACCGAGCGGGACCCCGGAGAGCGGCTGGCGATCCTGGTCGCGCACTTCGCGCGGCTGGTCACCGGGGCCCTGCGCGGAGAACTCGGTTGGAGCCGCACGGAAGGCCCCCCGGCCCAGTCCCCGGTCCCGCCGCTGACCGCGGTCACGCGCCGCCGCGTCCTGGAGTACGTGCGCTCCCGCCGCGAACCGGTCGCGCTGATCCTGCGTGCCCTGGCGCCCGGGGCGAGCGCCACGGTCACCTCGGGCGACGGAGTGGACGGGGCCGACACCGGCGAGGGCTGCTCCTCGCGCTGGTGGACCTGCCTGGAGCTGGTGGTGGGCGAGGTTTCCCTGGCCCTGTACGTGATCGTGCAGGACGTGGGCAGCCCGCCCTGCGGTGTGCTGGCGGTGACCGCCAACGCACGACTGGTCACCCCGGAGGGGGTCCGGCAGACGCTGGAGATGTCCAGGAGCGACAGTGTCACGGTGATGCCCACGGACTGCGTGGACGACCGCTGGCCGCAGGTGCGGGACCTCGTGGACGAGGCGGTCTCCCGCTCCATGAACGAGCTCACCCGAGTCTGAGGAGGTCTGAAGAGGTCTGAAGAGGCAGGCGTGACCCCGGGTCGGCGCTCGGCACCGGGGCCGGTCAGCCGCTGAGAAACAGGATCACCAGGAGCAGCAGCAGGATGATGATGGTGATCAGCACCGCCGGGATCACCCAGCCCTGCTGGAGGATCGAGTCCTGCTGGGCGGGCTGCGGCCGGTGCGCCCCGTGCGGGCTGTAGGTCTGGTTGGGGTTGACCGCGCCGGTCATCATCGGGTTGGCGTTCTGGGGCGTGGCGTGCGGCTGCTGCGGCTGCTGGGGGCGGCCCGGCAGACCCGGCCGCGGGTTGGACATGCCCGGGTGCGCGCCGAACCCGCCGTGCTGCGGGTTCGAGCTCATCGGGTGCCCCATCTGGCCGGGGCGGGGGTTGGACACGCCGGGTCCGGGCCCGTAGGGGTTGGGGTTGGAGACCCCGGGGTTCTGGCCCAGGCGCGGGTCCGAGACACCCGGCGGGTAGCCCATGCCCGGCTGCGCGCCGGTGGGCGGGTACTGCGGTGCCTGAGGCTGCACGGGCGGCAGCTGCTGGCCGTTGAACATGCCGGTCCTGGAGACCTGCTCGCCCTGTTTGAGCGCGTCGTCGGCGCTCGCGGAGGCGGCCTCGTCCGGGCCGTCGTGGCCGAGCAGCCGCATGAGCAGCTGCTGGGCGTTGGGGCGCCGGTTCGCGTCCTTGTCCAGGCAGGACTCGACGATCGTCCGCAGTGCGTCGTCGATGCCGTCCAGGTCCGGCGGGGCGCTGATCACACGGTGCACCACGGCCGGGACGGTGTCTGAGCCGAAGGGCGCCCGTCCGGTGGAGGAGAACGCGATCACGCAGCCCCAGGCGAAGATGTCGCACTTGTCGGTGATCCCGCGGCCCTCGATCTGCTCGGGTGCCATGTAGGAGGGCGTGCCGACGATCGAGTTGGTCATGGTGGCGGTGCCGTCGTCGACCCGGGCGATACCGAAGTCGATCACGCGCGGTCCGTCCGGGCCCAGCAGCACGTTGCCGGGTTTGAAGTCGCGGTGGACGATCCCCGCCTTGTGGATGGCGACCAGCGCCGTGGCGGTGGAGACGGCCAGGCGCTGGAGTGCGGCCCCGCGCACGGTCTTGCCCTTGGCGACGGTCTCCTGAAGATCCTTGCCCGGTACGAACTCGCTGACCACGTAGGGCGGGTCGCTGTCGAGCTGGGCGTCGATGATCGCGGCGGTGCAGAAGGAGGCGACCCGCTGGGCGGCCCGGACCTCTTTCTCGAACCGCTTGCGCAGGTCGGCGTCGGCCGACCACTGGTCGTTGAGGACCTTGACCGCGTACTCGTCGCCGGAGGGGTCCTCAGCGAGGTAGACGACGCCCTGGCCGCCCTTCCCCAGTCGTCCGGTCACGCTGTATTCACCGAACGCGGAGGGGTCGCTCGGCAGTAGCGATTCGGGACCGGGCATCGATGTCCTCCAGGGAGGTCGTCTTGGGCGGGGAGCGCAAAATCAGGGTACGGGTAGGAAACGCCGGGTAGGGCCGCGCGCGGCTCCGGCACCCGAAGGGCGCCCCTTACCCGGACGTACCCGATATGACTACCGAAACAGGGAGAACGTTCCGTCCCCCGCCGAACCTTTTTCAGGTCGCCCTTCGGTGGTCAGGAGATCTTGCGCGCCTCGTCGACCAGCAGGACCGGGATGCCGTCGCGGATCGGGTAGGCCAGACCGCTCTCGTCACAGACCAGTTCGTCGGTCTCCGGGTCGTGGCGCAGCGGCGCCTGGCTCTGCGGGCAGGCCAGGATCTCCAGCAGCCAGCCGTCGATCTTCGTGCTCATGGTTCTCGTTCCTCGTGTGATGACCGCGTGCGGCGGCCACGTGTATCGGTTAGCGCGCCCTGACGGCGCGACCGAACCGTGTACCGGTCGGGTGCCGGCGGGACCCCGGTCGGATCCCGGCCGGGGTCCCGCCGGTTACCGGACCGGGTCAGGCGCGGACGATGGCCAGGACCTCGTCGCGCAGGCCGGCCACGGCGGCGTCGTCGGGAGCTTCCACGTTGAGCCGCAGCAGCGGTTCGGTGTTGGAGGCGCGCAGGTTGAACCACGCCCCGCCGGGGAGGGTGACGCTGAGGCCGTCGAGTTCGTCGACGGTGACCCCGTCCCTGCCCTCGAACGCCGTGCGCACCGCGGCCATGCGACCGGGGGCGTCGGCGACCTCGGAGTTGACCTCGCCCGAGGCCGCGTACCGGGAGTACTCCTCCGTGATCTGCGAGAGCGGACGCTCGTCCGCGCCCAGGACCCGCAGGACGTGCATGGCCGCGAGCATACCCGTGTCGGCCTTCCAGAAGTCCCGGAAGTAGTAGTGGGCGGAGTGTTCGCCGCCGAAGATCGCTCCGGTCTCGGCCATGGTCGCCTTGATGTAGGAGTGGCCGACCCGGGTGCGCACGGGGTTGCCGCCGCGCTCGGCGACGATCTCGGGGACCGCGGCGGAGGTGATGAGGTTGTGGATGATCGTGCTGCCGGGCTCGCGCTTGAGCTCCTCGGCGGCGACCAGGGCGGTGACCGCGGACGGGGAGACGGGCTCGCCGCGCTCGTCGATGACGAAGCAGCGGTCGGCGTCGCCGTCGAAGGCCAGGCCGATGTCGGCTCCGGTCTCGCGGACCCGGGCCTGGAGGTCGACCAGGTTGTCCGGGTCCAGGGGGTTGGCCGGGTGGTTGGGGAAGGTGCCGTCCAGCTCGAAGTAGAGGGGGACGATCTCCAGCGGCAGGCCCTGCTCCAGGACGGCGGGCACGGTGTGGCCGCCCATGCCGTTGCCCGCGTCCACCACGACCTTGAGCGGGCGGGACCCGGAGAGGTCGACGAGGTCGCGCAGGTAGTCGGCGTAGCCGGCCAGCAGGTCCCGCTCCGTGACGGTGCCTTCGGGGCCGTCGTGGGCGGGCGCGTCGTCGGCGCCGTCGAGGATCTTCTCGGCCAGGGCGCGGATGTCGTCCAGGCCGGTCTCGCCGCTGATCGGCGCGGCTCCGGCGCGGCACATCTTGATGCCGTTGTACTCGGCCGGGTTGTGGCTGGCGGTGAACATGGCGCCGGGCAGGTCGAGGGAGCCCGAGCCGTAGTAGAGCAGGTCGGTGGAGCCGAGTCCGGCGAACACCACGTCCACGCCCCGGGAGGTGACGCCGTCGGCGAAGGCCCGGGCCAGTTCCGGGGAGGAGGGGCGCATGTCATGGGAGACGACGACGGCGGGACCGCCGACCACGCGGGCGAAGGCGGCGCCGACCGCCCGGGCGATGTCTGCGTTGAAGGTGTCCGGAATCACACCGCGCACGTCGTATGCCTTGAAGATGCTTCCGAGATCAGCCACGTCTGCTCCGGCCAGGTCGGTTCTGCGACGAATTCGGTCCAGCGCCCGGTTTCGATCGAGCGCCGTACAAAACTAGCAAGAGGTCGCGGGCTCAGCCGTTGGGGTGGTGCGGCGGACGTTGGTCACCGCGGTCGGACTTGACCACGCGCAGATGACCGCGGCGCAGGGTTTCCTGGCCCTCCCCCACGGGCTCACCGGGGGACGGCTCAGGGCGCGCCGGGGGCCTCGCCGCCTCACGTACGGCGTCGGCGAGGGCCTCCAGGTCATCACTGCCGGGACCACCTCCCGACGTCTCGACCGGAAGCCGAACGACTTCCCAGCCGCGCGGTGCGGTCAACCGCTCCGCGTGAACGGCGCACAGGTCGTAACAGTGCGGTTCCACGTAGGCGGCGAGCGGACCGAGAACAGCTGTGGAGTCGGCGTAGACGTACGTGAGCGTGAATACGGCGGGCTGCCTGCACGCGGTGCGGGAACAGCGTCGAACATGGCTCACAGCGTTTGACTGTATGCCTTTACCGAGGGACACGCCAGCATCGTCCCATGACCCGCACAGTTTTTGGGCGAGAGTTCTTGACCCGGGCAGGTCGCGGGCCCCTGCCGGGCACGGGATCCCCTTCTCGGTACTCCTGGGCCCACAGGACTACGCGGGGGGCTCGTGATGGCTTAGTCTCAAGGTGTGCGACGTGTGCGCCTTTCCAGTGGCCAACCAGACCGAGTGCGGCGCCGGGACCGCCGCGGCCGAGGCATCCGCGGTCCTCTCGTGCCCGCTGACCTGCCCGTCTCCCGCAGCCGAGCGCAGGCCTTCGACGACCTTGTCCTGGACGCCGTCGAACGCCTGGAGCGGTTGTGGGCGCGTGAGCTGGCGAACGTCGACTTCCTCGTGGAGGACGTTCCCCCGGTTCCGCGCCACGGGAACCCGACCGAGACGATCCCCTTCTCCCGCCTGGAGACCGACCCCGCGGGTCGGGCACGGATCATCGTCTACCGGCGGCCCGTGGAGATACGGACCAAAGATCCCGACGAGATGGCCCTCCTGGTCCACGAGACCGTGGTCGAGGAGGTCGCCAACCTGCTCGGGGTGGAACCGGAATCGGTGGATCCGGAGAACTAGAGCCGACCGGCACCGACCCCCAGATGCCACAGCACCGCCCCGGAGAGTACCCCCGGGGCGGTGATTGCCCTCTGCCCGCGGACGACCACCGGCGCGGCCTGGGGCCCGACTGTGGGCCGCCTGTGGGCCAGCAGCGGCCCAGGGGTCAGGGCTCCGGGTCAGGGGACCACGCCGGTCATGCTGTCCCGGACGACCGGAAGTTCGACCCGGACCGGGGCGGGGCGGACCGGAAGGACGCTGATCCCGTCCCCGGAGCGCAGGACGCGGGCCACGTACACCGGGCCCGAGCCCTCCAGCAGTTCCAGCCGTACCGCGTAGCCGTCCTCGGGGTCGACCCCGGAGGGTGCTGCCCAGCCGTCGGTGTCGGTACCGAAGACGTGGGTCGTCCCGGCGGCCACCTCGGCCCGCACGGCGTCTCCCGTGCTGCCGTCGGCGGCGATCGGCGTCGCCACGACCTTGGCGTCGCCGTCCAGGGCACCCAGGACCAGCTCCACGTCCACGCCCTCGGGCATGTCCGGGATGACCGCCGTGGTGTCCAGCGGGCCCGTCAGCGGGTCCACCGCGGCCGTGTAGGCGGTCTCCACGACGTTCACGTCGTCGCCGTCCACCTCGACCTCCTCGGCGATCAGCCCGGCGACCACGGGGGCGTCGGCCTCCACCACGACCGTCCCCGGGAGCCCGCCGAGCACGCTCTCCAGCGTGAGCCAGGCAGAGGCGGCCGGGGGGACGTTCAGGACCAGCGGGTCGTCGGCGGTTCCGGCGGTGCCGTCAGCCTCGGATTCGTCGTCTTCGGCTTCCTCAGGCACGGCGGTGATCGCGTGCACGCGGACCTGGACGGGCTCGTCGCCGGGCGCCGCCACGATGAGCCGCCGGGTGCCGTCGCCGCCGGGCACCCCGGGGATGACGTGTGCTTCATCGGGCGCCCGGGTAGGCGGAACCCAGTCCGCGGGCCCCGCGGAGTGCTCGGCGAGCAGGGCCGCGGCGGCGCGGCCCGTGCTGGTGCGCACGTGAACGCCGATGGAGCTGGTGTTCTGGATGAGCTCGGTGACGTCGAGTTCGGTGGACTCCCCCGGGCCCAGATGGATGCCCCGGCTGTCCGGCGAGTAGGAGGGGCCCTCCCTCGTGTAGATGTCCACGCTGACCGTGGCCCGGAAGGCCTCCGGGTTGGACAGGTGCACGGTGAGGGTGTCCAGGTCCACGCCGTCGGGATCGTTGGCCCCGGGCAGGGCGAACCACGTGCCGATGGAAGGTTCGGCGCAGCGGACCTCGGTGATGCCGTCGTCGGAGACGGTGGTCTGCGCGGCGTCCAGGCCGGAGGCCAGGGAGCCCTCGGCGTGCAGGGCGGTGGGCAGGCCGGCCTCGCCGGTGTCGGTACGCCAGACCCGTCCTGGTTCGGTCTGCTCCTCGCCGAGGAGCTCGCCGCGCTCGTCCGCGTCGCCGTCGGGGCTGGGTGAGGGGCTCGGGCTCGCGTCGTCGGCGTCCTCGTCGCCCTCGTTCTCGGCGTCCTCGTCCTCGTCCTCGTCGGGCGGCTCGACAGCCTCGACCAGCGGGACCGCCCACAGCACACCCTCGTCGTCGCGGCTGACCCGGGGCGCGAAGGCGGCCACCGAGCTCTCCGCTCCGTCGTCGGAGGACTCGTGCGGAGCCGGGCAGACCCGGGCGGCCAGGTCGGGCCGGACCGCGCCCCGTTCGGACACGCCCAGCTCGGGGTTGACCGGCCGGATCACGAACGCGACCCCGAACAGGGCGAGCAGCGCCAGCGCGACCAGCCCGAACAGCGCGAACCGGTTCTCCACGATCAGTCGCATGACCTACTCCTCCCGCTCGTTGTCGTCGGTGCCCTCCGAGGCGTCACGGTCCCGGGACGATCCGGCACGGCGCTTGCCCCCCGAAGATCTGCGGGTCCCCGCGCGGCGGGTGCCCCGGGTACCGCGTCGCTTGCCGCGGACCACGGGGATGGAACCGGTCGTGGTCGGCCCGGTGTCGGGCTCGCCTTCCCCTGAGGGGCGCTCTTCGGCGGGCCCCTCAGCAGACTCCGCGTCCGGAGCGGCGACGACCTCCACCGCACCCGTGTCCGCCGGTTTCCCGCGCCGTGGACTCCCCCTCCTGGACCTGCCGGAACGGGCCAGCGGGCCCCGGCTCGGCCGCCGCGGCCGGGGCATAGGGGTGGACTCGATGAGCTTGCGTTCCTCCTCGGTGCGCACGCCCGGGGCGGCGAGCACCGCGACGACCAGGAGCAGGATCCCCTGGGTGACCACCCAGGCGGTGTGCACCAGGTCCGTGTGCCACACGCGCAGTTCACCGCCGTGCACCGGCAGGGCCCAGGCCTGGGTCCCGTTCTCGGTACTCACCTCGGTGAGCTCGGTGCCGTCCAGGGTGGCGCGCCAGCCGCCGTCGGCCGGTTCGGCCAGGGCCAGGCGGCGTCCGGTGCGCCCCTCGCCGACCTCCGCGGTGAGCTGGTCGGCCGCACCCTCCACCTGGAGCGTCTCGGCCTCCAGACCGTCCTCGGAGACCGTCCGCAGCGCGCCGGTGGTCTCCACGATCCGCCAGAGCCCGTAGTGGTCCGACAGCGACTGCCGACCCAGCCCGGGGGTGCCGTCGAGGGTGTCGACCATGGTGGCGTCAGCGGGGCCGCCGCGTTCCGGACGCGGGTAGAGCACGTACTGGATGCCGTAGTCGAGCAGGGTGTGCAGCTGGTCCCCGCCCTGACCCGCGGCGAGCTCGGCCACGGCCCGGTCCACGGCGGCGCGGGCCTGGGGTTCGGGCAGGACCCGTTCCTCGCCCAGCCTGGGCTCCCGACCGCGGACCACCACGTAGTCGACGCTGCCGTCGTCGGCCGGGGTGATGATGACCGTGCGGGGGTCGGTGCCGTCGGAGCTGACACTCTCCAGCGCACCCGGGACCGAGCGGGGGGCGTTCGCGGTGATCGGGCCGTCCACGCCCTCCCACATCCACAGTCCCGCCGCCGAGACCGGGGTGGCCAGCGCGAGCGCGGCCACCCCCAGGGCGAAGTAGCGCTTGAGCCCCCCGATGCGAATCATGTTCCCGAAGGCGCGGGCCGCCGTGGAGGCCGTCAACAGCACGGCCGTGGCGGCGAAGGCCAGAGCGACGCCGGGCCAGACCTGGGCGGGCGGGCCGCCGAAGTAGGGTTCGATCACGATACGGCTGGTCAGGACGGCGATGAGCATGCCGAACAGGGCCAGGCACCAGCCCGCCGCGACCAGCATCCGGTTGCGGAGCAGGAGCAGCGAGCACAGGGCGGCCGCGATGAACCCGGCCGTCACCCAGTACGGGGGCGTTCCCGGGCCGCCCGGGGAGAGCATGAGCAGCTCGACGGGGGTCGCCCCGGGATCGGACAGCTCGGGCCGGTGCAGTCCGGCCTCCAGCAACCACAGGCTCGGGTGCATCAGGAGTTCGAGGGTCCACGGCATGAGCAGGACCACCGGCACGGCCAGGCTGATCGCCACACTGACGTAGATCCGGCGGCCCAGGTGACCGAAGGCGACCGCGACCAGAACCCCGGTGACCAGGCACAGAAGCCAGACGATGGGGACGAAGGCGGTGGCCACGGTGAGGGCCAGGCCCAGCCCCCAGGCGGACCGCCGCGAGGACTTGGGCGGCATGGAGACCATCCGGACCAGCAGCAGGCCGAGGATCGGCAGCAGGGCGTGCACCAGGGCGGTGCCCAGGCGGCCCTGGGCGACGGCTCCGGTGGCCATGGGCAGCAGGGCGTAGGCCCCTGCCATCCACAGGCGGGCCGGGCGGAAGCGCAGCACCTCGCGGGCGAGCAGGTAGGAGGTGAGCCCGGCCAGCGGCACGCAGCCCAGCAGGATCACCATCACCGCGATCCACGGCTGCCCCAGGGTGAGGGTGGACAGCAGCGCGAGGAAGCCCACGTAGGGCGGGATCGGTCCGGAGGACCCCACTCCGCTGTCCGGGTGTCCGGACAGGTACAGGTTCCACAGGTCCAGGGCGTTACCGGTGACCGGAGGCAGGGCGCCGCCCGCGAGCATCCCGCCGAACAGCAGCGAGCGTTCGGCGATGATCGTGATCACGGTCAGGCCGATGACCAGCAGGGGCCCCGGTTGCAGGACCACCCGGCGCAGGAACGAACTGGAGTCGTCGGCGGGGCCGTCGTCCTCCTCCCCCGGCGCGGTGGTGACCGCCTGGTGGCGTCCGGCGGTGTCGCCCACCCGTTCACCGGTGAGGACGCCGGTGACCGCGTCGGCGAACTGGCGCATGGCCACACCCCTGGCCAGGTAGGGCCGGATGGCGCTGTAGGTGCGGCGGCGGTCGCGGCGGCGCCGGAAGCGCGCCCGGGCCAGGCGGAAGGGCCGACCGTAGACGAGAGTGATCGCGGCCGCCTCGTCCAGCGCGTTGGCCGGCTGCTTGATGAGCAGGTACATGATCACGCGCAGCAGCGACCCGACGGAGTTGCGCAGCAGCGCGAACACCATCCCGCCGAAGGGCAGGTTGGCCAGCAGCACGAACACCGCGTGCCTGCGGTCCACCCGGCGGGGGTGGTTGCGGGTGGCGGTGATCCTCCGGCGGCGGCGGGCCGAGGCCTCGGCGTGGTAGGCGACGGCGTCGGTGACCATGCGAACCCGCAGCCCGGCCCCGCCCACGCGCCAGCAGAAGTCGATGTCGTCGCGGAACAGCGGCAGCGCCGGGTCGAAGCCGCCGAGGCGGTTCCACACGTCGCGGCGGACCAGCATGCCCGCGCTGGAGACGGCCAGCACCTGGCGGGTGCCGTCGTGCTGACCGTGGTCGAACTCACGCTGCTCCAGCCCGGTCTCGCGGCGGCCCGCGCCGTCGATGGTGACGCCGACCTCCACGAGGAGACGGCGGTCGAACCAGTCCCGGAGTTTGGGGCCCAGGACGGCGGCGCGCGGGTCCTTGTCCGCGGCGGCCAGGAGCTGTTCGAGGGTGTCCTTCTCCGGGGTGAGGTCGTCGTGGATGAGCCAGATCCACTCCGTGGCGTCGTCGTCGAACCCGTGCACCTCGGTGGTGGATCTGGGCAGGTCGAGGGCGGCCTTGACCGCATCGCCGTAGCCGGTCCGGGCGGGCAGGTCGAGGACGGCGTCGGCCGGGAGGTGGTCGGCGAGGACGTCGGGGCTGCCGTCGGAACTTCCGGTGTCGGCGGCCACGACCCGCTGCACCGGCCGGGTCTGGGCGCGGAGCGCGGACAGGGTTTCCGGCAGCCACCGTGCGCCGTCGTGGGACACGATGACCGCGGTGACGACATGGCGGGAGGAATCCAGGTCAAGCACGGCTGTGGTGGGTTCTCTCCGGGAGAAGGGTCGGGCCCGTGTGCGGGTCCGGGGGTGTCTGCCGGCCGTGGCGGCCGGTGGGCGCGCGTGTGCGCCGAGCGCGGCTCGCGGACGCGAACGCGGGACATCACGATACGCCACCCCGCATCATTACGGACCTATTCGGTCGGGGTGAGGCTGGGGCGACCATATCGGAGCATTCGTCACCGGTGGGGCAACCCGCCCCAATCCTGCCCAAGGCCATGAAGGGTGCCGAACATGAAAAAGGCGCGCCCGGGCTCGTGGCCCGGACGCGCCGCAACGCGTACTCCTACAGCATGTCCGCCAGGAAATCGAAGTCTCCCCCGGCGGCTTTCTTCAGCCTTCGGCGTTCACGCTCGGAGAGTCCCCCCCAGATGCCGAAGCGTTCGTCATGCTCCAGCGCGTATTCCAGGCACTCCGCACGAACCTCGCACGACTGGCAGACCTTCTTGGCCTCCCTCGTCGAGCCGCCCTTCTCGGGGAAGAACGCCTCCGGGTCCGTCTGCGCGCACAGGGCGCGCTCCTGCCAGCCCAGATCTTCGTCCGAGCCGTGCGCCAGCGGGATGACCTCGCTCATGCGCACCTCCTGTAGCCCCCCAATAGATGTCCCCGACCCTTTTCGTCCCCCGGGCCGGCTGGAAATCCCACATTGGAATTACACGCGTGCGCATGACTGTGAGTCAAGCGCCCTGCGTGGTAATCCACTGAATATCATGTAACGAACCTCCAACGGCAGGCCCGCGATGTCCGTTCTGTGGATTACCACGCAATTCACGTACCTTCCCAAGGTGTGGGGAGCGTGGCGATTCAGGCGGGCTCAGCGCTGGCCGTCGTTGCCGTACCAGTTCTGTTGGTTGTCCGTACCGCCCTGTCCTTGCTGGTCAGAGCCGTACGGCGAGCCGGACTCGTACTGGTTTCCGTACGACGCACCGTTCTGGTCGGGCGTCTCGGTACCAGTGTTCTCACCGGAGTTAAAGAATGGTTCAACTCCGGGCTCGGAGGGCGTCTGACCCTGCTGGGCCGGGTCCTGGTACCAACCGTGCTGGATGGCGTCCTGGGCCTGCTGGTCCGCGGCGGGCTGACCCTCGTAGGTCTGCGGCGCGTACTGCGCCGGGTCGTAGCCCTGGGCTGCGGCGTCCTGACCGTAGGCCTGCTGCTGACCCGAAGCGTCCTGGCCGTAGGCCTGCTGAGCGCCGGTGCCGTACGCCTGCTGCTGAGCAACCGCGTCCTGACCGTAGACGGCCTGCTGGCCGTACGCGTCCTGACCGTAGGCCTGCTGCTGACCCGAAGCGTCCTGGCCGTAGGCCTGCTGAGCGCCGGTGCCGTACGCCTGCTGCTGAGCAACCGCGTCCTGACCGTAAGCGGCCTGCTGAGCAGCCGCGTCCTGACCGTAAGCGGCCTGCTGAGCAGCCGCGTCCTGACCGTAAGCGGCCTGCTGGCCGTACGCGTCCTGACCGTAGGCCTGCTGCTGACCCGAAGCGTCCTGGCCGTAGGCCTGCTGAGCGCCGGTGCCGTACGCCTGCTGCTGAGCAACCGCGTCCTGACCGTAAGCGGCCTGCTGAGCGGCGGCGTCCTGACCGTAAGCGGCCTGCTGGCCGTACGCGTCCTGACCGTAGGCCTGCTGCGGTGCACCCGTCTGCGTCGGGTCGGCGACCGGGTAGCCGGGCTGGGCGAACGACTGCTGGGCGCCGGTCGCGGGCGGGAACTGCTGCTGGTTGTACATCTGCTGCTGCGGCTGTGCCCGCGGGACGACCGTGGGGTCGTTGAAGATCTTGATCAGGTAGAACCCGAAGAAGCCGAGCACCGCGATCAGGGCCGCCCGGTGCAGGAAGCCCGCGAAGGCCAGACCGCCGTTGTCGATGTCGATGAACCCGCTGATCAGACCGATCAGACCGAAGAGCAGGCCGACACCGACCATGATCATCGCGGTCAGGATCACCGGGAAGGACGCCGGGCGGGTGCGCTCGCTGGTGAGCACCAGGGCTACCGCGGCCACCAGCAGCAGGGTGATGGTGATGCCGTAGAAGGAGGACCCGGCCGCACCCATGGCCCAGGCGAAGCTCCCGTTGTACTCACTCGATCTGATGATCAACTCGATAAGTCCGGCAAGCATCTGGACGCCCACGGCCCCCAGCAGGACCCAGGCCCCGGGAAGGCGCAGGCGTTCTAGTGTTTCGTTGTTCAAGAGAGGTTCCCCTCTGCTGCTTCGCCGTCGCGTCGGAGGAAGCTTGGCATATCGTCGGGCTGTCGGGTGAATCGGCCGGGGCGCGCCGGGGAAGGAAACGGGGACACCGAACGCGGGGCCGATGGAGTGGGATGGCGACCGCCGCCCGAAGGTTCACACACCGTCGGTACCGGAACGGTCACGCCAGATCGTACCCACGGTGGGGCAGACGACCCATACACGCCCCCAGCCTGCCAGACTTGGGCGCATGCGGATAGTCGTACCGGCCGGCGGTATCGGCGGCGCGCGCTTCCTCCGCGGCCTCAAAGCCGCTCTGGGAACCGACGCTGCGACCGAATCGAACCAGGCCACAGACCACCAGATCACCGTCATCGGCAACACCGGTGACGACATCACCCTCTTCGGTCTCCGGATCTGCCCAGATCTGGACACTGTGATGTACACCCTCGGAGGCGGGATCAACGAGGAGCAGGGCTGGGGCAGGACCGACGAGACCTTCACGGTCAAGGAGGAACTCGCCGCCTACGGGATGAAGCCCACCTGGTTCGGGCTGGGTGACCGGGACACCGCCACCCACATCGTGCGGGCTCAGATGATCGCCGCGGGCTACCCGCTCTCCGCGATCACCACCGCCCTGTGCGACCGCTGGCAGCCCGGTGTGCGGCTGATGCCGATGACCGACGACCAGGTCGAGACGCACGTGATCGTCAACGACGAGGAGGGGCGCCGGGCCATCCACTTCCAGGAGTGGTGGATCAGGCACCGGGCCGCGCTGCCCGCCGAGCAGATCATCAGCCTGGGCGCGGAGAAGGCCAAGCCCGCCCCCGGTGTGATCCGCGCCATCCGCAACGCCGACGCCGTCATCATCCCGCCGTCCAACCCCGTGGTGAGTGTGGGCTCCATCCTCGGTATCGAGGGCATCCGCGAGGCCATGGTCGACAAGACCGTGGTGGGCGTCTCCCCGATCATCGGCGGCGCACCGGTGCGCGGGATGGCCGACGCCTGCCTGAGCGCCATCGGGGTGGAGACCAGCGCGGGCGCGGTCGCCGAACACCTCGGCTCGGACCTGCTGGACGGCTGGCTGGTGGACGAGGCCGACGCGGGCACCGAGGTGGACGGGATCGAGGTGCGTTCCCGCCCGCTGTACATGAGCGACCCGGCGGCCACCGAGGCGCTGGCCCAGGCGGCCCTGGACCTGGCGGTCGAGCTGTCCGAGCGGAAGGCCCAGGGGCAGTGAGCGCGCATCCCGGGACGCCGGAATCCCTGACGCCGGACGTGCGGGTCTCAGAAGTACGGGTGCGCGGACTCGGCGGGATCCCCGAAGTGGCTTCGGGCGACGACCTCGCCGCGCTGATCGCCGACGCCGTGGCCGCCTCGGAGCAGCCCCTGGCCGACGGCGACATCCTGGTGGTCACCTCCAAGATCGTCAGCAAGGCCGAGGGGCGGTCCCTGCCGGGCGACGACCGCGAGGCGGCCATCGACGCCGAGACCCAGCGCGTGGTGGCCCGGATGGGCCGCACCCGGATCGTGCAGACCCGGCAGGGCCTGGTCATGGCCGCCGCCGGGGTGGACGCCTCCAACGTCGAACCCGGCACCGTGCTCCTGCTGCCCGAGGACTCCGACGCCTCCGCGCGCGCCCTGCGCGCGGGCGTGCGCGCGCGCCTGGGCGTGCGCGTGGGAGTCATCGTCTCGGACACCTTCGGGCGCCCCTGGCGGATCGGCCAGACCGACGTCGCCATCGGCGCGGCCGGGCTGCGTGCCGCCCAGGACCTGCGCGGCACCGTCGACACCCACGGCAACCTCATGGAGGCCACGGTCAACGCGGTGGCCGACGAGATCGCGGGCGCCGGTGAGCTGGTCAAGGGCAAGACCTCCGGGGTGCCGGTCGCCGTGGTCTCGGGCCTGGGCGACCTGGTCACCGAGGATGACGGGCCCGGCGCCGCGGAGCTGGTCCGCTCGGCCGACGCCGACCTGTTCCGGTACGGGTCCAGGGACGTGGTCGCGGCCCGCCGCACCGTGCGCTCCTTCACCGACCGGCCGGTGGATCCGGCTCTGGTGCGCCGGGCGGTGGCCGCCGCCGTGACCGCGCCCGCCCCGCACCACACCACGCCCTGGCGGTACGTGCTGGTGGAGTCCGCCCACACCCGCAAGCGGCTGCTGGACGCGATGCTGCAGGCCTGGGTGGCCGACCTGCGCGGTGACGGGTTCACCGAGGAGCAGATCGCCAGGCGGACCAGGCGCGGGGACGTACTGCGCGGCGCGCCCTACCTGGTGGTTCCGTTCCTGGTCGCGGACGGCGCGCACCCCTATCCGGACGAGCGCCGGGCCGACGCCGAGCGGTCGATGTTCCTGGTGGCCATGGGCGCCGGGGTGCAGAGCCTGCTGGTGGGCCTGGCCATGGAGGGTCTGGGTTCGGCGTGGATCTCCTCCACGATGTTCTGCGCCGATGTCGTGCGCGAGGTGCTGGACGTGCCCGGGGACTGGCAGCCGATGGGCGCGGTGGCCGTGGGTTACGCGGCCGAGGCCCCCAAGGAGCGGCCACCCCGCGACCCGGACGCCTTCGTCGAGATCCGCTGACCCTGTCGGTGGTTGGCTGCCCTGTCGGCCTGATCTGGGACTGATCCAGACCGAACGGGTCCTTACCGAACTCGGGAGGATCGAGCGCACGGCGAGGCCCGGTGTCCTCTCGATGGAGCAACGGGCCTCGTCATCACCAACAACAACGCAGAAGGCCACTACCGTGGGGTGAGTAGTTCCTCCACCCGCCGCCGAACATGCGGGAGCAAGCGGGCGTGAAGGTCGTCGCGTACCGCTGCCTGGATCACCTCCGCAGCGATGATCAACTGAGAGAACCGCCCGGCTTCGGTCTCCAACACGTCGGCGAACACCTCGCGCACCCTGGCCGCTGTTCTCGGTTCGGGAAGCGCGTAGGTGTGTAGAACGGCGGCGTCGTATCCAGCTGGGGCCATCCCCCACCCCTCCCAGTCGATGATCGCTAGCGGGACTGCGGTGAGGTTGGCCCAGTGGAGGTCTCCGTGAGAGGTCTCCCACTCCGACACAGTGAGGTCCGTGCCCGCCAACTCCGGGATGAACTTCGGAAGGCGTTCGATGAACCCGGGTGTGTGGCTTCGCTGCCGGTGCTGTGGCACGGATGCCTGACGAAGACGATCGAGCGCGCCCCGCAACTCGTTCCACCAGCGGTCCGAGACCGAAGGCGGTTCGGACAGGTCAGGGGTCTTCGACGCCATACGGCCGGTGAGCCGTTCCCATAGGTGGGCCTGGAACACCAGGCCCGTCTCCGGCTCGGCCCAGGCATGTTCACCGAGCAGAGACGGCCGCGGAATCGTGTCATCGAGTAGCACGTCAGCGAGCGTAGAACCCTCCCACATCCTCCCGCCCGGCTTGGTCGCACTCATCACCCGCAACCATGCCGGAACTCCGTCGACGGTGGCCGGGCCGCTCAGGGTTCTGCCGCCCAAACCGGGATACAGATCGGCTCCGGGGTCGGGTGTGGCGTCGAGCTCGCGCGCTGCACGGTTCCACCGGTCGGCCAGGTCAGGAAACGGGTTGGAGCAGGTCACAGATCTCCTTGAGTCGGAGCGGAGGCAGCTGTGGGGAGTCCACCACATCAGCGGCCTCACGCCAGTGGTCGGCGCTTCCGGTGCTCAGCAACAGCCCGGTGAGCCCCGGAGTGGAAACGGCGACCATCAGGGCCGCCTGCGCGTTGGTGGCTCCGAAGGCGACGTAGTCAGCCAAGCCCTCGTTGATCCGGCCGAGCAACTCACCACCGTGCAACGGGGCCGACCCCCATACCTCCAATCCTGCCTGTCCGGCAGCGGGGATGGGGCCATCTCCGGCGAGTGCCTGCCTGATCGGCCCGATCTCCACCATGGACACCGGAAGCTGGATCGCGCGCAGGCCCGCCTCTCCTCCACCTGAGGCTTCCTCAGCAAGCTTGACCAGTTCGCGGACGGAGAAGGCACCGTCTCGAAAACCGTTCCACGTAGCCACTCCGTAGCCGAGCACGGTGCCGGTATCACGGAGGTCTTCGAGTGCGACGAATGCCGAGCGAAGGCGTGCGAGCAGTGCGTCACGGTCACCGGAATGGCGGTGCTCCGGGTTGTGCAGGTAGACCAGATCCAGCTGGTCGCGCTGTACCTCCGCGCAATTCATCGCGACCTGGTAATGCACGTAGTCGGGGGCGATGCTGTGCCGTCGCAGAGCTTCGGCCTCGGAGATCACCCGGCTGTACAGGGCTGCGCGCGCCTGGTCGGCCGTCATGTGTCCGACCTTCGTGGCGATCCTCATCCGGGGGTGTGCTCTGAGAACCGGCGATATCGCCGCCTGGTGGGTTCCATGTCCGTAGACCGGGGCGGTGTCGATGAGCGGACATCCGGCCGCAGCCGCGATGGTCGCCGAGGTGACGGCATCGCGGCTGCGGTAAGTGCCCAGGCCGAGCAGGGTCATCCTTCGTCGCCTTCCCAGACCAGGGCTCCGTCCTCCAGCAGCCTGCGGAGAAGACCGATGAGGGTATCCCGCGAGATGTCGGGAACGAGCTGGCACAGTTCCTTGACCGTGGCACTGTGTTGCCCGTTCAGGTGGGTGAGCAGCGGGGCGGCCTGGGTGGCGAACGTCCAGCGTCGTCCCTGCGAGAGGTAGATGACGCTGTTCGCGGTGATGCTCAAGGTGCCCCGCTTGGTCGCCAGACGCAGCCGAGTGGAATCGGTGAACTCTCCGGTCACGGCGACGGGCAGGCTGAACGCCGCTCGGGCCGTGGCTGTCTCGTTCTGTCGCTCCCAGTACTCGCTCACCACAGCCGGGGCCTGGAGCCTCGCAGTGATCAGTTCGGACATCCGGTGGGACCAGTTCGAGAACTGGCCGGGGTCGCGCGGGATGTCGGCGCGGACCTCCTCGTGCTCGGCCATGCCAGCGGTCAGCCAGGTGAGGAAGTCGGCTCCGGTGGTGGTGTTCAGCCCGCAGGTGAGGTGAAGGCTGGGTTCGCCTTCGGAAGCGGCGACCGCGTGCCAACAGCCCCGGGGGACGTGGAGGATGTCGCCGGGTGCCATGACGAACTCGTCGATGGGTTCGGTGGGAGGGTCCTCGTCGAACTCGACGTCGTTGTGCAAGGGGGCGGTCCGGGTGGTGCCGTAGATGCGCCACCGTTTGCGGCCCGACACCTGGAGCACGAGCACGTCATGGTCGTCCCAGTGGATCCCGAACCCCTCCTTCGGAGTCCAGGAGGCGTAGGCGTTGGTCTGGATTCCGGTGCCCAGCCAGGTCTCCAACCCAGCGACCGTCTCGCCGATGGGCGGGTGCATCTCGTCGATCGCGTCCACCACCAGCGTCGCGCCCTCGCGGAGCTGTCGGTGGAACTGATGGGGAACGGGAGCGTCCCAGTCGGGCATACGTCGGTAGCGGCGCCGTTGGGTGTAGCGGCCCACGTCGATGCTCTCCCCGGCCGACAATCGCAGACGAGGGCTGTTCAGGCGTTGGGTCGCGATGAGCTGGTTCAGGTCCTGCCAGGTGAGCAGGTGTGTGAAGGAGTCGGTGGCGCTGTCGGGGGCGGGATAGTGCCGGTGCTGGCGGCCGAGCACCTGGGCGGGGAACGTGTCCCCGCCCAGACGGCCGCTGATCAGATCAGCGGACAAGGTCGTGCCTCCGTTCTTAGTGGAAGCCGTCGTTGGTGTCGGAGCGGCCGGTGCCACCGCCGTCGGAGGGCTGGTCGCCGCGCGAGCGCAGGGTAGCGATGTCCTCCACCGCGACGAGGAGGTCACCAACGTCCATCTGCGTGCGGGGCTTCGGCTGGGTCTGCGTGCTGATACCGGTCACGGTCATGCTGTGTTCTCCTTCATCGGATGCGGATGGGGTCTGGTGTGACATGAAGGCGGTGCTCGTGCTGATGTGATGCCCACGTCCTCTTCCCTCGTGGGTGGCATCTGTCGGACCTGTGCCCGCCCCCGCAGCGCACAGGTCAGCGCTCTATCCGATTCGTCATCCTCACCCGAAGACGAACTGTCCAATTTCTGTTCTTTTGGACATTCATGCGTCCTGTGAGCGTCTTCTTCGGTGGAGGTATGACCGCATCGGAAGCAGTTCCAGTACTGGAGCACCACGGAACCGCTGATTCAGACCTTGAGCTGCGCGAGTTCCAGGACTCCGAGAATTCTTCCGGCCAGGATCTGCTCGTTCCCGATGCTGGTGACCGGATCGAGGGTGGGGCGTCCGCTGCGGCCTTCAGGGGGCCAGACGAAGCACCACCGGAGGTCGTCATCCGAACCGCGCAGGGCGACGACCTGGGACTTGCCGTTCAGCTTCGCGGTGACCGTCCTGCGACGACCGTCCACCTCGACACTGATGCCTTTGGCCTTGAGAGCCCGGGTGAGGTTCTCAGCGGCACGCTTGTGCGTGAGAAGTCCGTCTTGCGGGCATGGTTCAGTTGGGTTGTTCGATGCCTTTTCAGCGCTTTCGGAAGAGCGCTGCGTTTCGGTGAGCATGGACACAGCCTCACTCACAGCCCGTAATCTGAACCAGACCAAACGATGTTCTGTTGGGAACGCACCGAGTGTGTTCGGGATCGCCCCTCCCCCTGTTGGCCCAGTTGCGAACTTGGAACCCCCATGAGTGATACCGAGATCGAGGGTGTGTCGGCTGACGCCACCGAAGCCTCACCCATCGTGATCTACTTCGCCACGCAGCTGAAACGGCTTCGAGGTGATAAGGGCTGGACTCAGGAGCAGCTGGGGAAGCGGATCAGGTACACAGCAGGCATGGTCGGGATGGTCGAGACCGCGAAGCGTGTGCCATCCGAGAAGTTCGTCCTCACCTGTGACAAGGTGCTGGACGCGGGCGGGATGCTGGCGGATCTGTGGCCTGCGATCACTCGGGACAGCTATCACGATTGGTTCCGACCGTTCGTCGAACTCGAAGCCGAGGCCGTCAGTATTCGCGAGTTCGAGGTTCAAGTAATCCCTGGTTTGTTCCAGACCGAGGACTACGCACGCGCGGTGCTCAGTGCTGCGTGGCCCCCACCCGCCCCGGAAGACGTAGAACGCCAGTTGGCAGCACGACTGGAACGACAGAAGATTCTCGACCGCACGAATCCAACTGCACCCTTGTTGTGGGTTGTGCTAGAAGAATCAGTCCTGTGCCGCCCCGTGGGTGGGCGGGACGTCATGGTCGATCAGCTGAAGCACTTGCTGGAGACGGCGCAACGGTCACACGTTCGCCTCCAGATCCTCCCCTTCAGCAAAGGCGCACACGCCGCGATGGACGGGGCGTTCACCCTGTTGGAGACGGGAAGCCGGGACCGCATGCTCTACACCGAGCGACCCGGGAGCGGTCAAGTGACGTCTGATGCTGACGAGGTGGCAAAATGCGATCAACGGATGAGCGCACTGATTGGCCTTGCCCTGTCGCCAGAGGAATCTATCGACCAACTGGCGGCCCGGATTGGAGAGACATGAGCGACCGGCTCGATGACCTGCCTTGGCACAAGTCCACCTACAGCGGGAACCAGGGAGGACAGTGCGTAGAGGTGGCTGAGACACCCGAGGCTGTGTACGTCCGTGACACACAGAACCGGGAAGACGGTGCTCTCGGGTTCGCGCCCGCGGCCTTCCTGCAGTTCGTGAACAGCGCCGTGAAGTCTTGATCTGAGCAGCCTGAACGTCTCCCCTCACCCCTCATGCGCTGGTAGTTCAGTGTGAGGGGAGGCGTTATGAATACTCGGTGAGCACTCGCTCGATGAGGGCTCGGGAGCCGTCCTCGCTCAAGGCGCGGTCTCGCAGGTTTTCGAAGATCGCGCGGAAGCGAGTCGTGGTGTCCTCATCCTCCAGGTAGGAGGCCCCGGCTTCGTGGCCCTGATAGACGACCTCACCGAAGGAGAATCCGAGCTGACTCTCCTCCTCGAAGGACAGGGAAGTGAAGGACCCACTCTGATGCGGGAACGCCCCGGCCGAGTAAGGGAAGATCCGGCAGGTCACGTTCGGTAGATCGCAGCGCTCCAGAAGCGAACTGAGCTGCGGTTTCATAGTCGTGGCACCGCCCACCTCCAGGCGAAGGGCGGATTCGCTCATGACCACGTCCAGTCTCAGCGGGTTCAGCCCGGTAAGACGTTCCTGACGTTTCAGGCAAATTTCGACCCGTTCGCGCACTTCAACCTCAGAGAGCGCCGGGATAGATGCCTGTGCCACGAGGTGTGCGTACTCCTCGGTCTGGAACAGCTCCGGCAACAGCTGGTCCTGATAGCCACGCAGGAAGACAGCATCGGCCTCCAGCCCCAGGTAGGGCTCGAACCACTTCGGAACCGACTTGTAGGAGCGCCACCAGCCCTTGCGGCGAGCCAGGTGCGCGAGCTGGAAGGCAGCTTCGCACTCCTCATCGGATGCCCCGTAGAAGCGCATGAGGAGCTGAGCGGTGCCGGGCTGGATACGGGTCGAGGCGCTCTCGACCCGACTCAGGGTGCCAGCGTGCATGCCTGCGTGGCCAGCGGCTTTCCCCCCAGTGATGCGGGCGGCTTCCCTACGCTCCCGAAGCGCTTTGGCCAAGATCCGACGTGCAACCGTGGGGCTGGCCTCCGCCACCCGACACCTCCTGAGACAGCTGTGGAACTCCACAGTTTCACTGATGCGATGCGCGGCACCAACTTCGCACAAGTTGCATCGAACAATAAATTGCCAAACGGCTTGTGGACCTAACCCCTTCGGTGCACACTGGAGGCACGCCTTCCAAAATCACAAATTGCGCGATGCAATGTCGTGGAGAAGATGGCATGAAAACGGCCCTGACCTGGTGCGGGAACACCTGATCAGGGCCTTGGCCCACTACCTGACTGAACCAGGTGAGGACCCATGAGCAACCGTATCGTTTCCGCGTGCCCGGAAGGCAGGCGGCTGGCACCGCTGCGCCGTTCGACCTTCCGCTACCCCGCTCGGCCCGAATGCGTCAAGGACGCCCGTCGCTGGCTCGACCGGAGGATGTCCATGGCCGGGGTTCCCGGCGACTCCTCCTCAACCGCCCTTCTCCTCCTCTCCGAGCTGGTCACCAACTGCGTGACGCACCAGGAGGCCGGATTCATCGTGGTCCGGGCACACCTGTGTGTCGGCGGTCTCCGAACGGAGGTCCGTGACGACAGCGGACAGCTGCCGGACCTGTGTGCCCACTCCCCCTCTCCCGACTCCGAGAGCGGGCGGGGTCTGTGGCTGGTCGACGCTCTGGCCACCCGATGGGGTCGCTTCGAGTCGAACCGCGGCCCCGGGGTCTTCTTCGCTCTGACGTGGGAGCGGTGATGACCATGACCGGCTACCACCTGCGACCGAGCGCGGAGATCCTGAAGCTGCGCGCCGAGTTCCCCGACTTCCTCATCTGCGAGCTCCACGGGGTGAACTCCGAACTCACCAGCTACGTGGCGACCAGCACCCGAACCGTCCCCAGCGGCCAGCCGGAACTGATCGTGGCCGCCAGCGCTACGGAGCTCCAGAAGGCTCTCTCGGTACTGGGGATCCAGCCCGAGGGAGGTCAGCGATGATCACTCTGGACCACAACTGCGGCTCGATCAGGCAGGAACTCGACCGAGCGCGCGCCACCTTCCGGGGACACGGGTGGACCTTCTGGCACGGCGGTGCGACCGGCCAGTACTGGGCCGCACACACCGGCCGAATGGTCCTGCTCTCCGGAAACAACTCCGCCGAACTGATCGAGGAGATCCGCAGGGTGACCGGTGATACCGCACCACGGCTGAAACTGGCGCCGGTGGTGCGGGTTCCGGCACCTCGACGGCCCCCGCCCAGGAGCGCGGGTGACCCGGAAAACGACGTCCGTGCCCGCCACCGGGCACCGAGGCGGCAGACTCGGTGGATCCGAGAGCTGACCCCCTGGCCCCGCCTGCGCCGTTCCGGTTAGCCGCATGGATCTCGTGGCGGCGGGCGGGAACTCTTCGAGGGGTGGTCTCGCTCGACGGCGGGTGGTCATCGCCGCCCCTTTCGATGAGGACTCTCTCGGAGGGTGAACACCATGAACCGGTGCTCCCTCGCTCTGTTGGTCGTCCTCTTGGCCACCGCCACGGATCTGACTGACGGGGCGGCGGTCAACATCCTCCTCCCCGTCATGCAACACGATCTCGGAGCGGGCGACAATGCCCCGCAGGCGAACGCGGGCATGCACTGGGGCTCTTCGCCGTAGTGGCGGGCCCCGCGACCCGGACGCCTTCGTCGAGGTGCGGTAGCGGCGCGTCCTCCCCTTCGGCCCCTCCCCGCCCCGGCATGCTGGGGCGGGGAGGGGCCGAGGCGAGGGGGTTCGGGTGGCCGTCGAGGAGTACGTGATCGCCACGCTGGTCGTGGTGGTGGCGGTCATCGTGGGGCAGCTGGTCGCCGGGCGGATCCGGATACCCGGCGCGGTGGTCCTGGTGATGCTGGGCATGCTCCTGGGGGTGGTTCCGTGGATGCACTCGCTGTCCATCGCCCCCGAGGTCATCCTGCTGGTGTTCCTGCCGCCGCTGATCTACAACGCGGCGTTCTTCTCCTCCCCCAAGGACATGCGCGACCTCGCGCGGCCGATCATCGTGATGTCGGTGGGGATGACCCTGGCGACGGCGTTCGGGCTGGCCGCGATCATCCACCTGTTGCTGCCGGACGCGGGCTGGCCCGCGGCGATCGCCCTGGGCGCGGCGATCGCGCCGACGGACGCGGTGGCGGCCTCGGCGATCCTCAAGCGGGCGGGCACCCCGCGCCGGGTGCTCACCATCCTGGAGGGCGAGTCCCTGATCAACGACGGGGTCGCGCTCACGCTGTTCAGTCTGGCGATCACCGCGATGCTGCACCCGCTGACCCCGGCGGACGCCGCCTGGGAGCTGGGCAGGGTGGTGGTGGGCGGGCTGGTCTACGGCGCCGTCGTGGCCGTGGTGATCGCCTGGGCGCGGAGCCGGATGCCAGACGCGTCGTTGCAACTGATGACGGTGCTGATCACCCCGTTCGTGGCCTACATCCCCGCGGAGATGGCGGGGTTCTCCGGGGTGCTGGCCGCGGTGGTGGCCGGTTTCTACCTGGGCACCCGCGGCGAGGGGCTGCTGCCGCCCCGGGTCCGGGTGAGCGGTAAGACCATCTGGACCACGCTGGTGAGCCTTCTGGAGGCGATGCTGTTCGTGCTCCTGGGCCTGCAGCTGGACGCCGTGGTGCGGTCCGTACAGGAGGATTACGCCTTCGTGCACCTGGTGCTGGTGGCGCTGGCCGTGACCGCCACCGCGATCGTGTTGCGGATGGTGCTCATGCTGTTCGTGGTTCCGGTGCAGCGGTACCTGCCGGGGTCGCGGCTGGACGTGTCGGCGTTCAGGGAGCGCGTGGCGATCGGGTGGAGCGGGATGCGCGGGGCGGTGTCCCTGGCGATCGCGCTGTCCCTGCCCGCGACGCTGGGCGGGGAGGAGTTCACCGACCGGGGCGCACTGATCTTCGTGGCGGGGGCGGTGGTGATGGGCACCCTGGTCGGCCAGGGCACCTCGCTGCCGTGGCTGCTGCGCAGGCTGGGGCTGTCCGACGAGGGCACCCG
Organism: Nocardiopsis exhalans; assembly: GCF_024134545.1. GTDB lineage: Bacteria > Actinomycetota > Actinomycetes > Streptosporangiales > Streptosporangiaceae > Nocardiopsis > Nocardiopsis exhalans. Next base: position 6,394,216 of record NZ_CP099837.1, read on the forward strand.
GCAGCAGGAGTTCCTGCGGGCCGAGTACGAGATGGACTGCGCCGCCGTGCGCAAGGTGGACGAGATGCTCACCGGGGGCGACGTGGACGGGAAGACCGCGGACGCCGTGCGCGAGCGGTACGCGAAGCGGATCTCTCACGTGAAGGGGCTGCTGGACGCGCAGGAGCCGGACCTTGGCGGGGCCAAGGAGGCCGTGCGGAACCGCAAGGCACTGTTGGACCAGGTCACCCAGGCCCGCCGAGACGCGCTCATGGCGCTGTACCGCTCGGGGGAGATCGACTACGACGTGTTCACAAGACTGACCCTGGACATGGACATCCGGGACAGCGGAAGCGGTCAGTACGGGGCCTGAATTGGGACTGAGTTCTTGGTGGGTGTCAGTTCCTATTGAAACCAAACCCCCAAGAAAACTACAAACTTTCTTAACCGTTTCCGTTGACGGGCACCAACGGCAACTCTAAGGTTTCCTAACAATTACTGCGTCGCAGATCACACCCTTCGTCACCCCCGCTCGACGAAAGGAGCACCCCCATGCTCAACACCCGCAGAACCAGGCTCGCCCTTCTCGGCGGCCTCGCCGCGACGGCCACAGCGCTCGTCACCGCATGCGGCTCCCTGGTTTCCGGACCCACCCAGGTAGAAACCGTGTCCGACACCGCCCAGACCCAGCAGACCCACCAGTGGCTCACCGGCTACTGGCACAACTTCGACAACGGCTCCACCGTGATGCCGCTCTCGGAGATCCCCAGCGAGTACAACCTGGTGGCGATCGCCTTCGCCGACAACCACCCCACCCTCGACGGCGGCATCACGTTCAACCTGGCCAGCAGCGAGCTGAACGGGTACACCGACGCCCAGTTCCGCGACGACGTCGCCGCCATCCAGGCCGAGGGCCGCAAGGTGATCATCTCGGTGGGCGGCGAGATCGGCAACGTCGACGTCACCAACCCCACCCAGGCGCAGAACTTCGCCGACACCACCTACGAGCTCATGCAGGACTACGGGTTCGACGGCGTGGACATCGACCTCGAACACGGCATCAACGCCGAGCACCTGACCAGCGCCCTGCGCGACCTCAGCGACCGGGCCGGTTCGGACCTGATCATCGCGATGGCCCCGCAGACCATCGACTTCCAGAGCCCCAGCGCCGGGTACTACCAGCTGGCCCAGAACATCTCCGACATCCTCACCATCGTGAACATGCAGTACTACAACTCCGGCTCCATGCTGGGCTGTGACGGCAGCGTCTACAGCCAGGGCACGAGCGACTTCGTCGCCGCCCAGGCCTGTATCCAGCTGGAGATGGGCCTGGAGCCGAGCCAGGTCGGCCTGGGCCTGCCCGCCGTGCCCTCCGCCGCCGGTGGCGGCCACATGCCGCCGAGCGAGATCGTCGCCGCCCTGGACTGCCTGGAAGCCGGGACCAGCTGCGGCTCCTTCTCCCCCGACACCCCGTACGGCCCCATCGGCGGCGTGATGACCTGGTCCATCAACTGGGACGCCACCAACGGCTACGACTTCGCCAACACCATCTCCGACCGCCTGGCCAGCGGCCCCGGTACGAACCCCACACCCACCCCCACTCCCAGCCCCTCCCCCAGCCCGACCGATCCCGACTGCGACGCCGCCGCCTGGAACGCCGGCAGCGTGTACACGCAGGGCGACTCCGTCTCCCACGGCGGCTCGGTCTACACCGCGCGCTGGTGGACCCAGGGCGAAGAGCCCGGCACCACCGGCGAATGGGGTGTCTGGGACCGCGTCGGCAGCTGCTGACGCCGCTCCGCCCCCTGAGCCGCTCCCGCCCGCGGCGACCGGGGACCGCCCCCTCACGCACATACCCGCGGGGGGCGGTCCCCGCCCCAGCGGTCACCCTCCTCTCGCACAACCGCTGTCGTTCCCCACCTGACTGATCCCCCACCGGTGCCCCAGAACCCTGTCTCCCCGGACCGGGACAGGTACCCCGGCACGCCAAGCAGAACAGAGGGAATCCCCCATGACAGTCAATCCGTCCAGCCGATGGGCACGCGCCCTGGCAGCAGCCGCGGGCCTGGGCACCGCGGCGAGCCTGCTGTTCGCGCCCCCGGCCGCCGCGGCTCCCCAGGAACCGGCCCCGCCCTCCGTCTCGTCCGACCACGCCGACTGCCGCCCCGACGGCCTCTACCCGACCCCCGGTCTGGACGTCCCCTACTGCGACGTCTACGACTCCGACGGGCGCGAGATCCTGCCCAACGGCCTCGACCGCAGGGTGATCGGCTACTTCACCAGCTGGCGCAACGGAGCCAACGACCAGCCCAGCTACCTGGTCGACGACATCCCCTGGGACAAGATCTCCCACATCAACTACGCGTTCGGGCACGTGAACTCCGACAACGAGCTCTCCGTCGGACCCGACACCCCCGACAACCCCGCCACCGGGATGACCTGGGACCGGCCCGGTCTCGAACCCGACCCCGAGTTCGACTACGACGGACACTTCAACCTGCTGAACAAGTTCAAGAAGGACAACCCCGGGGTCCGGACCCTGGTCGCCGTGGGCGGCTGGGCCGAGACCGGCGGGTTCTTCGGGCCCGACGGAGAGCGGGTGGACAGCGGCGGCTTCTACTCGATGACCACCACCGAGACCGGTGTGAACCACGCCGGGATCGAGACCTTCGCCGACTCCGCGGTGGAGTTCGTACGCGAGTACGGGTTCGACGGCCTGGACATCGACTACGAGTACGCGACCTCGATGCAGGGAGCGGGCAGCCCGGACGACTACTGGATCTCCGACGCCCGGCGCGGCCTGCTCTGGGAGGGCTACGAGGAGCTGATGCGCGTCCTGCGCGAGAAGCTCGACGAGGCCGCCGTGGCGGACGGCACCTACTACCAGCTGACCGTGGCGGCTCCCTCGTCCGGCTGGCTGCTGCGCGGCCAGGAGGTGCACCAGGTCGTCCAGTACCTGGACTTCGTCAACATGATGACCTACGACCTGCACGGCACCTGGAACCACTTCGTGGGCCACAACGGCGCGCTCTTCGACAGCGGCCAGGACCCCGAGCTGAGGGACGTCTACAACGCCTTCGACGGCATCGGCTACCTGAACGCCGACTGGGCCCACCACTACTTCCGAGGCGCCATGCAGGCGGGCCGGATCAACCTGGGCGTGCCCTTCTACACCCGCGGCTGGCAGGACGTGCAGGGCGGGGAGAACGGCCTGTGGGGCACCTCGGCCCTGCCCGACCAGACCCAGTGCCAACCGGGGACCGGCATCAACGACCCCTGCGGCCACGGCGCCGGGGGCATCGACAACCTGTGGTTCGACAGCGACCCGATCACCGGCGACGCGATCGAGGCCGGTGTCAACCCGATCTGGCACGTCCTCAACCTGGAGAACGGGGTCGTCGGAGACTACGTCGAGGACTACGGGGTGGACACCGAGCTGGTGGGCACCTACGAACGCCACTGGGACGACGTGACCAAGAACGAGTGGTGGTGGAACCCGCAGACCCGCACGTTCCTGTCGGGTGACGCCGACCAGACCATCAGCGCCAAGGCCGACTACGTCGCCGACACCGGACTGGGCGGCGTGATGATCTGGGAGATGGCGGGCGACTACTCCTACGACGCCGACGCCGAGCAGTACTTCATGGGTGACACGCTCATCACCTCCCTGCACCAGACGCTGAGCAACGCGGGCCCCTACGGCGCGGTCAAGGCCGAGACACCCGCCCCGGAACAGGTCCTGGACGTGGACGTGGAGTTCGGCGGCTTCGCGCTGGGCGACAACAACTACCCGATCACCCCCGAGGTGACCATCACCAACAACTCCTCCGGCGAGATCCCGGGCGGTTCCCGCATCGTCTTCGACTACGCCACCTCGGCCCCCGGTTCCATGGGCGACCAGTCCGGCATGGGGCTGACCCACGTGCACCGGGGCCACACCCGGGACAACAACGTCGGCGGCCTGGACGGCGACTTCCACCGGGTGGAACTGACCGTGCCCGGATGGCAGAGCATCCCGGCCGGGGGCTCGCTGGACTTCACCATCAACTACCAGCTCCCGATCTCCCAGCCGTCGAACTTCCGCATCGAGGTGGGCGGCACCGAATACGCCCTCACCTACGACCACCCCCGCGAGGGCGAGCTGGTGGAGGGCCCCGGCGACGGGGACGACAACGGCGGCGGGCCCAGCGAGTGCGACGCGCCGTCCTGGAGTTCGGGCACGGTGTACAACACCGGCGACGAGGTGACGCACGACGGGAGCGAGTACCGCGCCCGCTGGTGGACCCAGGGCGAGGAGCCGGGCACCACGGGCGAGTGGGGGGTCTGGGAACACCTGGGCACCTGCTGACCCGGACAGCCGCTGACCCGGGCGGTCCGGCGCATCCGGCCCCTCCCTGACGGGCCGCCCACCGACCAGGGGAGGGACGCCGTCCCCCGGCGTCCCTCCCCTGCCGTTCGTCCCGGGTCAGACCACCGGGAGGTTGGGGCGCAGGATGCTGGGGGCCACCCCGTCGCTGGCCTCGGCGACCCGCTGGCGTTCGGCGGGGACCGGGCCGTAGGTGGTGGTGCGCTGGCGGACCGGGCGGCCCGTGGGTTCGACGAGGGCCTTGATGTCGCTGATCGTCTTGTACGAACCCTGCCCGGAGCCGGCCATGCGGCTGATGGTCTCCTCCATGAGGGTCCCGCCGACGTCGTTGACGCCGCCGTCGAGGAGCTGGCGGAAGGTGTCCTCGTGCAGCTTCACCCAGGAGCCCTGGATGTTGTCGATGTGGCCGTGCAGCAGCAGCCGGGCCAGGGCGTGCACCGCGCGGTTCTCGCGGACGGTGGGGCCCGTGCGGGCCAGGCCCGCGAGGTAGATCGGCGCGTTGGTGTGCACGAACGGCAGCAGCACGAACTCGGTGAAGCCGCGCTTGCCGTTGCGCTCCACGGCACGTTCCTGGAGGGACCGCAGCAGTTTGATGTGCGCCACCCAGTGGTGCGGGGAGTCCACGTGGCCGTACATCATCGTGGACGTGGTGGGAATCCCCAGGTCGTGGGCGCTGGTGATGACCTCGATCCACTCGCTGGCGGGCAGTTTGCCCTTGGTGAGGATCCAGCGGACCTCGTCGTCGAGGATCTCCGCGGCGGTGCCCGGGATCGAGCCGAGCCCTGACTCGCGGGCGCGGGTCAGCCACTCGCGTACCGGCAGGTTGGTACGGGCGGCCCCGTTCACCACCTCCATCGGGCTGAAGGCGTGCACGTGCATGTCCGGGACGCGGTCGCGGACCGCGGCGGCGATGTCGAAGTAGGCGGTGCCCGGCAGGTCCGGGTGGATTCCGCCCTGCATGCACACCTCGGTGGCCCCCGCCTTCCACGCCTCCTCGGCGCGGTCGGCGACCTGGTCCAGGGAGAGCGTGTAGGCGTCGGCGTCGGTGCGCCGCTGCGCGAAGGCGCAGAACCGGCAGCCGGTGTAACAGACGTTGGTGAAGTTGATGTTCCTGGTCACCACATAGGTGACGTCGTCGCCGACGGTGTCACGGCGGACCCGGTCGGCCAGGCCGGTGAGCGCCTCCAGGGCGTCCCCGTCGGCGTGCAGCAGGGCCAGGGCCTCGGAGTCGCTGAGCCCCGCCGGGTCGCGTTCGGCGCTGCGCAGGGCCGCGGAGATCTCCGGGTCCAGGCGCCGGGGCCGCGCGCCCTGGCGGTCCACGCCCGGGGTGAGTTCGTCCCAGTCGCCGTAGACGGCGTCGAAGTCGCCGCGCCGGTCACCGGTGCGGCCCTCGGTGTCGATCTCCGTGTGCAGGTCGGTGCGGCCCGAGGAGACCAGGACCGCGTCCGGCTCCTGCCAGGGTCGGCCCACCAGCGGGGCGTCCTCGCGGGCCAGGCCGGTCTCCGGGTCCGCGATCGCGTCGATGTGCGCGCGCAGCCTCGGGTCCACCCAGGGTTCGCCCGCCCGGATGTACTCCGGGTAGACGGTGAGGCGCTCGCGCAGCGCGAACCCCTGGGCGGCGGTGCGGGCCGCGAGGTCGTCGATCTGCGGCCAGGGGCGTTCGGGGTTGACGTGGTCGGCGGTGAGCGGGGAGACCCCGCCCCAGTCGTCGATGCCCGCGCGGATCATCAGCTCGTACTCGTCCACGCCGCCCCGGTCCGCGCCGATGAGGTTGGGCGGGGCCTGGATGTGCGCCTTGGGGCCCATCACCAGGCGGGTGACGGCGATGGTCGCGGCCATCATGTCGCGCTCGGCGTCGGGCCGGTGCATCATCGCGGTGTCCGGCTTGGCCCGGAAGTTCTGCACGATGACCTCCTGGATGCCGCCGTAGCGGCGGGAGACCCCGCGCATCGCGAAGATCGACTCCGCGCGGTCGGCGACCGTCTCACCGATCCCGAGCAGGATGCCGGTGGTGAAGGGGACGCTGGAGCGCCCGGCGTCCTCCATGGCGCGCAGCCGCACCGCGGGGTCCTTGTCGGGGCTGCCGTAGTGCGGCTGGCCCTTCTCCTCGAAGAGCCGCCGCGAGGTGGTCTCCAGCATCATCCCCATGGACGGGGAGACCGGCTTGAGGCGCTGGAAGTCCGACCAGGTCAGCACCCCGGGGTTGAGGTGCGGGAGCAGTCCGGTCTCCTCCAGGACCATGATCGACATGGCGCGCACGTACGAGAGGGTGTCGTCGTAGCCGCGCGAGTTCAGCCACTCGGCGGCCTGCTTCCACCGGTCCTCGGGGCGGTCCCCCAGGGTGATGAGGACTTCCTTGCAGCCCATGCGCGCGCCCTCGCGGGCGATCTCCAGGACCTCGTCCGGGGACATGAAGGGCGCGTCCAGGCGGCCCGGAACCGTGGCGAAGGTGCAGTAGTGGCAGCGGTCCCGGCACAGGCGGGTCAGCGGCACGAAGACCTTGCGGCTGTAGGTGATCACCCCCGGCCGCCCGGCCGCCTCCAGGCCCGCGTCCCGGACCCTTCCGGCGTGGCCGAGGAGCTGTTCGAGGTCCTCGCCGCGGGCGTGCAGCAGTACTTCGGCCTCGGTGACGTCGAGGGTCTTACCGTCCCGCGCCCGGGCCAGCGCCCTGCGCATGGCGGCCGCCGTCGGTGTGGGGATGGGGGCAGGGTCTTTCGCACCACTCATACCGGCACACCCTACGCGTCGGCCGTTTCCGCGTGACGACCGCCACCCGGTGGCGCCCTGCAACAAGGAACACACGGCGAGGACGGAATAGACCGGAAGACGGCGACTCGTGGTCAGGCCGAAACGGGCGGAGCCGAAATCGGACCGGTGGACCACCGGAGACGGGTGACTTGTGTGGTCTGTCAGGGTTCGGCGGGGCCGACGCGAAAAGAAACCACCGAAACCTGGAATGCCAGGTGGCACCAGACGGCGGTTGCCCGCTCTATGTAGGACGTCAGGGTTTCGTTCCTCCCCCGGAAGGGATCTGTCCATGAACCACCCCTGCCACGGCCGCCCCTGCCCCCGCCCGGCCTGCGCCCGCACCACCGCCCACACCTGGAAACCCGTACGCACCCCAGCCCGCACCCCGCTGCGAGGCATGACCTCGGGCCCCTGCGCGACCTCCCCGCTGGCAGGCCACCGCACCCCCGCCCACGTGCGCCTCCTGGCCCAGCAGATCGCCGAGGTCCTGGTCGGCAGGCGCGCCCCCGAAGTCCTCAACCAGCACGTCACCGTCCCGGTCCGCGAAGAACTGCGCAGGCTGCGCGGCTCCGTCAGCTGCACCATCGCACCCCGACTGAGCCGGGTCTTCCACCAACCACTCGGCGCCGCCGGAGTCGAGGCCAGCGCCGTCATCGGCTGCGACCACCGCTCACGCGCCTTCGCCTTCCGCCTGCGCCGCGAAGGACAGCGCTGGATCTGCACCCGCCTGGAAACCGACCACCGCCGCTAGGAGCACCCAGCGGAGTCATACGGGCCGGGGTTGGTCGGTGCTGTCAGGACCGACCCCCGGCCCCGCACCGGGCGGGAGAGGGCCTCCCCCTGGCGTGGGCGCGCGGGCCTAGTCTGAGATGGTGCTGACTCGGCTTCGACGGAACACGTGGGTGCGCCTGGCCCTGCTCGTGCTGGTGTGCGCGTGCGTGGGGGCGGCCCTGTACGCCAACTGGGCGCAGGCGCGGGACGCCGTGTCCGAACTCCCGCTGTGGGTGCTGCCCGTCGCGGTGCTGGCGGGGATGCTGGGGCTGGCCGCGCAGATGCTGGCGTGGCGGTCCCTGCTGTCCGGTCTGGGCTCGCCGCTACCGGGGGCTGCCGCTGCTCGGGTGATGTTCGTGGGTCAGCTCGGCAAGTACCTGCCCGGCTCGGTGTGGGCGTTCGTGGCCCAGGTGGAGCTGGCCCGGGACTGGAAGGTGCCCAGATCCCGGGGGGCGGCGGCGACCCTGTTGGCGATCGCCGTGACCGTGGCCGTCAGCCTGGCGGTGGCCGCGGTGGCGCTGCCGCTGTCCTCCGCGGAGGCGGCGCGCCGCTGGTGGTGGGCGTTGGCGGCCGCGCCCCTGCTGTTGGCCTGCCTGCATCCGAGAGTGCTCGGCTGGGGTGTGCGGCTGGCAGCCCGACCCTTCGCTCGGTTCCGTGAGGTGGCCGAGGCGGGCCCGCTGGAGCTCAGAGGGGGAGCGGTCGCGGCGTCCGTGGGTTGGACCCTGGTGGCCTGGGTGCCGCTGGGCGCGCATGTGTGGCTGCTGACCTGGGCGGTGGGCGGCGACGCGCTGAGATCGGCGGGCCCGGCGGTGGGCGCCTACGCGCTGGCCTGGACGCTGGGGCTGTTGGTGGTGTTCGCGCCCGCCGGGCTGGGGGTGCGCGAGGTGGTCCTGGTGGTGGCGCTGGCCCCGGTGGTGGACGCGGGCGCGGCACTGGTGGTGGCGGTGCTGTCCCGGTTGGTCATGACGGTGGCGGACGTGGGTTGGGCGGGATTGGCGGTCCTGGTGTCCAAGGCGCCCGAACATGAACAGGAAAGAAACCTTTCTTTTTGATTCGGGTCGGCCTATGCTCATGCCCCATGAACCGGGCCCCCCGCTTCCCACGTTTCCTGTCCGCCCCCGTGGTCCTGTCGCTGCTGGCACCGGCGCTGCTCGGTGCCGCGGCCCCGGCCACCGACGACCCCCCTCCCGAAGGTCCCTCGCACGCCTACGTCAAACCCGCCGAGGTCGAGTGCGACCAGGGGGCGGGCACCCTCACCGTGATCGGGCAGCTCTTCCCCGTCCTGAGCCAGGAAGTCGACGACCAGCCCGGACTCTCCCTGCCGTTGGCCGCCGAACTCGCCCCCGAGGACCCGGGAGAGGAGGGCGCCGAGGGCGGTATCGACCTCGAACTCGTCCTGGTGCCGCAAGCCGAGCCCTTTCCCGGGATCACCGCCGAGGAGACGAACGAGGCCGCCGACCGCGCCGGGACGCTGACCGCCACCCTGTCCGGTACCGATGGCAGGCTGCTGACCGGCGAGGAGGCGCCCGGCGTGGCCTGGGCGGACTGGGAGCCCCCGCTGGGCTTCTACGAGGTCCGTGTGGCCACGGAGTCCTTCAGCCTGCCCGGCTTCGGCGACTGCACGGTGAACGCAGAGGCCGCTGTGGCCAGCGTTCAGGTGGGCAGCGACGACGAACAGCGGGAGCAACGGGAGAACGGCGCCGACGAGGCCGCCGCGGGCTCCTCGGGGGCGCAGGCCCTTCTCCCCTGGATCATCCTGGGCGCGGGCGTGCTCGGCCTGGTCTTCCTGCTGGTGCCCGCCGTGCTGCACCTGCGCCGCCGCCGGACCTCCTGAACCGGCGGACTGCCCGGCATCAGGTGCCGAGCAGGCGGTCCGTGTAGGCCTTCCAGTACGGCTCGGCGTCCACCGGCCGGGCGCCTTCCCTGAGCCGGGCGGGCTCGCCCGGCCGGTAGAACGCCCTCAGCGCCCGGGCCAGGTCGGCCGCGTCCCCGGGTTCGCAGAGCAGGCCGTCCACCCCCTCGCGCACGTGGTCGGCGAGGGTGCCCGCCCGGGTGGCGATGACCGGAAGCCCGTGCTCGTGCGCCAGCCACACGTTCTGGGTGGCGGTGGCCGAACGGTACGGCAGTACGAGGGCGTCCGCACCCGCCAGGAGTTCGGGCAGTTCGTCGGCGGGCACGTAGCCCTCCCGGAACCGGACCCGGTCGGCCAGGCCCAGCTCCCCGGCCAGGGCCGCCAGGTCGCCGTAGCCGCCCCAGAACTCCCCCGCCACGGTGAGCGTGACGTCCTCGGGCGCCCCCTCGGCCAGGGCCCGCAGCAGGACGTCCACGCCCTTGTAGGGCCGCACGATCCCGAAGAACAGCAGGCTGCGGCACTCCCCGGTGTGCTCGTCCGAACGCACTCCCCCGGTGTCGGGCAGGTGCGGGGGCATCTGGGCGACCACCGGCGCCGGGGCCCCCGGGCCGAGGAGCCCTTCGGCGAGGCGGCCCTGTTCGGCCGAGTGGGTGAGCACCCCGTCGACCCTGCGCAGCAGGGCCCGGACCAGGCAGACGTCGATCGCCCGCCGCTCGTGCGGCAGGACGTTGTGGCACAGCACCACCACGCGCGGCCCCGCCCCGCCGTTCCGGTCACCGCCGCTGCCATCGCCACGGACCAGTGAGCGGATCCCGGCGAGGATGCCCAGATAGGCGGGCACCTGCACCGGTGAGAACAGGGTGAGCACCACCAGATCGCTCTCCCGGGCCAGCCGCCGCCCGGTCCGCCACCAGCCGTCCGGGCGGTACCAGGCCAGCTCGTGCCGGGTGCGCGGGAACGGCTCGCCCTCGGGGTCGGTGATGGTCTGCTGCCCCGGGTACAGCGCCGCCGGGTACTGCGCCCGCCACGACTCGATCCCCGCCTCGTGGCCGAGGTCGCGCAGCCGGTGGGCGAGTTCGGTGGTGTGCCGGGCACCGCCGCCCTTGTAGGGGTGTGCGGGGCCGACCAGGGTGATCCGCCGGGCCGCCGGGGCCTCGCGGCCATCCCCCGGGTCCGCGTGGTCGGTCACGGGTGCTCCCTGGAACGCACGATGAGGTCGGCCAGCAGCGCGATCGCCGCGATGATCAGCCCGGTCATGAGGATCATGACGGTGTTGTTGGGCATGTAGAGCGGGTTGCGGACCTGGTCGTAGACGAACTTGGCCGCACCGATCCCCAGCAGCCACAGCGCGGGCGGCATGAGGACCTTGAGCGGGTTGAAGTACATGACCATGCGCAGCACCTGGAGGATGTACCGGTAGGCGTCGCGCACGAAGTGGAACTTGGACGTGCCCGCGCGCTTGGCGTACTCGATGGGCACGTACTTCACGGTGTGCTGGTTGGACAGGAACGCCAGCGTGATGGTGGTGACACAGGAGAACCCGGGCGGCAGCAAGCGCAGGTAGGGACGGGCCACGTCCTTGCGGAACACCCTGAGCCCGGAGTTGAGGTCGGGGATGCGGGTGTTGGTGAGGCGTTCGGCGATCTTGCGGATCATCCACTTGGCCGGGACCCGCAGCACCTTGTGCGTGCCCATCTCCTGGGTGCGCGCACCCACGACCTGGTCGGTCTCGGGGTCGGCGTCGAGCATCGCGACGAGCTCGGGGATGCGCTCGTTGGGGTAGCTCATGTCGGCGTCGGTCCACACCACGTACTCGCCGCGCGCCCGCTGGCTGCCGATCCGCCGGACCGTGCCCGAGCCGCCGTTGTGCCCGAAGGCCACCACGCGCGTGTGCGGGAAGACGTCGGAGGCCTCGCGCAGCCGGGCGAGGGTGTCGTCGGTGGAGGCGTCGTCGACGGCGAGCAGCTCGTACCCGTACCCGGAGGCGTCCATCGCCGCGCAGATCCGCTTGATCTCGTCGACGACGTGCTCCTCCTCGTTGTAGCAGGGCAGCACGATCGTGACCCGTACGGGCGGGTCGTCGGTGATCTGCGCGGCGGTCTCTTCGGAGTCTGTGTGGCTCATGCTTCTTCTCAGCGGGGTGGTCGGGGGCGGCGCGGACCCTATTCGGAGGCGGGCAGGACGGCGGTCCACACGCTTCCGTTGAAGGTCCAGTGTCCGGTCGGGGGCTCCATGAGGGTACTCGGGTCCATTTCGGCGACGACGTGGAAGTGCCGTTCGGGCTCCACCGAGCCGTCGGTGAGCCCGTCGAGGTGGTCCCATTCCGGCGCGGCGAGCACGGCGTCCCGGCCGCGCTCGTGCACGGCCGAGACCACGCGTTGGACCACCTCCGGGCTCGGGTCGGCCAGGGCCGCGGTGGGCGCCCCGCACACGTTGCGCAGCAGCGGCATGTAATTCCCCGCCATCGCGGAGTCAACCACGATGACCGAGGCGTCAGGGGGCAGCGACGCGCAGAGCCGCTCGGTCTCGGCCACCGTTCCCACGTCCTGCCGGTACCCCATGATCCCCGCGGCAGAGGTGGCCACCGCTGGTCCGAGCAGGGACACCGCGGCGCAGGCGGCGACCACGGCGGGCAGTGAGCGGACCATCGAACCGCCCCTGGTGTAGCTGACGGAGCGCTCGCAGTAGTGGGTCAGCCAGGCCAGGAACCACACCGCGAACAGGATGAACGCGGGGATCACCAGCACGATCAGCCGCCTGCTGGCCCACGGGTGGTCAGGGGTGATGGCCGGGCGGAGCAGGGTGGTGGTGACCGTCCAGACCAGCAGCATGGCGGGCAGCAGCCACGGGAGGTCGCGGCGCTGGGTGAGCCTGCGCAGGACGAGAGCGACGCCCAGGGCGGCGAACAGGACGGTGCCCAGCCCCACGTACCAGCCCACCCAGTACAGGCTCATGTCGTAGTAGGTGCGGCTGCCCTCGACGGGCAGGCCCTCGATCTGCTGGACGGCGGCGACCCACTGGTCGGTGAAGTCGCTGCCGTGCCCGTAGTCCGGCCAGAGCAGGGGGCGGATCGCGAAACCGACCATGGTCAGCAGCGCGAGCGCCGCCATCGTGTTGGGCAGCCACCGGACGCGTTCGGTGTGCGGCAGCCCGTACCGCCACAGCGCGGCGGTGAGCACGACGGTGGCGAAGACGACCACGGAGCTGATCAGGAGGAGGGGGTTCAGGGAGTCCGAGAGGTAGTCCAGGTAGGGGTAGGAGAAGCCGTACCCCGCGACCAGCCCGTAGATCACCCCCACGGCGAGCCCGCCGACCAGCGGAAGCCCCTGACCGCGCCGGGCGACCAGCAGCAGGCCGACGAAACCGACCACCGGCAGGAGGTCGCGGATGGCGTCGATGCGCACCAGCACACCCAGCCCGAACACCAGCCCGGCGACGGCCGCCAGGGTCTGCGGGCCTCCCCAGCGGTCGGTGATGCTCCGGTTCCGGGCCAGGGCGTCGAAGGCCAGGAGCAGGCCGCCCAGGAGCAGGATCTGGGCGAGGGGCTCGCTGTAGGTGAACCGGCTGACCCACTGCTGCGGCAGGCACACCGCCAGGATCAGCGCGGCCAGCGGAGCCCAGCGGGCACCCACCAGACGGGCGGTGAGCCCGGCGAAGGTGAGCACGCCCAGTGCGCCCAGGACCGGGGTGGTCACGAGCATGCCGTCCAGCCCGCCGAGCCAGTAGCCGACCGACAGGACCAGCGGCGCCCCGGCCATGAACTGCGGCCAGATGACGTCGTCGCGCTGGTAGTAGGCCAGGCTCTGGTAGCTCAGCGCCGGGTCGTCGCCCGCGATGAGCTCGCGCTGCTGCGGGATGGGCAGGTACCCGTTCTCCGCGATCCAGGCCGTGTACATGGCGTAGGAGGCCGGGTCGCGCCGGATCACCAGGGCCTCGGCGTGGAAGGCGATCTGGACGGCGGCGAAGGCCACCGCGATCACCAGGACCGCGATCACCGGCCACCAGGGCACCCTCTCCCCGTCCGGCGGGTCCGGGATCAGCCGCGGTACCAGGGCGCAGGCCGCGACGACGGCGGGCAGCCCCAGGATGAGCGAGGTCAGCGGGGTGAAATGGCCGATGACCAGGAGGGGGAAGGCGGCGAGGAGCCAGGCCGAGAGGGCGATCGCGGGGAGCGCGGTCACACGGGCGAGGATCCGTCCGGGAAGCAGGCGCATGGGGGCAACTCTGGCAGTTGGCGGCACGGTACGCACACCGCATCCCAGCACGGGCGCGACCATGACTAACCGGACCCCGGAAGAACGCGCTGGTGAGGCCGTCCGGGCCAGCGGGAACACCTAACATGGGCGCCATGTCCGACTCTCCCGCGCGGCTCTGGCGCGCCCTCGTCTCCGCCGATCCCTCACGCCCGTTCGTGACCTCCTACGACGAACTCGGCGACCGGATCGAGCTCTCCCGGGCCACCCTCGACAACTGGGTGTCCAAGACCTCGAACATGCTCGTGGACGGCTTCGGCACCCAGCCGGGCGACCGGGTGGCGCTCGCCCTGCCGCCGCACTGGCAGTCCCTGGCGTGGATCCTGTCCAGCTGGTCGGTGGGGGCCGCGGTGGTGCTGTCCGACGAAGGGGTGGCGCCGGACACGGAGGTCGCGGTGGCCGCTTCGGGCCGCCTGGAGGCCGCCCTGGACAGCGGCGCGGAGGAGGTCGTGGGCACCTCCCTGGACCCGTTGGGCCTGCCGCTGCGCGAGGTTCCGCCGATGGTCACCGACTACACCGTCGAGGTGCGCGGGCACGGCGACCACTTCCCCGCCTACCCGGTGGACGCCGCCGAACCCGCCCTGGAGTCCGCCGGGCGTACCCTCACCGGCGCCGACGTGGCGGCGGCCGGGCGGGCCCTGGCCAAGGAGTGGGACCTGGGCGAGCAGGACCGGCTCGCGGTGGTCGTCGCCCCCGACGCCCCGCTGACCGCGCTCCGCGAGGACCTGTCCGTGCTCACCGCCGCGGTGGTCTCCGGTGCGCCCCTGGTGCTGACCCCGCCCCCGGCCGAGGGCGACCTCCAGCGGTTCCTGGACCGGATGGGCACGGAGCGGGTCAGCGTGCTGTACGGGCCCGAGCCCGCGGGCGACCTGCCCTTCCGCCGGGTCGTCTGAGCGTAGGAAGGCCAGGGCGAAGCCGGGGGCGTTGCTCCGTCTGTTATGTCGGCTTGGTAAAACGTTCCGGTGAACACCGACGCTCTCGCTCCCCTGGTCCCGCTCCTGGTCGTGACGGGATACCTGCTTTACACGGGGGCCCGAAAAACCCTTCTCGCTCTGTCGCGGCGTCGGCGCGAACTGGGGCTGGCCAGGTCTGGGGTCCGCACGCACGGGGTCGTCCGCGCCGTCCACCCCCTGGGCCGCCCCTCCGGACGGCAGGCGGTCACCGTCCAGCTGCATGACGTCGGGAGAGGTTCCTGGGAGGCGGTCGACGAGTCGGGGACCGGGGGCTACCTCCTCCGGGAGGGCACCCCGGTCACAGCGCTGTACGACCCGGCGGACCCGTCGAACGTACGTGTGGAGCGTGCGGCCTTCCCGGACCGTTCCCGGGGGGACTACCCCCTCTACCGCGACGGGGTCCCCGGCCCGCCCTCCCTCACAGCGGCGCTGTCCCCTCTGGCGGCGAGCCTGGTCATCCTCGTGATCGCTGTCCTGGTCGCGGCGAACCGCGCCGATACCGCCCTTGGCCTGATACCGCCGCTCTTCGTCGTGCTGGGCCTGGGGGTGCTGGCAAGCGCGGCGCACCGTCTGCTCACGGACACGAGCACGCGCCCCGACCTGCGGGCCTCGACCACGGGAACGGTGACCGACTGTTGGACCGAGACCAAGCGCGGACGCCGTCGGAACAGGGGGTGGACCACGATTCGGGTGCACCCGTTCACGGTCTACTTCCAGGCCGCCGACGGGCGGGAGGTCCACGTTCGGCACTCCGTCGCCAGCGGCCGTTTCGTCCCCGTTCCCCAACAGGAACTGCGCGTGGACTACGACCCCGCCCATCCACCGCACTACGCCCTGGCCGATCACCCGAACGCGGGGCGGATCCCGGTCGTGGTGCCGTTCGTGGTGGGTGGGGTCTTCGTACTCGTCGGCTCGGTGCTGGCGTTCATCCTCTGACCGGTCGCCCTGCCGGCTCGGCTTCCCCTCCGGGTTTCTCACACGGCCGATTCGCGGCGGCAGGCGCCGCCGCGTTCCGCTTCCGTGGCGCGCGCCCCGCCCCCGGCACCGGCCTTCCCTCTGGTGTTCCTCCGACGGGCCTCCTTCCGGGCCTGGCGGGCGGCGCGCTCCTCGCGGGCGGCGCGTTCGGCCTCGGCGCGGTAGAGGTCGGCGGCCCGGGCGGCGAGATCCGGATGCATGGTGTCCCCGTTTCGGTGAGTCCGTGTCCACCGGGTCTGCTCTCCCGGCTGCCCACAGACTTCCGATAAGGCCCCCGGCCGCACATCGGGAGACTTCACCAGACACCTGCGCCGCGCCCCGCCTCAGACGGCGTGGGGCGCGGCGTGCGGACGGCTGAGGTACCTCAGAGGGCCCGTCGGCGGCACTGAGGCCGCTGAGGAACCCCAACCGGCAGAAGCGGCTAGGCCTCCCGGTAGTACGGGTCGGCGGCCGTACCCGTGCGCTTGGCCTCGTCGTAGGTGTACACCTCGCGGCCCTCGACGAACACGCGCTGGGCGCGGCTCATGATGTCGAGCGGGTCACCGGACCAGATCACGATGTCGGCGTCCAGACCGGGCCTGAGGGAGCCCACCCGGTCGTCCAGGCCCATGATCTCGGCGGGGTTGACGGTGAGCGCGCGGATCGCGGAATCACGGTCCATGCCCTCCTTGACGCACAGGATCGCCTGGTAGACGAGGAACTCGATCGGGATGACCGGGGCGTCGGTGGTCAGCGCGACCTTCACCCCCGCACGATCCAGGATGCCCGGGTTGGCCAGGGTCTTGTTGCCCACCTCGACCTTGGAACGGGCGGTCATCAGCGGCCCGGTGATGACCGGGATGCCGCGCTCGGCGATCTCGTCGGCCAGCAGGTGGCCCTCGGTGCAGTGGTTGATGATGAGCCGGTAGCCGAACTCGTCGGCCAGGCGCATCGCGGTGTGCATGTCGTCGGCTCGGTGCACGTGCTGGCACCAGGGCACCTCGCCGTCCAACACCCGGACGAGGGTCTCCAGGGTGTTGTCGCGGTCGAAGGGGTTGCCCTCCTCGGCGGCGTGGTCCCGCTTGGCCTTGTAGTCCTGGGCCTTGGTGAACGCGTCGCGGATGACCGCGGCCACGCCCTGGCGCGTGGAGGGGAGCGTGTCCTTCTTGCCGTAGACCCGCTTGGGGTTCTCGCCCAGGGCGCTCTTGACGCTGGCGGGCTCCTTGAGCAGCCGGTCCTCCACGCTGCGGCCCCACATCTTGATGGCGACGGTGCGGCCGCCGATGGGGTTGCCGGAGCCGGGCTTGATCACCGAGCTGGTGACACCGCCGGAGAGCGCGTCGACGAACCCCTGGTCGGCGGGGTTGATGGCGTCGATCGCGCGCATGCGGGCGCCGTTGGGGTCGGTCATCTCGTTGGTGTCGTCACCGGCCCAGCCGATGGTCTCCTCGTGGATGCCGACGTGGCCGTGCGCCTCGACGAAGCCGGGCAGAACCCACTGGCCAGCGGCGTCGACGATCTCGGCTCCCTCGGGGACCGTGACGTCGGCGGCCGCGCCGACGGCGGCGATCTTCCCGTCGGCGATGAGGACCGTGCCGCCGTCGATGGGGTCTCCGTCGACGGGAACGACGTATCCGGAAGTGATTGCGATATCCATGGCGGGCAACCTAACCCATGGACGGTCACGTTCCCAAGGCCGTTCGACGACCGATCACCCTACGAATCGGTCACCGGTCAGCACCGTTGACCCTTCGGTCGGCCGCCTGGTGGCCGTCAGCCGACAGACCGCGGGCCGCTCATCCGGCGGGCCAGCGGGCGGTGAGGAGCTCGGACTCCGGGGTCAGCTGGACGCTGGCCTCCTCGATGGAGTCGCGCACCATCCGGCAGTGGCCGACGTCCTCGCTGTCCCCGGTGAGCTCACCGCCCTGGGCGGCGAAGGCGTAGACCATGCTGGGCCGGTCGGCGAACTCCATGATTCTGAAGGCCCCGCCCAGGCCCGGGTGGTGCGGTGTCTCCTCGGGGATCACCCCGAGGTCGACGATGCCCGCCTTGATGAGGTCGGCGAGGAAGTCGCGCTGGCCGTTGAGGACGTCCGCGCCGCCCTGGGGCCGTTGGAGCACGGACTCGTTGAGGACCACCCGCAGCGCGGGGCCCTCCGGCCCGGTCGTCGCCGCCCGCTCAGCCATCTCCTCCTCCACCAGCGCCTCGATCTCCTCGGGCTCCAGGTTGGGGTGGCGGGGCTCGAGGACGGCCCGCGAGTACTCGCGGGTGCGCAGGAAGACCGGGACCGCCATCGGCTGGTGCTCCCACAGGCGCGCGGCGTGCGTGCCCAGCTCGCTCATGTCGCCGAACTCGCTGGGGAAGGCCTCGGCCTGGAGGGTGATCGCCCAGGCGTCGACCAACTGGTGTTCGGTGCCGAGTACGGTGTCGACCCGTTCCACCAGGGAGCGGGCCGGGCGGCAGTGCGCGTCCTCGACCTCGCGGAGTTTGTCGTCGGTGACCCCGACGTTCCTGGCGAGCTCCGCGCGGGAGAGGCCCCGGTCGGATCGGGCCCGCAGCACCCGAGCTCCGAAGGGGAGCCACATCGCCGACGGCAACGCGGTGTTCACGCCCATAACCTCTCCCGTCCTCGCCCGGAACCTCGGGGCGCCGCCCGGGGCGACGCTTCTAGGGGCCTGCGGTGACGTACCCTTCAGTGTGACACCCCAGCCCCTTTGATCCGACCTTCTCCTGGGTCGGGGCGGCTGGTCAAGCGTCCGGGCGGGTGCGGCCATCCGTGATAAATCAGCACAAAGTCGACGATGTCGCCCACGCCTGTCGAGTGTTTCCCCCGATTGGAAGGTCCGTTGGTCTACCTCGCCCTCTTCCTCGCCGTGGCCTCGCTCGTCTTCTGGGTCTACGTGTTGTTCGACGTCATCGGGTCCGACGCCGATCGGGTCCGGCTGCTGCCCAAGCCCGTTTGGGCCGTGATCGTCCTGCTGGTGCCCAAGTTCGGCCCCGCGCTGTGGTTCATGCTGGGCCGCCCGCCCCGGAACCCCGCGCTCTCCAGCGGCCCGGCGGGCCCGCCGCCGCCCTTCCCCGAGTACGAGCACCCCGGTCGCGCCCGCGCCGTCTCACCGGAGGAGGACGAGGCGTTCCTGCGGCGCTGCCGTGAGCGGGCCGAGGAGCAGCGCCAGCGCGCTCGGGAGTTCCAGGAGCGGGAGCGCCAGGAGCGGGAGCACCGGGCTCTGGACCAGAGTGGGGACCGGGACCGGAGCCAGGAGCGAGGTCAGGGCGAGGAGCGGCGCGAACACGAAGGTGACGAGGACGCGACCGGTTCCACATCCTGATTCGGTCACAGTATTTCGGTCGGGCACGCCCCCGGGATCTGGGGCTCCCGGGTTCCCAGTAACCTGTGTGCCGCCCCGCTGCGAATCTGATCCCGGAAGTGAACCGATGAACCGCTTGACTGTGCCGGTAGCGATCCTCGCCTCCACCGCTCTGCTCGCCACCGCGGCGTGCGGGAACGCGGAGGAGGCCGAGCCGGAGGCCACCTCGCCCGAAGCGACCGAACCCGCGGCCGAGGTCGAGGTTCCCGACGTCACCGGGGCCACGCTCCACACCAGTGAGGGCGACATCGAGGTGGAGCTCCTGGCCGAGGAAGCACCGCTGACCGTCACCAACTTCGTGGAACTCGCCGAGGGCGACGGCCCGGAGAACCCGGAGACGGGTGAGGCGGAGTTCTACGACGGCACGATCTTCCACCGCGTGATCGACAGTTTCATGATCCAGGGCGGTGACCCCACGGGCACCGGCCGCGGCGGCCCCGGCTACCAGTTCGAGGACGAGTTCGACTCGGGGCTGGGCTTCGACGAGCCCGGCCTGCTGGCGATGGCCAACTCGGGCCCCGACACCAACGGCTCGCAGTTCTTCATCACGGTGGCGCCCACCCCGCACCTGAACGGGCTGCACACCATCTTCGGCAAGGTCGCCGACGAGGAGTCCATGGCCGTGGTGGACGCGATCGCGGTCATCGAGACGGACGACAACGACCGTCCCACGAACGATGTCGTGCTGGAGTCCGTCACCATCAAGCACGCGGACGGCTGACCCCGGCTCGAACCGACCCGGGCCCGAACCGGCCTGGCCCGCAACGACCGAGACCCGAGCGCGCTCAGCGCCGCCGTTTGGCCATGGCGGCGCGGGCGCGTTCGACCGCGGGGCCGATCGCCTCGACCAGCCGGTCCACGTCCTGCCCGGTGGAGGTGCGGCCCAGGGACAGACGCAGGCTGCTCAGCGCCACGTCCGGGTCGGCCCCGGCGGCCAGCAGTACGTGACTGGGCTGGGCCACCCCCGCCGAGCAGGCGGAGCCGGTGGAGCAGGAGATGCCCCTGGCGTCCAGCAGCATCAGCAGGGCGTCGCCCTCGCAGCCGGGGAACGACAGGTGGGCGATGCCGGGGAGCCGCAGCTCCGGATCGCCGTTGACCACGACGTCCGGCACGACCCCGCGTACACGCGACTCCAGTTCGTCGCGGAGCGCGGTCAGGTGCTTGACGTGTTCCTCGCGTTCGGCCACGGCCGTGTGCACCGCGGTCGCCAGTCCCCGGGTGAGCGGGGCGGACAGCGTTCCGGAGCGGATGTCACGTTCCTGGCCGCCGCCGTGCAGGACCGGAACCGGAGCGAGCCCCCGCGCGACCACCAGTGCCCCGCTGCCCACCGGGCCGCCGAGTTTGTGGCCGCTCAGCGTCAGGGCGCTGACCCCGCTGGTGGCGAAGTCGACCTCCTCGGCCCCCACCGCCTGTACCGCGTCCGTGTGGAAGGGAACGCCGTACTCGGCGGCGACCCCGGCCAGCTCGCGCACCGGCTGCACGGTGCCGATCTCGTTGTTGGCCCACATCACGGAGGCCACGGCCACCGAGGCGGGGTCGCGCTCGATCGCCGCGCGCAGGACCCGCGGACTCACCCTGCCCAGGGCGTCCACCGGAAGCTCCTCGCAGACGGCGCCCTGGTGGTCGGCCATCCAACGGACGGGGTCGAGCGCGGCGTGGTGCTCCACGGCGCTGACCAGGATCCGCGTACGCGCCGGGTCCTCGGCGTTGCGGGACCAGTAAAGGCCCTTGAGCGCGATGTTGTTCGACTCGGTCCCACCCGCGGTGAAGACCACCTCGTGCGGGGTGGCTCCCACCGCCTCGGCGACGCGTTCGCGCGACTCCTCGACGGTCCGCCGGGCGGTCCGCCCGTGGCCGTGCAGGGACGAGGGGTTGCCGAGGGCACCGAGCTCCGCCGCCACATCGGCGATCACCTCGGGGCGGACATCGGTCGTGGCTGCGTGATCCAGATACACCATGGCGCATTCCAGGATACGTCCGGCCACATCCCGGTTCACCCACCGTCCCCTGTTGTCCACAGGCCGGACACGGGCTTTCTCCGCTCCCCGGTCCGGACCGATAACCTTGGACCATGCCTGACTCCGCGTCCACGCAGCCCGCCACGACCGCCGCCGCCCCCGCCGGGGAGCACTGGCCCGCGCCCGCCGCCCAGCGGCCGGTGCGCGCCCGGATCCCCCTGCCCGGGTCCAAGTCCGTCACCAACCGGGCCCTGGTGCTGGCGGCGCTCTCCGCGACGCCGTGCGTGGTGCGCCGTCCGCTGGTCAGCAGGGACAGCGAGCTCATGGTGGGCGCCCTGCGCGCGCTCGGCGTCGGAGTGGCCGAGGTCCCCTCCGAGGACCCCTCGGTCCCCGACCTCTCCGTCACCCCGGCCGCCCTCCGCGGCCCGGCCGACGTGAACGTCGGCAACGCCGGTACCGTCATGCGGTTCGTACCGCCGCTGGCCGCCCTGGCCACCGGTGACGTGCGCTTCGACGGCGACCCCCGCGCCCGGGAGCGGCCCATCGACGAGCTGGTCGGCGCCCTGCGCGCCCTGGGCGCCGACATCGACGACGGCGGCCGCGGAGCCCTGCCCCTGACCATCCGCGGGACCGGTGCCGTGCGCGGCGGCGAGGTCACCCTGGACGCCTCGGGCTCCTCCCAGTTCGTCTCCGCCCTGCTGCTCAGCGGTGCCCGCTTCACCGAGGGCGTGCACATCCGGCACGAGGGCCCGCCGGTCCCCTCCCAGCCGCACCTGGACATGACCGTCGAGATGCTGCGCGCGGTGGGGGTCGCCGTCACCACCGGCGAGAACTGGTGGAAGGTCGAGCCCGGCCCGGTCTCCGCTTCGGAGCTCACCGTCGAGCCGGACCTGTCCAACGCCGCGCCCTTCCTGGCCGCCGCCCTGGTCAGTAAGGGTGAGGTGACCGTCCAGGGGTGGCCGGTGCGCACCACCCAGGCCGGAGACGCCCTGCGCGAGCTGTTCACCCGGATGGGCGGGGAGGTCCTCCGGTCCGGCGCGGACGACACGGACCTGACCCTGCGCGGTACCGGTGCGATCCACGGGATCACCGCCGACCTGCGCGACGTGGGCGAACTCACCCCCACCATCGCCGCCGTGGCCGCCCTGGCCGACTCACCCTCCCGGCTGACCGGGATCGCGCACCTGCGCCGGCACGAGACCGACCGCATCGCGGCGCTGGCCACCGAGATCAACCGCCTGGGCGGAGACGTGGAGGAGCTGCCCGACGGGCTGGTCATCCGGCCCCGACCCCTGCACGGCGGGGTGTTCCACTCCTACGACGACCACCGGATGGCCACCTCCGGCGCGGTGATCGGGCTCGCGGTGCCCGGGGTGGAGGTGGAGAACATCGCCACCACACGCAAGACCCTGCCCGACTTCCCCGGCCTGTGGTCGGAGGTCCTGGCATGAGCCGCACGCGGGGCGGGGGACGCCACCTGGACGAGGACGACATCCGCGTACGCGCCCGGGGCGGCTCCAAGCCGCGCACCCGCAAGCGGCCCAAGCACGAGAACGCCGTGGAGGGCCTGGTCACCGCCGTCGACCGGGGCCGGTACCGGTGCCTGGTCGCCGACGTCCCGGTGGTCGCGATGAAGGCCCGCGAGCTCGGCCGCGGCTCCATCGTGGTCGGCGACCGGGTGGACGTGGTCGGCGACCTGTCCGGCAGGCCCGACACCCTGGCCCGGGTGGTCCGGGTACGCGAGCGCGCCTCGGTGCTCAGACGTACCGCGGACGACACCGACCCGGTCGAGCGGGTGATCGTGGCCAACGCCGACCAGCTCGCCATCGTCTGCGCCCTGGCCGACCCCGCCCCGCAACCGCGCTTCGTGGACCGGTGCCTGGTCGCCGCCTACGACGCCGGGCTGGAGCCGCTGCTGTGCCTGACCAAGGCCGACCTGGCCTCCCCCGACGAGATGCTGCGCACCTACAAGCCGCTGGGGCTGCCGTACGAGGTGCTCAGCCCCGACGGTGGCCTCGACGAACTGCGCGCCCGCCTGGCCGGCAAGAGCACGGTGTTCGTGGGCTCCTCCGGTGTGGGCAAGTCGACCCTGGTCAACCGGCTCGTGCCGGGCACCGACCGGGCGGTGGGCCACGTCAACGCGGTCACCGGCCGCGGTCGGCACACCTCCACCTCCGCGCTCGCCCTGCCCTTCGAGGGCGGTTGGCTGATCGACACCCCGGGGGTGCGCAGCTTCGGTCTGGCGCACATCTCCCCGGAGGAGATCGTGGCGGGCTTCCACGACCTCGCCGAGATCGCCGAGGAGTGCCCGCCCGGCTGCACCCACCAGCCCGACGCCCCGGAGTGCGCCGTCGAGGCCGCCCAGGCCCGGGGCGGCCTCGACGCCGAGCGCGTGGCCTCGCTCCGGCGCCTGCTCAGCAGCCGCGAGGGCGAGGACGACACCGACCCGGAGCAGCCGCCACCCGGCCCGCACCACTGATTCATCCGCGCGCCGCTCGGCCGGTCAGGGGGCGTGGCTCACGGGTGCCTCGTTGTGGGAGGCCTTGCCCAGGACGTGCTCACGTCCCCAACGCCCCAGGGGTTCCAGCGCGCGGTTCAGGCCACGTCCGAGCTCCGTAAGCGAGTACTCCACCCGGGGCGGGACCTCGGCGAAGTCCTCACGCAGCACGATCCCGTCGTCTTCCAGCTCGCGCAGGTGGGAGGCGAGGACCTTCTCCGACACTCCCGGCAGCACCCTGCGCAGCTCGCCGAAGCGGCGCGGGCGTTCGTCGAGGGCCCAGAGGATCAGCACCTTCCACTTCCCGCCCACCACGTCCATCGCCGCGTCGATGCCGCAGTGGTAGTCCTTCGTCCCGCGCCTGGTGACCAACGTCCCCGCCCCTTCCCGCCTCGTCCAGCTGGATGCTTACCCCGGAGTGCGCACCCACTTCGAAGTGCGTACTTGTCCTCGGGCCGGGCCCGGCCCGAGGCTGGGCCCATGACACACGACACCGCACAGTCAACCAAGCCCCGCGTCGTCCTGCTCGGCCTGGGCGCCATGGGCTCAGCCCTGGCCCGCGCCTGGCTCGCCGCCGGGCACCCCGTCACCGTCTGGAACCGGACCGCCTCCCGGGCCGAGCCCCTGCGCGCGCTCGGCGCCGACGTCGCCGCCACCGCTGCCGAGGCAGTGGCCTCGGGAGAGCTGGTGGTGACCTGCCTGTTCGACGACGCCTCGGTCGGGGAGGCGCTGGCAGGGACCGACCTCGACGGTCGGGACCTGGTGGAGCTGACCACCGGTACCCCGGACCAGGCCGACGCCCGGGCGGAGTGGGCGCGGCAGCGGGGCGCGCGCTTCCTCAGCGGCGGGATCATGGCGATCCCTCCCATGGTCGGCGTTCCCGAGGCGGGCGGCTACGTGTTCTACAGCGGTACCCGTGAGGTCCTGACCGAGCACGAGGCAACACTCGCGGTGCCGTTGGGCACACGTTGGGCCGGGGCCCGCCCGGGCGCCGCCGCCCTGTACGACATCGCCCTGCTCAGCGCCATGAACGGCCTGTTCGCGGGCGTCACGCACGCCTTCGCCCTGGTCCGCGACGAGGAGATGCCGCTGAAGGAGTTCTCGGGCCTCCTGGTGTCCTGGCTCAACGCGATGGCCTCGACAGCGGGCTCGATGGCCGAGCAGATCGAGAGCGGCGACTACACCAGGGACGTGGTGGCCAATCTGCCCATGCTCGTCTCCGGAAACCGCACCCTGGAGGCCGCGGCACGGGAGCAGGGGGTCGACTACCGGCTGCTCTCCCCGTACTCGGAGTTGCTGGAGGAGCGTCTTGCGCAGGGCTTCGACGAGGAGGGCGGTACCGGGGCCCTGGAGCTGCTCGTCAAGCGCCCCTGAAGCCCTGGGCCGGACCCGCCACAGGCCGCTAGAGGTCGACGGTGCCGCCGCAGCGCCAGTAGTGGGTCCGGTCCTGTTCCATGAAGCCCTCGTCCACCAGGCTGCGGCGCAGGACCACCAGATCGGCGCTGAACCGGCACAGGACGGCGTTGACCTCCGCCCCGGTGTAGCGCACGCCGGGTTCGAAGGCCCGGGCGACCTGGTCGAGCAGGACGAGGCGGTCCGGGCGTCGGACCGGGACGGCGGTGATCCGCCCCTGTGGCATATACGTGCGCAGTACCTCACCGCGTTCGTGTTCGGTCAGCTCTCTCGGTCCGCTCCCCTCCGACACCACGGCCTCCTCAACGGTCCACCGGCAGCATGCCGTGCACGACCATCTCCACCCGCTGGGCGGCCTGGTCCGGGTCCATGGGTTGGAGCGCGTAGGACACGATGAGCCGCAGGGCCACGTCCGCGACCGCCTCGGTGGTGTCGGGGGCCACGTCCGGGCAGCGTTCCCGAAGCGTGAGGGAGATGCGTTCGCGCAGGGCGTCCAGGAGCGGGGCGGACCTGGTGGTCACCACGGGCAGGAGCTGGTCGTCGCCGGTGACCACCGCGCGCAGCAGAGGGTTGTCCCGGGCCGCGAGCAGGACCATCCGGGTCGTCCGGCTCACCGCGTGCGCGGGGTCGTCGCCGTCGGACTCCAGGACCCCCATCACGGTGTCCAGCAGCGTGTTGACCTCACGCACCACCACTGCTTGGAGCAGCCCTTCCTTGCTCCCGAAGACGTTGTAGAGGGTCTGCCTGGACACCCGTGCCGTGGCGGCGATGTCCACCATGCGCCGCTCGCCCCAGTCACCCGCCAGGACCTCGGCGTAGGCGGCGTCCATCAGCCGTTCGCGCACCCCGGTGCCCTCCCCGGGCCGTCTGTCTCCGCTCACGGTACCCATCTCCCCATCCTCGCACCCGTGCCTTCCCGAGTCCTCTAACACTCTGATCACGCGAGGGCTCCGGTTTGGGCGTGTTCGTGCCCGGGACGGTAGCGTTACCGGCCATGGCGTCCTATGACGATGATCTGCGGCTGGCCCACGTGCTCGCCGACGCTGCCGACGACATCGCGGTCAAGCGTTTCCGTGCGCTTGACCTGGTTGTCGACACCAAACCGGACCTGACCCCGGTCACCGAGGCCGACCGCATGGTCGAGGAGACCCTGCGCAGCGTGCTCTCCCGTGCCCGGCCCCGTGACGCGGTGGTCGGCGAGGAGTACGGCAAGAGCGGCAACAGCAACCGGGTGTGGGTCATCGACCCCATCGACGGCACGAAGAACTACGTGCGCGGCGTCCCGGTGTGGGCGACGCTGATCGCCCTGCTGGAGGGCGACCGCCCCGTGGTGGGCGTGGTGTCGGCCCCCGCGCTGCACCGGCGTTGGTGGGCCTCCAAGGGCGGCGGCACCTGGACGGGCCGCAGCCTGTCCAAGGCCACCCGCTGCCACGTCTCCAAGGTCCAGGACCTCTCGGACGCCTCGCTGAGCTTCTCGTCGTTGACCGGCTGGGAGGAGCAGGGCCGCCTGGAGTCGTTCCTGGGGCTGACCCGGTCGGTGTGGCGGACCCGGGCCTACGGCGACTTCTGGTCGCACGTGATGGTGGCCGAGGGGACCGTCGACATCGGGGCCGAACCGGAGTTGTCCCTGTGGGACGCGGCCCCGCTGCCGATCATCCTGGAGGAGGCGGGCGGTCGCGCCACCAACCTGCGCGGCGACGGCTTCGAGGACGGCGGTCCGCTGGTGTGCACCAACGGGGTCCTGCACGACCAGGTGCTCACCTGGCTCAACGGAGGCCCCACCCCGCTGCGTCGCCCGGAGTAACCCTCGGAGTCCCGGAGTCCGGCGGCGGCCTTCGGCACCCCTGAACAACACGAAAAGCACCTGGACGAACACGTTAAGTAGTAGCGTGCGCTGTGTGCTGACCACGACAACCCACCGACGGCGCACGGTCGCGCTCTGCGGAGCGGTCCTCCTGGCCACCGCCTGTGGCCAGAGCCACGGCCACACCCCGCAACAGCTCAGCGAGATGATCGCCGAGACCGTGCGCGACTCCGCCGGGGCCGGCTCGCTCGGCCTCGGCATACCCGACACCGCCTTCGATCCCGCCCGCTTCGCCTGCGCCCCCGCGGTGGACCCCGAACTCCCCGGCGGTTGGCGCAGCCAGGCCCCGCGCGCGGCGGTCGAGGACGGCGAGCCGGTCGAACTCGGCCTGTCCGACACCCAAGGCCATTCCGGCACCGTCACCGCCGCCGTGACCGGTCCCGACGGGGAGACCGCCCTCGCCGAGGCCGCCCTCGGCGAGGGTGAGTGGATCCACCTGGACTACCCTGACGCCTTCGACGGAGCGGAGCTGGTCCCCGGTGTGTACACCGTCGTGTGGTCCGACACCGAGAGCGGGGCGCCCATCACCTGCGACGGCTTCGAGGTCGAGTGACCCCGGGCGCCCCGGCCAGTCCCCCGGATAGCGCCAGGCAATCCCGCGTGGCCAGGTTCGGCCACCAGAAAAGTCTCCTCCGGATGAACCGAAACCCCCCGTACCCGCGATTGGTCTGTTGACGCCCCGCCCAACGCGGGGCAGCCCGGCGCCGCCCCGATGCCGTGCCGGGCCCTACAGACACACGGGAAGGGGCTCCATGCTGCGTTCCCTCACCGCTGGGATCGTGCTGGCCTTCGCCGGTTCCCGAGCCAACGTGGCCCGGACCATCCTGTCCTGCGCGGGCATCGTCGTCGGTGTCGGCGCCCTGATCATGGTGGTCACCGCCGGCGAGCTCGGCCAGCGCTACGCCACCGCCTTCAGCGAGGCCAACGCGGGACGTGCGGCGACCATGGAGGTCTCCGCGTTCGACCGTGTCACCGACCTCGACGCGTTCGAGGAGGACCTCGGCCGCGCCGGCGCCATCGAGACCTCGGTCCTCAAGCGGATCGAGAACGAACCGCCCTTCCGCAAGGGCGACCAGGTGTTCCGGAACGTCGAAGTCGTCGGCGTGGACGTCGCCCTCGGCGACATCCGCCGGATCAACATGACCCAGGGTCGCTGGTTCACCGAGGCCGACCTGGAGTCACGGGCACCGGTACTGGTGGTCAACGAGGCCCTGGCCGCCGAACTCGGCGATTTCACCGACGTCCAGCTCGGCAGCGACCACTGGGCCGACGTGCGGATCGTCGGCGTCTCGCAGAGCTCCGCGTACGACGGCGACTGGTACAGCGCCTACCTGCTGCGCGCCCCCGCCTCCGGGGAACTCCTCTTCGGCCCCTCCTGGAGCCCCGAGGACAACTCGGCCACACAGGTCAGCTACCTGGCGCGGATCGACCCCTCCGACTCCGCCGCCGACGAGATGGACTTCGGCGAGGAGTTCACCGAGCGCCTGGCCTCGGCCAGCTGGCGCTGGGGGGTCGACAGCCAGGACAGCCTCATGGCCTACCGCTCCGACTACGCGGAGACCACCGACGAGGTCATCGGATACCTGTCCCTGGGCCTGATCGGCATCGCGGTGATCACCCTCACCACAGGTCTGCTCGGCGTCCTCAACGTCGGGCTGGTCACCGTGCGCGAACGACGGCGTGAACTCGCCACCTACCGAGCGCTCGGGGCGAGCAGGTTCACCCTGTTCGTGGCCGTGGTGATGGAGGCGGTGGTGGTGGCCGTCGTCGCCGGACTCATCGCCCTGGCGCTGTCCTGGGCGATGGTGGCCGCCGGCGGGGTCGTCATCGGCCGACTCATGTGGCTGCCGCCCGACATCGCCATGACCGTTCCGCCCTCCGCCGCCCTGGTGGGGCTGGGCAGCGCGGCGTTCGTCGGACTCTTGGCCGGGATCATCCCCGCGATCCGGGCGCTGCGCGCGTCCGTCGTCGCCGGGCTGCGGGAATAGGAGACACAAGTGAAGAAGTGGATCATCATCGGCGCGGCCCTCACCCTGGTGCTGGGCCTGGTCGGTTCGGGTTACCTCCTGCTGTCCAGCTTCGGCGGCGCCGACCTGGACGAGGACGAATTCATCAGCCAGGCCGCGGACGTGGGCGGCGGCCCGGTCGAGGTCGGACTGGGCACGGTCAGCTCCCT
This sequence comes from Nocardiopsis exhalans, assembly GCF_024134545.1. Lineage (GTDB taxonomy): Bacteria > Actinomycetota > Actinomycetes > Streptosporangiales > Streptosporangiaceae > Nocardiopsis > Nocardiopsis exhalans. The sequence goes on from NZ_CP099837.1 coordinate 6,423,368, forward strand.
GCTCGTACTCGACGCCACCGTGCAGCCGGAACCGGGCAAGGCGCTCAAGGCCAACAAGGGCGGCACCGTCACCCACCTGTGGCTGGACAACGGCGCCGCGGTGGAGAACGGGGCCCCGGTCCTCAATGTCTCCGTGCCCGCCGAGCCCACGGCGGGCGGGGGCGAGGACGACGAGGAGTCCGGGCCCGCGACCACCGAGATCACCCTCTACGCGCCCACCGCCGGGACGATCAGGGGGATGGGCGACGTGCGGGTCGGCGACGTCCTGGAGGCCGGGGCGACCGTGGCCACGGTCGCCCCGGACCAGTTCCGCGCCGTGGCCACCGTCCCCGCAAACGACCTGTACCGGCTCTACGACAACCCCGAAGACATCATGCTCAAGATCGACAAGGGGCCGCCCGCCACCGAGTGCGAGTTCATCGGCATGGGCGCCGCGGAGGAGGGTTCTGCCCCCGCCGAGGAGGAGTTCGACCCGTTCACCGGTGAGTCCGAAGGGAGCGGGGGCGGCGCGGAGATCTCCTGCCGGATCCCCTCGGACCTCCAGGTCTTCGAGGGGGTCAAGGGCAAGATGTCGGTGAGCACCGGCGAGGTCGAGGACGTCGTGGTCATCCCGGTGACCGCCGTGCGCGGCACCGCCGAGGAGGGCGAGGTCATCGTGGTCGGCGAGGACGGCACCGAGGAGAACCGCGAGGTCGGACTGGGCCTTTCCGACGGACAGTTCGTCGAGGTCACCGAGGGGCTGGAGGTCGGCGAGACGATCATGGACCCGGTTCCGCTGGACCCGCGTTTCGACATCCCCGGAGATCACGACGAGGACTACGACGAAGAGTTCGAGGGCGACTTCTACGGGATGGGTGGCTAGATGACAGCCGAAGCTCCCTACCCGGTGGCCGTGACCCGGCGGCAGCCCGGCCCCCCGCTGCTCCGGGTGCGGGGGATCACCCGGCACTTCATGGTCTCCGGCACCCGGATCGACGTCCTGCACGACTGCACCTTCGACGTCTCCCGCGGCGAGGTCGTGGCCATCGTCGGGCAGTCGGGGTCGGGCAAGTCCACCCTGCTGAACGTGCTGGGACTGCTGGACAAGCCCAGCAGCGGCTCCTACGTCTTCGACGGGGTGGAGACCACTCCCCTGCGCGAGGGCCGCAGGTCGCGGCTGCGCGGCGAGGGGATCGGGTTCGTGTTCCAGCAGTTCCACCTGCTGGAGCGGCGCACGGCCCTGGCGAACGTGGGCGTGCCGATGGTGCTCGGCGGGGTCCCGGTGCTGCGCCGCCGTGCCCGCGCCAAGGAACTGCTGGAGTCGGTGGGGCTGGGTCACCGCCTCAGCTCCCAGCCGCACCAGCTGTCCGGCGGTGAGCAGCAGCGTGTGGCCCTGGCGCGCGCGCTGAGCCGTGAACCCGCGCTGATCCTCGCCGACGAGCCCACGGGCGCTCTGGACGCCGCCAGCAGCACCATGATCATGGACCAGCTGTTCGACCAGTCCCGGGTGCGTGACGCGGCCGTGGTGGTCGTGACCCACGACCCCAAGGTGGCCGAGCGGGCCGACCGGGTCGTGGAACTGGTGGAGGGCCGTACCCGCTGACCCTCCCGGTGAGTACGCGGTGCCCGGAGCCGCCCCTGGCGGGCGGCTCCGGGCACCGCGTGTTTGCGGCAACACGTGTTTCCGGCGGCGCGGGCACCGGCCGCGCGGTCGGTCACCGCGCCAGGAGTTCCTCGATGCCGGTACCGGGCAGCGCGACGGTCACCTGGGTGCCCCAGGGGTCGTCCAGGACCACCGACCGACCGGTGTCGGCGTGCGCCACCCCCAGCGCCGTCAGACGCGCCACGAGCGCGTCGAGGTCCTCCCGCCCCGGCACGGTGACCGCCACGTCACCGAGCCCCAGCCCGGCGGCGCGCGGACCCGCGCCCGCGCTGTTCCAGGTGTTCATCGCGACGTGGTGGTGGTACCCGCCCGCCGCGGCGAACAGCGCTCCCGGGTAGGTCGCGACGGTGGTCTCGAAGCCGAGCGCGTCGACGTAGAAGGCCCTGGCCGTCGCGATGTCACCGACCTGGAGGTGCACGTGCCCCACCCGTCCGGCGCGCCGCGGCCCCTCAGCGACGACGGCCTCGTCCAGATGGGTGCGCAGGTAGGCGTTGGGGTCGAGGTACAGGGTGCTCATCCGCAGCTGCCCGTTGTCGTACTTCCAGTCCGCCCGGTCGCGGTCGGTGTAGAGCTCGATGCCGTTGCCCTCCGGGTCGGTGAAGTAGAAGGCCTCGCTGACCAGGTGGTCCGAGGAACCGACGAACCGGCTGCGCGGGTCGTTGGCCGACCGGTGGACGGTCGCGGCGAGGGCTGCGGCGTCGTCGAAGAGGAAGGCCGTGGGGAACAGCCCGGCCTGCCCGGGGTCGACGCCGGGCAGCCCCGGAGTGGAGATGAGCCGGATCATCGGGATGCCGCCGCGGCCGAGCACCCGGCGGACCTCGCGCCCGTGTGAGCGCTCCTCGATGGGTTCCAGGGCCAGGGCGCTCGCATAGTACGAGGCCATGTTCTCCAGGTCCCCGACGCGCAGGGTCACGGCGTCCATGGCCGTCTCGGCGCTGAGGACGCGCTCGTCAGCGGTGGTTCCCTCGCTGGGGCGTGCGGTCATGTCGGGCCCTCCCCGGGTCCTTCGGCCCGAGGTGCGTACTCACCCCAAGCCATGGAGAAGAGCTGCGGTGCGGATCCGATGCCGGCCCCGGCCTGCCCCGCGGATCCGAATCCAGAGCCGGCCTGTCCGGCGGACCCGGCCAGGTAACCACGGAGGGGCACGACGAAACACGGTGCCCCGGAGAGTACCTCGGACAGTGCCCCGGGGAATGCAACAGGCCCGGAACTCAAATGAGTTCCGGGCCTGATTTGGTAGCGGGGACAGGATTTGAACCTGCGACCTCTGGGTTATGAGCCCAGCGAGCTACCGAACTGCTCCACCCCGCGTCGTTGTGATCTCTACTTTAGGGCCTTGAACCCCCGGTGGCAAATCGGTTTCTGTTGGTACGAAACCGATCGGAGATCCACCTGTTCGCCCTGGTCAGCTGCCCGACCCGGCTTATCAGCTACTCTACCAGGCTTTCCTCGCGGTCCGCCCCGGCATTTTCGCCGTGCACGCGTATCCTCGTCGAATATCGACTCCGATATGCGCTTCCCGAATTCCCCGCCAAGGCGAAGAAACCGAGAAAAGCACCGGACCCGGGATTTCTCCCGGGTCCGATCTTGGTAGCGGGGACAGGATTTGAACCTGCGACCTCTGGGTTATGAGCCCAGCGAGCTACCGAACTGCTCCACCCCGCGTCGTTGTGATCTCTACTTTAGGGCCTTGAACCCCCGGTGGCAAATCGGTTTCTGTTGGTACGAAACCGATCGGAGATCCACCTGTTCGCCCTGGTCAGCTGCCCGACCCGGCTTGTCAGCTACTCTACCAGGCTTTCCTCGCGGCCCGCCCCGGCAAGCGGGCCCGGGGCGCGGGAACGGATGCTGTTGGCGAATCCGGGTGGGGGTCCGGGGGTGGATTCCGGCAGTGGGTTCGGGGGCTTGGGATGGGTGGATGTGCCCGAAAGCCGGGCTGGCACGTGTCCGTTGCTTCCGTAACCGTCAGGTCCTCGGTGATCTTGCTACCAGGAGCAAGTTCGGCGCCGAACTTGCTCCTGGTAGCAAGATCACGCTGAAAGGAGGGGCCGAAACCGGTCCGGGTCCGGCCGGGTTCGCCAACAGCATCCACGGGAACGGGGCGGGACCTGGAAGGTCCCGCCCCGTCGTACACAACGCCTTCGGCGGCGCGCGGTACTTCCTCTCGGACTACGGACTAGTCGCCCGCGGCCTCCTCGATGGCCTCGAGAGCCTCACGCAGGCGCTCGTTGGCGTCCTCGTTGGCCTCCTGTGCCTCTTCCCAGGCCTCGACGGCCTCGTTGAGGGCGTCGGTGAGGTCGTTGGCGTCGCTGTCGCCACCGTCGCCGTCACCCGCACCCGCCTCGGCGGTCTCCTCGTCGTCCTCGGTGCCCTCCTCGGCATCCGGTTCGGGCAAGGGGGCCTCGTCGCCCTCGAACAGGTTGTTCAGGGCGTCCTGGAGGTTGCTGCCGATGGCGACCTCCTCACCGAAGCCGACCATGACCTGCTGGAGCAGCGGGAAGGACGCGGCTCCGCCGCCACCGGCCTGCACGTAGAGGGGCTCCACGTACAGCAGACCGCCGGCGAAGGGCAGGGTCAGCAGGTTGCCCCGGGTCACCTCGGCGTTGGACTGCTCCAGCGGGAGCAGGACCTCACGCACGTCGGCGTCCGAGTCGAACGCGTTCTGCACCTGACCGGGACCGAAGATCACCGTGCTCCGGGGCAGCTCCAGCAGCTTCAGCTGACCGTAGTCCTCGGATTCGGGGTTGCTGTCCACGGCCATGAACGCGGCCAGGTTCTCACGGCCTCGCGGCACGAACGTGGTGGTCAGCGAGAAGCTGGCCTCCTCCGAGCCCGGGAAGTTGATGGTCTGGCGGTAGGGCGGCTCGGGGACGTCCCCCTCCTGGGTCGGGTCGTTGGGAACCGACCAGAAGTCCTGACCACCGTAGTAGGACGCGGCGTCCGTGACGTGGTACTCGCGCATGATCTCGCGCTGCACCTTGAACAGGTCGTCCGGGTAGCGGACGTGTTGGAGGAGCTCCTCGCTCATCTCGTCCCGGTCGACGATGGTGCCCGGGAAGGCGCCCTCCCAGGTCTGGAGGACGGGGTCCTCCTCGTCCCAGCGGTACAGGGTGACGGTGCCGTGGTAGGCGTCGACGGTGGCCTTCACCGAGTTGCGGATGTAGTTGACCTCGTTGCCGGGCAGCGCGCCGACCTGCTGGATCGAACCGTCCGTGAAGGTGTCGGTCACCGCCTGGGTGAAGTCGATCCGGTTGGCGTACGGGTAACCGTCGGAGGTGGTGTAACCGTCGACGATCCACACGATCCGGCCATCGACGACCGCCGGGTAGGGGCGGCTGTCCATGGTCAGGAAGGGAGCGACCTTCTCGACGCGGTCCAGCGGGTCGCGCTCGTAGATGATCCGCGAGTCGCTGGTGATCGCGCTGTTGAGCAGGATGCTCGTTTCCTGGTACTTGATCGCGTACAGGATGCGGTCGAAGAAGTTGTTCAGCGCCACTCCGCCGTCACCGTCGTAACGGTTGTAGGCCTGGGAGCCGCTGGTGGGCGCGTCCTCGGCGCCCTCGTCGACGGCCTCGGCGTCCTCGGCCGGGGCCTCCTCCGCCCCTTCGTCGCCATCAGCGGGAACGCGGGCGTCGTCCGCGTCCGGGCTGGCGTCCACAGCGTCCTCGAGGGTGGGCACGTCAGGCTCGTCGTTCTCGGAGTCGAGCGGGAAGTCGTACTCCTCCTCGGCCTGGACGATGACGTACTCGGCGCCTTCGCGACCGTAGTAGATGCGGGGCTCGTACTCGCCCCTGACATCGCTGAGGTCACCGCGCGGCGGGATGTTGTACTCGGTGAAGACCGGGCGGCCCTCGTTGTCGATCAGGTTGCCCGCAGCGGCGACCATGCCGAAACCGTGGGTGTAGATCAGGTGCCGGTTCAGCCAGTTGTCCTGGTCCGCGGGCGGACCGTCGAGCTCGCGGACGGCGACGAGCGTGTCGATCAGGTTGCCGTCGGCGTCCGGGTAGCGGTCGACCTCCAGCACGTCCGGGAACTGGTAGAAGCCTCGGACCTGCTGCATCTGCTGGAAGGTCTGTGAGACGACCGCCGGGTCCGCCAGACGGACGCTGGGAATGGTGTCGGCCTCGGCCGCCAGCTCCTGCTGCGTGAGCTCCGTGGTGGCGTCGTAGGTCTCCACCTCGGCGTCCGCGATCCCGTACGCCTCGCGCGTGCTCTCGATGTTGCGCTCGATGTACGGGCTCTCCAGACGCTGCTCGTTCGGGTCGACCTGGAAGTTCTGGACGATCGCCGGGTAGATTCCGCCGACGACCACGCCGGACAGCACGAGCAGCCCGAGGGAGGCCACCGGGATCATCGTGTTCTTGAAGGCGATGTTGGCGAAGAACAGGATCGCGCAGATCACCGAGATGACGGTGAGGATGGTCAGGGCGGTCTTGACCGCGTTCACGTCCGTGTAGGAGGCACCGAACGTGTAACCGCGGTCGGAGAAGACCAGCCCGTAGCGGTCCAGCCAGTACGAAGCGGCGCGCAGGAGCACGAACAGGCCCAGCAGGACCGACAGGTGCACCCGGGCGGCCGGGGTGGCGCGCTGGCCGGAGTCGTTCTGCAGGCGTACGCCGCCGTACAGGTAGTGCACGATCACCGCGGCGATGAACGCCAGGATGACGGCCGCGTACAGGTAACCGAGCAGGACGCGCATGAACGGATAGGTGAACGCGAAGAACGCGATGTCCATACCGAACTCGGGGTCGGCCACCCCGAAGTCGGCGCTGTTCACGAACTGCAGGTAGACCCGCCAGTCACCGCTGGCCGCTGCACCGGCCAAGAGCGCCAGGGCGCCCACGGCGATCCAGAAGAAGAGCTTGCGGTGCGGGTCGATGGACTGCCGGTAGCGGTCCAGGCCCTGCTGCTCCAGGCTCATGGGCCTGGTGGCCGGGCGGGCCCGGTAGGCGAAGAAGATGCTAGCGCCGACGATGACCGCCATGACGAGCGCCGCTACGGCGAACAGCAGCACTCGGGTCCACAGCTCGGTCAGGAAGACGTTGGTGTAGCCGACGGAATTGAACCACTTGTAGTCGGTCCAGAAGTTCGCGGCGAACATCAACCCCGCGATGATGACGACCACGGTCGCCGCGACTGGCGCGAGCAACCTTGATCGGCGAGGCATACGCGCAGGTGGTGCGCCGGGCGATCGGAAGCTCACGCCTCCCCCTCGTTCTGGCTTGGTAGGTGCGGTCGGTGCGCGTGGTGCGCCTTATTACTGAAAACTTAATCGGTGGCCGCCAGGTTCCCGAAATCGCCCTCCAGCCGATGACAAGGCTGCATCGTTGGGGTATCGGAGTCGCAACCGGAGGGCGCCATGCGACCCTACTGCCGCCGAACGGGCCCGGCGGGGTTCCCACATCGGCCACCATGGAAACGTGTCGAACATTCGCGAAGCAGTCATGGACCTGGAACGCCACGCGGCCGAGCAGGGTTGGGACCGCCCCCTGGGGCTGTACGCCCTGGTCCCCACCTCGGAGCTGCTGGCCGCGGAACCCGCTCTCGCGGGCCTGCTGGGGATCGATTCCCCGGCCAGCCCCGACGAGCTGACCCCGGTGGAGCAGGAGGCGCTGTCCCCGGACGTCCCGTTGGAGGAGGCCCTGGGCCGCATCCTGTGGCCCGAGGGCGTGGCCGGGTGCGCGCTGGTCATGGAGCGCCTGGTGGTGAAGGGCTCGGACGAGACCCTGGCCGCGGGCGAGGACCCCACCGCCTCCGGCAAGGAGACCGAGGAGATCCGCATGGTCGCGGGTGTGCTGCGCGACGGTTCGCGGCACTGCGCCATGCGCATGCGCAGCCACGACAGCGAGACCGAGGTCCTCAACGGCCCGGACCTGATCCCGGCACTGACCTCGGCCCTGGCCCTCACCCTCGACCTCGAAGAGGAGCTCCCCGGCAAGGAGAGCTGAAGCCCTGGACACAACGGAACCCCGGACCGTGCGGCCCGGGGTTCCTTCATCTCGCGCGCGTCCTGGCTTCTGCTCCGCTAGTCCCCTTCGCAGCGGGGGAGGTCAGCGCCGCCCTCGCGGATGGTCTCCAGGGCGTCCAGGGCGTCGGTGAGCGTCTCGACGCGCACCACGTCCAGGTCGTCGGCGGCGGCGGACTGGTTCACCTGGGAGCAGCTGTCGGCGGCCACGAAGAAGTACTCCGCGCCGTCGCGGTGGGCGCTGACCATCTTCTGCGGGATACCGCTGACCCCGCCGACCCGGCCGTCGGAGCTGACGGTGCCCGAACCGGCGACGCTGACACCGCCGGTGATGCCCTCCTCGCTGAGGCGGTCGATGATCCCGAGGGCGAACATCATGCCCGCGCTGGGGCCGCCGATCTCGCCGACGGAGATGGAGACGTCGACGGGGAAGTCCATGTCGTCGGCGATGAGCACGCCCACCGCGGCGTTGCCCTCGTCGCCCTCGACGGTGTCGAGGGCGACCTCCACCTCCTCGCCGTCGCGGTCCAGGACCAGGGCGACGGGGTCACCGGCCTCGCGGGCACCGACCTTGTCCACCACGTAGGCGCTACCGACGAGCTCCTCGGGGTCGTCACCGGTGGTGCTGGTGGGCACCTTCTCGCCGTCGACCTCGATGATGCGGTCCCCCGCCTCCACGACACCGTCGGCGGGCATGCCCTCGACGGCCTCGGCGACCAGCGGAATCGCCTCGTAGTCGATGTTGAGCTGGTTGAGGGCGGCGGCGGTGGCGTCCGTCTGCGAGCTGTTCATCTGGACGGTCTGCCGCTCGGTGACCTCCTCCTGGGAGCGCCCGGCCGGGAAGAGGAGTTCCTCGGGCAGCACCGCCTGGCTCGGCGAGAGCCACGCCGTCACCAGGGTGAAGAGGTTGAGCCGGTGGTCGGGGCCGCCGGCGTACTGAACGGTCACCATGGAGAGCGATCCGTCGTGCTCGTAGTTCTCGGCACCCTCGATACCGATGACGGGCTGGCCGTCCTGCTGCTCGCCCAGGGTGTCCAGGGTGACGCCGGGGGAGGCCACCAGGTAGGGCACGGGCAGGAAGAGACTGCCGTACCCGAGCCCGGCAAGCAGGACGAGTGCGGCGACAAGGGTCATGACACGACGAACCATGCTGACACCTTAGAGCCCCCGGCGACCCACCCGGGCTCACGGGCGGGGGCCGGTCAGGGCGAGCCCACCCACTCCGTGTCGCCGTCCTCGAAGGACTGGTTCTTCCAGATGGGCACCTGGGCCTTGAGGTCGTCGATGAGCTTGCGGCAGGCGGCGAAGGCCTCCTCGCGGTGCTCGGCGGAGGCCGCGACGACCACGGCGATGTCCCCGATCTCCAGGTCGCCGACGCGGTGCGTGGCGGCCATCCGCACGACCGGCCGCCCGGGGACGGAGGTGTCGCTCAGCACCTTCTCCATGACGACGCGCAGCTGCGCCTCCACGGACGGATGGGCCGAGTAGGACAGCGCCGAGACGTCCCGGCCGTGGTCGTGGTCGCGCACGGTACCGATGAAGACGGCGGTACCGCCGGCTCTGGGATCGGTCACCGCCGCGAGGACCTCGTCCACGGACAGGGGCGTGTCGCGTACGGCCGCGAGAGTGATCTGTTCCACGTGGGAACCGTATCAAGGCGCCCCGTGCACGACACTCCCGCACGTGAACCCCACCTGTGCGATCATCCAAAAATTCTGATGTTCGAGCAGTTCAGAGCCGCATAGACCTCGCGACTCGCAGCATCGCCCGCTCAGCTCCTCCCGCGTTTGCGCAGGTGCCGGATGGCGGCCGCGGTACCGATGGCGGCGGCCGCCGCACCGGCGGCGCCGGCGGCGGTGATGGTGACCTCCTTGCGGCCCAGGCTGCGCCCGGCGATCGCGTGCTTTCCGGTCTTGGACTCCAGCAGGGCGATCAGCGCCGACTCGTTGTCGTGGCCGGGCTTCCAGCCCGCGTCGCGCAGGGCCGAGCAGTCCACCACGCACGGGTAGACCAGGAACTTGATCTCACCTGCGGCGGCCGGGGTGATGCGGGCCTGGTGCAGGCGGCGCACGGCGCCGAAGGCGAGGTTCGCGGGCACCTCGAAGTGCTTCATCCCCGCGATCTCCTCCACCTCCCCCTGGGACAGGGAGCCCTCGCTGGCCACGGCGACCACGCCGTCCGTACCGGTGACCCCGTACAGGGCGCAGTAGGCCAGGGCGGAGGCGAGGTCGTCCTCGTGGCAGAACTGCCAGCGCTGTTCGTGGCCCTTGACGGTGAGCAGCCGCGGCGCGGAGAAGTGCCGGCTCAGCAGCGTGTCCAGGTCCGGCCCCACGAGCGGGGCGGGCCGCACCACGGTGACGCTCAGCCCGGGATGGGCCCGGCGGGCGCGCTCGGCCAGCTCCTCCACCTCGGCGAAGTCACCCATGAGGCCCTCGCTGTTGTCCGAGACGCGGGTGGCGTTCTCCGGCAGCGGGACCGGATTGTCGGGGACGGCGCCGTAGACCATCGTGCTGGTGACGAGGATGACCCGCGGGACCCCGGAGGCCGCCGCGGCGGTCAGGACCGTCTGGGCCGCCCGGACGTTGTGCGCCCGGCGCTCCGAGGGTTTGCTGTCCAGGGACCGGTCGTCCGCGGTGTGCACGAGGACGTCGATCCCGCCCAGGCGGGAGACCAGCCCCGGATCGCTGACGTCCGCGATCCGCCAGGTGACTCCGCGCAGGTCAGCGAACTCCTCGTCGATCGCGACGACCTCGCGGGCGGCCACGGAACCTTCTGGCGTGGCCAGGCGTTGCACGAGGAGTCGGCCCACTCCGGAGGCGGCACCGGTGACCGCCACCACCATGCCCGCCGGATCCGGGGGGCTGTGCTCTGGGCGAACCTGGCTGCTTTCGGTATTCACTCCGGGCGACTCCCAGCTAACGTGACAGTGGAGACCAAACCTAATCCTGCCTGAGGTCTGATTGTGAGCGACCTGCCTTTCGGTTTCAGCATGCCGAACGATCCCGACGACGAGTCCGGCCGCCGTTCTGGCGACTCCGGCTCGGGTGCCGGCAGCGGCCGCCCGGGCGGGGGGGACTCCGGAATGCCGGACGGTTTCCCGTTCGGCGATCCGCAACAGATGGCCAACATGCTCCGCCAGTTCGCGGACATGATGTCGTCCCAGCCCGCCCCCGGTGCGTCCGAGGCCGGCCAGACGTCCTCGGCGTCCGGCATCAACTGGGACATGGCCAAGAACATCGCGCGGCACGCGGTGTCCCAGAAGGGGGACCCGAGTGTGCCGCCCGCCGACTACGCACGGATCGAGGAGGCGCTGCGCCTCGCCGACCTGTGGCTCGACCAGGCTACCGACCTGCCTTCGGGACTCCAGACCGCCCAGGCCTGGAGCCGGTCGGAGTGGATCGAGAAGACGATGGACTCGTGGGCGCAGCTGTGCGACCCGCTGACCGCCAAGACCGTCCAGGCCATGGGGCAGAACCTGCCCGAGGAGATGGCCTCCATGGCCGGTCCGCTGCTGGGCATGATCCAGCAGATGGGCGGCATGATGGTCGGCCAGCAGGCCGGTCAGGCCATCGGCGAGCTCGCCCGGGAAGTGATCGGTACCACCGACATCGGCCTGCCGCTCGCCGGTGAGGGCAATGCCGCGCTGCTGCCCTCGGGGGTGGCCCGCTTCAGTGAGGGCCTGGAGATCCCCGACGACGAGGTGCGGCTGTACCTGGCCGCCCGCGAGGCCGCCGTGCACCGCCTGTACTCGCACGTGCCGTGGCTGCGTTCGCACGTCTCGCGCCTGGTCGAGGAGTACGCGGCCGGGATGTCCTTCGACGTCAGCGGTCTGGAGGACAAGCTCGGCGAGATCGATCTCACCAACCCCGAGGCCCTCCAGGAGGCGATGTCCGGCGGTATGGGCCCCGAGGGCCTGCTCCAGCCGGAGGACACCCCGCAGCAGAAGGCCGCGCTGGCCCGCCTGGAGACCACCCTCGCCCTGATCGAGGGCTGGGTGGCGACCGTGGTGGCCAAGGCGGTCTCCGAACGGCTGCCGCAGTCCGGCGCCCTGGCCGAGACCACCCGTCGCCGCCGCGCCACCGGTGGTCCCGCCGAACACACCTTCGCCGCCCTGGTCGGCCTGGAACTGCGCCCGCGCCGCCTGCGCGAGGCCGGAGCCCTGTGGTCCGCGCTGGAGGAGGCCCGGGGCGTGGAGGGCCGGGACGCCGTCTGGCAGCACCCGGACCTGATGCCCACCGGCGACGACCTCGACGACCCGGACGGTTTCGTGCACGGGCGGAGCGAGTTCGAGGGCGCGGACTTCGACATCTCGTCACTGACCGAACCCGACGGCTCGGAGAAGCCCAAGCCCGGCGAGGCCGAAGGCAAGTCCGGTGAGGACAAGAAGGACGGCGATTAGGTGACACTGCACGCGGACGCCCGGGCGGTGCTGGGCGCGTGGACCGCGCCCGACGCCGGGCAGGAGGAACTCCGCCGTTCCTACCTGGACCACCTCGACGCCCACCCGGACGCCATGTGGCGCACGTGCCTGCCCGGGCACCTGACCGCGAGCTCGGCGATCATCTCCGCCGACGGCTCCAAGGTGGCCCTCGTGCTGCACCGCGTCCACCGGATGTGGCTGCAGACCGGCGGCCACTGCGAGACCGAGGACGCCACCCTGGCCGCTGCCGCGCTGCGCGAGGCCACTGAGGAGTCCGGCATCCGGGGGCTGACCCTGCTGCCCGCACCGGTGCGGCTGGACCGCCACGCGGTACCGTGCGGCGGCGGCAGCTTCCATCTGGACGTGCAGTACGCGGCCCTGGCCCCGGCCGACGCGGTGCTGGTCGTGGACCCCGCCGAGTCCGCAGGGCTCGACTGGTTCCCGGTGGACGAGCTGCCCGAACCCAGCGACGACGTCGTGCGCGACCTGGTCCGCACCGCCGCACGGGCGGTCCGCGCCGACAGAGCCGGGCAGAGCGACCCGAGGCCCGCGTAGTGTCCCTGATCACCGTGGCGGGCATGCTCGGCGGCCTGGCCGTGTTCCTCCTCGCCCGTAGGGGGCGCAAGGCCGCCGAGCGCCTACTCGCCGACCAGCGTGCGGGCCTGATCGGCCCGGACGAGGTCGCCCGGGCCAAGGTCCAGCAGAAGGAACGCTCCCTGCGCCTGGGCAAGGGCGTCTGCGCCTTCCTGGGCCTGCTGCTCCTCGCGGTCCTGGGCCGCGCGGCGGTCACGGGTGAGTGGGGCGGGACCACCCTCTACTACGCGGTCCTCGTCGTCGTGCTGCTGCTGGTCAGCGCCTTCACCCTGAGCAGGGTCGCCGCCGAGGCCAACGAGGCCAAGAACGAACTCGGCCGGCCCGGCCACTGATTCTTCGCAGACCTACCCGCTCGCGCGCACAGCGAGTCCTGGTGGTGGGTGTCCTGTCCGAGCGCGAGTCCCACGACGAGACCGACTACCTGCTCCGCGGCCCGGCGAACGCACAACGCCCGCACGAAGCCGTCAGGCGGCTCGAATCCGGAACCGGGGCAGAACAGGACCTGACCGGGTGGAGGGCTACTCTTCGAGGGCTACTTCGTCGGCTTCGAGTTCCTCTTCGGAGCCGGAGTGGTCGCATTCGGAGCGGCTTCCGGCGCTGTAGCCCTCCAGGTAGCCGCGGGCGCGGTCGGCCTTGGGGTAGCGGCGGACCAGGTCCCAGAAGTCGCGGCCGTGGTGCGGGATCTGCAGGTGGGCGAGTTCGTGGACCAGGACGTAGTCCACCACCCAGGCGGGCATCCCGGCGACGCGGCGGGAGATGCGGATCGTGCGGGTGTCCGGGGTGCACGAGCCCCAGCGGGAGTTCTGGTTGTCGACCCAGCGGACGCTGTCCGGCAGGTGGGTACCGCCCAGGTAGCGTTCGGCCAGTTCCACCGCGCGCTCGTGGAGCTCACGGTCGCCGGGGCGTCTGCGGCCCTCGCGCGCCTCGAGTTTTTGCAGCATCTGGTCCACCCAGCGCTTTTCCTCTGCGCGGGAGAACGTCGCGGGCACGAGGACGACCGTGGTGTCCCCGTCCCTGTAGGCCGACACGGTGCGGCGGCGACGAGGACTGCGTCGTACCTCGATTTTGGTGTTCGAGGGCACGAACTTTACGGTAGCCGAGCGAAGCTCTCACGAACAGGTGTGCGTTGTCCCGAAATGTCATCTGTCTAGCGCGGTGTCCGAGGAGTGCTCTCAGGACGGGAAACTCCCCTGTGTAGCGGATTCAGCTCTGACCAGGGCGGTTTTTTGCCTGGTGAGAGGGGCCGTATCGGGGCCTGATTCGACCTCTTCCCGCATTTTTGGTTACACAAACGAGACCGGACGGCGAGCCCCCCGTCGGGAGGAGACCGCCGTCCGGCCTCGAGTGTTCACCCAGCACGCGTCATTTGGCGCTCAGGCCCGGTCAACACAGCCGTGACCACGCGATTTCCATGATCGCCTGCTCCGCACGGCGCTCCTCGCGCTGGCGGGCTCGGAGCTGTCGGGCGCCGAGCCGTCTGATCTGACGCTCGCGCGGCTCCTCGTCGGAGCGTTCCACCATCTGCATGAGTTCCTGCATCATCGTTCTTCGAGTCCTTCGGTTCGTGGGTGCTTCGGGGGCTTCAGGTTGTTCCGGGCGGTCAGGCCGCGACCGGGGCCGGGTTCTTGCGGGGACGGCCACGCGGGCGCTTGCGCGCCACGACCTGACCGGAGACGAGCAGCTGCCCGCCCCAGACGCCCCACGGCTCGCGCCGCTCGAGCGCGTCCGCCAGGCACTGCTCCCTGATCGGGCAGGCCCCACAGATCGCCTTGGCCTCCTCGACCTCCGCGGGGGACTCCGCGAAGAACAGGTCCGGCTCCATACGGCAGGGGATTTCGGCCTCGCCCAGCTGAGGCGTTTCCAGGACCGACGCAAGCATCGGTGCCCTCCAAGATCTTTGATCGTTCGTACAACGCGGTCGGTGTTCAGTCACCGGATCAGGCCCGGTGCGGGACCTGGACTTGCGATGCCGCCGCCTTCTCCCTCGTCCCTGGGGGACGGAGAGCCTGCGGAGATACAAAGAAAGCCGCGGCCCCTGTGTCGGGGTCCGCGGCCACGGTTGAAAATCTCGGCCTGTGTAGCTCTAGGCCGGAATCCTCCGTGGACACTCCCCCGATGCGCCATAGCGGCGCGGGGTTTCGTGCGATGCCTCGTTGACGCCACCGGTGAACTTGCCGCGATCAAGGGCAAGCTCGGACTCGTGACGCAGTCCGCCGATCACACCAGCGGTGGACACACCGGTCCCCTGGGACACGAAGCCCGCTCCGACGAGCCGGACCATGCCGAGGACACAGGTGCCGCCTTCGGTGCTCGGGCGACTGCCGATGGTGGTGATGCCGCTCAGGTCGGCACCCGGGACGACACGGGTCGGGAACAGCTGCCAGGCAGCGGCGGTGACGTCAGAAGCGAAACCGTTGTTCATCGGCTTCAGCAAGTTCACCTGGGTCATCTGGTTCATCTCCGTCGTGTTCATTTGATCGGGCACCTCCTTCAAGGTCGGGCACAGGATCTTGCACCTGTACCGAGAGCGGTCACTTCGACGAGATACACACTACGGGGCGGCCACGAAAATCGGCAACCTATTTTTGACCTGCGAAAACGTCCGCATCTGGCCAAAACTTCCAGGGAATGGCGAAGGGCCCGGCAGTGTTCGCCAACACACTGCCGGGCCCTCCCCGAACGCTGCTCGGTGTCCTGCCTGGTGAGACCTCCGGCGGACTCCCAGGACCTCCCCCCGGTCTCCTAGGACCAGCCCTCGGCGTCCACCACGCGGATCATGCCCTCCTGAACCACGGAGCAGACCAGCTGGCCCTCACGCGTGTAGACCAGACCGCGGGCCAGTCCCCGGGCGCCCTGGGCGGTCGGGGACTCCTGTGCGTAGAGCAGCCACTCGTCGGCGCGGAACGGGCGGTGGAACCACATGGCGTGGTCCAGGCTGGCCATCGCGATGCCCGCGAAGGACCGGCCGTGCCGGAGCAGCACCGTGTCCAGCAGGGTCATGTCCGAGGCGTAGGTCATCAGACACACCTGGGTGAGGCGGTCGTCGGGCAGCTTGCCGTCCACCTTGAACCACACCGGGTTGGTGTCCGTGCGCAGGCCGGGGTCGCGTTCGGCCTCGAACGACATCGCACCCACCGGACGCATCTCGATCGGGTGCCACTGGACGAAGTTCGGTACCTTCCCGAACGCCTCGCGCAGCCGCTGGCGCGTGCTGAGCAGGTCCTCGGGCGGCGGTACGTCCGGCATCGGGGTCTGGTGGTCCAGCCCCGGCTCCTCCTTGTGGAAGGAGGCCGACAGGGTGAAGATCGCCTTGCCGTGCTGGATCGCCACGACCCGGCGGGTGGTGAACGAACGCCCGTCACGGACCCGGTCGACCTCGTAGACGATCGGCACCGTCGGGTCGCCCGGCCGGATGAAGTAGGCGTGCAGGGAGTGCACGTACCGGTCCGTGGGCACGGTCCGGCCCGCGGCGACGAGTGCCTGCCCCGCCACCAGGCCGCCGAAGACCCGCTGGGGCCCCTCCGCCGGACTGATCCCGCGGAAGATGTTGACCTCGATCTGTTCCAGGTCCAGCACCCTCAGCAGGTCGGACAGGGACTGCCCGCTGCGCTCGGCGTCGTGTTCACTCATCCTCGTCCTCTCCGTCACCGGCGTCCGTCTCACCGGCGGCCGCCTCCGCGGGGTCCCGCCCCGCGACCAGCGCGAGTACCGCCTCACCGTAACGGTCCAGCTTCGCCGGGCCCACCCCGGACACGGCCGTGAGCTGGGAGACGCTGGAGGGCTCCTGCTCGGCGATGGCCTGGAGGGTGGCGTCGGTGAAGATCACGTAGGCGGGCATCTTCGCTTCCTGGGCGGTCTGCCTGCGCCAGTCGCGCAGCCGCTCCAGCAGGGCTTCGTCGTAGTTCGACGGGCAGTCCAGGCAGCGTCCCAGCTTGCGCTCGGTGGTGTCGGAGAGCACGTCCGAGCAGACCCGGCAGCGCACGACCCCGCCCTTGCGTCGGTCACGGCGGTTGGCGGTGGAGGGCGAGGCGGGGCGCAGCCCGTCCAGGAAGCGCGAGGGCTTGCGGGTCTTCCTTCCCCCCGGTGACCTCGCCAGGGACCAGGACATCGCGAGGCTGGACCGGGCGCGGGTGACCCCCACGTAGAAGAGCCTGCGCTCCTCCTCGACCTGCTCGTCGGTCTCGGCGTAGATGATCGGCATCATGCCCTCGGTGAGGCCGACCAGGAACACCGCGTCCCACTCCAGACCCTTGGCGGAGTGCAGGGAGGCGATGGTCACCCCCTCGAACCCGGGCGCGTGCTCGGTGGCCATGCGCGTCTCGAGCTCCTCGACGAAGGCGGCCATGGTGGCCTGGCCGCCGTCCGGGCCGGGCTTGGCCGCCATGTCCTCGGCGAGCTGGGCCAGAGCCGACAGCGACTCCCAGCGTTCCCGGGCCTGGCGGCCCTCGGGGGCGGTGTCGGTCAGCCCCATCTGGGAGAGCAGGCTCCGCACGGTCGCGACCAGGGGTTCGGCCGTCTCCCCCGCCGCGCCGTGCCGGGCCCCGCGCAGGGTGTGCACGGCCTGCTTGATCTCGGGGCGCTCGAAGAAACGGGTGGTGCCGCGCACCGTGAAGGGGACGCCCTCGTCGGCCAGGGCCTGCTCGTAGGCGGCCGACTGCGAGTTGGTGCGCAGCAGCACCGCGATCTCGCTCGCGGGGGTGCCGTCCTCCAGCAGCACGCTGATCTTGCGCGCGACGCCGGTGGCCTCCCCCGGTTCGTCCTCGTACTCCTGGTAGAGCGGGTCCGGCCCGTCCGGGCGCTGCGCCTGGAGGGTGAGGTGGTTGGCGGAGGTGGTGCCCTTGGCCTGCGCGATGACGTGGTTGGCCACCCGCACCACCTGCGGGGTGGAGCGGTAGTCGCGGACCAGCCGGACCACCGTGGCGTGCGGGTAGCGGTTGGCGAACCCGGTCAGGTAGCCCGGGGTGGCCCCGGCGAAGGAGTAGATGGTCTGGCTGGGGTCGCCGACCACGCACAGGTCGTCGCGGTCGCCGAGCCAGGCGTCCAGGAGGAGTTTCTGCAGCGGGTTGACGTCCTGGAACTCGTCCACGACGAAGTACCGGTACTGGTCGCGGACCCGTTGGGCCACGGCCGGGTACTCGTTGATCATCCCGGCGGTGAGCTCCAGCATGGACTCGAAGTCGAGGAGGTTGTGCTCGCTGCGCAGCTCCTCGTAGGCCTCGAAGACCCGGGCGACCTCGCCGGTGGTCATCGGCGCCTGGCGGCCCGCCTTGGCCACGGCCTTGTCGTAGTCGCTGGGGCGTACCTGGGTGACCTTGGCCCACTCGATCTCACTGGCGAGGTCGCGCAGCCCGAGCCGGTCCGGTTGCAGCCCCACCGCGTTGGCGGCGCGGGCCACCACCGAGAGCTTGCTGTCGATGAGGGTGGGTTTCTCTCCGCCGACCACTTGTGGCCAGAAGAAGCCCAACTGGCGCAGCGCGGCCGCGTGGAAGGTGCGGGCCTGCACCCGGGGGGCGCCCAGGGAGCGCAGGCGTCCGCGCATCTCCCCGGCCGCGCGGGCGGTGAAGGTGACCGCGAGGATCTGCTGTTCGGAGACGACCCCGCTGGCCACGGCGTGCGCGATCCGGTGCGTGATGGCCCTGGTCTTCCCCGTTCCGGCACCGGCCAGAATGCACACGGGGCCGCGTAGGGCGCGCGCCGCCTCGGTCTGTTCCGGGTCCAGTCCCTCCAGGACGCGGTCGGGGTCCATGGTGCTCCTGCATCTGGTCGGGGCGGGTGTGATCGGTGTTTCGGCTGCGATCGGCCAGACGGCCGAAATCGGCCAAGACGACCACAACGGTCTGGAACGGCCCTGGACCGTCGTGCCACTCTGGGACTCTTGTCAGGCCGTGGGCGCACAGTCTCTCAAGTATCGGTCTTTACCGGGAGCGGATGCGCCAGGCTGTGGACAAGCGTGGACACGCGGGGTGCGCGAGCTGGGCGAACGAGCTGAGCGAGACATTCCAGAACCAGTCGCCCCTGTGAGGCGTCCCACGTTGTGTCGCACGGTCATGGGAAGCGGTGAGGCCCCCTTGGTGTTGAGAGTTGGGGAACCGACCCCCCACCATGACCGTCGACCTGAAAGACGTGAGCGAGATGACGAGTACGGGCACCGAAGCCTTCACGATGTACAGCACCCCCTGGTGCGGGTACTGCAGACGCCTCAAGAGCCAGCTCTCCCGTGAGGGGATCGCGATTCGCGAGGTGAACATCGAGGAGAACCCGGAGGCCGCGGAGTACGTGATGAAGGTGAACGGCGGGAACCAGAC
Organism: Nocardiopsis exhalans; assembly: GCF_024134545.1. Taxonomy (GTDB): domain Bacteria; phylum Actinomycetota; class Actinomycetes; order Streptosporangiales; family Streptosporangiaceae; genus Nocardiopsis; species Nocardiopsis exhalans. The sequence continues at coordinate 6,442,294 of NZ_CP099837.1, forward strand.
GGTCCCCACGGTGGTCTTCAGCGACGACACGGCGATGACCAACCCGTCGCTCGCTCAGGTGAAGAAGAAGTTGGCCGAGCTGTCCTAGGACGGACGAACGGCGCGGACCGCACACGGTTGCGGTCCGCGCGGCGGGTCCCCTCCCCCCAAGGGGCGGACACCCCCGAGTTCCGACCGGAGGCGCGGCCGACACCGTAGCTCGGACGATGACGGGGAGTGTTGAGTTGGGGGACGACGTGAGGTCTCATGACGTAGCGGTCACCGACACGGTGGACGTCGAAGTGGTGCGCCGCACCCCGAACGGGTGGCGTGTGGGCACCGACCAGAACGGGCACGAGACGCCGGACCTGGTCAGTGCGATGGTCCTGGCGGACCTGCTCACCGCCGAGGCGGGGACCGGCAGACCCCGCACCCAGGCTCCGGGCCGCGCCCCGGAGGGGGCGTCGGAAGTGGAGCGGCTGCGGCACACGATCACGCAGCTGGAGCACGCGCTGCACTCGAGGGTCGTGGTGGAGCAGGCCATCGGGGTGCTCGCGGAACGGCACACGATGCCGCCCCGCGAGGCGTTCGAGAGACTTCGCTCCTCGGCCAGGTCCCGGGGGCGCAAGGTCGCCGAACTGGCCCAGGACGTGGTGGAGAGCAGCACCAGCCCCCTGACCGTCCTCCCGGACGAGCTGACCACGGGATAGGACCGGGGCCGGGCCGGCCGATCCCGGTCGGCGGCAGGACCGGTACGCACCGCGGGACGTCCGGTTCGGGGGGACGGACGACCCGCGGTTCGGGCGCGCCCGGGCCACGCGGGCCCCGGGCGGTGACGGCTCCGGGTTCGGTCTACCAGCCTCCCGGGAGCTCCGCGCCGTACCAGTGCTCGATCAGGGTGCGGGCGATGGAGAGCCGCCCCGGCAGGACGACCTCCTCGGAGTGCACGGCCTCGGCCAGCTCGGCCCGGGTGAACCAGCGGGTCTCGGCGATCTCGTCGTCGGTCCGCTCGGTCTCGCCCACCGCACGGGCGGTGTAGCCCATCATGAGGCTGCGCGGGAACGGCCAGGGCTGCGAGGACAGGTAGCGGGGGTCCTCGACGACCACGCCCGCCTCCTCCGCCACCTCGCGGATCACCGCCTGTTCCAGGGACTCCCCCGCGTCCACGAACCCGGCCAGCACGGAGAAGCGGTGCGCGTCCCAGTTGGGGTTGTTGCCGAGCAGGCACTCCTCCTGACCGTCGCGCTCGCGGTGCACCAGCATGATCACCGCCGGGTCCATCCGGGGGAACTGTTCGGTGCCCTCCTCCTCGCAGACCCGCACGTGACCGGCCCTCTCGATCCGGGTGCGGGAACCGCAGCGCGGGCAGAAGCCGTGGCTGGCGTTCCAGTTCGCGAGAGCGACCGCCCGGGTGAACAGGCCGGTGTCGTGGTCGTTGAGGACCGCGCCGACCTCGCGCAGGGACGCGGGTTCGGCGACGGGGTTGGGCTCCAGGTCCTGGCGTGAGCGGACCGCGAAGTAGGCGCGCTCGCCGTCGCTGCCCAGCAGGTACCGCTCGCCCGCGGGGGCGTGGTGGGGGTCGAGCAGGACGAGCTCCCGGGTCTGGCCGGTGGTGACCAGGGCGCGGGACTGCTTGGCCATGAGCGCCTTCCAGCCGTAGCTGCCGGGTTCACCGCCCTCCAGGACCAGGACCCTGGTGTTCGGGTCCGCCCAGGCCGCGGCCAGCCAGTCGTCGTCACCGCGCCGGTGCCCGGCGGGGTTGACGGTGGAGCGGGCGAGCAGGGGTGTGGCTTCGGATTCCATGCGACCTTCCGGTTCTGTTGTTCTCCTCAAGGTCTAACGCCTCCGAGGGCCCGGCGCACTCCCGTTCCCGGAACCGGTGCGGCCGCCGGGAGCACACGGCGGCCGCGGCCGACAAGCAGCGGATGGCAGGCGTCAGGGCTCAGACGCCCCTGACGGCGCCCAGTTCCTCCCACAGGTAGGCCGCGCTCTCGGCGCCCTTGAGCAGCAGCGGCATCTCCACCTTCTCGTTGGGGGCGTGGATGCGGTCCTCGTTGAGTCCCACCGCCACGAACACCAGCGGGGCTTCGAGGATGTCGGCGATGTCGGCCTCGGGGCCGCTGCCGCCCTCACGGGTGAACAGGACCTCCTTGCCGAAGGCGCGGCCCATGGCGGAGCGGGCGGCCTTCAGGGCGGTGGAGGACAGATCGGAGGCGCAGGCGCGCACGCCCGGGCCGCCGAACTCCAGCTCGGCGGTGATGCCGCCCGGGGTGTTGGCCTCCACGTACTCGCGGACCCGGTCCTGGATCTCCAGGGGCTCCTGGCCGGGCACGAGGCGGAAGCTGATCTTGGCGTGCGCGGAGCGCGGCACGATGGTCTTGCCGCCCGCCCCGGTGTGCCCGCCCCACATGCCGTTGATCTCGGCCGTGGGCCGCAGCCAGACGCGCTCCAGGGTGCTGTACCCCTCCTCCCCGCGCGCGGCGGTGGAGGCGGCGGTGGCCAGCCACTCCTTCTCGTCGAAGGGCAGCCGGGCGATGAGCTCGCGCTCCTGTGCGCTGGCCTCGACGACCCCGTCGTAGAAACCGGGGATCGCGACGCGGTTGTCGGCGTCGTGCAGACCGGAGAGCAGGTCGCTCATGATCTTGAGCGGGTTGGGGACCGCACCGCCGAAGGAACCGCTGTGCAGGTCGCGCTCCGGGCCGAAGAGGCTGATCTCCACGTCGGTGACGCCGCGCATGCCCACGCACATGGAGGGGGTGTCGGGCGCCCACATGGTGGTGTCGGAGATGACGGCGACGTCGCAGGCCAGGCGCTCGCGGTTGGCCTTCATCAGCTCGGCGAAGTGGACGGAACCGGACTCCTCCTCACCCTCCACCAGCAGCTTGACGGTGACCGGCGGGGCGTCCGCGCCGGAGGCGGCCAGGGCGGCCCGCACGCCCAGGGCGTGGAAGAGGACCTGGCCCTTGTCGTCGGAGGACCCGCGCGCGTAGAGGGAAGTGCCGCGCTCGGTGGGGACGAAGGGCTCGGTCTCCCACTCCTCCAGCGGGTCCACCGGCTGCACGTCGTGGTGGCCGTAGACCAGCACCGTGGGCGCTGCGGGGTCGGCGGCGCGCCACTCGGCGAACACGGCGGGCAGCCCGGGGGTCTCCCAGACCTCGACCGTGGGGAAGCCGGTCTCGGTGAGGTGGTCCGCCAGCCAGCGGGCCGAGCGGCGCACGTCGTCGTGGCGCTCGGGGTCGGCGGAGATCGAGGGGATCGCCAGCCATTCCTTGAGCGAGGTGAGGAACTCGTTCCCGTGGGCCTCGATGTAGGCACGCGCGTCCATCAGCCGTCCTTGTCCTAGACATCCTTGTCGGAATCGACCTTAGAACCTGGACAGGACACGCTGGAACTCGGCCATACAGGACGTGATCGGGGTAAGGCCAGCACTACCGAAAAACCGGGGATTACTCCCCGTGCCCGCCGCCCCGCCCGTCCCTAGGGTTGTCGGTGTGATGACCCATGAGAACTCCCCCCGGCCGCGGACGCCGTTGACCGCGTTACGCGAGCGGCGCTTCCTCAGGACGCGCTGGCCGTTGCGCAGCCTCGGTGCGGTGCTGGGCGCGGTGCTGGTCGGCGGTGTCTCGCACCTCCTGATCGGTCCGATGCTCATACCGGTGATCATCCTCGTCGAGATCCTCGTGGAGGCCCGGCAGGACGTCAACGAGGCCGAACTGTGGATCGTGGTCCTGCTGCCGTTCCTGAGCCTGGGGATGCTCCTGCTCCTCGGGCCGCTGGTGGCACTGCCGGTCGCAGCGGTGGAACGGTGGCGATTGCGGCTGGTGCACCCTCCTGTCAGGTCAGGGCACCGCACTCCACGCGGCGGGGTACGGCGGTGGCTGCGCACCCGCTACAGCGAGGCCGCGACCTGGCGGGAGTTCGCTTATCTCCTGCTGCTGTGCCTGGTCATCGCTCCCCTCAGCGCCCTCGTGCTGATCGGCTTCGCGGGGTACGGCCTGGTGCTGCTGGGCGCTCCGCTGCTGGTCGCGGCCGGTGAGCAGCTCGTGTTCAACCAGTTCCGGGTCAGCGGTGTCGGGGCGGCGTTCGCCCTGGTTCCGGTCGGCGCCGCGCTCCTCGTCGTCTCGCCCTACGCGGCCGCGGTCACGGCGCACCTGAACGCCGTGCTGGGCCGGATCCTGCTCGGCGGGGAGCCGTCCGAGGCGCTGCGGAGCGAACTCGTCGAGGTCAAGCGATCCCGTGCCCGGCTGGTCGACTCCTTCGAGGCAGAGCGGCGCCGTATCGAACGGGACCTGCACGACGACACCCAGCAGCGGCTGGTGACGCTGGCGATGAAGCTCGGTCTCGCACGGATGGACTCCCCCGCCGGTTCACCGGTGGAGCGGAGCCTCGCCGACGCACAGGAGCAGGTCAAGGAGATCATCAGCTCGATGCGGGAGATCATCCAGGGCATCCACCCGCCGCTGCTTACGGACGAGGGTCTGGTGGCGGCGCTGCCGGAGCTGGCCGAGCGCTGCGCGTTCCCGGTGGACCTGACGGTGGACCTCACCGAACGGTCGCCCGCCCACGTGGAGGGGGTCGTGTACTTCGCCGCCGCCGAGGCGCTCGGCAACGTGGCCAAGCATTCCGAGGCGCACCGCACCGCCGTGACGGTCGAACGTGCCGGGGAGGACGTGGTGCTCGAAGTGACCGACGACGGTCGGGGCGGCGCGGATCCCGAGCGGGGCACCGGGCTGACCGGGCTCGCCGACCGGGTCGCGGTGCTGGGCGGTAGAACTCTGTTGTCGAGTCCGGTCGGCGGGCCGACCCGGATCAGAGTGGAGGTTCCATGCACCGGCGCTCCCCGCTCCGCGTCGTCCTAGCCGAGGACGGGGTCCTCTTCCGAGAAGGCCTGCGAAGCCTGCTGGAGCGCTTCGACATCGTGACCGTCGCGGCGGTGAGCGATGCCGAGACCCTGGTGGAGGCCGTGGCCGAGCACGGACCGGACCTGGTGATCACCGATGTGCGGATGCCGCCCGGGTTCGGGAACGAGGGGCTGCGCGCGGCGGTCGAACTCCGCACGAAGCACCCCGCCCTGCCGATCGTCGTGCTCAGCCACTTCGTGGAGACCCGTTACGTGGACAAGCTGCTCGACTCCAACGAGGGGCGGGCCGTCGGGTACCTGCTGAAGGAGCGTGTGGCCGAGGTCGAGAACTTCGTGGCCTCGTTGCGCCAGGTCTCCGAGGGCGGTGCGGTCATCGACCCGAGCGTGATCCGGCGGCTGGTCCAGCGGCGGGACCCGCTGGACCAGCTCACCCGACGGGAACGGGAGGTGCTGATCCTCATGGCCGAGGGGCACTCCAACGCCCGGATCGCCCGCGAACTGACGGTGAGCGAGGCGGCGGTGGGCAAGCACACCGCGAGCATCATGGCCAAGCTCGGCCTCGCCCACGGGGACGCGGACATCAACCGCCGGGTGAAGGCGGTCCTGGCGTTCCTGCGCGGTTAGGGGGTTTCCTGCGCGATGAGCAGGTCGGGCAGGGCGGCCACGGTGTCGAGGACGTGGGTGGCCCCGGCGGCCCTCAGAGCAGCGGCGTCGTGGGCGCCGGTGAGGACACCCGCGACGGTCCCCGCTCCGGCGTTGCGGCCGGTGCGCACGTCCGAGGCGGTGTCACCGGCGACGGCGACGGCCGCGACCGCGGAGACCCGGGCGCGCAGGGCCGCGGCCAGGACCATGTCCGGGTGGGGGCGGCCGCGCCCGCCGACGTCGGCGGGGCAGAGGGTGAAGTCGACCAGGCCCTCCCAGCCCAGGGCGGCGAGGATGCGGTCCTGGGTGTCACGGGCGAAACCTGTGGTCAGGGCGATGGTTCGGCCCTGGTCACGGAGGCCGCGCAGGGCGTCCTCCGCGCCGGGCAGCGGGGCGCAGTGACCCGCGTCGACCAGGCGCGCGTAGGCGGCTTCGAAGGCGGCGTTCGCCTGCTGTGCGCGCTCCTCGTCGTGGTCGGTGAGGTGGCGGAAGACGGTGATCTTGGATTCGCCCATGGTGGCGCGCACGTGGTCGAGCTGGGCCGGGGTGAAGTCGGGCAGGGCGGCCTGGAAGGCGCGCTCGACCAGGCCGTCGTCGGCGACGGTGGTCCCGGCCATGTCGAGCACGACGAGTTCGGTGGTGGCGGGGTTAGCGGAGTTCTCTGAGGCGGCGGGGTTCGCGGTCATGCTCACCAGTCCAGTTCGTCTGCGGTGGTCTCGGCGATGGCGGGGGAACAGGTCATACCGCGTCCGCCGGGGCCGGTGACCAGCCAGGCGGAGTCGGCGACGGGGGCGCGGTGCACGACGTTCGCGGTGTCCGCGCACTGCGCGTAGACCCCGGCCCAGCGGCGGCGGACCGACGGCAGCGGGCGGCCGAGGAGGCGCTCGGCCACCTGGGCGAGGTGCTCGTAGGGGTCCTCGACGGTGTCGAAGGAGAAGGGGTGCTCGTACTCGTGGGTGTCGCCGATGGTGAGGGAGCCGTCGGCGCGCTGGACCATGAGCAGCTGCATGGCGTGCTCGCTGGCGGTGGGCGGCTGGGGCTGTCCGGCGTTGAGGGCGTCCAGCTCCGGCCCTTGGTAGGCCGGGTAGCAGCGGAAGCTGTCGGCGTCGGCGACGGAGGTGGTCAGCGCTTCGCCCAGGGGCCCGGTCTGCATCATCTGCAGGCGGACCCGGCGCACCGGCAGGTCGGGGACCAGTTCGCGGACCAGACCGCCGAGCCAGGCTCCGGTGCAGAGCACGACCTGGTCTCCCTGATGGGTCTGGCCGTGATCGTCGCGGACGGCTCCGGGCGCGGGCAGGTCGCGGACCTCGCGGCCGGTGAGCAGGGTGTAGCGGCCGCTGCGGGCGAGCTCGGCCTGGAGGGCGTTCTGGGCGACGCGGGGTTCGACCTGGGCGTCCCGGCGGCACCACAGGGCACCGAGGAGTTCGCCGCGCAGGGCCGGGTTGACCTCGCGGACGCGCTCGGGTTCGAGGAGGTGGAGGTCACGCAGCTGGGCGTCGGGGCCCTGGACGGCGGCCTTCGCGACAGCCAGCTCGGCCTCGGTGGTCAGGGCGGTGAGCGAACCGGAAGGGCGGAAGCCCAGGTCGGGGACGCGCTCGGCGATCCCCTCCCAGAGCTCGCGGGCGCGCAGTGCGGCCTGGAGTTCGGGACCGGAGGAGCGGCCGCTGACCCAGACCAGGCCGAAGTTGCGGACGGAGGCGCCCCGCGCGGCGGCCTCGCGTTCGATGTGGACGACCTCGTGCCCTCGGGAGACGGCCTGCCAGGCGTGCATGGTGCCGAGTACCCCGGCGCCGACGATGATCACTCTCATGTCTTCGAGCCTGGTGGGGAAGGGTGGAGCGGCCGGTGCCCGGGAGGGAAGCGCGAGTGAACCGCCCTCAAACTTTGGACCAGACACGTTATTTCTGCGTTACTAAGAGGCGCGCCTGTCTCCCGAATCAGTCGTCGGCGGTGAGGCGCGTGGTGAAACTGAACCGGTCTCCCCGGTAAAGGGAGCGCACGCGTTCGAGCGGACGGCCCCGGGCGTCCCGGGACAGGCGGTGGATGAGCAGCATGGGCAGCGCGGGCGGGGTGCCGATGAGCAGGGCCTCGCGCGGGGTGGCCAGGACCGTCTCCAGGCGCTCGTCGGCGCTGGCGAAGCCGTCGCCCACCTGCTCCCGGAGGTAGGCGTAGAAGCTGGAATCAGGGTCGAAGTCGGTATCCAACCGGGGCGCGCGCTCCACCGCCACGTAGGTGGACTCCAGCCCCACACGTTCGTCGTCGGCCCACAGCACCCGCTCCATGTGCCAGACCGGCTCCCCCTCGGCCAGGTCCAGCTCGGCCGCGAGACCGGCCGGGCACGGCCAACCGCGCAGGTCGACCAGCGTCCGCCCCGGGGACCGGCCCTGGCGGCGCACCCCCTCGGTGTAGCTGGCGAGGGAGAGTGGCTGTTCGAGCTTGGGGCCGGCCACGACCGTCCCCCGCCCCCGGCGGCGCAGACGGCCCTCCAGAAGCAGGTCCCGCAGCGCCTGGCGGACGGTCTCCCGGGCCGCGCCGAAACGTTCGGCCAGCTCGCGCTCGGTGGGCAGGGCATGCCCTTCGGGCAAGCCGTCCACCAGCTCGGTGAGCTGTATGCGCACCGCGTAGTACTTGGGCACACGCCCGTGCTCGGGCACGCCCGCGCGCACGGGCGCCCCGCCGTCCTGAGGGATTCCGGTCACCGACACGCGCGCCATTGTCCCCCAACCTCGTGAACGCCCGCCGCTCGGGCACAGCGCCACCGGGCACCGAGAGCCCGGCCGTCCAGCCATCGCCCCGGTTCGACCTGGTTCGATCTATTTCCACCCGATTCGGGTCACCCCGAAGACCAGAGCCCTCAGGGAACCGGGTCACCTGGGTGATTTGAAAGGGAACCTTTTGCGCGACCTGGGACTCTGAGGTCTGGGGGCGGGAAAGGCCCGCCCCGATCCCAGGAGGACCGCGTGAGCACCAACCCCCAGATCGCCGCCAGGTTTGATGTTGCTTCAGTTCGGTAGACACCTGTGAGCTGGGGTTTTACGCGGCCTGAGACAGCGCCGCAAGCCTGTCTTGAGCAACTTCGGTGTGGCGACGTTCATACTCAGCCGGGCTGAGCTGACCATTGGCCGAATGCCGCCGCCAGGGGTTGTAGAACCCCTCGATATAGGAGAACACCTCCCGCTCCGCATCCGCCCTGGTGGCGAAACGGGTGCGGTCGATCAACTCGGTCTCCAACGACGCGAAGAAGCTCTCGGTGACGGCGTTGTCGTAACACGACCCCGTCCGCCCCGTCGAGGGAGCGATCCCTGCCTCTTCGCAGCGGCGACCAAAGGCCAGACTGGTGTATTGCGATCCCTTGTCCGAGTGATGGATCAGCCCCGGACCGGGACGGCGGGCGGTCACCGCCATGGCCAGCGCGTCGCAGACCAGATCGGCGCGCATGTGAGGGGCCATCGCCCAGCCCACGATGCGGCGCGAGAACAGGTCCATCACCACCGCCAGGTACACCCACCCCTGGTCGGTGGGCACGTAGGTGATGTCCGCGCTCCACTTGGTGTTGGGGGCATGGGCGGTGAAGTCACGACCGACCAGATCCGGTGGGGCTGTGGCCATCCGGTCCTGGGAGGTCAGGCTTTGCGGCCGGTGCGGCGGTGGACCCCGACCAGGCCCTGGCGGCGCATCAGCCGGGTGATGCGGTTGCGTCCAGCGCGGATGCCGTCGAGCTCGGCCAGGTCGGCCTGGAGCCTGGGGGAGCCGTAGGTGCCGCGGGAGCGCTCGTGGTGGCCCTGGATGCGCTCGGACAGGTCAGCGTCGGAGCGTTCCTTGGCCGTGGGGCCGTCCTGGATTCGGTGGTGGTGTTTGTAGTAGCCCTGCCGCGATACGCCGAGCAGCCGGGACATCAGGGAGACGGAGTGGCGTGTCTTTTCTTCGTCGATCAGCCGGAACATCACCGACTGGTCTCCCGGACGAAGAAAGCCGTGGCCTTGCGCAGGATCTCGCGCTCTTCGCGCAGCTGGGCGTTCTCTCGGCGAAGGCGGGCCAGTTCGGCCTTGTCATCGCTGGTGGTGCCCTCTGCCTGGCCGGAGTCGATCTTGGCCTGATTGATCCAGGTGCGGATCGTCTGGGCCGAGGGTTCGAACTCAGCTGCCAGGTCCTCGGGGCTACGGCCGGAGCGGGCCAGCGCGATGATCTGATCGCGGTACTCCGGCGGGTACGCAGGGCGGGTCTTGGGCACTTCAATCTCCTCGTTCAATGACAAAGTATCCGAAAGCGGACACCTGTCCACCGAACCGAAGCAAGATCAGTTCGGCGACCTCTTCGACGCCTTGGACACTGATGGCGACAAGACGGTGACCTGGGCTGACTACCAGCGCCTCGTGGACCGCTACCTGTCCGGCTACGGCCTGGCCGCGTCCGAGCCCAGGGCCCAGGCCGTCCGGGAGGCGTACGAGTCCCTATGGCAGAAGCTGGCCCAGGCCTCGCAGGACGAGCCGTTGGACCGGGACCGGTTCGTGGCGGCCATGCACTCGGCTTCGGAGGACAGGAGCCGCTCGAACGCGGCCGAGGCCGTGGCGGAGGCCGTGTTCGACCTTCTGGACGAGGCCCGGGACGGCCGGATCAGCCAGGCGGAGTTCCTGGTCTACACGAACGCCCTGGGCGCCCGTGAGGAGGAGGCGCGCAAGCGGTTCGCGCACGTGGACACCGACGGTGACGGCTACATCAGCCGCGAGGAGTTCGTGCTCTCCGCCCGCCAGTTCCTGTTCGGCGACGACCTCGACTCCCCCGGCGGCTTCGTCTTCGGGGTGGTCTGACCAGCTCCTGACTCCTGACGGCGGCGCACCGGGGCCACCGCCGTCAGGAGCGGCAGGACCACGGACAGGTATCGAAATGTCCTGCCGTAGAACCGGAGAGCCCGTTCCGGAGTCCGACTGAGGCGAGCACTACCCCCACAATTCCCCCATGCCTCAGGAGGCCGCAATGCGACGGGTCAAACGCGAACGAATCATCGTCGGAGCAGTACTGGGCGCCCTGTCCATGCTTGTGGCCACCGGCTGCTCGGCATCCATCTCGGCCGACGACGTCGCCGCGGAGTCCAGCGCGATGCTGACCCAGCAGATCGGCCAGGAACCGGACGATCTCACCTGCGAAGAGGACCTCCCCGCGGAGGTGGGCGCCGAGATCCGCTGCGAGATCGAAATCGAGGGCGAGACCATCGGTGCCACCGCCACGGTCACCGAGGTCGACGGCTCCGACGTCCAGTGGGACATCAAGGTGGACGACACCCCGGCCGACGACACCGCCGCGGAGGACGACGCCGCTGAGGACAGCGCGGCCGAGGCTCCCGCCGGGGGCCAGGACAGCAGCTCCGCCGTGGCCAGCGACGGCCAGGTCTCCAACGTGGAGATCATCAACCAGTCGACCCCGGTTCTGGAAGCCGCCGGCTACTCGCCCGACAACTTCGTCTGCAGTGACACCCACATCCTCGCGCAGGTGGGTGCTGAGCTGGGTTGCCAGTTCTTGCAGGACGGCGACAGCTACCCCATCACCGTCACGGTGACCTCCGTCGAGGGCAGCACTGTCCACTGGGACATCCAGTTCGACGAGTAACCCCGGTAGCGCTTGAGCCGGAAGACGGGGCGCCTGCCCAGTATGCGGGGCAGGCGCCCCGTCTCGCTTCCGCCGAACGGTGCTAGCAGAAGGGGCGGCGAATCTGGTCGCGGGCCCACAGGTGAGCGAGGAGGTTGTCCCAGTCCCCCGCCTCGTACAGGCCGCTGCTGGAGGCGACCCAGTAGGACTGGGTGGACTCGCCGAAGTAGATGATCAGGTTGCGGTGCTGCTGCTGGAGGAGCGCGGCCCGAGCGTGCTCGGTGGAGAACTCGGCACGGTGGCCGCCGAGGCGGGGCAGGCTCTGCGCCCGGCAGGCCCGGCAGGAACGGTGCGTGCAGTGCTGACAGGTGGCGCCGACTACCCGGTTCTCCTGCGAGGCGCGGGGCATGGGGATAGGATTCATCGCTGATCCTGCTTTCTTAGTTTTCGTAGGCTGAAATTCAGGGTTCGTTGGGCTCAGAAGACGTGGCAGCGTCTCCTGAGCCCTCTTGCGTTTGCAGAGCCTCTGTGTCTCTAGAGGCTGTTCCAGCGGCTCTCGCTCAGGTCATAGGCGAGGAAGAACCAGACGCTGCGGTACTCCGGGTGCCCGTTGTCGCCCCAGCGGGTGGACAGCGCGTTGACCATGGCCAGCCCGCGCCCCGACTCCAGGTCCAGGTCGAGCCCACCCGGGCAAGGGGTGAGGGGGCCGCGCGGGATCGGGCGCAGGCTGCCCTGGTCCCGGCAGGTCAGGAGCATCCCGTCGCCTGCCCGCTCGACCACCAGGGTGTAGGAGGCCCCGAACTCGCTGGAGCGCGAGTGGGCAACGGCGTTGTTGGCCAACTCGGCACCCAGGAGGGTGAAGAGGTAGCGGTAGTCGGTGGACTGATCCGCCGCACACGTGCTCAGGAACATCCGGACCAGCGGCAGGAGGTTCGCGATGCCGGGGAAGCTGTGCTGGCGCTTGCGGAAGTGGAGCTGGTCCGCGTTCCCGGAGAAGTAGTGGGCGTGGAAGGGCTTGATGAAGCTGGCCAACGGGACCGTGACCTCGCTCCGCGCGAGCTCGGGGGCGAACGTGGGCATGACGAACACACTCCTTGGCATGACAAAGCACGAACAGGGGTGGGGGAAGGTCGCCCGTTGGAAGTTTCGTGAACCCACGACGCGCGGAACGGGCTAGGCATAGCCTTCAGCTCAAGAGTTCGACAACGAGCTTCCAGCTAGATTCCATCCTAGAATGAGAATCCCGCCAGTCAAGCGGTTCTCACAAGAATCCCGTTATGTCCGTTTAGGATTCCCCTATGACACAAAAGAGCCCGAATATTCGCCGCCGTCGACTTGGTCATGTATTGCGTGGCCTGCGAGAAGAAGCTGGACTCACGCTTGACGCGGCCGCCAAAGGCGCGGGGGTTCCCCGTTCCACCCTGGGCCGCATGGAGACCGCCGAGGCGCGCCGCCTGCGTCACACAGACCTGGACGCACTCGCTGACTTCTACGAGGTCGATCCAGAGACTCGGGGAGGCATGCACGGCCTGGCTCGTGAAGCGAAGGAGCCCGGCTGGTGGTCCAAGTACAAGGACGTCTTCGGCGAGCGAGCCCTTCCGGACTGGGAGGCTGAGGCTGCGGCCATTCGCACGTTTCAGCCGCAACTCATCCCCGGGCTCTTTCAGACTCCGAGCTACGCGGCCGCGATCTTCCGAGGCGGTCGAGCCACAGCGGACGAGAACATCGAGCGGTTGGTCGAAGCCCGGGTGAACCGTCAGCAGATCCTCAACCGGGTCCATCCGCCTCGAATGACAGCGGTGATCGATGAAGCTGCACTCCATCGCCTCGTAGGCGGCCGCGAGGTAATGAAAGAACAGCTAGAGCACCTTGGCCACCTCGCTGTTCGGCACAACATTGATGTCCAGGTATTGCCGTATACGGCTGGCGAGCACCTGGGGATGGAGGGGGCGTTCACCATCCTGGAGTTCCCTGAGCCCCGGGACACTCCCATCACGTTCGTGGAGACAGCGACTACGGGGCTTGCACTTGAAACTCCTGAAGAGCTTGACGCGTATAACGTGGCCTTCAGCAACGTCCAGGGGGTAGCGCTGTCCACTTCCCTGTCCGCCAAGTTCATCGACGATGCCGTCAAAGCACTGGAGAAGCAGACATGAGTCACCGGCTTGAGTTCCGGAAGAGCAGCTACAGCGGCCGGGGCCAGGACTGCGTCGAGGTTGCTCAGATCCCCACGACCTTCAGGAAGAGCACCCACAGCGGGCACGCCCAGAACTGCGTCGAGGTCGGTTCGCTCCCCTGCGGTGCGGCGCTCCGGGACTCGAAGCACCCCGACGCCGGTCACCTGCCCTTCCCCAAGAGCGAGTGGGCGTCCTTCCTCACCATCGCTCTCAAGTAGCCCACCCCCGAAGCCCCCAACAAACCAAAGCCCGGTCATGACCACCCTCTGGTCACTGCCGGGCTCCCTACGTTCGTTCCCCCGTTTCCCGCCGCTCGATGGTGGCCGTCTCCGCTGCGCGCGTCAAGGTCGTACGTCCTCGCTTCCAAGGCCGTTTAGTTAGCGCTCCAAGCCAGCTGTCAAGCCCGTAGCACCACCCCACCCAACACAAAGAACGGGACCTCCGATAAAAGCAGGAAATCGACCAAGATCCACCTGCCCCGGAGGCCCCGTTGCCCGACCAGTATGCCACCACCTCCCACACCCACACCCACACCCACACCATCACCGTGGCCGCCGGTATCTACGCCCCCGGCCACCTAGGCGAACTCACCCGCTACCTGCCCTTCGACCTCATCGACGCCGTCCTGGAACACACCCGCACCCAGCAACAACGACTGCGCGCTCTGCCCTCACGGGTCGGGGTCTACTTCGTGCTGGCCCTGAACCTGTTCCCCCACCTGGGATACGCCCGCGTCTGGGACACCCTCGTAGCGGGCCTGCAAAGCCTGCCCCTGCCCCGCCCCAGCCAGGCCGCGCTCGTGCACCTGCGCCGACGCCTGGGCCCCACCCCGTTCAAAACCCTCTTCCAGACCCTGGCGGCTCCCTTGGCCCAACCCACCACCCCCGGAACCCGCTACCGGCACTGGCGCACCGTGGCCTTCGACGCCTGCCACTCGATCAAAGCCCCCGACAGCGCACGCAACCTCACCTGGCTCCGCAAGATCTGCTACCAGCAAGGCACGGAAGGCTACCCCCGCCTGCAGATCACCGCCCTGTGCGAGACCGGTACCCGCTCCCTGCTGGGCGCCACCCTGACCCGCGCCCCCAGCGGCGAACCCGACCAGGCCCGCACCCTGCTCGACCGGCTCACCCCCCAGATGCTGGTCCTGGCCGACCAGGCCTACCAAGGCAACACCTTCCTGGGCGAGGTCGCCGACACCGGAGCCCAACTCCTGATCCGCCTGCGAGAACACCGCCGCCCCCGGGTGGAAACCCTGCTCCCGGACGGCTCTTACCTGACTCACCTGGACGGGCTCAAACTCCGCATCGTCCAAGCCCGCATCACCGCCACCACCCAGGACGGGACACAGGTCAGGGGCGTGTACCGGCTGGCCACCACCCTGCTGGACCACCGCACCGACCCCGCCCGGCAACTGCTGGCCCTGTACCACGAACGCTGGGAGGTGGAATCGGCCTTCTACTCCCTACGACACACCCTGCTGCACCGTCGTGTGCTGCGCTCCCAGGACCCGGCCGGCCTGGAGCAGGAGGTGTGGGCCCTGCTGGTGCTCTACCAGGCGCTGCGCATGCCCATGGTCGAGGCGGTGGAGTCCCGGCCAGGCACCCACGCCGATCGGGCCCCCTTCACCACCGCCCTGAACACCGCCCGTTGCCAGGTCATCACCGCCCAGCAGGTGCTGCCCGACCAAGACGCCCCCGGCCGAGGCGGGGGCATAGTCCAAGCGGTACGGGAGAACCTGCTCCCGGCCCGCCGTGCTCGGATCAGCGCACGCAAGCTCAAGTGTTCCCACCGGCGTTACCGCGAAGCCGACCCCGAGCGGCCCCTGACCACCGATCGGGTGCAGGATCTGGAGTTGGAGATCTTGGCCCCTGCGCCCGAGGCCGTGGCGGGGCCCCAACAGCCCGCGGCCAAGATGGCGCCCGGGATCCGGCCCGGTGGGTCCAAGGAGCGCACGATGCGCCTGTTGGGCTCGGACCTGAGTCGGGGGTGGAGTCCGATCGAGGTCGCTCGGGCGTTGGATTATCCGCATTATCGGAGTCTGGCCACGCAGATGGGGGTGTGGGTCCAGGAGGGGTTCCTGCAACGGACCGCGCATGGCCGATACACCCTGGCTCTGCGGTGGGCGGGGGTGGAGTTGACAGCCCAGCGCGTTCCTTAACTAAACGGCCTTGTCCTCGCTTCGCTGCGGGCGCTCCACCTTGACCCGCTTCGCTACGACGGCGGTTGGCGGCTATCGGGAAACGGGAGAGGAGTGGTCGGGGCCCAACCCCAACTACCTCGGCCTTCGGCCGGTGCCTTCCCCAGCCCGGAGCGGAACGGGTCACGTGTCACGGCCGGTCAAGGCGGGCAACGAAAAGCGGCAACGAAGGCGGGAGCACCCCCAGGCCCCGAGCACAGTTTCGGCCCCTTTTCCGAAGATGATCTTGCTACCAGAAGCAAGTTCAGCGCCGAACTTGCTTCTGGTAGCAAGATCACCGGGGATGAGGGGGTTTCGGAAGCAGCGGACCGCCTCAGGCGCGGGTTACGGACACCCTGGCTTCCCCAGGGCCAACACCACAGCGCTGAACCCCAGCCTCGCCGCCGCTTGTCCGATGGCACGCATGACCGGCCGCGACACGCGACCCGATCCGCGCAGAGCTGGGGAGCCTGTCGCCCTCGCTGCCGCTTTTCCGTCCGGGCGAGTGACCGGCCGCGACACGCGAACCGATCCGCGCAGGCCTGGGGAGGGCTCCGGCCGAAGGCCGCGTAGTTGCCGTTGGTAGTTGCTGTTGGGGCCCTTTGGGGGACCGTCTGCCACCCCGACCACACCTCCCCCGTTTCCCGATAGCCGCCAACCGCCGTCGTAGCGAAGCGGGTCAAGGTGGAGCGCCCGCAGCGAAGCGAGGACGAACGACCTTGACGCGCGCAGCGCAGACGGCCACACTCACGCGGCGGGAAACGGGGGAACCCCGCACCCGAACCGGAACCCGCACCCGCACCCACCAAACAGAGCCAGGCAGGGACCAGCCGCTGTGTGGGGAGCGCCGTGCCCCGGAGCCAGGTGGGTTCCGGGATGCTGCTGATCAGGTGGGTTCGGGGATGTTGGTGATCAGGGCGGCCAGGCCCTCGGCGTCCAGCAGGTCGGCGGGCCGCACGGTCTCACCGGCCCGCACGTAGTGGAAGGCCGCCCGGACCTCCTCCAGCTCCACCCCGGCAAGATCGGCCCAGGCCAGCCGGTAGGCAGCCAGCTGTACGCTCACCGCTCTCCGTTCGACGTTGTTCCCCGGCGGTCGGCCGGTCTTCCAGTCGACGACGTCGTAGCGGCCGGTTTCCGCGTCATGGAACACCGCGTCCATGCGGCCCCGGATCAGCCGGTCACCGATGACGGTCTCGAAGGGCACCTCCACCTCGGTCGGGATACGCGGCCCCCACTCGCTCTCCTCGAACCTCCGCTGGAGCTCGGCGAGATCCTCGTCCTCGCCCGCCGTCTCGTCTGCGGCCCCGGGCAACTCGTCCAACAGCGTGGCGTTCTGACCGAAGCGCTGCTCCAGCCAGGTGTGGAAGGCCGTACCGCGCCTGGTGTGCGGCGCGGGCGGGCGGGGCAGGGGGCGACGGATCTGACGGGCCAGCGCCGAGGGGTCCCGGGCCAGCCAGACCATCGAGGACACCGACAGGTGATCGGGCAGCTCCACCTGGACGGGGCCTTCCCCCGGACCGGTGGTGGCGCGGTCGCGGTGGGCCAGCAGCAGCTCGGTGTCGCGTTCCCAGCCCTGGAGCCTGCGGCGTAGCCCCTCCGGGGTCTTCCTGGGCCCAGCGGGTCTGCCCTCGCGGATACGGGCCCGGGCGTTCTCGACCAGGTCGGCTCCGGCCAGGATCTGGGCGCGGCGGGAGTCCTCCGCCGGCGCGGGCAGCGCTGGGGCGGGTCCGGACTCCGGTGCGGGAACGGGCTCGTATTCGGGCACAGGCGGCACGTCGTCGAACTCGGGGTCGAACTCCGGCTCGTACTCGAAGTCCGGTTCGGGGCCGAACTCGAAGTCGGGCACGGGGTCGGACACGACCGGTACAGACGAAGGCGCGCCCGCCTCCGCATCCGCCTCCGCCCGCAGGTCCTGGGGCGGCCACACCGCCGAGGACTCCTCCTCGTCGTGCGGGTTGGTGTCCTCGGGGTCCGGCGGCGGGTCCCAGCGCACGACGGAGCCCGCGCCCCGCTCGCAGGCGGCGCGGATCTCCTCCAGGAACTCCGAGGGGCCGCGCGGGGTGCTGCCGGTCCGGCCCCACCAGTGTCCGGTGCACACCAGGGCGTAGGAGGCGCGGGTGACCGCCACGTACGCCAGGCGACGCTCCTCCATCAGGTGGCGGGCTTCCTCGGCCTCCTTGAAGGCCGCGATGTCGTCCTTCTCCACCCCGCGCAGAGCGGGCAGGCTGGAGCGGTCACCGCGCAGCGGGTACGGGAGCAGGTAGTCGGCCTTCACCCAGGCCAGGGAGTCACGGGCCTTGGCCGGGAACAGCGGGGCCCGCTTGCCCGAGCTCACCCCCGGCAGGATCACCACCGGCCACTCCAGGCCCTTGGCGCCGTGCATGGTCATCAGCTTCACGCTGTCCGAACCGCCGACCCGCTCCCCCGGGCTGAGCGCGCTCTCGTTCTCCTCGGCGGCGTTGAGGTAGCCCAGGAAGCTCCCCAGGGTGGGGTCCTCGGTGTTGCCCACGAACCGCACGGCGTGGTCGACGAAGGCGTCCAGGTCCGCGCGGGCCGAGAGCGGGTCGCGGTGGATCCGCGCCGCGACCTCGATGTCCAGGCCGAGCATGCGCTCGATCTCGGTGATCAGGTCCGGCAGCGGCTGCCCCACGAACTTGCGCAGGGTGCGCAGCTCCTCGGACAGCCGTCCCAGGCGCTCGTAGGCGACCGGGGAGTAGTGCTCGGCGTCCCCCGGGTCGTCGACGGCGTCGACGAGGCTGCCGCTCTCGGCGGTCAGGTCGAGAACCGTGCGGCGCAGCAGGTCCTCGGATTCCTCGCCCTCCGCGCTCTCCTCGGCGGCGGGTCCGGTGAGGTCACGGCGGGTGTGGCGGGCCAGTTCGGAGGCGCGCTTGCCGAGGGCAGCCAGGTCCCGGGGCCCCATCCGCCAGCGGGGGCCGGTGAGCAGGCGGGCCAGTTCGTTCCCGGCGGAGGCGTCGTGGACCACCCGCAGGGTGGCGATGATGTCGCGGACCTCGGGCACCAGCATGAGCCCGCCCAGGCCGACGACCTCCACCGGGATGTCCTGCGCCTCCAGGGCCTCGCGCAGCGGCGGGAACTGGGAGCGCTTACGGCACAGGACCGCGATGTCGCCGGGACTGATCCGCCCCTCCTGTCCCCCACCGGACTCACCTTCGGGCCAGGCCCTGCCGTCCGGGGCGAAGACCGATCCGCCCGCGTCCTCGGCGGTGGCCTCGACCAGCCCCCGCACCTGCTGGGCGATCCACGCCGCCTCCTCGGTCTCGGTGGAGAACAGCGCGGTCAGCGCGGTCCCCCGTCCCCTGCGCGCGGGTCCGGGGTGCAGGATCGGCACGTCCGCCGCTTCCGCCCGCAGCGGTTCGGAGATCCGCTCGGCGACGTTCAGGACCTTCTCACCGTTGCGAAAACTCAGGGACAGCCGACGCACCGAAGCAGGCTTCCCCGGCGCGATCGGGAAGTCCGTGGGAAAGCTGGTGAGGTTGGCCGCGATCGCCCCGCGCCAGCCGTAGATGGACTGGCAGGGGTCGCCCACCGCCGTGACCGCGTGTCCGTCGCCGAAGAGCGCGCGCAGCAGCACCAGCTGGGCGTGGCTGGTGTCCTGGTACTCGTCCAGGAGCACCACGCGGAAGCGCCCGCGTTCGATCAGCCCGACCTCGGGGTGGTTCTGCGCGATCCGGGCGGCCAACGCCATCTGGTCGCCGAAGTCCATCGCCTCACGGGTGTGCTTGGCGTGGTTGTAGCGCTCCACCAGCGGCAGGAGCTCCTCCCGGCGGCGCTGGGTGTCCACCAGGTCCCGGGTGGGCTGGGTGGGTTTGCGGGACATCGCGTCCACCCCCGCCTGGATCCAGCGCCCCACCCCGCGCACCTGGTCGGCGGTGGTGAGGTGGTCGGAGATCTGCCCGGACAGGTCCAGCACCCGGCGGGTGACGGTGTCCGCGCCGACGTTGACGTGGTCCATCGGCCCGTCGTACTCGCCGACGATCCGTGCGGCCAGCTGCCAGGCCTGGCCCTCGCTCAGCAGCCGCGAGGTGGGCTCGACCGCCTCGCGCAAAGCATGGTCACCCACGATGCGCCCGGCGTAGGAGTTGTACGTGGAGACCGTGGGCTCGCCGTCCAGCAGCTCGCCCGGGAGCTGCTCGGTGGCGCGCAGCTGCTCCAGGCGCTTGCGCACCCGCTCGGCCAGTTCGGCGGTGGCCTTGCGCGTGAAGGTCAGGCCGAGGACCTGTTCCGGGCGCACGTGCCCGTTGGCGACCAGCCAGACCACCCTCGAAGCCATCGTCTCGCTCTTGCCCGAACCCGCTCCGGCGATGACCACACCGGGTTCCAGCGGCGCCGCGATGACCTGGGCCTGCTCGGTCGTCGGCTCGGGTCGCTGGAGCAGCCGAGCGAGCTCGGCCGGGCTGAAGCGGGGGCGGTGCTCCTCGGCAGCCTCGAAAGCCACGGGGGCGGCGGGGGTGGGTTCAGACATGTCGGCCCTCGTCCTGAACCGGGCAGCAGGCGCGTACGGCGCACGAGTTGCATCCGGTGTTGCGGGTGGCGGCGAAGCGGGATCCGCCCATGCCGGTGGCGACCTCGTGCACGAGGGTCTGCGCCCATCCGGGGTCGGGGTCCTCGCCCAGCGGGGGCTGAGCCTGTTCGCGCGCCTTCTTGCTGAGTGCGGCCTTGCCGACCTGGACCAGCGCGGCGCCGCCGGGTTCGGCCAGGCCGAGTTTGGCGAACGCACCCTTGAGCACGGCCATCTGGTAGACGCCGAGCTGGGGGTGTCGGGCCAGGTCGTCGGCCTTGGTGCCGCCGGTCTTGAGGTCCACGACCACGGCGCGGCCCTCGGTGTCGCGTTCGAGGCGGTCCACTCGGCCGGTGATCTCGATGCCGCCCACGTCCACCTTGAAACCCTCCTCCGTGACGACCAGCTCGCGGTCGTTGGTGGCGTCCCAGGTGATGAACTTGCGGACCATCTCGTCCGCCCGGTCGCGCTGCTTGTCGGACTGCCAAGGCCCGCCGAAGTCGAGGTCGGTCCAGATCTCGTCCATCCGGGAGCTGACCTCCTCCGCGCTGCTGCCCTGGGCGACCAGGACGGCGACCGCGTGCACGACGGTGCCGAGCGCGGAGGCGGAGTCGCCCGAAGAGGCCCCGGCGGCGCGCTCCAGCAGCCAGCGCAGCTGACAGTTGGTGAAGCTCTCCACCTGGGAGGGCGAGACCCGGATGGTGTCCTCGGGGTCGGAGAGCGGGCGGTCGTCGGTGAACGGGGTGAGCGCGTACCACTCCGCCGGATCGGCCCCCCGTACCCCTTCCTCGGCCAGGCGGGCCAGATGGGCTGCGGCCGCCTCACGCAGCGGCCCGGGCGCGGAAGGGTCGGTGACCACCGAGCGCAGGTCGGCGACGAGCGCGGGCAGGGAGAGCCAGCGGCGGCCGGTACTCACCGGCTCCGGGTCGCCCATCCCCATCTCGTTGAGGAAACGCGAAGGCCGCTCGTCGGTGTCCTCACCGCCCACACAGGTCACGTAGAGGGAACGGCGGGCGCGGGTGAGCGCCACGTAGAACAGGCGGCGCTCCTCGTCCAGCAGTTTGGAGGCCAGGGCCGCACCGAAGGAGTCCGCGGAGTGGCTCTCGGCGTCCACCAGCTCCTCCACGCCGAGCAGCGAACCGCGCAGGCGCAGGTCCGGCCACTCGCCCTCCTGGGCCCCGGCCACCACGACCAGCCCCCACTCCAGGCCCTTGGAGCGGTGGGCGGTGAGGATGCGCACCGCCTCGCCCTCGGGCGCGCGTTCGGCGAGGCTGTCCCCGGGGATTTCCTGGGCGGCCAGATCGTCGAGGAAGCCGTCGGGGGTGCCGGGCGGCAGCCGGTCGCAGTAGCGGGCGGCGCTCTCGAACAGCGCGACCACGGCGTCGAGGTCGCGGTCGGCGGCGGCACCCCGGCGGCCTCCGGCCTGGCTGGCGCGCAGGAAGCGGTCGGCCAGACCGCTGTCGCGCCACAGCTCCCAGAGGACCTGTTCGGCGTCGGATCCCTTGGCGGTGAGGTCGCGGACGGTACGCAGGGCCCCCGCCACCCGGGTGGCGGGAGCGGCGATGGCGGGGTCCACCAGGGTGAGTTCCCGGGGGTCGCGCAGCGCGTCCACGAGCAGCTGGGAGGAGGGCCGGTACCCGGCAGGCTCAGCTTCCCCTGCTGCGCTTTCCCCGGCTTCGCCCTCTTCCCTGACCCGGTCCAGATCCAGGCGGCGCAGTGCCCGCACCAGACGCCGCAACCGCACCGTGTCGGCCTCGCCGAACGGGCTCATCAAAAGCTCGCGGGCGGCGTCGTCGTCCAGTTCCTCGGGGCGCAGGCCGTAGCGGATCAGGCCGAGCATCGGACGGACGATCGGTTCGGCGGCCACCGGCAGGTCGTCCGAGCCCACGACCACCGGCACCGAGGCGGCGGTGAGCGCGCGGCGCAGGACCGGGAGCTGGCGGCTGGAGGAGCGCACCAGCACCGCCATGTCCGACCACGGGACCCCGTCCATCAGGTGGGCGCGGCGCAGGGTGTCGGCGATGACCGCGGCCTCCTGGGTGGCGCTGTCGGCCATCAGGACGTGCACCTCGCCGTCGGGGACCCCCTCGGCCGGGGTGAGGGCGCGGTGGGCGTTGACCTGGCCGCGCGCGGAGGACACAGCGGGCAGGCGGCGGGTGAGGCCGCGCGAGGCCGCCAGCAGGACGGAACCGCTGCGACGACAGGTCTGCAGCGCGACCACCGGAGCGTCCTTGCGCTCCAGGGTGGGGAACCGGCTGGGGAAGTCCAGGATGTTGTGCACCTCGGCGCCGCGGAAGGCGTAGATGGACTGGTCCGGGTCGCCGACCGCGATGAGGTCGCGGCCGTCCCCGGCCAGGGCGCGCAGCAGCTCCTCCTGGGCGGGGTCGGTGTCCTGGTACTCGTCCACGAACACCACCTCGTGAGCGGACCGCTCGCGCTCCTGCACCTCGGGGTCGGTGAGCATGTTGGCGGCCACCCGCACCAGCTCGGCGTAGTTGAGCGTGGGCACGGGGGCGATGTCGAAGCGGCCGTTCATCCGGGAGAGGAACCCGGCCGCGGCGGTCCAGTCGTCGCGGTCGCGTTCGGCGGCCATCCCGGCCAGCGTCTGCGGGCCGAGCCCGCGTTCCTGGGCGCGCATGAGGAAGTCGCGCAGCTCCTCGGCGAAACCGCGGGTCTCCAGGGCGGGACGCAGCCGCTCGGGCCAGGCCTGCGCGCCGTCCTCGAACTCCCACTTCAGCAGCTCGCGCACCTCCATGAGCTGCTCGGGGCCGGACAGCAGCCGGGGCGGCAGGTCGCCCATCCGCTGGAACTCACGGCGGATGAGGGAGTAGGCGTAACTGTGGAAGGTCAGCGCCAAGGGTTCGCGGGTGGTGCGGCGCAGGCGGCCGGTGATGCGCTCACGGAGCTCCTGCGCGGCTTTTCGGCTGAAGGTGAGCACCAGGATGCGCGAGGGGTCCACGCCGCGGTTGTCGATGCGGTCGACGACGGCCTCGACGATGGTGGTGGTCTTGCCGGTCCCGGGGCCCGCCAGGACGAGGAGCGGCCCGCCCGGGTGATCGACCACGCGCTGCTGGTTCTCGTCCAGCACCGGAGGCGGCTGCACCTGGTGGGCGCGCCGCACAAGACGGTACGGGGATGTGTTCACACCTCCAGTTCACCAGAGGTGGACGACCATCCCGGACGTCAACGGACGTCAGAGGAGGGAACGGACCGCCCCTGCGGCCCTCGTCAGCCCTCGTTTCCCCCGTCCCACCGGGCCTGCCGCATGTCCACCCGATCACTGCCGGGCCGCATCGGAGTGCCCTCCTCGGCGTAGCGGGAAAGGGCCCGCACCTCGTGCCCGGAGGCCGGTCGCCCGTCCGCGCGCACCACCCGCCACCAGGGCACTCCCCCGCCCCACTGGGACATGACCGAACCCACCTGCCGTGGCCCGCCGCGGCCGACGTACTCGGCGATGTCGCCGTAGCTCATCACCTTGCCGGGCGGGATCCGCTCGACCACGGACAGGACGTCCTCGGTGTACTCGTCGGGTCCACCGTCCCGGGGCAGCGCTTCGGTCATGGAGGTGAGCCTAGCCACCCACACCGACAGGCGCCGCCCCGCTCCGGCTACTCAGGGACGGCGTTGCTGTGTGAGCCCCAGGCGAGCTCGGGGTCCCGTCTGCGCGCGGCCCTGGCCTTGACCAGACCGTAGGCCCCCAGGATCGCGATGGCTCCGCCGCCGATCCACGCGGTCAGCGCGGCCCCGGTGATGTGGGTGAACCCCAGCATCCACGGCAGGGCGAACAGGACAAGCCCGCCGACCAGCACGCCGACCTCGCTCGACAGAGCGCCGGGGCGGGTCAACGACACCGAGGCGGCCAGAATGACCGCCAGCCCCAGCACGAAGAACAACCCTCCGGAGAATCCCAGCATCCCGTGCACGACCCAGCTCAGGCCCACCACGAGTCCGAGGGCGACCGCGGCCCAGTCCGCCCAGCGTCCCTTCTCACGCATAACGCCACCTCCTTGCGTCGGGGATGCGCGCCGATGGTCGGCGCAGCGACCCGTGGGTGGCTTGTACCCGTTTCTGAAGGGTTTCGCCCCGAAGAACACGTCCGGGCGGCGCGGGGGGGTACCCCGCACCGCCCGGAGGCGAACCACAAGTCCCGCTAGGCGGGCCGGCCCTAGTAGGTGGGCAGGCTCGGGTCGACCTGGTTGATCCAGGCCAGGACGCCGCCGCCGACGTGCACGGCGTCGGCGAAACCGGCGGCCTTGACCGCGGCCAGGGCCTCCGCCGAGCGCACACCGGACTTGCAGTGCAGGACCACGCGCTTGTCCTGCGGCAGCTGCCCGAGGGCGTTGCCGTTGAGGAACTCGCCCTTGGGGATGAGCGTCGCACCCGGAATGGCGACGATCTCGTACTCGTTCTTCTCGCGCACGTCGACGAGGTAGATCTCGTCGGGCTTGTTGTCCAGGAGTTCCTTGAGCTCCGGGGCGGTGATGGTCGAGTCCACGGCGGCCTGGGTGGCCTCCTCGGACACGGCACCGCAGAAGGCCTCGTAGTCGATGAGCTCGGTGACCGGCTCGGTCTCCGGGTCCTTACGGACCTTGACCTCGCGCCAGGTCATCTCGAGGGCGTCGAAGATGAGCAGACGGCCGACCAGCGGGTCACCGATACCGGTGATCAGCTTGATCGCCTCGTTGACCATCACCGAGCCGATGGAGGCGCAGAGCACACCCAGGACGCCGCCCTCGGCGCAGGAGGGGACCATGCCGGGCGGCGGGGGCTCGGGGTACAGGTCGCGGTACTGGGGACCGTACTCGTTCCAGAAGACGCTGACCTGGCCGTCGAAGCGGTAGATCGAGCCCCACACGTAGGGCTTGTTCAGGATGACGGCGGCGTCGTTGACCAGGTAGCGGGTCGCGAAGTTGTCCGTGCCGTCCAGGATCAGGTCGTAGGGGGCGAGGATCTCCAACGCGTTGTCCGACTCCAGGCGGTCCTGGTGCAGGATGACCTCGACGTTGGGGTTCACCTCCTTGATGCTGTCCCGGGCGGACTCGGCCTTGGGACGGTCGACGTCGCTCTGGCCGTGGATGATCTGACGCTGGAGGTTGGACTCGTCGACGACGTCGAAGTCGATGATGCCGAGCGTGCCCACACCCGCGGCGGCCAGGTACAGCAGGGCCGGGGAGCCCAGGCCGCCCGCGCCGACAACGAGCACCTTGGCGTTCTTCAGGCGCTTCTGGCCGTCCATGCCCACGTCGGGGATGATCAGGTGACGCGAGTAGCGGCGCACCTCGTCCACGGTCAGCTCGGCGGCTGGTTCGACCAGCGGCGGCAGCGACACGGTGACTCCTCATGACTGTTCGGATCGCTTCGCATCCACCCGTGCCAGGGGCCCACGGGAACATGGGGGCGGTACGCGAAGCTGCTTGCACTTATACCCAACCTAACGGGTGGGGTATTCCATTCCCACCCCGGGGAGGCGTGGTCCATGTCGCGTTCACTGGCCTCCTGCCCTCCCTCAACCAGGACGGACCGCGAGTTCATTCCGTGGTTCCGCTTCACCGGCCCGGTCGGCGCCCGCGCGGTTTCCCTTGCTCCGGGGCGGCCTGCGGGTAGTGTCGCTCATACGCTCCGCGACGATGGTGGGAGGACCCCGTGGCAACGTCCGATCACAGTGGGAACAGGCAGCGCGCCTCTGTCGGAGGCGAGGACCCGACCGCGGCCGTGCCCGAGGCGGACGCCGCCGAACAGCACGCCCCGGCGAGCGCCGAGGGTTCCGACGACTGGACCGAGACGGCCTCCGCGGAGACTTTCGAGCAGGCCAACGAGGCGGATGTGATCGAACAGGCCCAGGAGGCCGGCCTGGATGAGGAAGAGCGTCGCTGACCCGGCGCAGCATGAGCCCGACAGGCCGCCCCTCACGTATTTCAGCGCGCCCTCGTCACTCGTTTCACGCCCCGTCCGACCTGCGCCGCCGGTTTTCAACCCGGTTCATCTGGGACGTCAGTCGCTTCCTGCCGCCCACACCGAACTTACGCAGGAGTAAGATGAGGAAAAAGCTGCGGAACGCGACACAGAGCCGAGGCCGCGTCCGACAGTGTTAGCCACGCAGATGTCCGGTGAATGGTGTGCATCTGCCATGCCGAGTTCGGAGGGTGTGGGTGTGACAGCTCCTTCAGACGCCCGCGCCCGGGGCACCCGCTTGCCCCGGGTCAGGCGCCGCCGCCAACTCCTGGCCGCAGCTCAGGAGATCTTCGTCGCCCGCGGGTACCACGCTGCGGCGATGGACGAGATCGCGGACCGCGCGGGTGTCAGCAAACCGGTCCTGTACCAGCACTTCCCCGGGAAGCTGGAGCTCTACCTGGCGCTCTTGGAGGAACACTCCGAGGCGCTGGTCGAGAAGCAGCGGGAGGCTCTGGAGAGCACTGACGACAACCGTCAGCGCGTGACCGCGAGCTTCCAGGCCTACTTCGACTTCGTCGCGGGCGACGGAGAGGCGTTCCGGTTGGTCTTCGAGTCCGACCTGCGCAACCTCCCCGCCGTCCGGGAGAAGAGCGAGGAGACGTTCCAGCGCTGCGCCGAGCTGATCGGCAAGGTGATCCGTCAGGACACCAGCATCTCCGACGAGGAGGCGCACCTGCTCAGCATCGCCCTGGTCGGTATGGCCGAGACCAGTGCCCGGTACTGGCTGAACAACCACGGGACGGTCCCCCAGGACGCCGCCGAGCAACTGGTCGCCCGGCTGGCCTGGCGCGGGATCAGTGGTTGGGATCTCACCCGGTCCGCCGAGGAGAGCGGTGCCGAGGGCTGACGCCCAGCCACCACGGGACCCGGCCCCCGGACGCGAAAGCGTTCGGGGGTTTTCCTTTTCCCACCACACTTCGGCCGCGAATTATCCGACCCGAGAAAAATAAACTCAACCAACCCTTGCCCATTCTTCAACAAAGGATGGACAAATACGCCAGCATCGCCCGAACAAACGGTTCGAACTCCGCCCTATGGGTATCGCGAAACTGAGAAGTAACGCGCTTCTCTTCGCCGTATCCGTCTGACACCGGCCACCGGTGCCCTGACGGAACCAGCGATTCGGGGGTGAAGACGTATGGACATGGGTCAGGGCCTGATGGACGCCTGGCAGTCAATTGTGGGCTTCGTGCCGATGCTGCTCGGCTTCCTGGTGATTCTGGTACTGGGATGGATCATCGCCTGGTTCGTGGGCAAGGCCGTAGCCAAGGGCCTGCACAGCGTCGGACTGGACCGCGCGCTCCACCGCGGTGGCGTGGCGCAGTACTTCGAGAACAGCCGCTGGACCGCCAGTGAGCTGGGTGGGAAGATCATCTACTACGTCGGCCTGTTGTTCGTCCTGACGATGGCGTTCAACGTCTTCGGGCCGAACCCGGTCAGCACACTGCTCAGTGACGTCATCGCGTGGATCCCGCACGGCATCGTGGCGCTCGTGATCGTCGTGGTCACGGCCATGATCGCCAAGGCCGTCAAGGACCTCGTCAGCGGTGCCCTGGGCGGACTGTCCTACGGACGCATCCTGGCCAACGTGGCGGCCGTGGCCGTCCTGGCCCTCGGTGTCATCGCCGCGCTCAACCAGATGGGCGTGGCCGTGTCGGTCACCCTGCCGGTGCTGGTCGCGGTGCTGGCGACGGTCGGCGGCATCCTGATCGTCGGTGTCGGCGGCGGTCTGATCAAGCCGATGCAGGCGCGCTGGTCTCGCTGGCTGGAGGTCGCCGAGCGCGAGACCGGCCGGATCGGCGACGAGAGCAGTTACCAGGCCGGGCGCGAGGCGGCGATGAGCCGTCCGGGCACCCCGACCGAGCAGGCCGGGGCGACCAAGGAGGAGGCTGCCAGCCTTCCGGGGCGGCGCACCAAGGGCGGTGAGCCCACCTGACGAACCCGCCTGGCGGCCGCTGAGGGACGTTCCCGGGGGCACCTGGGTACCGGGCGGTAACTTGACCGCCCGGCGCTCCTGGGCCATCTGAGGCACCGGGTCATCTGAAGCACTGAGGCAAAGAGAGAGGGCGGGGCCTTGCGGCCTCGCCCTCGTCGTTCGTGTTGCTGGTGCGACTCGCCGTCACAGGAAGTCGGAGTCACGCAGTTCCTGTCGGGAAAGCTGTTCGATACGCCGAAAGGCGAGCACCCCGGTGGCGATCATCGGCAGGAAAGCCAACCAGAAGACGATGCTTCCGGGACCGGTGAACACCATCGACGCGAGTGCGACGACGAAGATCAGGGCGAAAAGCGCGAAGTCGACGCGATCCTGCTGGATCAGGACGCCGACCGGTGGGCGCGCCGCCCCATGCCGACCGCTCCTCATTCGCATTCCTTTCTCGCGGCTCTTCGGGCCGCTCCGCCAGTTACGGTGCCCGGGAACCGCCTGGACCCTGATAACACCGTGAATCCCACGTTGCATTCCGCAGGTCGTCGGTCCCACCGGGGCGAACCGGGCCGGAGGGAGCCACCACGGGTTCGCCGGTACGTTTCAGAGTACGCCCAGTAGCGGCTTTTCGCCGGAGAACCGGTCGGGTGACGAACGCGCGAGGGTTCGCGGCATAGATCACACCGCCTGCGGACGTGACCAACCTAGCGGACGAAACCGCGCTCCTTCGCCAGTCGGCAGATCGCGAGAATGCGGAGGGTCTCCCAGTCGTAGTCGGCGTCGTCGGAGTCCCAGCCCCGTTCGAGGCAGCCGTCGAGGAAACCGTGGAGGTAGGTCCCGAGCGTGTTCGCCGTGAGTTCGACGCCGCCGGAGACGATGCCTTCGCACACCTGTGCGGCGTGCTGATCCAGCTCAGCGCACATCCAGGGCGCTACCGGCCCGTCGAGGGGGCCGATTTTGTGGAAGTCACGGGTGAGTCCGGCCAGCGGGTGGCGCACGGAGGTCCCACGGGGCATGGAAGTACCTACTCGCGTGGTCAGGAGACGGGAAACTCCATCGACTCTATGTGCGCCGAACCAATGGATCGTAACGAATGTGTTGGAAATTACCCGCTCTTGACCAAGTAGGGCCAAGTTCCGGCAAAACACCCGACAAGAGCTGAAACCACTGTCGGCAAGGCGATGCGGGGTCTTATTCGGCCAATCCCATCGCGGTGAGTCGCGCGGCGTGGCCCTCGGTGAGGGAGGCGAACATCCGGCTGACCGCGGCGAGATCGCCCAGGCCGGAATCACCGGCCTTCTTCGCCTTCTCCGCGACCTTCTCGTCCCGGGCCAGCAGCGCGGCCAGCCTCGGCCGGTCCACGGCCACCGCCTGTGCCTGGCTCAGCGCCTCGCCGACCAGACGGCGGGCCCACAGGGACAGCCGACCGGCGAGCTTGGGGTCCTCTTCCAGAGCGGCGCGCACTTGCTCGGCGACGAACTCGGCGCGCTCGGTCTCGGCCAGAACGTCCTCGACGAGCACCCGGGTGTCCTCGTCGGCCAGCGCGGCGACCTTGCGGTAGAAGTCACCGGCGATGCCCTCGCCGACGTAGGTCTTGACCAGGCTCTCCAGCCAGCTCTGCGGCTCGGTGCGCTCGTTCCATGAGTCCAGCGGCCCGACGAAGGGCGCCATGGCCATCTCCGGGTCCACCCCGAGCTCCACCAGGCGCCCGCGAAGCGCCTGGTAGTGGTTCTGTTCGGCGGCGGCCAGCCCGGCCAGCTGCCCCTTGGTCCGCAGCGAGGGCGCCAGTCCGGCGTCCCCGGCGAGACGGAAGAAGGAACCGAGCTCGGCGTAGGCGAGCAGTCCGAGCAGATCGATCACGCCGGGGTCGGCAGAGGGGCCTTGGGTCATGCCCGTCAGAGTATCGCTCGGGCTACCCAGTACCCAACCGGGGACTAAACGCCCGCCGAAAGCGGTTGCACACTCTGGGAGCGGGTACGGTCACCGCCGTCCGAGCACGGTCCACAGCAGGTTCCACAGCACAGTGAAGCGCTATGTGCACCGGGCGAACCAGCAGCTAGACTCAGCGTGATGACCGGCGTGCACGATCGCGGCGCCGCGTCCCGCACCCCCGCGACGCGGGCCTCTCCCGCGAGTACGTACCGGCGCCGCGGACGCGGGCGCCCAGCGATGTGTCCAGCCGGACACCACAACGTGTCCTCACGAGCAGTGCGGCGTGAGGGAGCAACGGCCCACGCGCCCAGCGACGCACCGCACACGACAAACCAGCGGATGGAACCGAGACATCGCGGCCAGGGTGACCCCCGGGCCGCGCGGATCCAGTCGGCAGCGCCACCACGGCTCCCTCGCCGAAGCGGGAACCTGGTGAGCCGCGCCCTCCGCGGCGGCCAGAAGCCGCCCGCGACCGCACCCCGCCGCGGCCACGAACAACACTGCGGCCCGCCTAGATGGAGGCTTGAGCCCTGAGCAGCACAGAAGAACCCACAACTCCCGAAACCACCTTCCACGACCTGGGCGTCAGCCCCGAGCTCGCCGACGCGCTGGAAGCGGAGGGGATCATCGCCCCCTTCCCGATCCAGGCCCTGGCACTGCCGATCGCGCTGAACGGCAACGACATCATCGGTCAGGCCCGTACCGGTACGGGCAAGACCCTCGCTTTCGGTCTTCCCCTGCTCCAGATGGCGCAGGAGAAGCCGGGCACGTCCAAGCGGCCGCGCGCCCTGGTCGTGGTTCCCACCCGCGAGCTGGCCATCCAGGTGGCCGCCGACCTCACCACCGCGAGCAAGCGCAGCGGCGGACGCATCCTCACCGTCTACGGCGGCCGCTCCTACGAGCCCCAGATCAACGGGCTCAAGGAGGGTGTGGACGTCGTCGTCGGCACCCCGGGCCGTCTGCTCGACCTGGAGAACCAGAAGCACCTGCGGCTGGACGAGGTCGCCGCGGTGGTCCTGGACGAGGCCGACAAGATGCTCGACCTCGGGTTCCTCCCCGACATCGAGCGCATCCTCAAGAAGATCCCCGCCGAGCGCCAGGTGATGCTCTTCTCGGCCACCATGCCGAGCGAGATCGTCACCCTCTCGCGGAACTACCTGCGCCAGCCCACCCACGTGCGGGCCGGTGACGACAACGAGATCGACGGCTCGGCCATCACCAGCCGGATCGCCCAGCACGCCTTCCGCACCCACCAGATGGACAAGCCCGAGATGCTGGCCCGCCTCCTGCAGTCGCAGGACCACGGCCAGAGCATGGTGTTCTGCCAGACCAAGCGGGCCTGCGACCGGGTCGCCGGTGAACTCAACGACCGTGGCTTCGCCGCCGCGGCCGTCCACGGTGACCTCGGCCAGAGCCAGCGCGAACGCGCCCTGCGCGCCTTCCGCAACGGCAAGATCAACATCCTGGTCGCCACCGACGTGGCCGCCCGCGGCCTGGACGTCGACGACGTGACCCACGTGGTCAACTACGAGACGCCCGACGACGAGAAGACCTACACGCACCGCATCGGCCGTACCGGTCGCGCGGGGCGCACGGGCACCGCGATCACGTTCGTGGACTGGCAGGAGATGCCGCGCTGGAAGCTGATCAACGGCGCGCTCGAACTGAACAACGCCGAGCCGGAGGAGACCTACTCCACCTCGCCGCACTTCTTCGAGGCCCTGAACATCCCCAAGGGGACCAAGGGCCGGCTGGCCGCCGACAAGCGTGGTGAGTTCGCCGGGCTCGAGGCCGAAGAGGTCGAGGACATCGGTGACACCGGACAGCCGCGCGGCGGCGACCGGGGCGACCGGGGTGGCCGAGGCGGCCGCAAGGTCCGTGGCGACCGTAAGGAGCGCGGCGGCGAACAGGGCGGTCGGCGCAACTCCGGTGGCGGTTCCGGTGACGGTGGCGGTGGTCGCAGCCGTTCGCGCCGACGAACCCGTAACAGCGAGAACGTCACCCAGGCCGAGGGCGGCGCGGAGAAGGTCACCGTCAAGGCCGACGCTCCCGCCAACGGCCCCGAGAAGTCCGCGGAGGGCGACGGCACCCGCCGTGTCCGCCGCCGTCGCCGCACCCGTGGCGGCGTGCGCCGGGACCCCGAGAACACCTGATAACACCTGTTTCGGCGTCGGGCGCTCCCTGATCCACTCATCGATCGTCTAGGGTGGCCCGACGTGAGTACACCTGAGTTCCTCGATCTGCCGCCGGGTGTGCGGCGCACGGACCTGCGTCTTTCGTACGGTCCAGTAGCCGCACTCCGGGCCATGCCCACCTTCGGCGGCACGGAGTTGGCCCCTGCTGTCCTGGTGCACGGTTTCACCGGCAGCAAGGAGGACTTCATCGCCCTCCTCCAGAGCCTGGCCCAGGCCGGGCGGGAGGTGGTGGTGATCGACCTGCCCGGCACCTACCGGTCGCCGGGCCCCGAGACCCTCACCCCGCCGCCCGGGGTGGAGCTGCCCGACTACCGCCTCTCCTCGCTGGGAGGGGTGGTGGCCGAGGTCCTGGACCAGGTCGGCGACGGCGGCCCCGTGCATCTGGTGGGGCACTCCTTCGGCGGCCTGGTGTCCCGCGAGGCGGCGCTGACCGATCAGTCCCCGCTGGCCTCCCTCACCCTGATGTGCTCCGGCCCCGGGCCGTTGAGCGGCCCGGGTGCGGTCCGGGCCCGCAACCTCATCGCCGCGCTCTCGATGGACCCCACCGCCGAACGGCTCCGTGAGCTGTGGGACGAACGCTTCGAGACCGAGGCCCGCGGCCGATCCGTCAAGCCCCAGGTCGTGGACTTCCTGCGCGAGCGGCTGCTCAACACCAGCGCCCTGGCCCTCATCCGGATGGCCGAGGACCTGCTGGGCGCCACGGACCGGGTCGACGAACTGGCCGGGGTGGACGTGCCCAAGCTGGTGCTCTACGGCGAGAACGACGACGCCTGGCCGCTGGCCGAACAGGACGGGATGGCCGAGCGGCTGGGCGCCAAGCGCCTGGTGATCCCCGGCGCGGGCCACTCCCCCAATGTCGAGGCCCCCGAGACCACTTCCAGCGCCCTGACGTCCTTCTGGAACGAGACGGAGTCCGTCGGCCGCCGCTGACCCGCCCCTGTACACGAACGTGCCGCCGCCCCGGAGAGGGACGGCGGCACTGTTGCGTGGATCAGGGGCCCGGGGCCCGGGGGTCAGACCCAGGAGTCGAAGTTCCGGCCTTCGGCCTCCACCGTGGTGGACGGGCCGCGGTCCGGGAAGACGCGGGTGTCCGGCGGCAGCGACAGCAGGTTCTCGCCGATGGAGGCGAGCTGGGTCGTGTAGTCGATGTAGGTGTTACCGACCATGCCGGGCTCGCCCTTGCGCAGGGTGTCACCGCTGAAGACGGCGCCGATCTGGCTCACGTAGAAACCGACGGTGCCGCTGGTGGTACCGGGCAGGGCCAGGACGTCGATGTGCAGGTCGGCGATGTCCAGGGCGCCCTCGCCCTCCACGTCGATCTCCGGGCGGTGC
The DNA here is from genome assembly GCF_024134545.1 of Nocardiopsis exhalans. GTDB lineage: Bacteria > Actinomycetota > Actinomycetes > Streptosporangiales > Streptosporangiaceae > Nocardiopsis > Nocardiopsis exhalans. The sequence continues at coordinate 6,475,569 of NZ_CP099837.1, forward strand.
TCCGCGCCGTGGATGCGGCGCCAGGCGCGCATCTCGCGGGGGTGCAGGGCGATGTCCGCCTCGGTCTCCTCAGCGATCTTCAGAGCCGACTCGATGTGCGGGCTGTAGCCGTTGGTGCAGGCGATGAGGTAGACCTCGCGATCGCCGACGGCCTCCATGATCGCCTCGGCGTCGTGGGCGGGGTCGATGATCACGACGCCGTCCTTGTCGGCCTCGATGATCCAGGTGTTGCTGATGACCTCGAACTTCTCGCCGTCGAACTCGAAGGTTCCGGCGGTGCGGACGCGGATGATGCCGTCGGAGTCGGGGCCGCTGACGCCGACCTCGTCGTCCTCGTCGTCCTCGTCGTCCTCGTCGTCCTCGACCTCAGCCTTGGTCTCGTCCTTTTCCTCGGACTCGTCGGCCTTCTCGGACTTCCTGGCTTTCTTACCCTTGGCGGACTTCTTGTCCTTGGCGGCGGTCTCGGCCTCGTCCTTCTCGTCGGCCTCGTCCTTTTCGGTGTCGGCCTCGGCGTCGGCGTCCTCAGCCTTGTCGGAAGCCTTGCCGGACTCCTCCGCCTTCTCCTCGGCCTTCTCCTCAGCCTTGTCCTCGGTCTTGGCCGCGTCGTCCTTGGCCTCGGTCTCGACCGCTTCTTCCTCGGTCTCCTCCGTGGTGTCCTCCGCGACCTCCACAGCGGAATCAGTGGCCTCCTGGCCGTCCTGCTTCTTCGACTTCCGCTTCCAGAACACGGCGTCAGACCTTTCGTCCAGATATAGGTAGAAAAACGCTGCGACCATTCTCGCGTCCCCGCGCAGTGGTCCGTACCGTACCGAACCCCGGGGGTCCAGCGACACTCACCCCTTGAGCAGGGGCGCCCCGGCCGCGGGGGCGATGAGCTCCTCGAACGCCTCCGGCGCGGTCGTCCGGCAGCCCAGGCGGTGCCCGGTCAGGGACCCGTGGTCGTCGCTGGAACCGGTCACCACCACACCGAGGTCGGCGGCGACCCCGCGCCAGAACTTGCGCTGGGGCCGGTTGTGCGAGGGGTGGTCGGCCTCGATGCCGCCCAGGCCGGCCGCGGCCATCCGCTCGGCCAGCTCCACGGGGACGGCACCGTTGGTGGCGCCCTCGGCGCGCGCCGGGTGCGCCAGCGAGCAGACCCCGCCCGCCGCGCGCACCAGCTCCACCGCGCGGACCGGGTCGATCGCGTACCGCGCCACGTAGACCGGCCCGCCGGAGCCGATCCACTTGTCGAAGGCGTCCTGCACGTCCTTGGCGGCCCCCGCCTCCACCACGGCGCGGGCCAGGTGGGGGCGGCCGATGGTGTTGGCGTCGGCGTACTCGTCCCTGCCCGCCCCGGCGATCTCCAGCACCCGCTCCCAGGTCACGTCCACGCCGTGCTCCTGGAGCTTGCGCACCATCTCCTCCGCCCGGTCGGCGCGGTCGGAGCGGACCCGCCGCAGCTCCTCGGCCAGCTCCGGGGAGTCCGGGTCGAACAGGTAGGACACCAGGTGGACCGCGGACCCCTGGTAGGCGCAGGACAGTTCCATCCCGGGAACCAGGGTGAACCCGGAGGGCAGGTGCCCGGACGCCTCCTTGATCCCGCCGACCGTGTCGTGGTCGGTCAGGGCGAGGACGTCAAGCCCGGCGGCGACCGCGTACTCGATGACCTCGGCGGGGGAGTCGGTTCCGTCGGAAACGGAGCTGTGGGAGTGCAGATCGATACGTGTCACCGGGCGATTGTACGTAAGTGGCGCCCGGTCCCGCTCAGTCCGCCTCGGTCACAGGTGCCAGGGCTCTGCTGAGAAAAGGACTGAGCGCACCGAAGGGCGGTTCCAGGGCGACCCCGCCGTCCCGTAGGTCGCGCAGGTCCCGCAGTGAGTTGATCTCGCACATCAGCATGCCGGTGTCGGCCGAGGCGAAGACCAACCACAGCCAGTGGGCGAGCGCCTCACCGGTGTAGGCCGCGCGATCCTTGCCCACGTCCAGGTTCCACAGGGCTATCTCGTGCCCGTCGAAGCGCACTTTGGCGTCGGGCGGGCCGGAGTCGAACCCGTCTCCGGGGTCGGGCCCCTCCAACCCGGCGACGCGTGCGCCGATACCGATGCCGGGGTCCTCCGCGATCATGACGGCCTCGCCGACCCCGCCCAGCGGGTTCGGTCCGGACAGGGCGACCGCCACGGCCAGAGCACCGCTGCGCTCATCGCCGACCTCGGCGAAGCCGGTGACCACCCAGCCCGTCGGCAGGGGCCACGGGATCCACACCGGGACGTTGGCCTGTGGCAGAAGAGCGTCGAGCGTGGCGGTGTTCGGTGCGCGTACCCCCTGGAGGGGCGCCACCGGTCCGTGGGCGTCGCACTGCCACGCGCTGGTCCACAACCCCGGGGGTTGTACGGCGCGCCCGCAACGTGGACACGTGGGCTCGGGTTTCATGTTCTACGTCTCTACCCGAGAGGTGTTCAGCGAAAACGCGAAGTGGGCGGGGTGCGATCACACCCCGCCCACTGTCGTCACCGCAAGGGCGTTGCGGCCCTTGAAGGCAGTGCTACCGCGATTGGTCTACCGCGGCGGTCCTACTGGGACTGGCGCTTCTTGTTCGCGGTGATCCGGCCGCGCTCCTTCTGGTCGAGGATGACCTTGCGGATGCGGATGTTCTCGGGCGTCACCTCGACGCACTCGTCCTCGCGGCAGAACTCCAGAGCCTGCTCGAGGGAGAGCTTGCGCGGCGGCACCAGGCGGACGAGCTCGTCGCCGGTGGCCGAACGCATGTTGGTGAGCTTCTTCTCCTTGGTGATGTTGACGTCCATGTCGTCGGAGCGCGAGTTCTCGCCGACGATCATGCCCTCGTACACCTCGGTGGTGGGCTCGACGAACAGCGTGCCGCGCTCCTGGAGGTTGAACATCGCGAACGCGACGGCCACACCGGCGCGGTCGGCGACCAGGGAGCCGTTCGGCCGGGAGGTGATGTTGCCGAACCAGGGCTCGAACTTCTCGAACACGTGGTTGGCGATACCCGTACCGCGGGTCTCGGTGAGGAACTCGGTCCGGAAGCCGATCAGGCCGCGGGACGGGACCAGCCAGTCCATGCGCACCCAGCCGGTGCCGTGGTTGACCATGTTCTCCATACGGCCCTTGCGGACGCTGAGCAGCTGGGTGATGGCGCCCATGTACTCCTCGGGGGCGTCCACGGTGAGGCGCTCGACCGGCTCGTGCACCTTGCCGTCGACGATCTTGGTGACCACCTGCGGCTTGCCGACGGTCAGCTCGTAACCCTCACGGCGCATCTGCTCGACCAGGATGGCCAGCGCCAGCTCACCGCGGCCCTGCACCTCCCAGGTGTCGGGACGCTCGGTGGGCAACACGCGCAGGGAGACGTTACCGACGAGCTCCTTCTCCAGGCGGTCCTTGACCAGGCGCGCGGTGACCTTGGCGCCCTTGACCCGGCCGACCAGCGGCGAGGTGTTGGTGCCGATGGTCATGGAGATGGCGGGCTCGTCCACCTTGATGAGCGGCAGCGCGATCGGGTTCTCGGGGTCGGCGAGGGTCTCGCCGATCATGATCTCCTCGATACCGGCGATGGCCGCGATGTCACCGGGGCCGGCCTTCTCGGCGGGCTTGCGCTCCAGGCCCTCGGTCATGAGCAGCTCGGTGATCTTGACCTGCTGGGTGGTGCCGTCGGTGCGGATCCACGCGACCTGCTGCCCCTTGCGGAGCTCGCCCTGCTGGACCCGGACCAGGGCCAGACGGCCGAGGAAGGGGGAGGCGTCCAGGTTGGTGACGTGGGCCTGCAGCGGCTTGCCCGGGGTGTACTTGGGGGCCGGAATGGTGTCCAGGATGGTGCTGAACAGCGGGACGAGGTTGTCGTTCTCCGGCACGGTGCCATTGGCGGGGCGCTCCAGGGAGGCCTTGCCGTCACGGGCGCAGGTGTAGACGATCGGGAACTCGATCTGCGACTCGTCGGCGTCCAGGTCCATGAACAGCTCGTAGGTGTCGTCCACGACCTCGGCGATCCGGCTGTCGGGCCGGTCCACCTTGTTGATCACGAGGATGACGGGGAGCTTGGCCTGGAGGGCCTTGCGGAGCACGAAGCGGGTCTGCGGGAGCGGACCCTCACTCGCGTCCACGAGCAGGACGACACCGTCGACCATGGACAGCCCGCGTTCGACCTCACCACCGAAGTCGGCGTGGCCGGGGGTGTCGATGATGTTGATGACCACGTCCTCGCCCTCGGGCGTGGTGTAGTGCACCGCCGTGTTCTTCGCGAGAATGGTGATGCCCTTCTCGCGCTCCAGGTCGTTGGAGTCCATCACGCGGTCGTTGACGTCCTGGTTCTCCCGGAAGACACCGGACTGCCAGAGCATGGCGTCAACGAGGGTCGTCTTGCCGTGGTCGACGTGGGCCACGATGGCGACGTTGCGCAGGTCTGTACGGCGGGCGGAGCCCTCGGAGGGCGTGGCGCTGGACATGCTTAAGTCTCGATTTCCTGTACTGGGTAGAGACCGCAGATTGCCACGGCCCGCTGCCAGTTTATGCGGTCATAGTGGTCTGGTTGGGAAACGTACAGGACACCCCGGTTGGTTTCCTCCCCCCGAAGGGCCTGCGAAACAGGCGGTGTACGTCCCCCGGAACCCGCCTCAGGCAGGGATTTCGCGTGTGGTTTGGTGCGTGTTCAGGCGGGGCTCCCGTGTGCTTCGAGCAAGGACCCGAGCGGTCCCAGAAAGGGGATGTCGGCGGGGAGCCAGTCGAGCTCGCGCAGTTCGTCGGTGGCGACCCAGCGGACCGCCAGGTGCTCCAGGGCCCGGGGGCCGCCGGATACCAGCTCGGCGCGGAGCAGGCGCAGCACGGCCGGGCGGGAGATCCGTTGGGCGAGTTCGGGCAGCGGGACGTCGTCGCCGACCTGCCCGAGGGCCCGGACGGTCACGCCCAACTCCTCCCTGCACTCGCGGACCAGGGCTTGGGCGGGGGTCTCCCCCGGTTCGGTCTTGCCGCCGGGGAACTCCCACCGGCCGCGCAGGGCCCGGGGTTCGGCGCGCTGGGCGGCGAGGACGTGTCCGTCCCGGACGATGGCCGCGCCCACCACGATCAGAGTCTGTCGCACGGGACACCAGCCTAGGGGCTCAAGGTGAACCCCGGGTGTCGGTCCGGCCGGGCCGACACCCGGGGGGCCGTCGCTCTCCGGGGGGGGAGTGGAAAGAGCGTCGGCTTCCGGGTTGGTCGCAGAAATCACCCACTGGAAGATTCTTGCCAGGAAGAACAGGTGACTGATCCAGAGCCTATGCACCAGGGCGCTCCCGCGTGGCGGAATCAGTGAAGGTTCCCGTACTTTTCGCGTCTCGAAACCGGGTGTTCCACGCGCTTGTGCACAATCAGGCAAGGGACAGGTCGTCTTCGGGGCGGTACCCGGTCCGGGATTCGGTGAACGGATGGCGCAACCGGTGGGCGAGAGCGGTGTGCCTGCGGCCCGAGGAGACGTTGCGGACCGCCTGGGCCAGCGCCCTGCGGGAGCCGACCAGGACGACCAGCTTCTTCGCCCTGGTGATCGCGGTGTAGAGCAGGTTGCGCTGCAGCATCATCCAGGCCGAGGTGGTCACGGGGACGACCACGGCGGGGTACTCGCTGCCCTGGGAGCGGTGCACGGTGATGGCGTAGGCGTGGGTGAGCTCGTCGAGTTCGGCGAAGTCGTAGCTGATCTCCTCGTCCTCGTCGGTGCGCACGGACACCTCCTGGGCCACCTGGTCGATCCCGGTGACCACGCCGAGGGTGCCGTTGAAGACCCCGTTCTCGCCCTTCTCGTAGTTGTTGCGGATCTGGGTGACCTTGTCGCCGACCCGGAAGACCCGACCGCCGAACCTGCGTTCGGGGGCGTGGTCGCCGGGCGGGGTCACCGCGGCCTGCAAAGCGGTGTTGAGGTTGGTCGCGCCGGCTGGACCGCCCTTCATCGGAGCGAGGACCTGGACGTCGCGGCGCGGGTCGAGGCCGAACTTGCGGGGGATGCGCCGGGCGACCACGTCCACGGTCATCTGGGCGGCGTCCTCGGCCTCGTCGCAGGGGAAGAGGAAGAAGTCGGTCATCCCCTCGAAGCGCGGCGGCTCCCCCTTGTTGATCCGGTGCGCGTTGGTGACCACTCCGGACTGCTGGGCCTGGCGGAACACGTGGGTCAGGCGCACGTCGGGGATGGGCGAGTGCTCGTCCAACAGGTCGCGCAGGACCTGCCCGGCACCCACGGACGGCAGCTGGTCGACATCGCCGACGAACAACAGGTGCGCACCGGGCGGGACCGCCTTGACCAGCTTGTTGGCCAGGATCAGGTCGAGCATGGAGGCCTCGTCGACCACCAGCAGGTCGCAGTCGAGCGGGTTGTCACGGTCGTAGCTGGCCTCGCCGCCGGGGCGGAGTTCGAGGAGGCGGTGCACGGTGGAGGCCTCGTACCCGGTGAGCTCGGTGAGGCGCTTGGCGGCGCGGCCGGTGGGTGCGGCCAGGATGACCTTGGCGTCCTTGACCCTGGCCATGGTGACGATGGAGGCGACGGTGAAGGACTTTCCGCAGCCGGGGCCGCCGGTGAGCACGCACACCTTCTGGGAAAGGGCCTGACGGACGGCGTCCTGCTGCGCCTCGGCCAGCGCGGAGCCGGTGCGCCGGTCGAGCCACTCCAGGGCCGCGGGCCAGTCCACGTCCGTGAAGGCGGGCAGGCGTTCCTCGGGTGTGTCCAACAGGGATCGCAGTCCGGAGGCCAGACCCATCTCCGCGCGGTGGAAGGGCAGCAGGTAGACCGCGCGGACCGGTTCATCCTCGGGCCCCGGCACGGTCTCGCGGGCCACCCCCTCCTCCGCGACCAGTTCGGCCAGGCACTCGATAACCAGCCCGGCCTCCACCTGGAGGATCTTCACCGCGGCGGAGATGAGCCGCTCCTCGGGCAGGTAGCAGTGGCCGTCGTTGCTGGACTCCGACAGCGTGAACTGGATGCCCGCCATGACCCGTTGGGGGCTGTCGTGCGGAATGCCCACCGCCTGGGCGATGGTGTCGGCGGTCTTGAAGCCGATCCCCCACACCTCCGAGGCCAGGCGGTAGGGCTCCTTCTGGACCACCTCGATCGAGGAATCCCCGTACTTCTTGTAGATGCGCACCGCCAACGAGGTGGTGACCTGGACCCCCTGGAGGAAGACCATGACCTCCTTGATGGCCTTCTGCTCCTCCCAGGCGTCCGCGATCAGCTTGGTGCGCTTGGGGCCCAGCCCGGGCACCTCGATCAGGCGATTGGGCTCCTCCTCGATGACCTCCAGGGCGTCTGTCCCGAAGTGCTCCACGATCCGCTCGGCCATCTTCGGCCCGATCCCCTTGATCAGCCCGGAGCCGAGGTAGCGCCGAATCCCCTGAACAGTGGCCGGCAGGACCGTCGTGTAGTCGTCCACGTGGAACTGACGGCCGTACTGGGGGTGCGAGCCCCAACGACCACGCAGCCGCAGCGCCTCGCCCGGCTGGACGCCCAACAGGGAGCCCACGACCGTGAGCAGGTCGCTACCGCCCCGGCCGGTGTCGACCTTGGCGACGGTGTACCCGGTCTCCTCGTTGGCGTAGGTGAGCCGTTCCAGGACCCCCTGGACCACCGCCTGTGAGGGAGCGGGCTTGGATGGGGTGGGCACGGTGTACCGCCTCTCAACCTTCCACTCCGGTGGGAACCTCCGGGGTGCCCTCCCCCAGAGGCGGGGAGCTCTCCCCCAGAACCGCCAGCACCCGCTCCCGGTCCGCCCGGCGCAGACTGCGAGCGACCAGGACATACGAGTGTCTGAGCATCTCCACCAGCTCATCGTCGGGCACACTGCCGTCCAGCAGCACCGAGTTCCAGTGTCGTTTGTTCATGTGCCAACCCGGCGTGACCGCCGGAAACTGCCCCCGCAGCTCCAAGGCGAGCTCCGGGTCGCACTTGAGGTTCACCGTGGCAGGGCCGTCCTCGGAAGCACGGGAGCCGCCAGAGCCACCGGTGAGCAGGGCGAACATCTTCTGCCCGGCCACCTTGTACACAAGGGGCCCCGGCCCGAAGGGTTCACTCTCCTCGGCCTCGGGAAACCACAGCGCCGCGTCGATGAACTCCTCCGGTGTCATGTCTCTCTCCAGTCCCCCTGCTACCCGGCCGGTGTCGGCTCCGCCAGTGCGAGCTTGCTCTACCGGTGCTGACTCGGCTCTGCCGATGCTGACTTCGACATTGCCAGAGGACACCGACCTTCGGGAGCCCGGGCCACCAACCTCCGGTCATGCGTGCCATCGGACACCCGGTGGCGAGGCTGGGGTTCAGCGATGTGGTGTTGGCTCGGGAAAGCCAGGGTGTCCGTAACCCGCGCCTGAGGCGGTCCGCTGCTTCCGAAACCCCCTCATCCCCGGTGATCTTGCTACCAGAAGCGAAATCGGCGCCGAACTTGCTTCTGGTAGCAAGATCATCTTCGGAAAAGGGGCAGAAATCGGGCTCGGGGGGCTGGCGGGTCGCGGTTGTGGTTCGCAGCCCGGCGTGACCGGCCGCGACACGCGGCCCGGTACGCGCGGGGGTGGGGAGAGGAGGGGCAGAGCGGACGGCACGGAGCAGCCAGGGGATCAGGTGGACGGGGTGTCCGTCGGGGAGCGTGAGTTGCGCGAGGGGATCCTCACGACCTTCGCGGTCCGATCCCGGCGAGGGGTCTGCGGATAGGATCCGGCACGTCCCTCCCCCACGGTCGGTTGGAGTTCCCATGAAGGCACGCGGTGTACGCAGACTCGCCCCGCTGGAGCCGGGGGACCCCCGGGAGATCGGCGGTCACCGGGTACGGGGGCGGGTGGGTTCGGGCGGCATGGGCACGGTCTACGCCGCCGATTCGCCCGGGGTGCACGGCTATCTCGCGGTCAAGGTGGTGCACCCGGCCCAGGCGCGCGACCACCGGTTCCGGGAGCGGTTCGCGCACGAGGCGCGGCTGCTCGCCAAGGTCAACAGCCCTTCGGTAGCCCGGTTCGTACGTGCGGACGTGGGAGCCGAGCTGCCGTGGATGATCACCGAGTACGTGCCCGGGCCCACCCTGCGCCACCACGTGGAGAGGTTCGGCCGGTTGCGCGGGGGCATGCTGCTCGGCGTGGCCGTGGGGGTGGCCGAGGCGCTGCGCGCGATCCACGCGGCCGGGGTGGTGCACCGCGACCTCAAGCCCAGCAACGTGGTGCTCTCGGGGCAGGGGCCGAAACTGTTGGACTTCGGGATCGCGCACGCGGTGGAGGATCCCGACCCCACGAAGTGGATCCGGTTGCGGCGGATGCGGCGGGCCTACCGGGACCTCAAGCTGCCCTCCCCGGACTCCCTGCCCGACGAGCGCCTCGCCCAGCAGCGCGACAAGCTCGGCACCCCGGGGTGGATCAGCCCCGAGCAGTACCAGCGCCAGCCCACCACGCAGAAGTCCGACGTGTTCCTGTGGGGTGCGACGGTCGCGTTCGCCTCGGCCGCGCACGACCCGTTCGGGACGGCCGCGCCCCAGGAGATGTCCCGGCGGGTGCAGTTCGAGGAGCCCGACCTCCAGCACCTGCCGAAGGGGTTGGAAAGGCTGGTGGCGGCGGCGATGAGCAAGGATCCCGACGACCGGCCCGGCACCACGGAGCTGCTCCGGGCCGTCCTGGCCCTGGAAGGCCCCGAGGGCGGGGTCCGCGCTCCGGCGGAACCGGTGACGGGCACCGGGACCCGGGCCGTGCGCGCCCTGTTGGAGCGCCAGTGGACCAAGGTCGCGGTGCGGGTGCCCCTGCCTCCGCGGGGGCGCGGCTAGGGCGTGTTCGGTGGACGCTGCCCGTCCGCGAGCGGAAAGAGGACTGCGCCGGAGGCGTCCGTTGAGGGTGGTGGCGGGCGACGGGCAACAGGCCACTGCGCCGGAGGCGTCCGTTGAGGGTGGTGGCGGGCGACGGGCAACAGGCCACTGCGCCGGAGGCGTCCGTTGAGGGTGGTGGCGGGCGACGGGCAACAGGCCACTGCGCCGGAGGCGTCCGTTGAGGGTGGTGGCGGGCGACGGGCAACAGGCCACTGCGCCGGAGGCGTCCGTTGAGGGTGGTGGCGGGCGACGGGCAACAGGCCACTGCGCCGGAGGCGTCCGTTGAGGGTGGTGGCGGGCGACGGGCAACAGGCCACTGCGCCGGAGGCGTCCGTTGAGGGTGGTGGCGGGCGACGGGTGGGCGGTGCTGGCGCAAGGCCGAGGAAGGAGTTCCCCTACTGTGCACTGCTACGCGAGCTCCGCAGCGTCGCACAGCGGGGCCCGCCCGGGTTTGGCTGTCGACTGACGAGAACGCGGCGACGGTGCCGCTGGGGCGACGCGCCGCAGGGCAAGTGTCCGCCGCACACGCCCTAGAGCAGACCGTAGTAGGCGCGGCTCTCCTTGGCCCACATGAAGCCCAGCATCGTGACGGCGAAGCCGAGCGGGACGATCATGAGGATCTCACCGCCGAGCAGACCCCACAGCAGGATGCCGCCGGCCACGCCCTGGAAGAGCATGGTGGCCCAGAAGACTCCCACCGTACGGTTGCGCAGGCGAGAGGCGATGAAGAAGGAGAGGGCGCCGTACAGCCCGGTCACCACGACCCCGAAGGCCATGAACGAGCGCATCATGTCGAGGTCGAAGGCCATGGCGACGCCCTGCTCGGCGGCCATCGCGGTCTGTTCGTCCAGCGCCGCCTGCATCTCCTCGGGAGAGGCGGACAGGCCCATGACGAAGAGCAGGGACATCAGGATCCCGCAGACACCGCCGATGTACATCAGGGTGCGCACGGTGGAGACCCGCTTGGGCATGGGGGCGTCAGGACGCAGCGCCTCGTAGTGCGGTGCGTTGAAGTCGGGCATCCCTCGCGGTGAGGGGACCCCGTTCTGTCCCGCGTTGGGGTCGTACGGGTCCTGGCCAGAGGGAAACACGAACGTCCTCCGAGGGAATCGAGCCGACTGTCCCCTCCATGGTAGGGGCGCGTGGTCGCGGCGGTGCGAGCCCGGGGGCGGATCCGACCGACGACACAGACCGAAAATCATTACTCAGGGCGACCGAAATACGCACACCGTAACCTTCGGCGACACGCGGAAGTTGGAAAACTGCCTGCACACGGGAGATTCTGCAAATCGTAACCCCCAGGCCCGTGCTCCAACACCTGTCCCCATCTAGGGTGAACAAACTCTGGCCCCTCACGCCTCAGAGCGGAAACCCCGCACGATCCCCCAAAGGAGTCACAGCAGACATGTCCAGACTCGTGCGCACATCTGGCGCACTGATCCTGACAAGCGCGCTGGTGGTGCCCTTCGCGCCGACGGCCAGCGCCTCCGCGCCCATGGACACCCCCGACGGCGACGCGGCCTTCACTCTCACCCTCCTGCACGGGAACGACCCCGAGTCCGCCCTCCTGCACGCCTCCGCCGATCCGGAATTCGGCGGAGCCGCGCGCTACACGACGCTGATCAACCAGTTGCGTGACGACGAGGCCGCGGGCACCGGCGCCGGTGACGACGAGTCCGACAACCGCGGTGTGGTCGCCGTCAACTCCGGTGACATGTACCTGCCCGGCCCGGAGCTCTCCGCCTCGCTGGAGGACGGCGCGCCCTTCTACGACGCGATCGCCACCTCCTACGCGGGCTACGACGCGATCTCCATGGGCAACCACGAGTTCGACTTCGGCCCCGAGTTCTACGCCGAATTCATCAGTGCGGTGCCCGAAGACGTCCCGTTCGTCGCCGCCAACGTGGACGTGTCCGGTGAGCCCGAACTGGCGGCGCTGGAGGCCGCGGGCCGGATCGCCCCGAGCACGGTCGTCGACGTCGAGGACGATGTGCGGGTCGGTATCGTCGGCGCGCTCTACCCCGCGCTCGCCACCATCTCGAGCCCGCGCAACGTCGTGCTGGACGAGGTCGTCGGCCCGGTCCAGGCCGAGGTGGACCGGCTGGCCGCCGACGGGGTCGACAAGATCATCATGATCTCCCACCTGCAGAACATCACCTACGAGGAGCGGGTCGCCCGGGAACTGACCGGAGTCGACGCCGTGGTCTCCGGCGGTGGCCACGAGGTGATGGCCAACCCGGAGGACGCCCTGGTCCCCGGTGACGAGGTGACCGTCCACCCGGGTACCGGCGCACCGCTGTCCTACCCGCTGTGGGTGGACGATGCCGAGGGCGCCGAGGTGCCCATCGTGACCGCGGGCTCCGACTACAAGTACGTCGGCCGCCTGGTCCTCAACTTCGACGCGAACGGCGACCTGGCCTCGGTCGGTGACCGCTCCGGCCCGGTCCGGGTCTCCGGCACCGGTGACGACGCCGTCGAGCCGCACCCCGAGGTCGAGGCGCAGGTGACCAAGCCGGTCGCCGACTACGTGAAGGAGCTCGGCAACACCGAGATCGCGCAGAGCGAGGTGGCCCTGGACGGCGGCCGGGACCCGGGGGTACGCACCCAGGAGACCAACCTGGGCAACCTGATGGCGGACTCCCTGCTCGACGCCGGTAAGCGCAACGCCGAGGAGTACGGCGTCACCGAGCCGCAGATCGGCATCCAGAACGGCGGAGGCATCCGCAACGACTCCCTGATCCCGGCCGGTCCGCTGTCGGCGCTGGACACCTACTCGATCGCCCCGTTCGCCAACCAGGTGGCCGTGGTCCCGGGCCTCCCGCGCAGCCAGGTCAAGGAACTCCTGGAGCGCGGTGTGGCCGCCACGCCCGCCGCCGACGGCGGCTTCATGCAGGTCGCCGGGGTCAACTTCGCCTACGACCCCGAGCGGACCGCCCAGGTGGTCACCGAGGACGGCGAGGTGACCACCCCCGGTGAGCGTGTGCGGCACGCGGTCCTGCACGACGGCACTGTGCTCGTCGAGGACGGCGAGGTCGTGGACGGTGACGCGATCACGATCGCGACCAACGACTTCTCCGCCCGCGGTGGAGACATGTACCCGTTCCGGGACGCCGACTTCACCGTGGTGGGCACGACCTACCAGGGCGCTCTGGAGCACTTCGTCACCGAAACCCTGATGGGTCAGATCACCGCCGCCGACTATCCCGAGGGCGGCTCCGGCCGCATCGTGATCGGTGAGGAAGCCACCACGCCCCCCGGTAACGGCGGCGGTGACGACGATGACGACGACAACGGCAGCGGCGGCGGTACACCCGACCCGACCGACAAGCCCACCGACAAGCCCACCGGCGACCCGGATGACAAGAAGCCGGGCGGCTCCGACGGCAAGGGGGACGGCAAGGACGACAAGGCCGGTTCCCTGCCGGTGACCGGTGGTGCCCTGGCTGGTCTGATCATCGCCGCGGTGGTCGCCACGGGTGCCGGCGGCAGCGCGCTCTACCTGAGCCGCAAGCGCAAGTCGGCCACGGACGTCGGCGAGCTCGACAGCTAGGTCCGCGGGCCTGACCGAACACGGCGGGCCCGTCCGAGCACACCTCGGACGGGCCCGCTTCGCTGTGTCTCAGCAGCGCGGCAAACCCTCGATCGGCTTCCAGGGCTCGTGCCCGCGGAAGGCCGTGGCGCTGACGAAGACGTCCTGGTTGCCGGTGTGGTCGTCGGTCAGCGCCCACCAGGTCGAGTAGCCCTCGCCGTCGGAGTGGGGCTCCCCCTCCACCTGGCAGAAGTAGTAGTGGCGCCCGGCCCACAGCCAGCCGCCAGTGGGATACCGGCTCTCCTGCGACCAGTAGGTCCGCGCGTCGCGCCAGGTGGAGTAGTAGTGGCGGTGTGAGAGACCGGCGACCCCGGCACGCCGCTCCTCGACCCTCTCCACCTTCTCGGCCCTCTCGGCCACGGCGTACTCGGCCGCTCCGGCGGCCGGTGCCGCGAAGGCGACTGGAAGAAGCACCACCAGCGCGGCCAGGGTGCCCAACCGCACGCCCGCACGCCGCCGGTCCTTGGATCCGTGTCGTTTCCCAGCCGTGTCGTCGCGCCTGGCCATCAGCACTCCTCGTATGCCCCGGACCGGGTTCGGGGTCCGAGATGTAGGGATAGGTCGGGTGGGGGCCGGGGTCCCGAGACCCGTCAACCACCACCAACACCCCCATTGTCACTCAGAGCAACAGAATGGGCACGCAATGACTCGGCATGCGACCAGGAGGCCCGTCAGCACTCGGTGAGGGACTCGGTGTCCGCGGCCATGTCGTCGCGCTCGGCCTGGTCCATGGAGCCGTCCTCGAACCAGATGAGCACGATGTGGCAGGCCTCCTGGACGTCCACCATCTCGTTGTCGTCCTCCTCCACCTGGGACCGCAGGCCCGCGACCACGATGGTGGCCGTGAACATGTTGTCGAAGGCGATGATCCGGGCGAGGTTGGTGTCCACGGCGCTGGTGCAGACGAAGACGTCATCGTCGCCGTCGCACAGGTCACCGGTGATGTCGATGCCCGCGTTGAGGTCGTAGTCACCGCTGAGCCCAGCCACCACTTCCTCCGCGGACAGCAGGTCCTCGGGCTCCTGCGTGGGGAGCTCGGTCGGCTCCTCGGTGGGATCGGGGCTGGGGAAGGGGTCCTCGGTCGGGCTCGGGAAATCCTCGGGCGGGGGAGACGGAGAAGGGGACTCGGTGGGCGAGGGTTCCGGTTCGGGCTCCTGGTCGGCCGCGAACCGGTCGGTGACCACGCCCCCGAGCGCGAGGCCGCCACCGAGGAACGAGGCACCGGCCAACACCGCGATGACGGCGAGCACCGCGACCATCCCGGTCCCGTACCTGCCGCCGGGCACGGATCCCGGCGGAGGGCCCGGTGGAGGTCCCGGCGGAGGGCCCGGTGGAGGTCCCGGCGGAGGGCCCGGTGGAGGTCCCGGCGGAGGGCCCTGCGTGGGAAAGCCGAATTCGCCTCCGCCGTAGGGCGGGGGGTTGGGGTTCACGTGCGAGCTCCTCTGTCTCCGGGAAGGTTCGTCTGAGGGGCACTCTCGCACCCTCACGTTCCAGCTTCCCAGTTTCACCAAGAACGTGCAAAGAAAAGGCCCATGGTGGCCATTTACACCATTTGACCGGTATGTGATTAGCGTATTTTCGGCCAACCTTGGGCCATCCGGCGCGCATAATAGGGAAATGCGCCACCCTGGACCTACGATCGGCTCCATGACCTGCGTTTTGCTGGCCGAAGACGATGTCTCGATCTCCGAGCCTCTCGCGCGCGCACTCCGACGCGAGGGTTACACGGTAGACGTGACCGTCAACGGCATTGAGACACTCGACCGCGCCCGTGCGGGAGACATCGACCTCATGGTCCTGGATCTCGGACTCCCCGAAATGGATGGCCTTGAGGTGGCACGTCGGCTCCGCGCCGAGGGTCACGGAACGCCGATCCTGATCCTGACCGCCCGAGCGGACGAGGTCGACACTGTCGTCGGCCTCGACGCCGGTGCCGACGACTACGTGACCAAACCCTTCAGACTCGCCGAACTCCTGGCCCGTGTCCGTGCGCTCCTGCGCCGCGGTGGGGCCGAGGTCCCGGTGGTCCACGGGGTCCGGATCGACAACGACTCGCGCCGCGCCTGGCTGGGCGAGCGCGAACTCCAGCTGACCACCAAGGAGTTCGACCTGCTGCGCGTGCTCGTACGCGACGCGGGAAAGGTGGTCACCAGGGAACAGATCATGCGGGAGGTGTGGGACACCAACTGGTGGGGGTCGACCAAGACCCTGGACATGCACATCTCGTGGCTGCGCCGCAAGCTGGGGGACGACGCCAACCAGCCTTCCTACATCACGACCGTCCGGGGCGTTGGGTTCCGGTTCGAACGAGACTGACACGACCTTGGGTTCGACGCGCTTGCCGGTCGACCGCCCCGGGGGTCGGACGGACGTGAGGTGACATGCGCAGGCGGATGGTTTTCTCCACCCTGGTGGTGACCGTCATCGCCGTCATGCTGCTCGGGCTGCCCCTGGGTGCGCTCACCTACAAACTGGTGCACGACGAGGCCAGTCGGCAGCTTGAGGGCGAAGCCGAGCTGATCGGTGTCGAGAGCGACAACATGCTCGAGCGCCACGGTGAGATCGACCTGGCGGGGTTCGACCGGGAGCACCCGGACCGGTTCGTGCTCATCACGCCCGCGGACGGGCCGGCGGTGACCGCGGGCGACCCTGCCCTGAACCCGGAGTCCGCGGACTCCCCGCCGCTGATCAAAGCGTCCATCACCACCAGCGAGCTCACCCGGGTCGAGGTGTGGAGCAGCAGCGAGGACGTGCAGGAGAGCGTGGTCCGGGCCTGGCTGGGGATCGCCTCGCTGTCCCTGCTCGCGATCGGGGTCGCCGTGGGTCTGTCGATGTTCCAGGCCCGCAGACTCACCCTGCCGCTGGTGGACCTCGCGGCCACCGCCGAACGCCTCGGTTCCGGGGTGACCACACCGTGGGGCCATCGCTACGGCATCCCAGAGGCCGACCGCGTCGCCGAGGTGCTGGACCGCAGCGCCGAACGCATCGCCGGCCTCATCGCCACCGAACGCCACTTCGCCACCGACGCCTCACACCAGCTGCGCACCCCGCTGACCGCGCTCACCATGCGGTTGGAGGAGATCATCGCCGAGGCCAACAACCCCGAGGTGGTCCGTGAGGAGGGCGAGGCGGCCCTGGCCCAGACCGAACGGCTCGTCGAGACCGTCGAAAGCCTGCTCGGCCGCGCCCGCAAGAGCCAGAACCCCGAGGTGGAGCCGGTGGAGCTCGACCCGGTCCTCAACCACCTCCAGGAGGAGTGGTCCCCGGTCTTCCACCAGGAACAGCGCAGGCTCCTGGTGACCGGTGACCCGGGACTGACCGCCATGACCGTTCCCACCGACCTCGCCCAGATACTGGCCACCCTGGTGGAGAACGCCTACAAGCACGGCGCGGGGACCGTGACCATTCGCCGCCTCGACACCGGCCAGTCCGTGCGCATAGAGGTCAGCGACGAGGGCGAGGGCGTCCCCGAGCACCTGTCCGGGCGGATCTTCGAGCGCGAGGTCAGCGGGGGCGGCGGCACCGGCCTGGGGCTGGCCCTGGCCCGCCACATCGCCGAGTCCGAGGGCGCCCGCGTCGAGCTCGTGCAGACCAGGCCGACCACTTTCGCCCTGTTCCTGCCCGCCGGAGCGGGCGGGCTGTCGAAAATGACCGGCCCGGTCTAGGTTGACGCCGAGGCGTTCGCCGGGCCACCGGCCCGACCGCACGGCCCCCTCCCCTCGCGGACTGCACACGCCTGACACGCACTTGACCCGCTGCGGAAGCCGGAGTGCGTATCTTCGAGTTCAGAGCGTGTTACGCCGACACCAGCGAGAGCATCCGCGGAACACTCCCGGGGACACCCGCATCCAGGGGGACGTATGTCCGGATCCGAGCCCGTTGGCCCGCTGCCGGGTCCCGGCGACCTGATCGACGGCCTGCGCCGTGCGATGGCTGCCGTGGAGGCGCATGCCGGTGGTGTCTACCTCTGGGACGCGGAGTCCTCCGCGCTGCGCATGGCCGTCCTCGTCGGCATGCCGCCCGACCTCCTGCACGCCTGGCACACGGTCAGCCCCGACGCCGCTCTGCCCGTAACCGACGCGATCCGCACGGGCGGCCTGGTCTGGGTTCCCGCCAGTGCCGGGCTCGCCCGCAGCTACCCGAGGATCGCGCTGGTGCTGCCCTACGACGTCTCCATCGGCTCCTACCCGATCGGTGACCGGGACGCGGTCCACGGCGCGCTGTTCGTCATCGGGCGCTCCAGGCAGAACCCGGAGGTCCCCGAGGAGGGGGTGCGCGAGCTGGACAGCGCCGCCCGGGAACTCGCGAGGGTGCTGGAACGCTCGCGCGATCTGGGAGCCCCGATCGTTCCCCCGAAAACCCCGATCATCCCGGACCCGCCGCACAGCTCCCGCACTCCCGTAGCCGGTTTCACCGAGATGGTGGAACGCCTACCCCAGGGGCTTTGCGCGCTCGATACCAACGGACGCTTCACCGTGGTCTCGGAGACCGCCTCCGAGCTCCTGGAGGCGCCGAGCGGGGCACTGGTGGGACGGACTCCGTGGGCCGCGCTGCCGTGGCTGAACGACCCCGCCTACGAGGACCGCTACCGGGCGACCGTGTTCAGCCGGGTGCCCTCGAACTTCGTGGCGCTGCACCCCCCGGACCGCTGGCTTTCCTTCCGCCTGTACCCCGACGACACGGGGGTCACCGTCGCCATCACCCCGACGGAGGTCGACTGGACGGACGCCGGGACGGAGAGCGAGGAGGACGCGCCCCGCTCCCCCACCAGGACGGGCTTCCTCTACCACGTGCTGCACTTGGCCTCGGCGCTCACGGAGGCCGCCGGTGTGACCGACGTGGTACGGATCGTCGCCGAAGAGATCATGCCGACCTTCGGCGCCTCGGCCCTGGCCCTGTTCGGGCACGACCAGCGGCGTCAGCGGCTGCTCCTGCTCGGACAGCGGGGGTTCGACCCGGACTTCCTGGAGCTCCTGAACGAGAGCACCTCCCGTACCCGCGCCCCCGTCGCGCGGACCACCGTCACCGGGGTGCCGGGCTTCTTCCGGTCCGCCGACAACCTCCGCTCCGCCTACCCCGACCCGGGCGTCCATATCCAGGACGGATTGGAGGGCTGGGCCTTCCTCCCGCTGGTCACCTCGGGTCGGACGGCGGGCACGTGTGTGCTCGCCTTCACCGACCAGCACACGTTCTCCGTGCAGGAGAGAGGCGTCCTCACCGCTCTGGGCGGCCTGATCGCCCAGGCACTGGAGCGGGCCCGCCTGTACGACTTCAAGCTCGGCCTGGCACACGGGCTCCAGGACGCGCTGCTCCCCCGGTGGACCCCACAAGTGCGCGGACTCTCCGTGGCGACCCGGTACCTGCCCGGGACCGACGGTATGGACATCGGCGGCGACTTCTACGACCTCATACCCCTGGGCGGGAACACGGGCGCGGCCATCGGCGACGTCCAGGGGCACAACGTCTCGGCCGCGGCGCTCATGGGGCAGCTCCGCACCGCCCTGCTGGCCTACGCCACGACTTCGGACGGGGGGCCCGGCGCTGTGCTGCGACGGGTGAACCAGCTCCTGTGCCTGATGGAGTCGGAACTGTTCGCCTCCTGCCTGTACCTGTGCCTGGACCCCGCGACGGGCAGGGTGAGCATGGCCAATGCCGGGCACCCCTCCCCGATCCTGGCCGATGAGTCCGGGGGGCGTGTCCTGCCCGCTCCGGAGGGCCTCCTGCTCGGCATCGACGCGGAGGCCGACTACTCCGAGAGCGAGTTCACCCTCCACCCGGGGGCCACGCTGGCGCTGTACACCGACGGGCTGGTCGAAAGCCCCGGTGTGGACCTGGAGAGGGCCCAGCAAGACCTCGCCGACCGGCTCGCGGAAGCGTCCCGCAGACCGATCGACGAGGTCGTCGACGAGTTGACCCGGGCAGCGCTCTCAGAAACGCACCGCCGCGACGACATCGCGCTCATGGTGCTGCGCACCGAGACCTGGGAGACGGCTCCCGCGCGTCCGCGGACGCCGCCCCGGGACAGCCGCTAACCCCCAGCGCCGGCGTGAGCGGTGGAACCCCGCCCGGCCGGAACCCCGCCTCGGACCACCAGGTCGCTCCACAGGCCGCGCACCCGCTCCAGGCCGTACACCGAGGTCACCTCGGCGCGGGCCCGATCGCTCTCCTCAGCGAACCGACCCTCCGAGACCGTGGCGTGGATCGCCTCGGCCATCACGACCGGGTCGTCGTGGATCCAGTGCGGGTCGTAGATGGTGTCCGACCCGGGCCACGGCAGCAGCGCGGGGACGCCGCCGGATGCCGCACACTCGGCGGGTGCCAGGTGGAAGGACTCGTCGTCGCTGGTGGAGAGCACGAACCCCACCCGGCGCAGCCAGGTGGCCACGTCCGGGCCGAAGCCGTCGAAGATCACCCCGGAGGCCAGCTGTTCGTCACGCTGGATGCGCCGGTAGACCCGCTCGAAGTAGGCGCGCTCCTCGGGTCGGTTCCAGATCCACCAGTACTCCCACGGCTGTTTGGTCTTGACCGACAGCGTGTAGCGCGGGTCCATCCGGCGCAGTTCCGAGAGCACGTCCAGGCCGCGGTCCAGACGTTTGCGCGAAGGCGCGATGCCGATCATGCCCAGCGAGTACTCGGCCCCGGCGAGCTTGGGCCGGTCGAGCTGGCGGTCGTCCACCCAGTTGGGCAGGACCACGACCTTGTCGGCGGGCCAGCCGGTGAGTTCGCGGGTGAGGTCGGCGTAGTGCGGGCTCACGCACACCACCGCGTCGACCTTGCCGATGTCCAGTCGGCGCGGCCACTCGGCGTACAGCTCGAAGCGGTGCAGGCGGACGATCAGCCGCTGGTCGGGGCGCTTCCACTTGGCGTAGAACAGGGCGTTGGGCCCGCACCACTCGCAGATGACGACGTCGGCCCAGCCGGCGAGCTCCCGGGACCGGTACTGGTCGTGGGTGCTCAGCCCCTCCCACTCGTCGATGCGCACGTCGAGGCCGGGCAGGGAGTCCAGGTACTCGGCCAGGCGGGTGAAGAACTTGAGGTCGTGGCCGGCGATGACCACCTTGAGCGGCCGTTCGGGGTCGGCGCCCGCGGGAGCGGCCGGGATCGTCTCGGCCAGGTAGCCGCGCAGGCGTTCGGCGGCCCGCTCCAGGGTGTGCTCGGCCGCGGCCGCCCGGCAGCGCTCGGCGGCCTCCGCGTACACGGCGCGGTCGTGGTAGGCGCGGGCGATCACCGCGGCCACCGAGGCGGTGTCCTCACCGGCGAAGAGCGGGTAGTCCGCGCCGAGCAGCGCCTCGTGCATCGGGGTGCGGTTGAGCACCACCGGCAGGCCGAGGGCGCCCAGTTCCAGGACCTTGGTGGACAGCTCCAGGCTGGCGTCCATGTCGGGGTCGCGCCAGGACAGTCCGAAGTCGCATTCGGCGGACTGGCGGAGCGCGTCGGCCCGGGCCATACCGCCGCGCCAGTCCACGTTCGGGGTGCTCTCCAGGGCCTTGCGCATGCGCTTGGCCCAGTCGGCGGGTTCGGCGTGGATCTTGTCGCCGATCATCACCAGTTCGGAGTCGACTCCGAGGCGGGAGAGCTCCTCGGGGAGCCCGGTCATCTCCAGGGTGTTCCAGCGGGGCGCGAACTTGCCGGTGTAAGCCAGCCGGGTACGGGCGTGGGTCTGGCCGTCGGCGGTGACGCCCTCGGGCACCGCGGCGACCGGCGGGAAGAGCACCGAACGGCCGCAGGCGGCGGGCACCGTCGACTCCAGGAACGCGCGCAGCTCCTCGGTCTGGCAGAGCACGAACCGGGAGGCCAGAGCGATGTCGGTGAGTTCGGCGGCGGCCGTGGCGGTGAGTTCTCCGACGCTGTGCGGGAAGTCGGTGAGGTAGGTCCACAGGCGGCCGGCCAGGGCCTCCTCCTGGGCGGCCAGTCCCGCCAGGCGGCGGCCCCGCACGACCACGAGGTCGAAGGGTTTGCGGGCGTGCAGCCTGCCCATGAGCTCCACGGCCTGCTCGGGCGTGAGCCCGCGCGGACCGAGGTCGGACAGCATCTTGTCCTCGTAGGGACGGACCAGCCGAACCCCGGGGGTCTCGGTGAGGGGCGCCGTGAGCCGGTCGGTGCGCACCTGGGCCTTGAGCAGCAGGGTGACCTCGCATCCGGCCGCGGCCAGGGCCTGCGCCATCGACTGCGCCCAGATCGCCGAGCCGTCGATGATGTTCAGGTCCACGTCCCCGTACAAGAGTGCGCGCGGAGGAGGTGTGCTCACGTTCTTCCCTTCGGATGCTGATGGGTGGCCCACGGAGGACTTTCGGGAGGGCGACGGATGGCTGTTCACCCGACCGCACCCGTCGAGGCGTCGGCGTGGGCGGGGCCCTCGTTGTCGCCGTCTGCCCCGGTCCCGTGGTCGGGGCCCAGGGCCAGCAGGCGGGTGCCGCGCCGGTTCCACTCCGCCGGGGGCCAGCCGCGCCGCAGCAGCTCGGTGCGGGCGAGTTCAGGGGTGACCGAGGTGACGAAGACATACTGCCGTCCCCCCGTGTCCCGGTCGAAGAAGCCCCGCTCGCCCGCCCCGGCCAGTGCCGCGCCGCCGGCCGCCGCGCTGTCCGCGCCTTCGGGGGTGTCCGGGGTGCCGACGGCGTCGGCATCCGAGCACTCGGCGGCGCAGGCGAGGTCGGCGAGCCGGTGGCGGCCGACCGGCCCAGACCACAGGTGTGACCAGGGCGAAGTGGCGCGTTCGGCCAGGGCCGCCCAGTGCTGCGGCGGGAAGCCGCCCACCTGGGAACGGGTCTGGTCCCGGGTGAGTTCCTCCGGGGTGTCGGGCGCGGTGGAGCGGACCGTGCGCACGGTCAGTCCCTCGGCGCGCAGGCGCTGGACACCGGGCATCCGGGCGGCGGTGTCGGGCACGACCAGTTCGGCCGGGCGCAGCCGGGAGCCCAGAAGGTCCTCGGCCAGGCGTTCGGCGTCGGCCTCGGAGGCCGGGTCGGCCAGGACCGCGACGCCGCGGCCGCTCAACGGGAGTTCGGTGCCGGGGGTGCCCGCCGCGAAGTCGAGGCCGTGCAGGAGCGCGGCCAGGCGGACCGGGGCGGCCTCGTCGAGGAACACCTGCCGGAGCATGGCGCGCACCTCGCGGGGGGTGGGCTGCTCCGCGCGCAGCCGGGGCACGCTGACGGCGAGGTCCTCGGTGTCGGGCTGGGGCACGGCCGGGTGCGTGATGACCCGGGTGCCGCAGGCCCAGGCCCGGCGGCGCAGGCGCAGGTCGCCGTGGCCGGACTCGGGGATCACGGCGACGTTGGCGGCGCGCAGGGCGTCGGGCAGGCCCGGGGAGTCGGCGTCGACCACGCCCACGCCGAGGTCCTGGAGGACGTCGGGGACCGGCTGGTCGGGTGCGGTGCGCACGAAGACCGCCTCGGGCCCGCAGACGAGTTCGGCGGCAACGGGGTTGAACAGGTGCAGCGGCACCCCGGCGTCACCCTTGTGCACGCGGTCGAAGCCGAGCTGGCGCAGGGCGGGCGGGGCGGGCGCGTCGTCGAGCAGGACCGTGGGGATGCCGCGGGCGGCCGCGGACTCCAGGACCCAGTGCAGAGCGCGGGTGCGGTCGACGGCGGCGGGGTCGCCCGCGTGCGCCCAGGGCGACCCGGGCGCGGCCGCCGAGGAGGACACCAGGAGCAGGTCGACGTCGACGGCGTCCATGACGATCTGGGCGTCGTGCGGGCGCAGCGGCACAGAGCGCAGGTAGGGGTCGACGGCCTTCGCCACGGCCGGGCCGAGGACGGTGGCGACGACCAGCAGGTCCTCACGGCCACCGCTGAGCCCGGTGAGGAGGCGGGCCTCCTGGCGTTCGGCGTCGAAGGAGCGGACGGGTTCGACCCGGCGGCGTGCGGTGTGGTTGGTGCTGCCGCTGCGCCGCCAGAGCCGGTAGAGGTCGCGCGGGAGCTTGACCAGGGAGCGGCCGGGGCGCTTGGCGGCGGCGGTGAGCGCACGGCCCACCTGGAGTGATGTGGAACCCTCGAGCGAGGCCAGGCGGGCCTGGGCTTCCTGGAGCTGGGCCTCGCGCTCGGCAAGGGCTTGCCGAAGCTGTTCGGTCTGGCTCTGTTCACGCCGTTTCACGGTCTGCCACCTTGTGCTCGGTTCGGAAAACCTCGGGTCGGGGCACCGCTGTGCCCGTCGGTCGGTCCAGGTGCCCGGGGGCGCCCGCGCGGAGGGGGTTCGGGACCTCGAACACGCCGGTCACCGGGACCACCGGGTGAGGACGGAGGCGATGCGTTCCCCGGAACGGCCGTCCCACAGCGGCGGTACGTCGCCGATCCGCTCTCCGGTGTGGCCGTCCAGGACCTTGGTGAGGGTCGGCAGGAGGTCGGCCTCGGTAACCAGCTGGTTTGTGCCGTGGGTGATGGTGACCGGGCGTTCGGTGTTGGGGCGCAGGGTAAGGCAGGGGACCCCGAGGATGGTGGTCTCCTCCTGGACGCCGCCGGAGTCGGTGACCACGGCGGCGGCGCCGCGGGTGAGCGCGACGAAGTCGAGGTAACCGAGCGGTTCGAGCAGGCGCACCCTCGGGTGGCCCCCCAGTCCGGCGGCGTCGAAGGCGGCCTTGCCGCGCGGGTGCACGGGCATGACGACGTAGGTGAGGTCGGCGATCTCGTGCAGGCGCTCGGTGAGGCGGGCGACGTTGGCGGGGTCGTCGACGTTCGCGGGCCGGTGCAGGGTGGCCGCCACGTAGCGTTCGGGCAGGTCGAGGCGGGCGCGCAGGGCGTCGGCGTCGAAGCGGTCGAGGTTGCCCAGGAGGGTGTCGATCATCGGGTTGCCGACGAGGTGGACGCGGTCCGGGGAGACGCCCTCCGCGGCCAGGTGGCCGACGGCCTCGGGGCTGGTCGCGAACAGCACGTCGCTGAGCTGGTCGGTGACGCGCCGGTTGACCTCCTCCGGCATGGTGTTGTCGAAGGAGCGCAGGCCCGCCTCGACGTGCGCGACGGGGATGCCGAGCTTGGCGGCGACCAGAGCGGCGGCGATGGTGGAGTTCACGTCGCCGTAGACCACGACCATGCCGGGGGTGTTGGCGGTGAACTCCTTCTCCAGACCGACCATGAGGGCGGCGGTCTGGGCGGCGTGCGAGCCCGAGCCGACGCCGAGGTCGACGTCGGGGGTGGGCAGGCCGAGGTCGCGGAAGAAGACGGCGGACATGCGGTCGTCGTAGTGCTGACCGGTGTGCAGGACCGTCTGGTGCGCGCCCCGCCCGCGCAGGGCGGCCACGACCGGCGCGGCCTTCACGAAGTTGGGGCGGGCCCCGACCACGTGGACGATCCCGGTGTCCTGGCTGCCAAGAGGGGCACTCGTTGCCACGGCTGCTTCCTTCTGCTTCTGGTGGGGTGACTGCTGTGCTGGTGTGGGTCGGATGACGGCTGGGCGGGTCGGGGCCGGTCATGGGGCACACGGGTCAGGTGACGGAGTTCCTTGCCCCAGCCGTTCCGTCCGTGTCGCCGTGGTGTCACCACCTGGCCACGTCCACGTGGTTGTGTGACTGACCGTGGATGACTCCCAGATTCCCGAACCCCGTGTTCCGCGTCCGCGTGTCCTGTGGCCGAGGGCGGTGACCTTCACCGCGTCCCTGGCCTGGCACCATCTGCGCTCCGATCCCGCTCGCCTGCCGCTGCTGGCGCCCCGGCTGCTGCCCGGCCCCGTACGGGGTGCGGCCCGCGCCGTGGCGACCCGCTCGGGTGCCCTGCCGCGCGCCTACGCCCTGTGGGACCAGGGGCGACGCGAGGAGGCACGCGGGGTGCTGGTGTCCGCGGCCGGTGGCGCCTCGCCCCGCAAGGTGGGGCGCCTGGTCGCGGCGGCTCTGGCTGCCGGGGACGCCGACACCGCGCGTGAACTGGTCGAACGCATCCCGCCGGGGCCGCATCGGACTACGGCGGAGCACCGGACGGCCCTGGCCACGGGGCGCGCCGTCCCCGCGTCCCCGTCCGTTTCGCCTGACCGTCACGGGTTCACGTTAACCCGCGATGCGCCAACGCGGCCTGACGACACGGTGAACGCTCAGCGACCGGCGCGGACGGCCGGTGAGGCGGTCGGCGCGACCTCCGGTACGGACGATGACAGGACTTGGCAGGTGGCCTCGGAGCGGGTGGCCTCGGACCCGGCCAGGCCCGGGGCGGGGGTGCGGGTCCTGCACCTGGTCACCAACGCGTTGCCGCATACCAACGCGGGCTACACCCAGCGCACGCACAAGATCGCGGTCGCGCAGCGTGAGGCCGGGATGGACGTGCACGTGGCCACACGGGCCGGGTATCCGCTGACCAAGGGAAAGCTGGACGCGCGCACGCTGGTGCGCGTGGACGGGATCCCCTATCACCGGCTACTGCCCTGGACGGCGCCCGGGGACCACGCCGAGGAGCTGGAAGCCGGGCTGCGGCTGGCGTCGAAGCTGGTGGAGGCGGTGCGCCCGGACGTGCTGCACGCGGCGAGCAACCACCACAACGCGCGGCTGGCGCTGGAGCTCGGGCGCCGGTACGACCTCCCGGTTGTTTACGAGGTGCGGGGTTTCCTGGAGGAGTCCTGGCTGTCCCGGGACCCCTCGCGCAGCGTGGACGACGCCTTCTACCGGGCCGAACGCGCGAGCGAGACCGAGTGCATGCTCGCCGCCGACCTCGTGGTGACGCTCGGGGAGGCCATGCGCGCCGACATCGAGGCGCGCGGGGTGCCCCGGGAGCGACTGCTGGTGGTGCCCAACGCCGTGGAGGCGTCGTTCCTGGAACCGCTGCCCCCGGGGGACGGGGTTCGGGAGGGGCTGGGCATCGGCCGGGAGGAGTTCGTGGTCGGCACCACCACCAGCTGCTTCGGTTACGAGGGGCTGGAGGTGCTCCTGGACGCGGTGGCGTCCATGCGCGCGCGGGGCGAGTCCGCGCACGCGCTGATCGTCGGTGACGGTCCGGAGCTGGCCACGCTGCGCGATCGCGCCGAGCGGCTCGGGCTGGCCGGTGCGGCGCACTTCCCGGGGCGGGTCCCCGCCGACCGGGTCCGGCACCACCACGCCGCCCTGGACGTGTTCGCCGTCCCGCGGCTCGATGAACGGGTGTGTCGGTTGGTGACGCCGTTGAAACCGGTGGAGGCTATGGCCGGTGGGCTCCCTGTCGTCGCGAGTGACCTCCCGGCACTGCGAGAGATCGTGGAACCGGGGGTGTCTGGTGAGTTAATTCCGGCTGGCGAATCGGCCTGTCTAGCTGATGTGCTGACAAAACTCGCTTACAGTCATGAAAAGCGGACGTCCTACGGCCGAGCAGGTCAGGAGCGTGTCGGCGCCAAACGAACGTGGACCCAGGCCGTATACCGCTACAACCAGGCGTATCGGGTTCTTATTCGAAAAATGTCCGGACCAGGCCAGAATCCGTAACCGAGGTCAACGTCTGCCTAGACTCGGACGTCCAGTACTCCGAATGGCAGTCCCACGGCAAACCTCGAATATTTACGCCCGTTCACGAAATGAATGCGAGTGTGACCACGAAGTGGATGCCGCAGCCTCCAACCCAGCCACTGTCCCCGAGCAGAGCTCCGGCTCGGCCAGCGACCTCGTCGTCCTCGGCCTCGGTTACGTCGGTCTACCTCTGGCGGCCGAGGCCGTCTCAGCAGGACTGAGGGTGACCGGTTTCGACGTCAGTACACGAGTGGTCGACGGTCTCAACGAAGCCGTGTCGCACATCGACGACCTGTCCTCCGATGACGTCAACTCGATGCTGGCCAAAGGGTTCAGCGCGACCACGGACCCGGCGTGCCTGGCCACGGCGCGCACCATCGTCATCTGCGTGCCCACCCCGCTCTCCCCCGAGGGCGGACCGGACCTGGGCGCGGTCACGTCGGCTTCCAAGGCCATCGCCGCCCACCTGTCCCCGGGGACTCTGGTGATCCTGGAGTCCACCACCTACCCGGGCACCACCGAGGAGGTCGTCCGGCCGCTGCTGGAGGAGTCCGGTCTGGTCGCCGGGGCCGACTTCCACCTGGCCTTCTCGCCCGAGCGGATCGACCCGGGCAACGCGACCTTCGGCGTGGCCAACACCCCGAAGGTGGTCGGCGGGCTCACCGAGGAGTGCGGGCAGGCGGCCGCCGCCTTCTACGAGCACTTCGTGAACACCGTGGTCCGCACCCGCGGCACCCGCGAGGCCGAGATGGCCAAGCTGCTGGAGAACACCTACCGGCACGTCAACATCGCCCTGGTGAACGAGATGGCCGTGTTCTGCCAGGAGCTGGGCATCGACCTGTGGGACTCGATCGCGGCGGCGGCCACCAAGCCGTTCGGCTTCCAGGCGTTCTATCCCGGTCCGGGTGTGGGCGGTCACTGCATCCCCATCGACCCGAACTACCTCTCCTACAAGGTCAAGACCCTCGGTTACCCGTTCCGGTTCGTCGAGCTGGCCCAGGAGATCAACGGGCGGATGCCCGCCTATGTGACCCAGCGCGCCCAGGAGCTGCTCAACGACTCCGGGCTCGCCCTCTCGCGGTCCAAGGTCCTGTTGCTGGGCGTGACGTACAAGGCCGACATCGCCGACCAGCGCGAGTCGCCCGCCCGACCGGTGGCCCGCAAGCTCGCCGCCAAGGGCGCCACGCTCACCTACCACGACCCGCACGTGGAGTCCTGGCAGGTGGACGGGGTGGACGTCCCGCGCTCGACCGACCTGGAGCAGGCGATGGCCGACGCCGACCTGACCATCCTGCTCACCGACCACAGCGAGTACCGGCCCAAGCTGCTCACCGAGTACGCGCGGCTGCTCCTGGACACCCGGGGCGTCCTGCGCCGGTCCGAGCCGGAGTCCGAGTCCGTGGCCGAGGTTCCGACCCAGGCCCGCCGCCACGTCCAGCGCGAGGGCGTGCAGACCCTCTAGCCACCGCTTCGGGACTGCCAGGTCCGCGCGGCCCCGCACAGCCGCGTACAAGGCCGAACACAAGGCACGTCGACCCGGACGCCAGACGGCGTTCGACGGCGTGCCTTCGCGCGTTCACCGTCGCCCGACCGAAGGTTCACCCGAATCACCCCCCGTGTCCACTCGGCTTTCCTCAGTGTGTTTCCGCAGGTGAATACCGTGTCGTGCAGCTGATACCGCGCCTTCAGAGCGGATCATCGAATACGGACCAGTAATACCAAACGGTGACACACGTAGGTGATCTCGATGCACGCGCTTGTGGCCACGATTGTGCACCACCCCGAGGACGCCCGGATCCTGCACCGCCAGATCCGAGCGCTCGTGGACGCCGGACACACTGTGACCTATGTGGCTCCGTTCCGGGAGTGCGGGGTGATCCCCTGGGACCGGGTGCGCGCGGTGGACGTGCCCCGCGCCTCCGGCCGCGACCGGATGTCCGCCATCCAGGCGGCCCGGGCCGTACTGGCCAAGCTGGCCCAGCAGGCCGACCTCCTGCTCTTCCACGACCCCGAGCTGCTGCTGGCCCTGCCCGCCAAGCGCCCGGTGACGGTGTGGGACGTCCACGAGGACACGCCCGCCGCACTGCTCACCAAGCCGTGGGTCCCGCGACCGCTGCGCCGCCCGATCGGCGGTGTGGTGCGCGGCTTCGAACGCCGCGCCGAACGCCGGATGCGCCTGATCCTCGCCGAGGAGGGGTACCGGCCGCGCTTCAGGGGCGACCACCCGGTGGTGCCCAACACCACCGACGTCCCCGAGGTCCCGCTCCGCCCGCCGGGCGACGACCGGGTCGTCTACCTGGGCCAGCTGTCCAGGGCCCGGGGCGCCCACGACCTGATCGAGATGGGCCGCCGGCTGCGCGACCACGGGGTGCGTCTGGAGGTGATCGGCGGGGCCGACCACGAGACCCGTCCGCTGCTGCGCGAAGCCCACCAGGAGAACGCGCTGCACTGGTACGGCTTCGTGCCCAACGACCGGGCCCTGCGCATGGCCGCGGGCGCGCTGGCCGGGATCAGCCTGCTGCACGACACCGACAACTACCGGCACTCCCTTCCCACCAAGGTCGTGGAGTACATGGCCCACGGGCTGCCGGTGGTCACCACACCGAACCCGATGGCCGCGGCCCTGGTCGCCAAACGACCGGAGGGCCCGGCCGGGACCGTGGTGCCCTTCCAGGACCCCGAGGCGGCCGCCCGGGCGGTACTGGAACTGCGCCGTGACGAGGCGCTGCGCCACGAGTACGCCCGTACCGGACACCACATCGCGCAGACCTCGTTCCACTGGCCGGTTCAGGCGCGGCTGTTCGTGAAGAAGCTGGAGGAGTGGGTGGCCGAGGCCAACAGCCCCGCACCCAGGATCCCCCGCCCGCGCGCTCCCCGCCAGGGAGGACGCAGCCGCAGCGCGTTCAGCGAGTGACTCGGGGCCGTGAAGCAGCTCACATATCGTTTGGGTGGAAATATCTTCCTAGTCAACTAGGTTGGGACCGGTAGCCGTCCCCCGACGGCTCCCACCACCCGCACGAGCACCGCCGAGGTTTCGCCATGAATGACACCCTGGTCCTGCACAAGGACGCCCAGGACCTGCTGTTCCGTAGCGCCCGCACCGCCAACACCTTCACCGACGAACCGGTGACCGACGAGCAGCTGCGCGCCATCTACGACCTGGTCAAGTACGGCCCCACGGCGATGAACAACCAGCCGCTGCGCGTCACCGCCGTCCGCTCCCCCGAGGCCCGCGAGCGCCTCGTGAAGCACATGGCGGGCAACAACGCCCCCAAGACCTCGACGGCCCCGCTGGCCCTGGTCCTGTCCGCGGACAGCTCCTTCCACGAGCACTTCCCGAAGACCTTCCCGGTGATGCCGGACGCGCGCGACAACTTCGCCGGCATGCCGGTCGAGGCCCGCGAGTCCATGGCGCTGCAGAACGCCTTCCTCCAGGTCGCCTACCTGATCATGGGCGTGCGCGCCGCCGGCCTGGCCGCCGGTCCGATGACCGGCTTCGACGCCGAGGGCGTCCGCAAGGAGCTCTTCGGCGAGGACTCCACCCAGACCCCGGTCGTGGTCATGAACATCGGCAAGCCGGGCCCCGACGCCTGGTTCGACCGTCTCCCGCGCCTGGACTACGAAGAGGCCGTCACCGAGATCTGATCCCGGAACAGCCATGGAGGGGCGGGCGCCGCGCGGCGCCCGCCCCCTTTCGCACACACAGGTCACGGATTTCCCCAAACCTCCCGCGTCCGGCTTCCCGACGTCGTACCGTCTGACCTACGCTTGGGCTGTCCCTGTCCAGGTGTCGACATCCGTACACGCTGAACAGCTGGGATAACGCATGGTTCGACCACGCCACCCCGACAAGGACCTGGAATCGGTGCTGAAGGGCGCGGAGGCCAGAGGATGGCGTGTCGAACGCAGGAAGAAGTACTACAAGTTGTACTGCCCCTGCGAGGACAAGCACTTCAAGACCGTCAAACTCTCGCCTTCGGGAGCGAACTACCTGAAGGATCTGCTCGGGCAGCTGCGACGAGCCACTTGCTGGGAGGAACAGGACCGGTGACCATCCACCACCTGGAAGTCGACCTGTCGTTCGAAAGCCGCAACGGCACCACCACCGACAGCGACTTCGACGCCTTCACTGATCGTTTCATCGACGAGCTCGACAACCTCCAGGACTGCGACCCGGGCATCACCGACCCCGACGTGGCCGGCAGCCTGGCCCAGCGCACCATCAGCGTGACGATGGGTGTACACGCCGACAGCCTGGAGGACGCCATCCGGCTGTTCTCCGCGAACGTCCGCGCCGCGTTGCACGCCGCCGAATGCGGAACCCCCACCTGGCCGCACTTCGTGCCGACCACTCAGACCCACGAGGTCCGCCCTGTGGACGCCGCCAGAAACTGAGAAAACCGAAGGGGGTGGGCGCCACACGGCGCCCGCCCCCTTGTCCTTACTGCTGCGGGTGCTGGGGGCCCGTCCCCTGGGGACCGGGGTACTGACCGGGCTGCTGCTGGGGCGGCGGGTACTGGCCCGGGTGTCCGGGGTGCGGCTGCTGAGCATGCGGGGGAGGACCCTGCGGCGGGTACTGGCCGTACGGGGCCTGGCCCGGGTGCTGCGGAGGGTACTGGCCGTACGGGGCCTGGCCCGGGTGCTGCGGCGGAGTCGGCTTGCGCCGCGCGAACACGATGACGAGCACCACCCCGACCACGATGACGAGGAACAGCAGGAACAGGCCGAGGAGCAGGATGGGGCTGATGACGTACAAGGCACTCTCCCGGGGGGTGGGTCAGATGATCGGGGGACGGCCGGCTCGGGTCATCCGCCAGGCGGTCTTCCAGCTGATGGGGGTGCGCGGACCCGCGTCCTCGCGCCAGCCCTCACGGAAACCGGCGAACCAGGACTTGAGGGCGGCGCGGTCCCGCTCCCGCAGCACCGTGAGGCCCACCCAGGTGCCCAGGTAGGCGAAGGCCAGCGGCCACGGAAGGTTACGGCGAGCCAGCCACACCCGGTTGCGGGCGTTGAGCCGGTAGAAGTTCTCGTGCCGGGTCGGTGCGACGGCCGGGTGGTACATCACGGCGTCGGCGTCGTACTCGATGGTGTACCCGGAGTCCATGATGCGCCAGGCGAGGTCGGTCTCCTCGTGGGCGTAGAAGAACTCGCCGGGCAGGCCGCCGCCCTCGTCGAAGGCGGTGCGGCGGACGGCGCTGGCGCCGCCGAGGAAGGTGGTGACCACACTGGACTTGCGGGAGTCGCCCACGCGCAGCCGCGGTACATGGCGGCGCTGGTCGGGGCCGCCGTCGGGGTCGGCGATGCGGAACGACAGCGCGCCCAGGGCCGGTTCGGCGGCGAAGCGTTCGCGCACGTGCCTGGCCAGGTCCTTGGACCGGTACCAGCCGTCGTCGTCCAGGAACAGGACGATGTCGCCGCTGGTCGCCCGCACGCCCTCGTTTCGGCCCGCGGGGATGCCCACGTTCTCCGGCAGGCGCACCGTGGTGACGCCTTCCGGCAGCTCGGGCAGGTCGGCGCCGTTACCGACGACGACGACCTCGACGTCCGCGCCCTCCTGCTCGAACACGCTGGTGATCGCGCGGCGCAGCTCGGCCGGGCGATTGCCCATGGTGAGCAGAACGCAGGACAGGGTGGGCTTTCCGGTACCGGGCACCTGGGAGCTGCTCCGTTCGGCTCCTGGCGCGCGGGTCGGACGCGTGGCGGACGCGTCGGAGCCTTGCGGGGGAGGGATCACGGGTGTGGCCATGGTTGCGACCGTTCAGTGGACGTCGTGCGACTGGCAGGTGTACACCTGCCAACTTTCGCAGCAACAGACTAACGAAAGGATAAAAACGAAGTGTACGGAGCCGTGAACGGGGTATCGCCCACGGCTCCGCAGGAGACGTCAAAACGTCATCATCGCGTTACTCGAGGCGGCGGGAGGCGAGCACGCTCACGAAGTGCGCGAAGCTCATCAGAACCGCCACGCCCGCACAGGCCACGACCAGGATCCGGGTGGCCGTCAGGTCCCCGAGGAAGAGGTCGGCCACGGCCGCCACCACCACGATCAGGGACAGCTCGACCGCCTGGATCAGGCGGTGCACCTTCAGCATGGAGGCCAGGCGGCGGGCCAGGCTCAGCCCCGAGGACTTCGGCTTCATGGCCTCCTCGGAGATCTTCTCCGGCAGGCCGGCCTTGGCCCGGGCCACCACGACGTTGTCGGTCTCGGCCTTGATCAGCACGACACCGAGCGCGGCGGTCATGCCCAGGATGACCCAGCCGCCCGCCTCGAACTCGCCCTGGGCGCGGATGCCCAGGCCGATCAGCAGGGCGACCTCGGACACGTAGTGCCCGATGCGGTCCAGGTAGATCCCGGCCACGCTGGTGCGGCCGGTGTAGCGGGCCACCTCGCCGTCGGAGCAGTCCAGCAGGAGGTAGATCTGCACGAACACGGCGGCGAGGATCGCCGACCACAGTCCGCCGAAGGCCACGATCACACCGGCCAGCACGCCGAAGACCATCATCAGGTAGGTGATGGGGTTCGGCGGCACGCGCAGGCGCACGAAGAGGGTCGTCAGGTACGGGGAGATGTCCCGCATGTAGAGACGGCCCGCCCAGTGCTCCTCGTTGACTCGCTCCTTGATCCCCGCGGGCTGGCCGCCCGCGCGGACCTCAGCGACCGACGGCTTCGACATAGTCCGCGACACTCCGCCCGATCTCGTCCTCGGAGAGGTTCAGGTGTTCAAGGATGGTGAACCGGCCCGGGCGGGTGCCCGGGGCGTGGGCCACCGCACGCGCGAACGAAGCCTCGTCGAGACCGACGTCGGAGGGCACGATCGGCAGGTCGTGGCGGATCAGGCAGTTCCTGATCTCATCCATCCGCGCCTGCGGCCAGTCCAGGTGCTTGACCCGCAGGTAGGACGCGTACAGCGCACCCAGACCGGCGAGCTCACCGTGGTTGCTCGTACCGGGGTAGAGCTGGGTGATGGCGTGCAGGATCTCGTGGCAGGCGCCGCTCGCCGGGCGGCTGGACCCGGCGACCACCATGGCCATGCCGGACAGCACCAAGCCCTCGGCCAGGATCTTGATGAACCCCTCGGACTCGATCGAGTCGGGGCGGTGCAGGACCGCCTCGGCGGCCACGCGCGCGAAGGTGACGGCCATACTGTCGATCGGCTCGCCGTTCACCCTCCCGGCGAGCTCCCAGTCCTCGATGGCCGAGATGTTGCTGACCACGTCACCGATGCCGGAACGCACCAGGTGCGGCGGGGCCGCCCGGACGTAGTCGACGTCGATGACGATCGCGAGGGGCATGGTGACGCCGATGGACGGCTTGCCGCCCTCGTGCTCCAGGGAGCTGACGGGAGAGGCGATGCCGTCGTGGGCCAGGTTCGTGGCCACGGCCACCATCGGGATGCCCGCCATGGTCGCGGCGAACTTGGTGACGTCGATGATCTTGCCGCCGCCGATACCGGCCACGGCCTCATAAGCGCCGGAGCGCAGCTTCTGGCCCAGTTCGGTCGCCGCGTCGACGGTGCCTTCCTCGACCTTGAAGACCTCGCAGTTGGGCAGGTCGAGGTCAGCGGCGATCTGTGCGCCCTGGCCCGGGCCCACCGCGACGGCGATGCGCCCCTCGGTGGCGATCCGGCGGTCGGACAGCACCGTTCCGAGCGAGGCGATGGCTCCCCGGCGAACGTCGATCGCCAGCGGGGAGGGGAGCATTCGGGCTAGTAGTGGCACGCGATCTCCCTTGCCTTGGCCAGGTCGTCGTGGTTGTCGACCTCGACCCAGTCGACCTTGCCGATGGGGGCGACGGAGATCTTCTCACCGCGGCGGACGAGCTCCTGGTAGCCGTCCTCGTAGTACAGCTGCGGGTCGCGCTCCCAGGTGGCTTTGAGGGCGTCGGCCAGGCGCGGGGCCAGCGAACCCTCGATGAGGGTGGCGCCGATGTACTCACCCGCGGCGGTGGCCGGGTCCATCAGCTTGGTGATGGTGCTGAGGTGGCCCTCGTCGTCGAGGGTCACCTTCATCTCCTCGTCGGCGAGGGTTTTCACGTTGTCCACCGCGAGGAGGAGTTCCGGACCCCGGGCGGCGAGTAGCGTTTCCTCGACACTCACCGGGTGCACGGTGTCGCCGTTGACCAGGAGGACGCCCTCGGAGAAGAACTCACGCGCGGTCCACAGGGAGTAGGCGTTGTTCCACTCCTCGGCCTTGTCGTTGTAGCTGAGGGTGAGCTTGACGCCGTGGCGCTTCTCCAACGCCTCCTTGCGCTCCTCGACGGCCTCGGCACGGTAACCGACCACGACGACGACGTCGGTGAGCCCGGCGGCGGCCAGGTTGCGCAGCGAGATGTCCATGATGGTCGTCTCGCCGTCAACAGGCACCAGGGCCTTGGGCAGGGTGTCGGTGTAGGGGCGCAGACGGCGCCCCGCGCCTGCGGCGAGAACCATTCCGAGCATGAGGGCGTGTTCCTCCTTAGTTCGAGGAGGCTCTCACGCCTCCCCGTTCGTTCCGGCGGCCGGTTGGCCCCCGTCTCCCCGGCGGGTGATCGGGTGATCCCCCGGGACGGCGGCGTCGTCGCCCTGCGTGGCGGCGCTGACGCCCACGTCGGTCACCGGTGTGGCGCTCCAGGTGCGCACGGCCTCGCGGACGAGCAGGACCGCCAGGTATGCGGCGAGTATGCCGTAGGCGGTGGTGAGGGCGGAAAACGCGCCCCCGACCGCGATGACGAGCATCCGACCGTCCCAGCCGAGCGCGGCGCGCCGCACCCACACCGGTCGGCTGACACCGACGGCGGGCCGTGCGACGTCGTCGCGATGATGGCAGACGACCGTCATCAAGAGTACGAACACCAGGGGACCGGGTACGCCGGACGCGAGCCCGACGACCGCCAGGTAGCTGTACTCGGTGACGCGCAGGATCGGGGGTACGAGCCAGTCGTACCGCCCGTCGTGGGGGTGGCCCGAGGCCAGACCGGACAGTAGCAGGGCAGCGACCGGTGCGAACAGGGTAATGCCTGTGAGCTGTCCCCCGTCAGCCGCGATCAGCACCAGGACCACGACGGCCGCGGCGACGGCGGTGAGCAGCGGCGGGGCCAGCCCCGGGACGATCCTGCCCAGCAGCACCCCGATGTGACTGTCATCACGAAGAAGGCGCAGGCCGGGGATGGTGGGCACGAAGCGTTCCCGCGTGCTCGGGGGCTCCTCCCCCGCCTCCCCCGCGCTCATCGGCGCTCCCCCTGGGAGGAGGGGTCGACCAGCTCCCCGGTGATCGCCACGGCGCAGCCGACGATCAGACTGAGGAAGGCGAGCCGCGCGTCCACGGCCACGGTGGCGACGGCGATCACGAGGAAGCGGGTCGGCTGACCGAAGACCATGACCCGCCGAGCCAGGAGCACCGGCGACAGGCCTCCGTCGGCTTCCGGCGCCGCCGGGGAAGTCACTGAGGGGGCGGCTGTCGCAGCCGCGCTTCCGGTGGAGCCCGGCCTGGGCGGAGGCACCCGAAAGCCCTCAGCGCGACGCTGCGCGGGCGGGGCGAGCGGATTCACCCCTGAGCCCCCCGAGGCTGCCGCGGGGGCCGAGCGGGCCACCAGGAGCGCGTCACGCAGGGCCAGGGCGATCAGCGCGCCGGCGGCCCACCCCCAGGCGCTGGTGAACCCGGCGGCGGCCGCCCCGAAGGCGAGGCCGACGTAAACGGCGTACTCCCGGAGCTGGGCGGCGATGGAGGCCGTCCAGACGGTGAGGGCGTCCCTGCGGTTGGCCCGCATCCGGGAGCGGACCGCGTCACAGAACAGGACCAGCCCGAGCAGCGCGGACCCGGCCAGGGCGCCGACGAGGTCGGCCCGACTGAACCAGACCGCGGCGGCGACCGCCAGCAGGACGCTGATCCGGGTCACCCCCGAACGGGTGACGCGCCTGCGCTCCAACATTCGCGCGGTCGCCCGCGCCACCGTGCCAGCCATGCCCGTGCCCTCCCAGTTTCAACTGAGAGTCACCGTCGCCTACGCTCTGTGCGCAATCAACCACTGACACGCGCATGGCAGCCGAGATGCCGCTTTCAGCCCTCCAAGGGCGTTCCGGACAGGTCCGGACGCGAAAGAGCGCACCTCCGGAACAGTCCGGGGTGCGCTCTTTCGTCAGCCTTCGGGGGGATTCGCCCACATCAGGCGGCCTGACCGCCGTCCTTGCCGTTGGGCTTGTCATCGGAATCGGACTCAACGGCCTGCTGCTCCGTGTCGACCTTCTTCTCCGCCTCCTCGGCGCGCTTCTTCTTCGCCGCGTCCTTCTTCTTGCGCTCCTCGATCTCCACCTTGGTGTCCGCGTTGTACGCGGCCAGGGCGGAGTCGATGTCGGTGTCCAGGGCGAGCGAACCGCCCTTGATGTACAGACCGCGGTTGCAGAAGCGGCGCAGGTCATGCTCGTTGTGCGAGACCAGCACCATCGTGCGCTCGTTGGCGAGCATGCGGTCGATGGCCTCGTAGCACTTGCGCTTGAAGGCCTTGTCGCCCACCGCGAGCACCTCGTCGACCAGCATGATCGGGTGCTCCAGCTGAGAGATGAGCGCGAAGCCCAGGCGCACCTTCATACCGCTGGAGTAGTGCCGCACCGGGGTGTCGATGAACTTCGGCTTGACCTCGGCGAAGTCGACGATGTCGTCGAAGCGCTCGTCGATCTCCTTCTCGGTCATGCCGTGCAGCGAACCGACCAGGTACACGTTCTCGCGCCCGGTGAGGTTGTCGTTGAACCCGGCGCGCAGCTCCAGCAGCGGAGCCACCTTGCCGTGCACACTGACCTTGCCCTCGTCCGGGATGAGCACCCCGGCGATCATCTTGAGCAGGGTCGACTTGCCTGTGCCGTTCTTGCCGACGATTCCCACGCAGTCGCCCTTGGCGATGTCGAAGGAGACGTCGCGCAGCGGCCAGAACTCGTTGCCCTCGGCGTTGGGGTCGCGCTTGCTGCCGTGGATGAACATCTCACGGAGGCTGCGCTTGCGGCGGCGGTTCACGGCGAACTTCACACCGAGGCCCTTGGCCTCGATGACCGGGCCGCTGGTGACCGCGGCCTCGTAGGTGGACGCCATCACAACTCCTTCAGAACGGACATCTCCAGACGGCGGAACGTCCAGTATCCGATGACGAACATCAGGATGGAACCGACCACCGCAGAGGTCAACGCGAGAGCACTCGGCGTTAGTTCCGCGTACTCGGGGAACCACACCGTGCGGTGCATCTGGAAGATACCCATCAGCGGGTTGAGCTCGTAGAGCGTCTTCGCCCAGCCAGGCGCACCCGAATCGAGCACCATGGCGGCCGGGAACAGGATCGCCGAGCCGTAGAACAGGATGCGAGTCAGGATACGCGTCAGCCGTTCCACGTCGCGGAGCAACACGTTGACCGCGGACAGGAACAGGGTCACGCCCAGACCGAACATGAAGGTGAGCACGATCGCCAGCGGCAGCCAGAGGAGCATGCCCTCCCAGCTGAACTGGCCGCCCATCGCGAACACGAAGATCAGCAGGACCGGCCAGGTCAGCAGGTACTCGACGAACTTGGTGCTGACGGTGGCCATGGGGAAGATCTCACGGGGGACCTTCATCGTGGTGATCAGCTTCGAGTGCGTGATCATCGCACGCGGTGCCTCGCCGAGGATCGACCCGAAGATCGTCCAGGGCAGGATCCCCGCCACGAGGAAGAGGATGTAACCGCCGTGCTCCATGGCCTCGGGCGGCATGCCCCGATCCGCGTTGAGCACGACGCCGAAGACGAAGAAATACACCATCGTCAGCGCGAGGGGTTCCAACATCGTCCAGGCGTAACCCAGCACGGACTGCTGGTACTTGACCTTCAGGTCGCGCCGGACCAGGAGGCCGACGACCTTCCGGTGCTCCCAGACGGCCAGCGTCCTTGACGCCACCGCCACCTCCAAGGTTTGAGATCGTCCGGATCACGATGTGCCGGACTGTCGCGTCTATCGAAATCGCCTGCGCGCACCAGCCGTCTACGCGGTCACACGGTCGGACCCTCACCGGACCGGAACGGGGGTGTTTCGGGTGACCGAGGGATGTCACGAACCGCGCCCGGCTCCACGACCGCATCAGAGGAGGTATGGACCGGGCACGCCAAACAGGCGTCCATAGGTTACCGCTGCATCGGACAGACCGTGCCAACCACGTGCCGCGTACCCCACATCCGCATCATTCCCGCCCACCCCGCCCTCATCCGGTTCGGCTAGGGTCAGCGACTGACATCCCGCCTCAGGAAAGTTGGGAAGCAATGTCCGCAGGTCCGCGGGTGATCGCGGCGGTTCTGGCCGGAGGGGTCGGGGCCCGGATGGGCGCGCCCTCCCCCAAACAGCTGCTGCCCCTGGAGGGTCGGCCCATCATCGAGCACTCGATCGCGGCCTTCGAGGCCAGTCCCGAGGTGGACGAGATCGTGGTGCTGATGGTCGAGGAGTACGTGGGGCGGGTCGAGGACATCGTCGCCGAGGCCGGTTTCAGCAAGGTCTCCCGGGTGCTTCCGGGCGGGGCGACCCGGACGGACACCTCCTACGCGGCGCTGTCGGCGATGGCCGGGGCGGCCGACTCCGACCTGGCGCTGCTGCACGACGCGGCCCGACCGCTGGTGCGCGCGGGGACGATCACCGCCTGTGTGGCGGCGCTCGGTGCGGCGGGGGCCGTGGGTGTGGCGGTGCCCAGCGCCGACACCGTGGTGCGGGTGGCGCCGGGGCGCACCGGTGGCGAGGTGATCGCGCAGACCCCGGACCGCTCCCGACTGCGCAGGATGCAGACCCCCCAGGGCTTCCGACTGGGTGTGGCCCGGCGCGCCTACGAACTGGCGATGGCCGACCCCTCGTTGGTGGCCACCGACGACTGCGGGGTGGTGCTGCGGTACCTGCCCGAGGAGGAGGTGCGGATCGTGCCGGGCGAGGAGACCAACATCAAGGTGACCAACCCGGGTGACGTGGAGGTCGCCGAAACCCTGCTGCGCCGGATGCGCGCGCACGCGGATCCGGGTGCGCCCTCATGAGCGGGATCTTCGGGGCCACCGCGGTGATCGGACACCGGGGCGCGGGCCGGGGCGTGGTCGACGGCGCGCTGGAGAACACGCCCGCCTCCTTCGAGCTGGCGGCGCGGACCGGCGCGGACTGGATCGAGATCGACGTGCGCCGCACCGCCGACGACCGGCTGGTGCTCTTCCACAACGCGGCGCTGGACGACGGCCGCGCGATCGTGGACCTCACCGAGGAACAGTGCCGGGCGGCGGGCCTGGCCGGTCTGGAGGAGGGGCTGGCCGCGATCCCGACCGAGCTGGGCCTGGACGTGGACGTCAAGACGGTGATGGAGGACGGGGTGGACGCCCCGGCCCGGCGGACCCTGTCCCTGGTCCTGCCGTTCCTGCGCCGGGAGGCCGAGCGGCGCCGGATGTTCGTCTGTTCCTTCGACCCCGGTCTGCTGCTGGGGGTGCGCGAGGGCGCTCCGGGGGTCGCGACGGCGTGGATGCCCTACGTGCGCAACCCGGCGGACACGGCGGTCCCGGGCGCGGTGGGCATGGGCTGCCCGATCGTGGCGGTGGACGCCCGGGCGCTGGGACTGTCGGGGGAGAAACCCCGGCCGGGCCGCCGGGAACTGGAGTACACGGTGGAGACGGCGCACCGGGCCGGGCTGGAGATGATCTCCTGGTGCCCGGACCCGGTGGACGCGGCGCGGTTCGCCCGGGCCGGGATGGACGCCGTGGTCGTGGACGACGTCCCCGGCGCGGTGGCGGCGCTGCGGGAAGCCACCGAGAGCACCGGGTGAGGCGGGAGCCGCTCAGATGCGGTCGAGGAGTTCGGCCTTCTTCGCGCTGAACTCCTCGTCGGTGAGCAGTCCCTTGGCGTGGAGGTCGCCGAGCCGTTCGATCTGCTCGAAGATCCACGTGGTGTCGGCGCCCGCCGCGCCCGCGGGGGCAGCGGCCGGTGCGGGTGCCGGGGCGGGCTCGACCTCCGGGGGCCGCTGTACCCCGGCCGGCCCCTCCGGATCGTCCTCGCCGACCTTGGCGCTCCCCAGGCCGGGCAGGTTCAGGGTCAGCCGCGGCCCGCGCATGACCTCCATGGTGTTGCGGGCCGCCTCCTTCCACCACTCCGGGTCGTCGAAGCCGGGCGGGGCCTCCTCGGTGTCGTTCGCGCCGGGTCCGAGCGCGGGTCTGACGGCCCCGCCCAGCGCCCAGCGGTGCGCGGTCACCGTGGCGGCGAGCAGGAGCACCTGGTGGATCTCGTTGCCGTCCTCACCGGCGCGCAACAGGTTGAGGTCGTTCTTGGGTTTGGCCGAGGCGCCGTTGGCGTTCTCGCGGGTGATGAACCGGACGAAACCCCAGCCCCAGTCGTCCAGGGGCATCCACTCCACGCCGCTGATCTCGGCGAGGTCGTACTCACGGCGCTGTTTCTTCTTCTTGTAGCTGCTCGCGTAGCTGCCGCCCCAGACCAGGGTCAGCCGGTCGGCCTCCAGGCGGGCGGTGCCCTCACAGGTCCTGATGTGCAGGGGAAGGGCGGGCACCAGGCGGGTCGGGGTCGCGGGGTCGGGCGGTCCGGCCTGACTCGCGGCGAACGTGATCTGGTCGGCCAGGTACTCCGCGACCAGCTCGGTCTTGGCCGGACCGGTCAACCGGAAGGGCTCGGACTTCTCGTCGAGCATCGCCCCGACGGCGGCGTAGGGGTCCATGCGGTCGTGCATCCGCAGGTTCATCACCCAGCCGTTCTTGCGCCCGGCTCCGGGGAGGAAGTCCACGTCCTGGACGGCGGAGACCGGGAGTTCCACGCTGCCGAGCAGTTTGAGCAACGGGCTCTTGAACCAGCCCTTGGTCTCGTACCTGATGGAGATCGACTCACTGTCGAACACCCACGTGGCCTGGTCTCCACGCAACTCGTCCATGTCTCCCTCTCCGGTTTTCCGTTGTCCCCTTGCCTAGCAGAACGTCCGCCCCCGATCGAGGGCGGACGCCGTCCGCATGCGGCCGCTCGGGGCGGCGGGACTCGGGTCAGGCGGTCTTGGACCCGTTGTTCGACCGGGCGGTGCGGGAGTCCGCGCCGAGCCCGGGCGGGCTGGTGATGAAGCCGACGCCCCACGACATGTGCATGGTGGCCAGTGCGACCGGGATGAGCGGCCACGAGGAGGCGGGCAGACCGCGGGTGAGCGGCACCGACGCGGCGGTGATCAGGGCCAGGTAGGCGCCGGGCACCAGCCACAGCGGCCAGAAGAACGCTCCGCCGACCAGGCCGACGGCGATCCCGGCCACGGCCACCGGCGGGGCCAGGTAGCGCAGGTTGATCGTGCCCTTGTGCTGGCGGGCGACCACGCGCCGCCAGCGGCCGTAGTGGAAGTACTGCTTGGCCAACAGCCTGATGTTGCGGCGCGGACGGTAGGAGACCCGCATCCGGGGCTGGAACCAGACGGTGCCGCCGGTGGTGCGGATGCGGTGGTTCATCTCCCAGTCCTGCGCGCGCAGGAAGGCCTCGTCGTAACCGCCGACCCGCTCCAGGGCCGAGCGGCGGAAGACGCCGAGGTAGACGGTGTCGGCGGGACCGCCCTCACCGCCGGTGTGGAAGCGGGCGTTGCCCACGCCCACCTTGGAGGTCATGGCGGCGGCCACGGCCTTCTCCCAGGGAGTGGTGCCCTCGGCGGCCATGATGCCGCCGACGTTGTCGGCCCCGGTCTCGTCGAGGGTCTCCACCGCCACCTTGAGGTAGTCGGAGGGCATCATCGCGTGGCCGTCGATGCGGGCGACGATGTCGTGCGAGGAGGCGCCGATGGCGGCGTTCAGCCCGGCGGGGGTCTTGCCGGTGGGGTTGTCCACCACCTTGACCCGGGCGTCGGCGGCGGCGAGGCCGTCGGCGACCTCGCGGGTGCGGTCCGAGGAGGGGCCGACGCCCAGAACGACCTCGAGCTCGCCCGGGTACTCCTGGGCGAGTACGTGCTCCACCGCCGCGGCGAGGTGGCGCTCTTCGTTCAGTACGGGCATGACGACGGAGACAGGCGGCCAGGACACGGGCACTTCCCAAGGTCAAGACTGTCGGGACTGCGTCGGCTCCCCGGGGGCCTTCACGATGGCACCGCATGAAGGTGTCGCGGGGGCTGCTTGACGCGCGCTCAACGGTACTGCACGCGGCCCGGGGATCCGGACCGCTCGGCTCCGCCGTCACACCCTGGGGATCAGGACTTGTTCTTGATCGGCAGGCCGTCCGAGTCCTTGAAGTTGCCCGTGACGACCATGATGAAGTCGATCAGGGCCCAGATGCCGAGACCACCGCAGGTGAGGATCATCAGGACGCCGGTTCCGGTCTTACCGGTGTAGAAGCGGTGGACGCCCAGACCGCCGAGGAAGAAGCTGAGCAGGACGGTGGTGAGCCAGTCCTTGGGGGACAGGGCCTCGGGGTGCTGCGGGTACGCGTTCATTTCGTTTGACTCCAGGGACATGAGGAGGGAATTGGGGGTGACGGAC
This sequence comes from Nocardiopsis exhalans, assembly GCF_024134545.1. Classification (GTDB taxonomy): domain Bacteria; phylum Actinomycetota; class Actinomycetes; order Streptosporangiales; family Streptosporangiaceae; genus Nocardiopsis; species Nocardiopsis exhalans. The sequence continues at coordinate 6,518,774 of NZ_CP099837.1, forward strand.
GTACCGTCCCCTGACAGGCGGGGACGCGTGCGACAGCGGGCTGCCGGTACTTCCCACCCCGTATGGGGCGACATGCATGACGCCGTGCAGGTCAGAGTGGTTTACATGATTTCCCGGAACCAACGCGGTCGTTCCCGGCTCGAAACATATGGGGGGCAACACGCCGAGGGTTGACATCCCGCGCCCTTCGGCCGATCGGGTGACAACCTAGGTACCAAGGACACCGCTGAACGGGTGGGACGGGGACGCCGATGAGCGACGAGGACGCCGGACGGCGCAGGACGACGGGCGAGTTCCGACGCGAACGCTCGCAGCCCGTACCACCCGGTGATCGGCGCTCCCCGAGGTCCGGCCGGGTCACCGTGCCCAGCGCGCGGGTGCGCCGCCACCGCAACGGCCTGCTGCTGATGAGCGTGTTCTCGGTGCTGGTCCTGCTCGCCTCGGGCACCTCGTGGGCGATCACGGGGTGGGTGTCGGGCTCCCTGAACCGGTTCGACGTGTTCGGCGGGCTGTCCGACGGCGAGCGCCCGGCGGAGACCGGAGGGCTGACCTTCCTCGTCATCGGCTCCGACAGCCGGGGCGAGATGAGCAAGGAGGACCAGAACGCGCTCAGTGTGGGCTCCACCCCGGGGCAGCGTTCGGACGCCATCATGCTGGTGCGGCTCAACCACGAGCGCGACCACGTCACCGTGATCGGTCTGCCCCGCGACCTGTGGGTGGACATCCCCGGCGAGGGTGATGACAAGATCAACGCCGCCTACGCCTACGGCGGGCCCCAGCTGGCGGTCCAGACCGTGGAGTCGGTCACTGACGTGCGCATCGACCACTACGTCGAGGTGGACTTCAACGGGTTCGTGGACGTGGTCGACGCCCTGGACGGGATCGACGTGTGCCTGCCCGAGGCGATCAACGACCCCAAGGCGCACTTGGACATGGCGGCCGGTACGCACCGGGTGGACGGCAAGGAGGCGCTGGCCTTCTCCCGGACCCGGGCCACCGCCCGCGGCGACCTGGACCGGATCGACCGCCAGCAGCAGGTGCTGTCGGCCATGCTCGACCGGGCGATGAGCACCGAGACGCTCTCGAACCCGACCAAGCTGACGGCGTTCCTGGACAGCGCGCTCTCCTCGGTGACGGTGGACGAGGGACTGGACACCAGCACCATCAACGATCTCGCCTACCAGATGCGCGACCTCGACCTCGGTGAGGTCACCTTCGCCCAGGTGCCCATCGCCGACATGAATCACTGGACCCCGCGCGGCGACGTCGCCCTGCTGTGGGACGAGCCCGCGGCGCGGGAGATGTTCGCGGCGGTCAACGCCGACCGCCCGTTGGTGGAGCCGGAGCCCGAGGCCGAGGCCGACGGCGAGGAGACCGAGCCGGTTCCGGGCGACATCAGCCTGCGGGTGTTCAACGGCACTGCCACCCCGGGCCTGGGGGCGCGGCTGGACAACCAGCTGGCCACGGCCGGGTTCGACGTCACCGACGGGGCGGAGAACTGGAGCAGCCGGGACGTGGCCCGCACGGAGGTCAGGTACGGTCCGGGTCAGGAGCGGGCCGCCGAGTACCTGGCCGAGACCCTGCCGGGGTCGGAGACCGTGGAGGACCGCACCCTGGACGACGGCCTCCAGCTCGTGATCGGATTCAACCACACGACGTTCGAAGCCCCCGAGGTCGTGGAGCCCGAGCCGGAGGAGGAGCCCTCCGCCGGTACCGAAACGGCCACCACGACCGCGAAGGACAACATCTGCGGGTGACCATCTGAGGTGGTCCCCGCCAAGGAAGGGTTAGCGTGCTCCGCCACCTGGTCGGCCTGCTCGCCGGTATCGCCCTGGCCCCCGCCCTCTGGGTGGGCGTCGCCTGGTCGGCCGACCTCTTCCCGAAGATCACCCAGGGTGATGTGAGTGTGACAACCGTGTTGTCCGTGGTGGTGCTGTGCCTGGTGGGGATAGTGGGCGCCTACCTGGTGGCTTCGCGGCTCTCCCCGCTGACAGCGGGCGCCGCGGGGACCCTGCTGACGGCGCTGTGCCTGTGGCCGGTCCTCTCCCCCGCCTCGGTGGAGTCGGCCCTGTACTGGATCAACGACGAGGTCTTCCTCTACCCGAACGGCGCGGGGCTCGGCGTGGCCCTGCCCCTGGGCTTCCTCCTCCTGGGTTCGGCGGTGTCGCCGACCCGCTGGCGGGCGGCGAACGACCTCGGCTCGGCGGGTGTTCCGGTCCGGGAGCGGGTGGTGGCCAGCACCAGCCGGGAAGACTACGCGGGACGGTCGGGGTCGGACACCGTGGTCGAACCGGATCAGACCTGGAACGACGGCGGCCCGGTGGGCGACACCGTCCCGGACGTCCCCCCACCCACCTCACCGATCCGCGAGTATGACGATCCGAACAAAACCACGACACCGTTTCGCCGCGGGGAGACCGGCGCCGTGTGGACCCCGCTGGACGAGGACCCCGACCACACCCGGTCGTTCGGCGACGGCAGGTACTGAAGTCACGGTCGGGCGCCTGCCGCTTATTCGCACAAACGCTCCTCCCCGGTACGTACCGGCTCCCACCCGCCGGTAATCTGTGCGCCTGACTGTTCACGTGTTGTTCGGTCACGCGCCAGACCCCGACGCGTAGGGTGATGCACCGTCCCCCCACGGACAACCCGTCGGCCGAACCATGTCCGTTTTCTGCCCTCCTGCGGGATGTGAGCCGTCATAAGCGGGCACACCAGCAGACGAGGCGCGTGCGGAAGCGAGGAAGGAACACCAGTGGTCGAAGCGGAACGCATGCGGGTATCCGTCATCGGAACCGGCTACCTCGGCGCCACCACGGCCGCCTGCCTGGCCGAGATGGGCTACGAGGTCATGGGCCTCGACGTCGACGAGGCCAAGATCGACCTGCTCCGCTCCGGCAAGGTCCCCTTCTACGAGCCCGGGCTCGCCGACCTGCTGACCGAGAACCTCCGAACCGGTCGGCTGCACTTCACCACCGACTTCCCCGAGGTCGCCGCCTTCGCCGACCTGCACCTGATCTGTGTGGGAACCCCGCAGCGGGACGAGTCCGGCGCCGCGGACCTGAAGTACGTCAACTCGGCGATCGACAACCTCGCCCCGCACCTGACCCGGCCGACCGTGGTCGTGGGCCGCTCCACCGTCCCGGTGGGCACCGCCGCCACCCTGGCCGCCCGGCTCTGCGCCCTGGCGCCCGTCGGCGAGGAGGCCGAGCTCGGCTGGAGCCCGGAGTTCCTGCGCGAGGGCTTCGGGGTAGAGGACACCCTGCGGCCCAACCGCATCGTGCTCGGCACCGACTCCCCCCGGGTGGAGAAGGCGGTCCGCGCACTCTGGCAGCAGCAGGTGGACGAGGGCATCCCGTTCCTGGTCACCGACCTGCAGACCGCCGAGCTGGTCAAGGTCTCGGCCAACGCCTTCCTGGCCACGAAGATCTCCTTCATCAACGCCATGGCCGAGGTGTCCGAGGTCGCGGGCGCCGACGTCATCCAGCTCGCCGAGGCGCTGTCCTACGACGACCGCATCGGCGGCAAGTTCCTCGGCCCCGGCCTGGGCTTCGGCGGTGGCTGCCTGCCCAAGGACATCCGGGCGTTCATGGCCCGCGCCGACGAACTGGGCGTGGAGCCCGCGCTGTCCTTCCTGCGCGAGGTGGACGCGATCAACCAGCGCCGTCGGGCGCGCACGATCGACATCGCCCGCCAACTGATCGGCGGCAACTTCGCCGGATGCACCGTCACCGTGCTGGGCGCGGCGTTCAAGCCGAACTCCGACGACATCCGGGACTCGCCCGCGCTGGACGTGGCCTCGACCATCGCCTCCCTGGGCGCGCACGTCACCGTCTACGACCCGCAGGCACTGGAACGGGCCCGCGAGGCGCACCCGGAGCTGAACTACGCGGACTCCATGCTGGACGCCGCCCGCGACGCGGACGTGGTCCTCCTCCTGACCGAGTGGGCGGAGTTCCGCGAGGCCAACCCCGAGGAACTGGCCGCCGTGGTCGCCCAGAAACGCATCGTCGACGGCCGCAACGCCCTGGACCCGATCTACTGGCGTGCGTCCGGCTGGACCTACCGCGCCCTGGGCCGCCAGTAGCCTCCCACCGAACGGCCGCTCCGACAGGGGCGGCCGTTGTTGTGCATCCATGATTAACTCCATTCAGTATCAATGGCCTCACCCTGAGTGACACTGAACGGAGTCCAATGCGGAAGTTCCCCGTGCTGGTCGGCACCGCCCTCGCCCTGCTCCTGACCGCGAGCCCGGCCACCGCCGAGCCGGTCTCGGAGTGCCCGGTCCTGGTCCCACCGCCCACCGCGGAGGACATGGAGCGCTACCTGTGTGGCGACTCCCGCCTCGGCCCGGCCGACCTGCCCGAAGAAGGCCCCGTCGGCAGCCTGGTCGAGGGGTACGACCGCCTCGGCGGCCTCTCCCCGACCGAGTTCCTGGACCGCTGGTGGGCCGCCGACGGCAGCTGGGACTACCCGGAACACGACGGCTTCGTGGTGGCCGACGGCCAGCCCTTGAAGGAGCTCCAGGAACTCCCCCGGGGCTGGATGCTGGACCGCTTCGGCTCCCCGTGGGGTTCGTTCCTGGCCCCGGCGGGCGCCCCCTACGCCGAACGAGCGCTCCCGCCGAACTCCCTGAACACCTGGCCGGACGGGCCTGAGCACAACTACAACTGCTACGAGGTCACCCAACCGGTCACCGCATGGGTGGGGCCGATCGCCCCGCACTTCGAACAGCCGGGCGGCGGTGAACAGCTCCTGGTCCCAGCCGAGGCAGTCCCCGAGGCCGAGGGAGACGGCCACGTCCCGGTCAACGACCTCCTCGACTGGGGCTACCTGGACCAGCGCCCCACCGAGGAGTGCGTTCTCCCGGAGGGATACCGGTTGAGCGCCTAGCGCTTGGGGCCGGAGCAGCAGGAAAAGCCTCCGATGGGCCGGGGCTCCAGCGCACCCGGTCCGCCAGCTCGTCGAGGAAGGCCTCCCGAACCCACGCGCCCTGTCCCTGGACACCCTCCCCGGCGAGTGTCCAGGGACAGGGCGGTCGCGGGGAAGTGTCCCCGACCCGGATGGCCCGGCGGCCGCTTTCACCGCTGTGCGACAACACTTCGGCCATGGTCCGGACGCTGGTTCACGGGTACGTCTTCCGCATCCGACGAGGGTCGCGGCACCACAATCTCCGCCAGGGCTGCGAGGCTGGCTGTGACCGCTCGACCAGCAAGCACGAGGAGCATGCCCATGGCGACCACACGAATCTCGACCGCGCACTGGGAGGGAGCCCTCCTGGACGGGGCGGGCCAGGTGTCCCTGAACTCGTCCGGCCTCGGCACCTTCGATGTCACCTGGGCGTCCCGCGCCAACGACCCCGAGGGCCGGACAAGCCCGGAAGAACTGATCGGCGCCGCACACGCCTCCTGCTACTCGATGGCGTTCTCCAACGCCCTGGCCCAGGCGGACACACCTCCCCGGAGCGTGGACACCACGGCATCCGTGACCTTTCAGCCCGGCGAGGGGATCACCGGCATCCACCTCGACGTCGTGGCCGACATCCCGGGGATCTCCGAAGAGGACTTCCAGCGGATCGCCGAGGACGCCAAGACCAACTGCCCGGTCAGCCAGGCCCTCAAAGCCACCAACATCACGCTCAAGGCCACTCTGCACTGAGCCTTCGATTTTCCCGGGTTCCAGGGTTCCTGGGCCCTGAGGTTCTCGGGGCCCGGGATTCCTGAGGGTTCGGACTCCCGGGCAGAGACCTGGCTGCGAACTCGGGGGAAGCGAGTCCTGCGCCGCTTCCCCCGCCCAGGTCACGGTGTCCCTCTGCGTGACAGTGACGCCTGGCCGTGTCGCGGCCGGTCACGCCTTCCCGCGAACCACAACCGCGCCCCGCCACCCCCGAGCCCGGTTTCGGTCCCTGTTTCGAAGATGATCTTGCTACCAGAAGCGAAATCGACGCCGAACTTGCTTCTGGTAGCAAGATCACCGGGGATGAGGGGGTTTCGGAAGCAGCGGACAGCCCCCAGGCGCAGGCTACGGACACCCTGGCTTCCGCAGAGCGCCAACACCACAGCGCTGGACACAGCCCTCGCCGCCGCTTGTCCGATGGCACGAGTGACCGGCCGCGACACACGACCCGATCCGCGCCGGGCTGGGGAGACTGCTTCCCTCGCTGCTGCCTTCCCGTCCGGACGAATGTACGTACGTCAAAATGCTAGGGTGTGCGCCATGAGCCAACGCGAGGACCTGCTGGCTGGCGCGAAGAAGTGCCTGATCGAAAAGGGCTACAGCAAGACCACAGCCCGGGACATCGCCGCCGCCTCGGGGGCGCACCTGGCGTCCATCGGGTACCACTTCGGGTCCAAGGACAACCTGATGAACACCGCGGTGATCGAGGCGACCAGTGAGTGGGGAAACGTCTTCGACAGGGCCGTGCGGGAGACCGCGACCGGGAGCCCCGAGGAACGGATCCGCCTGTTGGTCACCGTGCTCTTCGAGAGCATCCCCGAGCAGCGGGACCTGATGGTGGCGGGGGTCGAGGCCTACGCCCAGTCGCCCTTCAACGAGGACATCCGGACGGCGCTCACGGAAGGGCACCAGGAGGCGCGCCGTGAGCTCGCCGCGCTGATCCTGGACGTGCCGTCCGACCAGGTCGACCCGGGCACCGTCGCCGGGCTGGGCTCGATGATCTACAACATCGTCACCGGATACGTGCAGCAGTACATCGTCGACCCGGACTCCCTGCCCACTGTGGATCAGGCGATGGAGGGTCTGCGAGCGCTGGTGAGCCCCGGCGCCTGAGGTACCGGGGCTCGGACGCTAGAAGCCGAAGCCCATCGTCGAACCGTTGTCGGACACCTCGCGGCGGAGACGCTCACCCTTGGCGTGCGCCTGCTCCTTGAGCTCCTCCTGGAACTTGGCCATGCGCTCGGCCAGCTCCGGGTCGTGCGCGGCGAGCTGGCGCACGGCCAGCAGCCCGGCGTTGCGGGCCGCGCCCACCGCGACCGTGGCAACCGGGACCCCGGCGGGCATCTGCACGATGGACAGCAGCGAGTCCATACCGTCCAGGTACTTGAGCGGCACCGGGACACCGATCACCGGCAGGGTGGTGACCGAGGCCAGCATCCCGGGCAGGTGGGCGGCGCCGCCCGCGCCGGCGATGATCGCCTTGAGACCGCGGCCGGCCGCTTCGGCACCGTAGGAGATCATCTCGTGCGGCATCCGGTGCGCGGAGACCACGTCGGCCTCGAAGGGGACGCCGAACTCCTTGAGCGCCTCGGCCGCCTCGCGCATCACCGGCCAGTCGGAGTCGGACCCCATCACGATGCCCACCACGGGCTTGTTGTCGGTCACTGCTGTTCTCCTCGCAGATAGCTGGCGGCGTCACGGGCGCGCTCCAGGAGGTCCTGGTAGTCGTCACCCATCACGGTGACGTGCCCGATCTTGCGGCCCGGGCGTACGCCCTTGCCGTAGAAGTGCACCTTCACCTCGGGGTCCTTGGCCATGACGTGCAGGTAACGGCGGTAGACGTCAGGGTCCTCGCCGCCCAGCAGGTTGGCCATGACGGTGTAGGGGGCGTTGGTGCGCGGTGACCCCAGGGGCAGGTTCAGGACCGCGCGCAGGTGCTGCTCGAACTGGGAGGTGCGCGCGCCCTCGATGCTCCAGTGGCCGGAGTTGTGCGGGCGCATGGCCAGCTCGTTGACGACCACGTCGTCGGCGGTCTCGAACAGCTCCACCGCCAGCACACCGGTCACGTCCAGGGCCTGGGCGATCTCGATGGCCAGCTGCTGGGCGCGCAGGGCCTTGGCCTCGGGCAGGTCCGGGGCGGGGGCGATCACCTCGTGGCAGATCCCGCCGCGCTGCACGGTTTCCACGACCGGGTAGACGGCGACCTGCCCGTGCGGGGAACGGGCCACCTGCACGGCGAGTTCGCGGCTGAAGGCCACCTTCTCCTCGACCAGGAGCGGCACCTCCTCGGCCGCGGCGCGGTCCACGACCTCGCGGGCCTCCTCGGGACCGTCCACGACCCACACGCCCTTGCCGTCGTAGCCGCCGCGGGAGGCCTTGAGCACGACCGGCCACCCGGTCTCCTCCGCGAAGGAAGCGACGTGGTCGAGGGTGGTCACCGCCCGCCAGCGCGGGGAGGGGGCGTCCAGCTCGGCCATGCGGGTACGCATACGCAGTTTGTCCTGGGCGAAGCGGAGGGCGTCGCGACCCGGGCGCAGCAGCCCGCCCGCCTCCTCCACGGCCCGCAGGACCGGCTCGGGTACGTGCTCGTGGTCGAAGGTGACCACGTCGTGTGCCTTGGCGAAGGCCAGGACGTCGTCGAGGCCGCGGTCATCGCCCAGGGTGACGTCGCCCGCGACCAGGGCCGCGCTGTCGGTGGGGTCGGCTGCCAGGACGGAGAAGTCCACTCCCAGTCCGATGCCCGCCTGGTGGGTCATCCTGGAGAGTTGACCTCCGCCGATCATTCCCACGCGGGGGACGATGCGGTTACGCTCGCTCACAGTTCCTCAACTCAATGCTCGTCAACCGCGGATGCGGGGCGGATCCGCGAACAGCGGAACCTGGCCGTTCGGCTCGGAACCCGCGGCCGGGGTGTCTGTCGAAGCCCCCGGTTAGAGTCTAGGGCGTGCGGTCACCGGGCCCCAGCTGCCATCCCCACCGCCGCTACCCCCACAGGAGCAGGAAGGCACAGGCCATGCGTGATTTCGCTACCCGGCACCGCCGGTTGGCCAAGCTGGCCGCCGAGGTCGGCAAGTTCGGTTCCGTCGGCGCCGTCGCCTATGTCGTTCAGCTCGTCGTGACCAACCTGCTGTGGGCCAACGGCATGCAGGTGATGGCCGGACAGGTGCTGGGCACCCTGTGCGCGATCGCGGTGGCGTTCGTCGGCAACCGGTTCTGGACGTTCGGTGACCGGGCGCGCACCGGCTACGGCCGGGAGACTTTCCTGTTCCTGGTGATGAACGGCGTGGGCATGCTCATCCAGCTGGGCTGTCAGGCCTTCTCCCTGTACGTGCTCGGTCTGGACGGCCCCCTCGCGCAGAACGTCTCCGGCAACGTGGTGGGCGTGGCCCTGGGCACGCTGTTCCGGTTCTTCGCCTACCGCACCTGGGTGTTCCCGCCCCAGCCGGAAACCGAGAGCACCGGCCCGCGGGTCAGCACCCTTACCGAGGACGACAGAACCCCGCGGGCTCAGTAACGGGTGAGGGGGCTGCGTCGGCTGACACCGCCGCGGCGGGCCAGGCCGGTGACCAGGAGCAGGTAGAGGCCGACCTGGACGGTGGTCAGCACCAGAGTCATCGGGGTGTTGGTGCCCAGCGGCAGTCCGCTGCCGATCACGACACCGGTGCCGACCTCGGACAGGCGGCCCTCCACCGCGCACAGGGTGAACTGGACCAGGCTGTTGACCACGTGCAGACCGATGGCGGCCTCCAGGCCGCCGGTGCGCCAGGTCAGCCAGGCCATGCCCAGGCCGAAGACCACCAGGGACACGGTGGTCCACAGGTTGCCCGGGTGGGTGGAGGCGTACAGGGCGGCGAACAGGGTCCCGCCCCCCAGGACGGCGGGCCACGGGGAGCGCAGCACCCGGGAGAAGGCGCTGTCCCCGGAGGGCGAGCCGAGTGAACCCACGAGCTGCATGGTCAGCCCGCGCACGGTCATCTCCTCGGCCGCGGACTGGAGCGGCACCAGCAGGGCGATCACGAGCAGCGCCGCCGCGAGGACCTCGACGCTGCCGTAGTTGACCGCGCCCGGGCCGCCGGCGGGGGTCCCGCCGGACACCAGCAGGAGCAGTCCGGTACCCGCCGTGACGGGGACCGCCGCGGTGAACACGCAGCGGGCCAGCCAGCGCCAGCGCACGCGGCCCTCGACCGAGATGAGTGATCCGGCCCGGCGCCACTGCACCACGCGGACCACGAAAAGGGTGACGGGGATCAGCAGCGCTATCGCCGCCAGCCCGAAGGCCAACCCGGCGATCTCACCCACCCGGACCGAGTCCGGGGCAAGGCCGCTGCCGCCGAGGATCGCGACGATCGTCATGACGAGCATGACGCCGACCCACAGGAAGAACAGCAGGACCGCGAAGACCAGCACCGCCAGTGGCAGGACCCACCACCGGAACAGCGGGGTCCGGGCCAGTCTGTGATAGGACTCACCCTCGGGGAGCTCCGCGCAGGCGAACTGCTTGGAGCGCACCGGACGCGGGGGTGGCCAAGCCCACACCGACGGGTCCGGGGTCAGCGCCGGGTGTCCGCCGGGCGGGGTCTGCCTCGCGCCGCCGGGCGGCCAGGCCCAGGTCTGCTCCTGGGTGTAGCCACCAGAAGCCTGCCCCTCCGGCCCCTCAGGCGCGGCGGGCCAGGACGAACCAGGCGGTGGCGGCACATTTCCCATCGTGCGCCGAGACTACTATCCGGGCATGTATTGCCTGCGTTAAGGCCACGCCGTTATCGCCTGGTCACGGTACGGAACAGCCGCTCCACGGCCCTCCGGAAGAACGGGCGGGAGACCAGTGGGCACTGGGACAACGGAATAGCGGACCCCGATCCACCTGTTGGAACAGGTGGTCCTGCGGGTGGTCCTGCAAGCGACACCACAGGCCAAGTACCCCGTCCCGCTGACCTACGATTGAGTACATGTCCTCCACACCCACCACCGAGCAGGTCCTCGAAGCCCTGGCCACGGTGCAAGACCCGGAGATCCACCGACCCATCACCGACCTCGGCATGGTCAAGGGCGTCGACATCGCCGACGACGGTGCCGTGCACGTCGGTATCTACCTCACGGTTGCCGGCTGCCCGATGAAGGGCCGCATCGAAAAGGACGTGACGGGAGCGGTGACCAAGGTCGCCGGCGTCACGAAGGTCACCGTCGAACTCGACGTCATGAACGAGGAGCAGCGCAAGGAGCTCCAGACCAAGCTCCGCGGCGGCCAGGCGGAGAAGGAGATCCCCTTCGCCAAGCCGAACTCGCTCACCAAGGTCTACGCGGTCGCCTCGGGCAAGGGCGGTGTCGGCAAGTCGTCCGTCACCGTGAACCTCGCCGCCGCGCTCGCGGCCCAGGGCCACAAGGTCGGTGTCGTCGACGCCGACATCTACGGCCACTCGGTGCCGCGCATGCTCGGTGCGTCGGACTTCCCGACCAAGGTCGAGGACATGATCCTCCCGCCGACCGCGCACAACATCAAGGTCATCTCGGTGGGCATGTTCACCGAGGGCAACACCCCGGTGGTGTGGCGCGGCCCGATGCTGCACCGTGCCCTCCAGCAGTTCCTCTCCGACGTCTTCTGGGGTGACCTGGACGTCCTGCTGATGGACCTGCCCCCGGGCACCGGCGACATCGCGATCTCCGTCGCGCAGATGCTCCCGGGCGCCGAACTGCTCGTGGTCACCACACCGCAGCAGGCAGCCGCCGAGGTCGCCGAGCGCGCGGGCGCCATCACCGCCCAGACGCACCAGCGCATCGCCGGTGTCATCGAGAACATGTCCTACTACCAGCCGGAGGGCGGCGGCGACCCCGTCTACCTCTTCGGCCAGGGCGGTGGCCAGAAGGTCGCCGACGCCCTGACCAAGACCCTGGGCGCGGAGATCCCGCTCATGGGACAGGTGCCGCTGGACACCCGTCTGCGCGAGGGCGGCGACGAGGGCCAGCCGCTGGTCCTGACCCACCCCGACGCGGAGGCCAGCAAGGTGCTCGTCTCGATCGCCGAGAAGCTGGTCGGCAAGCCCCGAGGGCTGGCCGGGATGCAGCTGGGCATCTCTCCCGCCGGCCGCTGACGACCGACCGCTCCGAAGGTCGGCTGGAAGACACACGTACGGCCCCCGGGTCCTGGGATTCACCCTGGACCCGGGGGCCGTCGTGTTGCCCGGAGCTAGCTTCCCGGCCGGTCGGACATCCGGCCGGACGTCCGACCGGTCACTCGCCCGATCCGAGGGTGACGGTGGCGGTCTCCCGTTCGCCGTCGCGCTCGTACTCCAGCTCGATCTCCTCGCCTGGCGAGCGGTCGCGCACCATCGCCTGGAGTTCGCCGTGGGAGTTGACCCTGCGACCGTCGAAGCTGACGATCACGTCACCCGGCTGCAGCCCGGCCGCGTCGGCGGGGCCGCCCGGCTCGACCGCGTCGTCGTCCTCGGCGATGACCGCGCCGATGACCGGGCTTTCACCGTCATAGGTGACACCGAGGTCGGCGGGGCCGGTGTTCTCCGCGTCGTCGGTGCCGATCATCCGCTTGACGACCTGCTCGGCCTCCGTGGCAGGGATCGCGAAGCCCAGGCCGATGTTGCCGCCGGGCTGTTCGCCCATGAAGCCGCCGCCCATGGTGACGATCATCGAGTTGACCCCGATGACCCGGCCCTGGATGTCCACGAGGGGCCCGCCGGAGTTACCGGGGTTGATCGCGGCGTCGGTCTGGATGGCGAAGAACTGGCTCTGGCCCTCGTCGGAGCTGACCGGACGGTCCATGGCGCTGATGATGCCCTGGGTGACGGTTCCGGCCAGGCCCAGGGGCGCGCCGATCGCGATGACCTCGTCGCCGACGACCGCTTCGTCGGAGTTGCCGAACTCCAGGGGCTCGACGTCGTTGGGGTCCTCCAGCTCCAGGACGGCGAGGTCGGACGTGGGGTCGGAGCCGATCACCGTGGCCAGGCTGAACTTGCCGTCGCTGTACTCGATGATGATCCCGTCCTCCTCGAGCGGCGTGGAGACGTGTTCGTTGGTGACCACGTAGTCGCCGTCGATGACGAAACCCGAACCGCTCGCTCCGATCCGGCCGCCCGCGCTGCGCAGGGAGACCACGCTCGGGCTGACCCGCTGGGCCACCCCCGCGATGGTGTCGGGGGCGCGCTCGGGCGCTTCGGACGGGGGTTCGTTGATGGTCGGCCCCGGGTCGGGGGCCGGGGCGTCCTGTTCCCCGGAGGAGCTGATCAGGCCGCCGGCGAGACCGCCCGCGCCGCCCGCGATGAGGGCGACGACGAGCATGCCGCTCAGCGCGATCCAGGCGGGGACCCCGCGCCTGCGGGAGCCCGTCCCCTGTCCCGGGGCGGGCTGGGTGTACTGGGCCTGGGTCCCGGGCGGCGAGGCGAAGTGCCCGTGACTCTGGGAGGCCTGCTGTGCGGTCTGCTGGGCGGCCTGCCCCTGCTGGGCGGTCTGACCATACTGGGGCTGCTGGGGTTGCTGCGCCTGCTGACCGTACTGGGGTTGCTGTCCTTGCTGAGGCTGGCTGGGACCGCCGGCGCCCTGGTGGTAGCCGGTGGGGTCCTCCGGGGACGGGGGCCGGTTGGGGTTCATGGGGTCTCCGCTGCCGGGGGGCGAACCGTGGGTGGTGCCCTGGTTCACGGGACGTTCTGACTGGGGAGGCTGGCCTCCCCCGGTGTGGGGCGGGGCGATCCACTCACCGGTGGGCCGCCGTGGTGGTTCCGCAGGCGCCTGCCCCGGGGCGGGTGTGCCCGGCACACCTCGCTGAGGTCCTCCACCGCTCGGCGAGGGGGTAGCCCCCTGCGCGGGTTCCGAACGGTCGTTGTCCTGACTCAAGACCTGCTCCGTATGTCGCTTGGCTTTCGGCTCGGCACACGCTCCGCCACCCGGGCCAACCCCTTACAGGAGGCCCAGCCGGGACAGACCCCGCAGCACCCTGGCCCAAAAGCCTGAGTCCTCGGGCCCTGGCAACGCGGCCACTGCCGAGGAGGCCAGGTCCGCGGGGGCGTCGGCCAGGACCGTGTAGACGAATCCGTTCGCCTGCCACACGCTCTGGTACTGACCCACGTCTCCGCCGAAGATCGTGTCGTGCCCTGTTGTGACGCCTCCTCCCCCCGTCCCGGTTCCGACATATCCGTTATGAAGTGTGGAGGGGTGTTCTGTTCCCAGCTTGCCACGTTGGCTGAAAACCGACACCTGCGAGAGCCCGTCCGAGTAGACGGCGTGCACGACCGGCTCGCCCTCGTAGTGCTTGGAGCGGGTGTCGACCAGCCGGAGGTTCCAGGTGAGGTGCTCGGGCAGAACCCAGCCCGCCTCGCGAAGTTCGCGGCGTTGCGCACTGTCCAGGGCGTCACCCCAGGGCGAGTCCCCGAGGACCTCGTCCGGCCAGGAGCCCTCCTCCAGGCTGAGCTCGGTGAGATGGCTGCTGAACGCCTCCTCCCCCGCGAGGTCGTACACCGTGTGGCCCAGGAGAAGGTCGGTCTCGATGTCCACCCAGAAACGCCCGGCGACGGTGGAGTCGGCGCGCAGTACCTCCACCAGGCGGGCCGGGCGGCCGTCGAGGTCGTCGGGGCCCGCGTCCACCACGTGGTAGGTGTCCTCGAGCACGTCCAGCAGCCGCTCGTCGAGGGACTCCAGGGCGGAGGAGGCCAGCACGACGAAGGCGCGTTCCTCTCCGGCCTGTTCCTCCCCGTCCAACGGGGACATGGCCAGGCCCGCACCCGGTCGGTTGACCACGCGTACGTCGACCCCGCCCCGGTCGGCGCCCTGCGGCCCACGCACCTCGCGCACGGCGGTGTAGGCCACCTCGTTGTGCGAGGCGGCGGAGCGCTGCAGTACGGCCATGCCGTCGTCCTCGCCCTCGGCCGGAACCGAGGTGGCCTCCGGATGTACCGCGCCGGTCAGTACGAGGACGCACAGCAGCGCGGCGATGACGGCGGACGCGGGTCCGGAGTGCGGACCGGAAGAGGGGCCTTGCGACCTCACCGGGTCGTTTCGGTCGGAGCCGAGGAGTGCTCGGCCACGACGGGCAGGGGTTCGAACGGTGCCTGGTGCGCGGGCAGCGGGTCCACCACCGGGATCTGACGGCTGGTCACCGCGTGCTCGACCGCGAAGTCGGCTAGGCGGGGTTCGACCACCGGGGTGTCCTCGCCCTCAGCCCCCGCGACGAACGCGCTCCCCAGGAGCGCCGTCGCCACCGCCAGGCCCGCGACCGCGTAACGCCCGCCGGAGAAGTACGGCAGCAGGCCGGAGAACCGGTCGCCGCCGTCCCGGCGTTCGGGTCGGGCCGGGACGTACCGCTCCGGCTGGGTCCGCGGCTGGTTCGCGGGCTCGGTGGACCGGTTCCCGTCCGTCCGGATCGAGCGGTTCCCGGAGTACCGGTCGGTCTGCTCGGCCATCAGGGGTCCGCCCGTGGGGTACCCGCCGAGGGGTCGGGAGTGCCCCAGCGGGGGGCTCGATCCGAAAGGGCCTCCCGAGGGCTGGTCCGAGGGGCCGCGATCACCCCGATCACCGGGACCGCCGCCCATGCCGCCCAGCCCGCCCAGGCCGGGCTGGGACATCAGGCGCCCCATGAAGTCCATGTCAGGCTCGGGTTCGCCGAGCCCGGTGAGTCTGCGCTTGAGCCGGCGCATCATGTCGGCCTCGAAACGGCACGACTCGCACTTGGCCAGGTGGATGAGGGCACGCTCGTGTTCGGCGGCACCCAGCTCCCCGTCGATGAGCGCCGAGAGGCGCTCCCCGAGGTGGTCCATGCTCACTCCGCCTCCCCGTGCATCACGTCGGTTCCGCCGCCCCGGGTCATGCTCTGGGCGCCGTCCTGACCGCCGTTCAGGGCCTGGGCCGCCAGGGACCTGCGGTGCTCCAGGGCGCGGCGGAGCTGGGCCCTGCCTCGGTGGATCCGGCTGCGTACGGTACCGAGCTTGACGTCGAGTGTGGCCGCGATCTCCTCGTAGGAGAGCCCCTCGATGTCGCACAGCACGACGGGGGCGCGGAACTCGGCGGGCAGGGCGTCCAGTGCGCTCTGGATGTCAGCGTCGAAGTGCCGGTCGTCGTAGCGCTGGGCGGGCGAGGGCTCGCGGCCCTCCAGGCGTTCGTCGGCGTTGTCGGCCAGCCCCTCGAAACGGATGCGTGCCTTGCGCCGGGCCATGTCGAGGAAGAGGTTGGTGGTGATGCGGTGCAGCCACCCCTCGAAGGTTCCGGGAGTGTAGTTGGCGAGGGAGCGGAACACACGGATGAAGACCTCCTGGGTGAGGTCCTCGGCGTCGTGCTTGTTCCCGGTGAGGCGATAGGCCAGCCGGTAGACCCGCGGCGAGTGGACGCGCACGACCTCTTCCCAGCTCGGGGGTTCCCATGCCTCGAACTCAACGGCAGGGCCGGTCTCTGGCACCGCGCTGCTCCCTTCGTCCCGCTGGTCTCGCCTCGAAGCCGATCCGCTCCACGGGGGTTGGTTCGGGGGGAGTTTACTTCGTGGCGATCAACGTGCGTTCATCCCGATTCAACGCCGGGGGACGCCGATTAAGTTCCCGCCGCCACACTCGGAGTTCCGGCCGGATCAGGCTAGTCTTTTGCGCAGGGACATACCTGGCCGCGACCACCATTCTACGGTGGGTGACGATCCCCCGGTCAGAGCACCTGGCCACAACATTCAGCAGGACTTGGGAGGCCGTCATCAGCGCAGAAGAGAGCGTCGCCCGGACCATGTGGGTCCGGACCGAGCAGGCTCGGTTCGAACAGTCCGCCATGGGCGACGGACCTCTGGCGGACGCCTACGACGCGGGAGTGCGTGCCGCCGCACCGCCCGTGGACGCCGCGACGGGGGCGGCGCTGCGGTTCCTCAGCGCCGCCATCGCTGCCCGTTCGGTGGTGGAGGTGGGCACCGGCTGCGGGACGTCGGGGATCTGGCTGCTGCGGGGGATGGTGCCGGAGGGGATCCTGACGACGGTGGACGTCAACGCCGCCTACCAGGACTACGCGCGTTCGGCCTTCGCCCGAGCCGGTTTCGGCGCGGGCCGGGCCCGGCTGATCCGCGGTACGGCGCTGGAGGTACTGCCCCGGCTGACCGACGGCGGCTACGACATGGTGTCCGTCGACGCGGACCAGGTCTCCTACCCGGCCTATCTGGAAGAGGCGCTGCGACTGCTGCGGCCGGGCGGGGTCGTGGTGTTCAACAACGTCATGGTGGGCTCGGACGAACCCGACGGCCCGCTGCGGGTCCCCGGCCCGGCGGAGATCGCGGTGCGCGAGGTCATGCAGCGGATGCGCGAGGACGAGTCCTTCATCCCGCTGCTGGTACCGGTGGGCGAAGGGCTGCTCGCCGCCATCCGCCCCTGAACGCCACGGGCGTACGCAGACCTACCGCGGGCCCGGATGGAAGAGGTCTTCCCCCCGGGCCCGCTGGTCGTCCGTGCGACCCGAACACCTACTTCCGGGCGAGCCAGCGCAGCAGGGTTCGGGTGGCGAAGGCGGTACCGCCCTTGGTGAGCAGGCCGCTCTCCTGCATGGACCGGCCCGGACCGGCGATGTCCAGGTGGGCCCAGGGCAGGTCGCCGGTGAACTCGCGCAGGAACAGCGCCGCGTCGGTGGCCCCGGCCGGACCGAAGTCCTTGCCGCGGGTGCCGATGTTGGCCAGGTCCGCCACCCGGGACTTGGTGGTGGGGACGTAGTCCTCGGTGAGCGGCATCCGCCACAGCGGCTCGCCCGCCTCCTCGCCGGCGGCCTCGATCTCGGCCGCGACGGAGTCGTCGGTGCTGTAGAGCGCGCCGATCCCGGTGCCCAAGGCCAGCTTGGCGGCGCCGGTCAGGGTGGCGACGTCGACCAGGACGTCCGGGGCGAGCTCGGTGCTGGCGTAGCCCATGGCGTCGGCCAGGACCAGGCGGCCCTCGGCGTCGGAGTTGAGCACCTCGACGGTCTTGCCGGTGTAGGTGGTCAGGACGTCGCCGATACGGGTGGCGTCACCCGAGAAGGCGTTCTCCGCCAGCGCGAGCAGGCCGGTGACCCTGACGTTCGCTCCCACGGAGGCCAGGGCCGACAGGACGGCCAGCACGATGGCCGAGCCGCTCATGTCGGTCTTCATGAGCTTCATGTTGTCGTTGGGCTTGAGCGAGAGACCACCGGTGTCGAAGGTGATGCCCTTGCCGACCAGCACGACGTGCCCGGTGGGGTTCTCCGGGGTGTAGGACAGCTGGACCAGCCGCGGCGGCCGGGACGAGCCCTGGCCGACCGCGAGGATCGCACCGAAGCCCTCGTTCTCCAGGTCCTTCTCGTCCCACACGCGCACGGTCAGGCCGGAGTCCTCGGCCGCCTCACGCGCCCGGGCGGCCATCCACTCCGGGTCCTTGGTCAACGAGGGGGTGTTGATCAGGTCCCGGGCCAGGGCGGTGGCCGTGGCCAGGGTGCTGCCCAGGGCGAGGGGTTCGATCAGGGCCGCGGGGTCGCCGACGACGTCGATGACGGGTGCGGGCCGCTGGTCCGCCGGGGCCTCGGCGCTCTTGAGCGTGAAGGTGTAGGAGGCGAGCAGGGCGCCCTCGGCGAAGGCCGCGGCCGCCGCGTCGTCCGAACCGGGCCAGGCGAGGGCGATACGCTCCTTGCCCCGTGCGGCCCGGGAGAGGGCGGCGCCCGCCTTCCGGAGGTCGTCGGGGCTGCCCGAACCGACTCCGAGAAGGGCCAGGCGGACCAGGCCCCCGTCCCGGGACACCGGGAACTGGGCGAGCTCACCGGGCTTGCCGGTGAGCGCGTAGTGCGCGAACAGGTCCGCGAGCTGGGAGGGAAGGACCTGTGTCAGTCCGCCGTCGGCGACCCCTTCGACCGCCTCGGGGCCTTCCTCGCCCGTGAGTACGGGGAGGACCAGCAGGTCCGCGGTGGATTCGGCGAGGGTCCCCGGTACGGGGTGGATCTCCGTGGCGAATGGCACAGGCCGCTCACAATCGTTCACTCATTGCGGGAGGTTCACGCATGTGGGAGGTGTGGAACCTCGGGGGTCGTCAGGGCGTTCCGGCCCAGGTGGGGGACGGGTCGTATCCGGTTATCCGACGACGCCCTGGAGCGCGTCCCGGAGCTCGGTCGCCTCGTCCGGAGTGAGCTCCACAACGAGACGGCCGCCGCCCTCGAGCGGGACCCGCATGATGATGCCGCGACCCTCCTTGGTGACCTCCATCGGCCCATCGCTGGTCCTCGGCTTCATCGCCGCCATGCCATTCCCCTTTCTAGGTGTTCCTCGCAGATGGCCGGGGCCGACCCACAGCACCGACACCGATCCGCCTGAACGGTTCGGCTTCGGAGCCGTGGGCCGGTTCCGCGTGACTCGCGCCCGTGTGACTTAAGGGACGTGCATCACTCTTCGCCCATTATCTCGGAGGTTGACCCATGGGTGTGCGCCGGGCGCCAGCCGGGCCACCTCCGTGCGTTCCCGCAGCGAGGAATCGTTGGTCAGTAAGGTTATATCGGTCTTGACCGAAACCCGTGCGGTGCAAGAGCGGCCGCACGGACTATTGCCGCAGGACAGCGGGTCAAACCAGGAAGTCGACCGGCAGCCGGATCGAAGGCGCCACCTGGGACTTTCGTCCCCTTCTGCGCTCAGCCCAGGGTCCCGGTGGACACCATCCTGGTTCCCTCACGGGTCACGGAGGACCATTCCGCGTTGAGGCCCCCGCCATCCGAAACAGGCCAGAGGGTTAGTTCCGACTCGTCGACGCAACGGTCTTCCGGGTCGGAGATCTCGGTGTAGGAGTACACCAGCCGGTCGCCGTCGCGCGCCGACAGCTCCAGTGTTCCGGAGCAGGAGAAGGTGCTCCAGGTGGTGCTGCCGCGTTCGGCGCCCTCCTCGATGCGCACCTCGGCGTCCCATTCGGCGACGGGTTCGCCATCGGTGTCGACCTGGCTCATCGGCCCCGACCACGATCCGACGAACTCGTCGGGGTCGGGCGCGGTGGTGACGGCGTCGTCGCCGGAACCGTCCAGGTAGGCCCAGGCCGCGAAGCCCCCGCCGCCGAGCAGCAGGAGGACGGCCGCGGCCACGGTCACCTTGGTGAACTGACGGCGGCGCTTGTCCCGGTACCTGGTCGCGCGGGGCGGCGGCCACAGGGACATCTGACGCACCGGGGTGGCGGATTTCCCGTGCCCGTCCTCTGAGCCCGCTCGGAGTTCGGCTGCTGTGTCCATCCTCGCCATCCTCACGACGGTCCACCCGCTCCGGCGGAGCGGGGGTACGCATGTACAGCGACCGAGAATAGAGCAACTGAACGCACCACATCCGACCAAGAACGACACATCGGATGTGATGCACGACATAGGGGATCCGGATGCGCCGGGCCCCGGCGAGGGAGCCGCCGATCGGGCGAAGCGGGATCAGGCCTGGTCGTCGCGTTTACCGCCACCGACCGTGGCGTCGCCGGCCCGGGGTGAGGTTTCGGCTGAGGTATCCGCGGCGGACTCGGAAGGGAGGCCGGCGGAGGGCTCGGCTCCCTCGGCGGACCCGACCTTCGAGGCGGAGGCGGGCTGGTCGGCGGGCAGCTCGCCCTCCCCCGGCAGGTACGAGCCGGGTCGGGGGCCGGTGCCCCGGGGGACGTAGGACGGGTCCAGGCGGGCCAACCGCCACTCCAGGTCCTCGATCCGCTCCTCACGCTCGCGCAGGGTTCCGGTGAGCCGGACCAGCAGCTCGTCGACCGCGCGCACGTGGTAGCCCCACATGGACAGGGGAAGCAGGAGTCCGCCCAGGTCACGGGAGCCCACCGGGCGCCCCTCGGGCAGGTTCAGCGGCGGGAAGTCGGCCTCGAACCGGGCGAGCTGGCCACCCTTGCCGAGCACGACGTAGACCACGCCGACGAGCACGGCGAGCGCGGCCGCAGCGACCAGGATCATGATGAAGATAGGCACGGCTCCGATCGTGCCACACCGCCGCCCTCCCCCGGGAGTGGCGTGGCGTGGGAGACTCGGCGGGTGTCGAATCCGCGCTTGCGAGTCCTGACCCCGGACTCCGTTCCCGAGTACAGCTCCGCGGCGGCCCCCGAGGGTTCCTGGACCGCGGACGCGGGCCACCGCCCAGCGGCGGCCCGGGTGTCGGGCCTGGTCGCCGAGGGGCACACCGTCCTGGTCCGCTGCACGCGGCCGGCCGGGCAGGAGCCGCGCACGGACCTGCCCCCGGCCCCGCCCGGGATCGCGGGCGCCGTCCCGGTCGAGGCCGCCGAGGAGGTGGCGCTGGCCACCGTGTACGCCTGGGCGGGCGCGAGTGTGTTCGTCACGGCCCACCCGGAGCGGGTCCGCCGGGCGCTGGACATGGTCGCGTCGGTGCGCGGCGAGCGCCCGCCCGCGGCCGTGCGCCGGGGGCTCGCCTAGCTCGGTGTCCAACGCCGAGCTAGCTGGAGGGGCCGGGCTCGGAGCGCTCGAACTTGTTCTCGATGTGCAGGTGCGCCTGCTGGACGATGCGCACGGCCTCGTCCGGGTCGTCGGTGACGTGGAGCAGCTCCATGTCCGTGTCCGCGATCAGCCCGTGCTTGAGCAGGCTCGCCTCCACCCACTCGCGCAGACCACCCCAGAACTCGGTGCCGATCAGTACCACGGGGAAGCGGGTGATCTTCTTGGTCTGGACCAGGGTGATCGCCTCGAACAGCTCGTCGAGCGTGCCGAACCCGCCGGGAAGCACCACGAAGGCCTGCGAGTACTTCACGAACATCGTCTTGCGGACGAAGAAGTACCGGAAGGTCATCCCCATGTCGATGTAGGGGTTGAGCGACTGCTCGAACGGCAGCTCGATGCCGAGCCCCACGGACAGCCCGCCCGCCTGCTGAGCGCCCTTGTTCGCGGCCTCCATCATCCCGGGTCCGCCGCCGGTGATGGTGGCGTACCCGGCGGCGGCGAGCTTGGCGCCGACCTCGACGCCCAGTTCGTAGTACTCGGTCCCGGGCTTGATCCGCGCCGAGCCGAAGACGCTCACCGCGGAGGGGAGCTCGGACAGCAGCCCGAAGCCCTCCACGAACTCCGACTGGATGCGCAGCACCCGCCAGGGGTCGGTGTGCACCCAGTCAGAGGGCCCTCGCCGGTCGAGGAGCCGCTGGTCGGTCGTGGTGTCGGGGATCGCGCGGCCACGGTAGGTGAGCGGTCCGGCGCGACGCACGTCTTCTTCTTCCGTCATGCCCGTAAAGCTATCCACCCGAGGCGATCTCACACCCGAACGACGCGTGACACGCTGGTGACCGGTAGCGGTCAGACCAGGTCAGCGCAGCTCAGAGCAGGTCAGAGCTGATCAGCGCAGGCCGGTGAGCCAGGCAGCCATCCGCTCCTCGGCCTCGCGGATCTGCGGAATCCTCGCGTACTCGTCGCGCGTGTGGGCGAGCATCGGGTCGCCAGGGCCGTAGTTGACCGCGGGCACGCCCAGTTCGGAGAAGCGCGAGACGTCGGTCCAGCCCAACTTGGCGCGAGCCTGGCCCTCCCCGACCGCGGTGACGAACGCCGCCGCGGACGGGTCGTCCAGACCGGGGCGGGCCGGTGCGGAGGAGTCGGTGACCTCGACCTCGAAGCCCTCGAACACCTCGCGCAGGTGGGCCTCGGCGTCGGCCGGGGTCAGGTCCGGGGCGTAGCGGTAGTTCACCCGCACCACGCACTCGTCCGGAATGACGTTCCCGGCCACGCCGCCCTCGACGAACACCGCGTTCAGGCCCTCGTGGAAGGTCAGGCCCTCCACCTCAGGCTGGCGGGGCGTGTAGGCGCGCAGGACGTCCAGGACGGCACCCGCCTTGTGGATGGCGTTCTCGCCCTTCCACGAGCGCGCGCTGTGGGCGCGCTTGCCGTACGCCTTCACGTCCACGCGCATCGTGCCCTGGCAGCCGCCCTCGATCACCCCGTCCGTTGGCTCCATCAGGATCGCGAAGTCCCCGGCAAGCCACTCCGGGTGGTTGCGGCTCAGGCGCAGGAGGCCGTTGCGGACGGCGTCGACCTCCTCGTTGTCGTAGAAGACGTAGGTGACGTCGTGGACCGGCTCGGCGACCAGCGCGGCCAGCTTGAGCTGGACGGCCACGCCCGCCTTCATGTCGGAGGTGCCGCAGCCGTAGAGGCGGTCGCCGTCCACGTGCGAGGGGACGTTCTCGACGATCGGCACGGTGTCGAGGTGCCCGGCGATCACCACGCGGCGGTCCCGGCCCAGTTCCGTGCGGGCCACGACGGCGTCGCCGTCGCGCGTGACGGTCAGGTGGGGCAGTGCCGACAGGGCGCTCTCGACCGCGTCGGCGAGGGCCTTCTCGTCACCGCTCTCGGAACGGGTGTCCACGAGGGCGGCGGTCAGGTCCGCCACGTCCGAGGTCAGGTCCAGCATGGTGTCGCCCCGTTTCGGTGAGGTGTGTGGGTGGCTGTGCGTGCACGCACGCAACACTTCGCCACCTTAGAACAGACGAAGGGGGCGCCCTCCCCTGCTGGGAGGACGCCCCGCTCGTTGTTCTGTGATCCCTTACGCGTTGACGCCGTGCTCGCGCAGGAGGTCGTTCAGGGCGAGCTTGTCGTGCTCCTGCCCCTCCTCCAGACGCTTGAGCACCAGCAGCACCGGCATACCGAAGTCGCCGCCGGGGAAGCTCTTGGTCCGGTTGGCGGTGACGCACACCGACCAGGCCGGGGCCTCGCCGCGGGGCAGTTCCGCACCGGTCTCGGCGTCGAAGACGCGCGTGGACGAGGTGAGGATGGTGCCCGCACCGAGCTTGGCGCCCTTGCGGACGCGGGCGCCCTCGACGACCATGCTGCGCGAGCCGAGGAAGGCCTCGTCCTCGATGATCACCGGGGAGGCCTGCGGGGGCTCCAGGACGCCACCGACGCCCACGCCACCGGACAGGTGGACGTTCTCGCCGACCTGCGCGCAGGAACCGACGGTGGCCCAGGTGTCGACCATGGTGCCGGAGCCGACGTAGGCGCCGATGTTGGTGAAGGACGGCATGAGCACGACGCCCGGGGCCAGGAAGGAGCCCCAGCGGGCGATGGCGCCCGCGACGACGCGGACACCGTCGAAGCGGGTCTTCAGCGGCATGCGGTCGTGGTGGTAGAAGTCGCCGACCTGCGACTCCTTCATGTCCAGGACCTTGAAGCCGAGGAGGATGGAGCGCTTGGCGCGCTCGTCGACCACCACGTTGTCCGTGGCGGGGTCGACGAAGGCCACACGGGCCTTGCCCTCGTCGATCTGGTCGATGGCGCCGGTGATGATCTCACGCGCCTCGGTGTGGCCGGGGGTCAGTTCGGAGCGCTGCTCCCAGAGTTCGTCGATCTGGTCGGGCAGCGGACTGGTGTACGAGCTGGTCATGTGAACCCACGTTAGCCGCTCCGAGGGTGTGGATGGTCGACGCCCCGCCCGCAGGGTACCTATGAGGGTTCGTGGTGCCGACTACACTTTCGCCGAGGCTCACCCGGGACCGCCTCCTACAGGAGCCCGGTACGCCCCTCGCACCGACCCGGTCCTCCCCTCGGGCCCGGACACGGTGCGGTCCACCTGTCATCGACCCTTGGTGCGCCCGTGCCCAGTAAACGCCGGAAGTTCTCCGCGTTCGCCAAGATCCTCCTCATCCTCACCTTCGTCTGCGGCCTGTTCGTCGCCGGGGGCTACTACGTGCTGACCACGTTCGAGCCCCTGGACACCCGCGAACGCCCCGACCCGGGCTGCCGTCTGGCGCTGACCGACGGGCGCTATGAGATGGAGATCGCCCAGGCCGTGAACGCGGGCACCGTGGGCGGGGTGGCCTTCAGCCGCGACCTGCCCGAGCACGCGGTGACCGTGGCCTACGCCACGGTGTGGCAGGAGTCCACCTTCTACAACGTGGACTACGGCGACCGGGACTCCCTGGGCCTGTTCCAGCAGCGCCCCTCCCAGGAGTGGGGCGAACCGGACGAGATCCTGGACCCGGTCTTCGCCAGCAGGGCGTTCTACGACAGGCTCGTCGAGGTCGACAACTGGGAGGACCGGCCGGTCTACGAGGCCGCTCAGGCGGTCCAGCGCAGTGCCGAGGGGTTCGCCTACGACCAGCACGAGGGCCTGTCCGCCCGGATGGCCGAGGTCTTCACCGGACGTAGCGGCCCCGCGGTGACCTGCTGGTTCGAGGAGGAGACCCTGGACTCGATGCGGGCCGGGGACGCGAACGTCGCGGGCGCCCAGGAGGAGATGGCACGGGTCTTCGGCACCGATCCGGCGCAGCTTCCGGTGGACCCGGACCAGGCCGGCCAGACCGGAGACCTGGGGTGGGCGATGGCCCTGTGGGCCGTGGTGCACGCCGAGGAGTACGGGATCACGTCGGTGACCTACGATGACCAGCGCTGGGAGGCCTCCGACGGTATGGACAGAGACGAGGCCTGGGCCGAGCTGGAGGACGAGGGCGACCACACCGGCGGCCGTGTGGTCCTGAGGTAGGGCCGGAACCGGGCCGGATGCTGTTGGCGAATCCGCAGCGCTGGGGCACGGAGAAGCGGAGAGGCTGACATGGGGAGGCTTCTCTGTCTCGGGCTCGGGTAGGGCATCCGGGGTGGGGTCTGTGCGCGGCCTGGGGCTTGGGGTTCGGGTGCGGGGTTCCCCCGTTTCCCGCCGCTTGATGGTTGCCGTCTGCGCTGCGCGCGTCAAGGTCGTCGCCGTCGCGGCTTCGCCGGATCGGGGCGCTCCACCTTGACCCGCTTCGCTGCGACGGCGGTTGGCGGCTGTCGGGAAACGGGAGAGGAGTGGTCGGGGCCCAACGGCAACTACCTCGGCCTTCGGCCGGTGCCTTCCCCAGGCCTGCGCGGACCGGGCCGCGTGTCGCGGCCGGTCACTCGTGCCATCGGACAAGCGGCGGTGAGGATGGGGTTCAGCGCTGTGGTGTTGGCCCTGGGCGAGCCAGGGTGTCCGTAACCTGCGCCTGGGGCTGTCCGCTGCTTCCGAAACCCCCTCATTCCCGGTGATCTTGCTACCAGAAGCAAGTTCGGCGCTGATTTCGCTCCTGGTAGCAAGATCATCTTCGAAACAGGGGCCGAAACCGGGCTCGGGGGTGGCGGGGCGCGGTTGTGGTTCGCGGGAAGGCGTGACCGGCCGCGACACGGCCAGGCGTTCCGCTCTGGGCTGGGGGCGCTCCCGCCTTCGCTGCCGCTTTTCGTTGCCCGCCTTGACCGGCCGCGACACGCCCCGCCGTTTCGCTCCGGGGTGTGGAGGGCACCGACCGAAGGCCGAGGTAGTTGGGCCCTTTGGGCCCCTTCGGGGCCCGTGGGCCGCCCCGACCACACCTCCCCCGTTTCCCGATAGCCGCCCACCG
Organism: Nocardiopsis exhalans; assembly: GCF_024134545.1. Taxonomy (GTDB): domain Bacteria; phylum Actinomycetota; class Actinomycetes; order Streptosporangiales; family Streptosporangiaceae; genus Nocardiopsis; species Nocardiopsis exhalans. The sequence continues at coordinate 6,544,690 of NZ_CP099837.1, forward strand.
CCGTCGCAGCGAAGCGGGTCAAGGTGGAGCGCCCGCAGCGAAGCGAGGACGAACGACCTTGACGCGAGCAGCGCAGACGGCCACACTCACGCGGCGGGAAACGGGGGAACCGCAACCAGAAACGAAACCCGAACCGCAGACCCCAGACCCCAGACCCCACCCCGGAATTAACCAACAGCATCCGTGCCGTGCACGGCCCCGGAACGGGTTCGGCCGGGTCCGATCTTCCTCGGACCCGGCCGTCCATGCCACTGGGTTACTCGGACAGACGCTTGACGGCGGTGTCCACGCGCTCGTCGGTGGCGGTGAAGGCCACCCGCACGTGGCGGTCGCCCGCGGTGCCGTAGAACGCGCCCGGAGCGACCAGCATGCCGCGCTCGGCCAGGGCGCCCACGGCGCCCCAGGAGTCGTGGTCGGGGTGGCTGGCCCACAGGTACAGGCCCGCGTCCGAGTGCTCGATGCGCCAGCCCGCCTGTTCGAAGGCGGTGCGCAGCTTGGCACGGCGGTCCCGGTAGCGCTCCTTCTGCTCGGCGGCGTGCGCGTCGTCGTCCAGGGCGGCCTTCATGGCGGCCTGCACCGGGGCGGGCACGATCATGCCCGCGTGCTTGCGCACGGCGAGGAGTTCGGCGACCAGGTCGGGATCGCCCGCGACGAAGGCGGCGCGGTACCCGGCGAGGTTCGAGCGCTTGGACAGCGAGTGCACGGCCAGCAGGTTCTCGTGGGAGTCTCCGCACACGTCCGGGTGCAGGATCGACACGGGCTCCGCGCCGTCCCAGCCGAGGTCGAGGTAGCACTCGTCGGAGGCGACGATCGCGTCCCGCTCTCGGGCCCAGGCCACGACCTTGCGCAGGTGGTCGACGCCCAGCACGCGGCCGGTCGGGTTGCCTGGCGAGTTCACCCACACGAGCTTGACGTCGGCCGGGCCGAGCGAGGTGAGGCCGTCGGAGGGCACCGGGGTGGCCCCGGCGACGCGCGCGCCGACGTCGTAGGTCGGGTAGGCCAGCTCGGGGTGGACCACGGTGTCGCCCGCGCCCAGGCCGAGCAGGGTCGGCAGCCAGGCCACCAGCTCCTTGGAGCCGACGGTGGGCAGCACCGCGCCGTCGGCGACGCGCACGCCGTGGCGGCGCTCCAGCCAGCCCTGGATGGACGCGCGCAGCTCGGGCGTGCCCCAGGTGAGCGGGTAGCCGGGCGAGTTCGCGGCGTCCGCGAGGGCCTTGCGGAGGTTGTCGGGGACCGGGTCGACGGGGGTGCCCACAGAGAGGTCGACGATGCCGTCGGGGTGGGCCGAGGCCGTTTTCTTGTACGGCGTCAGACGGTCCCACGGGAAGGTCGGGAGCCGATCGGTCACCGGTCGACGTTCACCCATCGGTGCGCACTCCATTCTGAATCACTGCTTGGCCATCCTGATTACTGCCTGCTCGGGCAGGGCGCCGCCGGGGGCGTGTAAGGGCCCCACACAACAGCGTCGCGCCGACCCCCGGCCAGGGGTCGGCGCGACACGTCACGCTTGTTCGGCCTCACACCCACGCAACCTCTGCGCCAAGGGGATGCGGTGGCGGACCGCCGCTACTCGGCCTGCGGAGGCAGCTTGGCGACGATCGGGTGGTCGCGGTCGATCTTGCCGACCTTGGAAGCGCCGCCGGGAGAGCCGAGGTCGTCGAAGAAGTCGACGTTCGCCTTGTAGAACTCGGACCACTGCTCGGGCAGGTCGTCCTCGTAGTAGATGGCCTCCACCGGGCAGACCGGCTCACACGCACCGCAGTCCACGCACTCGTCCGGGTGGATGTAGAGCATGCGGTCGCCCTCGTAGATGCAGTCCACGGGGCACTCGTCAATGCACGCCTTGTCCAGCACATCAACACAGGGCTGCGCGATGACGTAGGTCACGTCGTACTCCTTGTCTCACCCCCGATTACCCACGGGGGAGGCGGGGACCTTCAGAGATCTCCGGAACCCGGTCCGACGTGCGGGCGTCGGCTCCGGTCCGGGCTCTGCAAGCAATTGGCACAGATGTCGTACTCCTAGTATGGCGCTGGAGAACACCCATCGCACACTCGGGGGGCCGGATTTCATGCAGTTGCGGGGACGATTGGTCCACAGGATCGTGCCGAATGACCTAGGCAAGCGGGTATCCGTGCGAATCACCCACCCCGAGGGCGGGTTCACCGATATCGTCGGAGTCGTGGAGTCCTGGGCCGAAGGCGTGCTCACGCTGCGCAGGAGGGACGACTCGACGGTGGAGGTCCGTGAGGCCGACATCGTCGCGAGCAGGGTCGTTCCCCCGGTTCCCCCGCGGCGGCGTGACGGGCGTCCCCCACAGGCGCCCTGAGGCAGCACGAGGGAAACACAGGGCACACGGGCGGGATGCGCGCACACGTGTCCGCCCTCCGAACAGCAAAGACGGCCCGACTGCGGCCCACGTGAAGAACACGACCCGCCCAGCGGGTCGCGAAGGGGTGCCCATCGGCACCCGCAAGCTGGCATTCTTCGGCCTTTCCGGGGTAGGAGAGGCTCAGCCCCGGCACGGTGGTTCCCCCAACCGTGACCTCGGGCGGACAACGAAGCACCGAGTCCGGCCGTCCCACCCCTTGGACGGACCGGGCACGAGGTACGCGGGGAGGTGACGCCCATCATGAGGGAGGCGGTCGCGTCCGCACTCGCCGAACTGGCCCGGCGGGACGAGCGGGCTGCCGACATGGCACGGCTGGCTCTGGGCACCCTCGCCCCCGACGGTGAGATCCAGCGGCTCAACCAGCACTCCGTGCAGCGTTTCTGCTGGTACGAGCTGCCCATGCGCTTCCAGAACTCCGCCGACGACTCCCTGTTCACGGTGCGTTCCCTGTGCCACCTCTTCCAGCTGCTCAAGCTGTACCGGTACGCCGGGGTCTGTTCAGCTCCCGAGACCGCCACCCTGCTCGCCCTCTACGACTCCGACCACACCGCGGGTCTGGCCATGTACGAGCGGCTCATGTGGGAGTCCGGGGTGGAACCCCCGGACCTGCCCGAGCTCACCTGGGGCACCGCCGTCGGCGACGTCGAGCTGCACGCCCGCCGGGAGACCGCGGCCGCCCTGGAACTGGCCATCTCCCTCGGCGACATCCGGCCCGGCAAGCGCGGCTGGCGCCCCGCCCAGGAGCGGTTCGCCCGCTCCTTCCTCACCCAGCCCGACCACCGCGGGCTCAGCCACCTGGACCGGATCCGCGAGGAACGGGTCCGCGCCTGGATGTCCTCGTCGTCGCATCCGCACCGGCAGCGGCTGTGGCCGCTGGTGGGCCAGGTGATCGCCGGGGCGGACGTCCCGCGCGGTTCGGACGCCGCGATGGCGCCGCTGCAGCGGCTGCTGGACCTGGCCGCGGACGGGATCGCGCTCACTCAGATCGGGTACATCTCCCCCGGTGTGGTCCGGCAGATGTGCGAGGACTTCGGCTGGTCCACGACCCCCGAACCCCCGCGCAGCGAGACCGACGCCACCCAGATCATCGCCCTGCACCAGGTGCTGCGCATCATGCGCGCCGTGCGCCGGTCCGGCCGCCGACTCGAACTGACCCGCCGGGGCCAGCAGCTGCGCGAGGACCCCGACGCCCTCTGGCAGGCCGCCACGGAGACCCTGTGCCGGACCGGCGGCATCCAGCAGGCCGCCGCCGAGACCTTGCTCGGCATGCTGCTGGCCCGCTCACCGCAGGGGCTGGGCTCGCACGCCCGGCGCGGGATCTCCGACGCCGAGGCGGCCGAACAGGTGCTCACCGAGTCCGGATGGCGCCCGGTGGAACCGCCGGTGGCCGCCGGCCGGCACGCGGCCGCGCACCGGCGCACCGCCGAGACCTCCTCGGACCAGGTGCGCGCGATGGTGATGGCGGTCGGCTGGCTGCTGGAGGCGCTCGGCCTGGTCACCGGGGACGACAGCGACGGCCGCCGGGAACTCACCCCGGCCGGTCGGGCCTTCGCGGTGGCCTGCCTGCACAAGTCCGCGGTGGCGCCGCGCGCGGTGGTCTGAGCCCCGCTGCGAAGGGGTGCGCGTCAGGGCCTAACCTGGATCGCGAACCACCCGCGACCAGCAGGAGCACCATGCCCACGCCCGAGCCGCCCCAGCAGGCGGAATCCGACGACGCGACCGTTCCGGACCCCGAGAACGCGGACTCCGGCCAGAAGCGCGCCGCCGACCCGTGGGAGCAGATGCCCGACGACGCCCTGAACGCCGCCGGGGTCGGTGCCGGCTCTGACGCCGAGCCCGAGTCCGGCTCCGGTGTCGAGGCGGCGAAGTCCGGTGAGGAGAAGGACGAGGCGGAGAAGGCCGAGGAGGAGCGTGCCGAGAGCTGGGCGGACTTCCTGCCCAGCCCGATCTTCGTGCTGCTGCTGGGCCTGGCCGGGTTCGCGGGCTGGCTGTCCTGGCGCGCCGTGGAGCTGGACTGGGCAGAGGAGGGCACCGCGGTCACCCCGTTGATCCCGCCGCTGCTGATCCTGATCGGGTGGATCGTCTCGGTGGCCGTGCACGAGTTCGCGCACGCCCTGACCGCCTACCTCGCCGGTGACCGCTCCCTGCGCGGTAGCGCCTACCTGCGGCTCAACCCGTTCGCCTACCGGGAGGCCTTCGGCGGTCTGGTGCTGCCGGTGGTGTACCTGGGACTGGGCGGGTTCGGCCTGAACGGACCGCCCACCTACGTGGACTGGGAGCGGATTCCGAGCCGCGGCCGCCGGATCGCGGTGGCGCTGGCCGGTCCGCTGGCCAGCCTGCTGATGGCGGCCGTGCTGGCGGTCACCGTCACCTTGCTGGTGCCGCCCGGCCAGGACAGCGTGAACTGGGCGATCGCCGCGATGGCCTTCCTCGTCTTCGCCAACCTGACCAGCGCGATCGTCAACCTGCTGCCGCTGCCGGGCCTGGACGGCTACCACGTCCTGGCCGCCTTCCGCGGCGCCGAGTGGACCGCGTTCACCAAAGCCAACGGGCTGTTCTGCTCCATCGCGGTGTTCGCGATGCTGTGGCTGCCGGTGGTCCGGGACCTGTTCGAGAGCGCCGTCTACTCGCTGTCCGAGCTGCTCCTGCCGAACGACAACGCCACCGGGATGATGTTCCTCGGCAAGCTGCTGCTCCAGTTCTGGGAGTAGGCGCAAGAATCGGCTAGGCGCCCGAGACCTGGGGCTGGGCCTGGGGTGTGGTGCGCGGCGGCAGCACGAAGCTGCGCACCACCCCGGCGGCCAGGGCGATCATGGAGCCGAACAGGAAGACGTAGTTCACCGGCTTGCCGGAGAACACGATGCTGCCGCCGACGGTGTAGCCGATCATCGCCAGCGTCATCGCGACGAAGCCGACCGCGAAGCCCAGGGCTCCGGACTGGCGGCGGCTGCCCCAACCGGCGAGACGGCACAGCGCGTACAGCGCCACCAGGTAGGCGACCACCGCCGCCACTCCCCCGACCTGCACGGTCAGGCCCAGGTCCCAGAAGTGGGAGACCCAGCCCATCGAGAACCCGGACATCAGCCCCACGGCCGCTCCCGCGAAGAGCAGGACCGCGAAGGAGAGCACGGTCATCGCCGCGGACGCGAACGGGTTCGGGCTGTTGTGCGGCGCTGCGGCCGTTTCAGGAGTGGTCACGGAAGACGAGGGTAGGCGCTCCCGGAGGGGACGGCGTCACAGCCCCTCGGCTCACAGCCCGGCGAAGAGGTCCGTCTCGTAGCCGTCCTCCCCCGCTTTGGGCGGCGGTCCCATCAGCAGGGTGTAGTGCTCGACGGCGTCGATCTCCTGGGCTATGTCGTTGGAGAGCGCGAACCGCTCCCCGTCCACGGTGATCTGGGTGGCGTGCGCCCGCATGGCCAGGGCCTTGGCCGCCCAGTGGTCGGTGGCGTCGATCCGGGTGGTGACGATCGCGTCGGGGGTGCCCCGCGCGATGTCGGACACCTCCTCGGGCGGTGTGAAGGGGCCTGCCTCCTCGTTGAGACGCGCGATGGACTCCTCGATCCGGGAGACCGGCTGAGCGATCGCGTAGAGCTTGCTGACCTGCCAGGGCGTGCCGGGCATGGCCCGCTCGTTGGCCTTGGCGCAGGCCAAGCGGGTGACCCGGTGGGTCTGGATGTGGTCCGGGTGACCGTAGCCGCCGTGTTCGTCGTAGCTGACCAGCACGTGCGGGCGGACCTCGCGGATGATCTCGGCCAGGCTCCTGGCCGCCTCCTCCACGTCCGCTCCCCAGAACGCGTCGGGGTGCCCGTTGGTGGGGCCGCCCATCATCCCGGAGTCCCGGTAGTGCCCGGGGCCGACGAGGAAGCGGTGGTCGCGCACGCCCAGAGCCAGGCAGGCCTTGTCGAGCTCCCCGATCCGGTACTCGCCCAGTGTGTCCTCGCGGTCGGAGGTCAGGTGGGCGAGATCGCCCGGGATGACCTCCCCCTCCTCGCCCAGCGTGCAGGTCACCAGGGTGACCCCGGCCCCCTCGGCCGCGTACTTCGCCAGCGTCGCACCGGTGACGATGCTCTCGTCGTCCGGGTGCGCGTGAACCATCATCAGTCGCCTGTCCATCACGCAGCGAACAATACCGTCCGGATGCGCTTTTCCCTGCCCAAAAACCCGAATCGGCATGCCGGAACGGCGGCGGGGCGGGCACGGCACCGGGGAGCGGCAGGTGGGTGGAATGGGACACAATCGGCGTATGAGCTTTCCTCGCCAACAGGCCCGAACCCAGCGCTTCACGATCGGAGTCCCGCGCGCGTTCCAGATCTCCCCGGACGGGGAGCGCGTCACCTTCCTTCGCGGACGCAGCGGTACCGACAAGGCGACCTGTCTGTGGTCGTACTCCACCGAGACGGGCACCGCTTCGGTGCTCGCCGACCCCAAGGCCCTCGGCGCCGACGACGAGAACCTGCCCCCGGAGGAGCGGGCCCGCCGCGAGCGGATGCGCGAGCACGGCGGCGGCATCGTCTCCTATACCGTGGACGACGCCTTCACCCGCGCGGTGTTCACGCTGTCCGGCCGGGTGTTCTACGTGGACCTGGTCGGCGACGACAGCGCCCCGTGCGAGCTCCCGGTGGCCAGCCCGGCCGTGGACCCGCGGATCAACCCGGCCGGTGACCGGGTGGCCTACGTGCACAAGGGCGCGGTCCGGGTGATCGACGTCGCCGACGAGGACGACCCGGACCGGGACCGCGTGCTCGTGGAGCCGGACGGCGAGAACGTCACCTGGGGTCTGGCCGACCTGGTATCCGCCGAGGAGATGCACCGGGTGCGCGGTTTCTGGTGGGCTCCGGACGGCCGTTCGCTGGCGGTCAGCCGGGTGGACGAGTCCGAGGTGAACCGCTGGTTCGTCGGCGACCCGAACCAGCCCGGCCAGGAGCCGCAGCCGCTGCGCTACCCGGCGGCCGGTACCGCCAACCCGGACGTGCGGCTGGCCGTACTGCCGGTGCCCTCGGCGACCGAGTACCGGCGGGACGGTCGCACCGAGCCCACGCCGATCGAGTGGGACCGCGAGGCCCTGCCGTACCTGCCCACCGTGGACTGGACCAGCGGCCCGGACGGCAACCCGGTCCTGGTGTTCACCGCGCAGAGCCGCGACCAGCGCACCCTCACCCTGTTCAGCGCCGACCCCGCGACCGGGCTGGTCTCCGAGATCCGCACCGAGAGCGACGGCGTGTGGGTGGAGATCATGCCGGGCGTGCCCGCGTTCACGGCGTCGGGCGAACTGGTGTGGATTGGCCGCGACGGCACCGACGGCGAGCGCCGGGTGTACGTGGGCGATCGCGCCGTGAGCGCTGCCGACGTGTACGTGCGCGGTGTGGTGGACGTGGACGGCGACCGGGTGCTGTTCTCCGGCTCCCCCGCCGGCCGGGCCGGGGACGTGTCCCTGTGGCTGGCCGACACCCGGCAGGGCACCTGCGCCCCGCTGGAGCTGCCGGACGGTTTCGGGGAGTCGGGCGGTGCCGACGACGGCCACGGCGGCGTGCGCGCCGGTCGGCTGCGCGGCGACACCCTGGTGGTGCAGCACCGCTCGCTGGACTTCACCGGGGTGCGGACCCTGGTGGTGCGCAACGCCAGTACCGAGACCCGCCGCACCCACGGTGAGGTGGAGAGCCTCGCCGAGGCCCCGGAACTCCCGGACGTGCGTGTGAAGACCTGGCTGGCCGGGGAGCGGAAGATCCCGACCGCGCTGATCCTGCCGTCCTGGTACCGGGAGGGCGAGGACCCGCTTCCGGTGCTGATGGCCCCGTACGGCGGCCCGCACGCCCAGCGGGTGCTCAACGCTCGCGGCGCCTTCCTGTCCTCCCAGTGGTTCGCGGAGCAGGGCTTCGCGGTCCTGATCGCGGACGGGCGCGGCACCCCGGGTGTGGGCCTGGCCTACGAGCAGGCGGTCCACCACGACCTCGCCGAGCCGGTCCTTGAGGACCAGGTGGCGGCGCTGGAGGACGCGGCCGAGCGGTTCGGCTGCCTGGACCTGACCCGGGTCGGCATCCACGGGTGGTCGTTCGGCGGCTACCTCGCGGCGCTGGCCGTTCTGCGCCGCCCGGACGTGTTCCACGCGGCGGTCGCCGGTGCCCCGGTGATCGACTGGTCGCTGTACGACACGCACTACACCGAGCGCTACCTGGGCACCCCTCAGGAGCAGGCGCGGGTGTACGCCAGCTCGTCGCTGATGGCGGACGCCGCCAAGCTGGAGCGGCCGCTGATGCTGGTCCACGGCCTGATCGACGACAACGTGGTCTTCGCTCACACCCAGCGGATGTCCGAGGCCCTGCTGGCCGCGGGCCGCCCGCACACGGTGCTGCCGCTGGCGGGCGTGACCCACAGCCCGTCGGACCCGGTCACGGCGGAGAACCTGCTGCTGTTGCAGGTGGACTTCCTGAAGGAGAACCTCAGGGGCGCGTAGCCCTGGGGAGGTTCGACGCGGGTCCCGGCACCGGAGAAAGGCGCCGGGACCCGCGTGCGTCTGGTGGAGCTCGGCCTGGCTCCTAGCCGATTTCGCCCTCTTCGGGGACATTGATCTCGACCGGCTGGTTGAAGTTGTAGAAGCTCACCGTATGGAAGAAGGTCAGCATCCCGCCTCCCCCGTCCGCGTCGAGGTCGAATTCGTCGGTCACCCCCTCAAGGCCATAGCGGAGCGGGTATCCCTCGTCGGAGATCCAGATCTCGAACTCCGCCTCCACAACCCAGGGGTCGGCCCAGTTATTGAACTCGTGGACCACTCTGCCGGTGTAGTGGTGGCCCTCCCTGGTGGTCTCCGCGAACCCCTGATTCAGCTGGGTCCGGAGTTCGCCTTCCAACAAGTACTCGGGAGGGGACTCGTCCGTGGCAAGTTGGCCGGTGTACTCGATGTCCACCCCCTGTTCCAGAATCTCCTCGAACACGTCGAACAGGCTCTCCCATTCAGCTCGGGGGTCGTCGCTGACATTGATACCGACGCCTTCCCGGCGGTAATCACGTTCGGTCGGATCGTCGAACGCGAAACCGATGCCCTCCCGGATGTCAAGGAAATACACGTGCTCGTCCAGGTCTGCACCACTGGCGAGGACGCCCTCCCCGCCCGCTCCCCGGAAATTGCCCTGCGTCATCAAGGGTTCGGGGTCCTGCGTGTACTGGTGGTGAACCGTTGGGGCAGACCCCGGAACGTTGTCGCTGGGGACTTCGTAGGTGGTGAAACTGTCGGCCTCCAACGCGAGGACGATGGCCTCGGCGAATACGGCCGCGCCGTCCGACGGATCCCTTTCGATGGCGGGGGTGTCGTCCTCCTCGGGTTCTTCTTCCTCTGTGGCCACCGTTTGCTCGGCTGGGGAGTCGTCTTGGAGGTACCAGGCTCCGGCCGCCGCCGCGCCGCCGATCAGCGTCAGCGTGCCCAGAACGGCCACGGCACCCTTGACCCCGGTCAGGGCACCGAGGATCCCGCCGCTACTCGCAGCCCCGGTTCCTGCCCCAGCGGCCATGCTGGTCGCCCCACCGGCCGCACTCGCGGCGCCACCGGCGGTTCCGGCGGTTCCGGCGGTGCCGGCGGTGGCCATCCCCGAAGCGGCCCCTGCACCAGCTGCTCCGGAACCCGCTGCTCCGGAACCCAGGGTGCCTGCGCCGACCACACCCAGGCCCACCGCCGAAGCAGCTCCCAGAGCGGCAGCCCAACGGGCCGGGTCATGCCCGGCCGAGTCCACACCACGCCAGTAATCCGCCAGCATCCCGCGCAACACCCGCTGCGTACGAGTACGGTCAGGCACCGCTCCGGCGTGGAGCTCGGTCTCCACCGTGATGGGCGGCAGCAGCTCGGTCAGCAGATCGACCGCGGAGGGACGGTCGGCCGCGGCCACCGACAGCGCCCGCTCCACCAAAGGCAGCAGATCCTCGGGAACCCCCTCGACGTTGTGATCACCCGCCTGAACCCGGGCGGCCAACTCCACCGCGCTCCCCGAACCGAAGGGCGCCCGACCGGTGGCGGCCAGGGTCACCAGACCACCCCAGGCGAACACATCCGCCGCCGGATCGGCGGCGGCACCCGTATAACGCTCAGGCGCCGACCAACCCGGAGTTCCATAGGAAGCCGACGCGTCCTGTTCCGGGTCGGTGCCGATCTCGACCGCGATCCCGAAGTCCACGATCTTCGGCCCGCCCGGAGCCAGGATGACGTTGCCCGGCTTGATGTCGCGGTGCGCGATCCCCGCCGAGTGCAGGGTGGCCAGCCCTTCGGCCATACCCAAGGCGAACGTGCGCAGCATGTCCCCGGACAGCGGCCCGAACTCGCGCACATGACGGTTCAGGTCCCGCCCGGGCACGTAGTCGAAGGCCAACCACGGCACCGGCGCCGACGGATCCGCGCCGTGGAGCCGGGCGGTACTGATCCCATCGGCCCGGCGCAGCATCTGCACCTCGCGGGCGAACGCCTCCCGGTGCCCGGGGCGGTCCGCGTACTTCGCGTGCACGGTCTTGAGCGCGATGCAGGTGCCACCGGGATCCAGGGCCGCGTACACCACACCCATACCCCCGGCCCCGATCCGGCCCACCAGCCTGAAGATGCCGATCTGGCGGGGATCGCTCTCGGTCAGCGGATCAAGGCCGGGCGGCAGACCGGGCCCGGAGGGCGGGCCCGGTGTGTGGTCTGACTCCCCTGCGGGGTCGGGGTGCGGCGGGGGGACGGGCCCCTCGGCCGGGGTGGGGGACGTGCTCATCGTTACCTTTCCCGATACTGGGGATGCTGGGGGGACTGGAGTGCTGGGCCGATACGGAGTTCCATGTGTTCGCCCCGTGTGAGCCCTCCGTCACCGCAGAAGTTCTCCCCGGCATCGGAGAACCCCCTCGGTCCCGAGGCCGGAAAACAGGGGACGCAGGTCAGGACGGAACTCACCCGGGAAGAATCTCGGATTCGTCGGGGACCTCGGTCTCTACGGGCTGGTCGAAAATGACCACGACGACCTCCCAGCCCTCGCAGTCCTTGCGGTATCCCCTCCGGGGCCGGTGAGTCGGAGAGGATACGACAGACGAACCGTTCGTGCGCGCGCTGTACGAAGGGCGGCTTCCCGGGCGCGGCGTAGGCGACCGTCTCGGCTCAGGCGAAAAGGTCCGAGGCGGGACTCGTATGCCGCCCCGGTACCGCCCGGACCCTGGTGTCCGCTCCCGAGGAGGCCGGGACCGGCAACCGCGGGCCGGATGGCCCAGGGCCCGGACGGCGTGATGCACACGGCAGGTACGGCCCCTGGGCCAGAAGCAGGCCCGGCTAGTTGACGCCGGGCCACTCGGGCAGGATCTCCGACTCCTCGGGGATGTAGATGTCCCTGGGCTCGTTGAAGGTGTAGTCGCGGGTCACCGTGAAGGTGGTCCCCGGGTCGTCCTCAGGGTGCTCCAGGTAAACATAGGACCCGGCCCCGCCCATGCGCAGCGGATACCCCTCGTCGTCCAGCCACAGGTCGAAGGAGACGGCCACGGCCGCCATGTCCTCGTTCTGTGCCTCTTCGACGTAGGTTCCGCTGTAGAGGTGCCCTTCGGCTTCCTCGAACTCCAGACCGTAGCTGGGGGTGTCCCAGAACTCCGACTCGTAGGGGACCCGGCTACGCCCCTGGTACGCCACCTCAGACTCGGATCCCGGCTCCAGGATCCACTCCAGATCCCGGGTGAGACCCTCTCTCAGGTCGTTGTCGCTCTCGCTCCCGGGCTCGGCCGCGTAGTACTGGATGACAGGGGCGGCACCGGCTTCCGGATGGTCGATCCAGCCGTTGGTCGTCTCCTCCAGCTCGTCCCCCTGGCGCAGGGTGACCGAGGTCCCGAACGGACCATAACTCTTGTTCTGGATGGCCCGGACCGGGTCCTCGGTGTACTCGACGGTGTAGACCACCGGATCGCCGCCCTCCCGATCGACCACGTTCTCGTGCCGGTACACGTAGTCCGACGCGGCCAGCATCAGTTCGATGGTCTCGGCGACCACGGCCTCGGCGTCCTCGGGGTTGGTCTGGACCAGCGGGCCGCTGGGCTCGTCGGTCTCCTCCGCCGCCTCGTTCCCTCCTTCGTCCTCGGCGGAACCGGCCATCCAGGGGATCCGGTCGGAGTAGACCAGGCCGCCGACGAGCGCGACCACCAGTACAGCCGCCGTGACCGACAGCCACAGACCCCGGCGTGACCGGCGCACCCGGCGCACACCCGGGTCGGCCACCGCCGTCCACTCAGTGGCCAACAGCTCGGGCACGATCCGGGTGGAGTCCGTGCTCTGCCCCTGCTCCGCCACCAGGGTGGGCGACAGCGCGCCGCCCGGCATGATCCGGGTCGCCGACCAACCACGGGTCAGCTCCGCCAGGGCTTCGTCCGCCCGTGGACGTTCCCGCGGGTCCTTGGCGAGCGCGCGGCGCACCAGCACCAGCAGGTGCTCCGGGACACCTTCCAGGTCCGGCTCCTCGTGCCTGCTGCGGTGGATGATCCCGTCCACGGTCCCGCCGCCGAAGGGGTCCCGTCCGGTCGCCGCCACCGCGACCAGCCCGCCCCAGGCGAACATGTCGGTGTAGCCGGTGGCGTCGGCGCCCTCGTACCGTTCGGGGGCCACCCACCCGGGGGTCCCGTGCAGGCCACCGGTGGCGGTGAGCACGGTCCCGTCCGCGGCACGGGCAATCCCGAAGTCCAACACCTTGGGCCCGTCGGGGGCCAGGATCACGTTCCCCGGTTTGAGGTCGCGGTGCACCACACCGGCACCGTGGATCGCGGTCAGCGCCTCGGCCAGACCGACCGCGAGCGCGGTGAGCATGCCACCGCTCAGCGGCCCGTGCTTCTTGACGTGCTGGCGCAGGGTCAGACCGGGGACGTACTCGGTGGCCATCCACGGGGTGGCGGCGGTGACGTCAGCGCCGAGGAAAGCCGGGGCACAGGTGGCGCGGACCCGGGAGACCAGGCCGACCTCGCGGGCGAACCGGGCCCGAAAGTCCGGATCGGCGGCGAACTGGGAGTGGACCACCTTGACCGCCGCGGTCTGCCCGGTGTCCGTGAGTCCGGCGTAGACCGCGCCCATGCCACCGGCACCGATCCGTCCGACCACCCGGTAGTCACCGAGGCGTTCGGGGTCGCCGCTCCCGGGCGGGTCCACACCGGGTGGCAGGTGCTCGCGGTCGAAGGGGATATTGCTGTTCATCGTGGTTTCCTGTTCAGGAGGGGGAAGGAATCGGGATCGGGGAAAGGTCAGGGGCCGGGTTCAGGGGGCAGAGGCGCCGGGGTTCGGGGGTCACTCGGGGCGGGTGCCCTCGCCGTCCCACAGCTGGCGCAGGTTGGGTTCGTAGACACAGTGGTTCAGCGGGGAGCCGTCGGTGAGGGTCGCGTCGACGGGGGTGGCCTCGACCGGGTCGGGCGTGAAGAAATCCTCGCCCAACGCCCAGCCCCGCCAGTGGTAACAGATCCCGCCCGGGTAACCGACCTCCGGATCCGGGGTGGAGACCGCCTCAGCAGGGGTGTAGAAGACAGCCATGGCGTGGTCACCCGCCGAACCGCGGTCAATCGTGGCCCCGCCTACGAAGGTCAGTTCGAACTCCGCCGTGGGTTCCTCCGGGGAGAGCGTGGCGAGGCTTCCGCCGCTGTTCGCGACGGTGGCCTGCATGTACTCCGCACCGGACTCGATGAACCGGACCCGCGCGAACTCGTGGCTGTACACCTGGAGCGAGCCGAAGTCCGGCAGGTACTCGGCGGTGACGTTGACGATGAGGGTCTGGGACTGGAGCCAGGAGTGCTCCCCCATGTCGAACCGCACCTGCTCCAGGGTCTGCCCTGCCTCGCCGTCCTCCAGGGAGCGGACGAGGACGTCACCGGCGTCCGTGTCGGGAACCACGGTCACGGTTCCGTTCTCGTAGAGGTCCCGGTACTCCTCGGGGACGTCGTCGGCGGGCACTCCGTCGGCTGTGGTCACGGTGGTGTCCGTCGCACCGTCGGAGAGATCACCCGGCGGTCCAGCGCCGATCCGCCCGTCAACCACCGCCCAGACCCCGCCCGCGGCGACCAGGGCGAGCACGCACCCGGCCGCGCCGACGGCCAGGCGTCCGCGGTAGCGCCGGGCCCAGGAACGGCGGGGCGGGGCGTACAGCCGCCAGGGATCGTCCGCCGGGGCGGGAAGCGGCGCGCCGGTCCCGGGCCCGGCTGCTGTCCCGGACCCGTGCGCGGCCAGGGCCGGGTCGTTCAGGAGCCCGGCGGCGTCGGGGCGGTGCGCGGGGTCCTTGGCCAGGGACCGCCCCACCGTCTCGCGCAGCCCGGCGGGGAGCGCCTCCAGGGACGGCTGGGCCGACAGCACCCGCGAGACCACCACATCAGAGGCGGCCGTGCCGAAGGGACCGGCCCCGGTTGCCGCGTAGGCGACCAGACCGCCCCAGGCGAAAACGTCCGAGCGGTCGGTGGCCTCCGCGCCGCGGTACTGCTCGGGCGAGATCCACCCGGGCGTGCCGACCAGGCCGCCGGTACGGGTCAGCGCGGTCTCCTCCACCGCGCGGGCAATCCCGAAGTCCAACACCTTCGGCCCCTCAGGGGCCAGGATCACGTTGCCCGGCTTCAGGTCACGGTGCACCACACCGGCGGCGTGGATCGCCGCGAGCGCCTCGGCCACCCCTGCGGCGAAGAAGGCCAGCGCCGGGCCGCGGAGGGGCCCGTACCGGCGCACGTGCTCGTCGAGGGTGAGGCCAGGCACGTACTCAGTGGCCAACCAGGGCGGGTCAGCCCTGGCATCAGCGCTGAGGAAGGCCGGGAGCGCACGCGCGCGCACCCGGCGGACCATCTTCACCTCACGGGCGAACCGGTCCCGGAACTCCCGGTCGGCGGTGTGGGAGCGGTGCACGCACTTGACCGCCGCCCGCCGACCGCGTCCGTCCAGCGCCGCGTACACCACACCCATGCCACCGGAACCAAGGCGTCCGAGCAGGCGGAACGATCCGAGGTGGCGGGGGTCGTCGGCGGCCAGGGGAAGCACACCGGGAGGGGACTGGGGTTCGGAGACCGGGAGGTGAGATGCGGGGTGCCCGGAAGCCGGGGGTTCGGTGGAAGGGTTCATTCGGGGGAAGGCCTCTCAGTCAGGAAGGGGCCAGAGACGGGTCAGGGCCGCTCGGGGTGGATTTCGGACTCGTCGGGGATCCCGACGTCCACGGGCTGGTCGAACTGGAAGTAGTCCATCCGATGGGCGATGCGAAGTGCTTCGCCGCCGTCGGTGACGCCCCCGGGAACAGCTTCCAAGGAGAGCCGTACCGGGTGGCCCTCCGCGGAGATCCAAAGCTCGAACTCCGCCTCCACGGGTTCGGAAAACAGGTGTACCGGAAAAACGTGCGCCAACGTCCCGGTGTAGTGGTGCCCGCCGCGTTCGAGGGCGTCCTCGTCACCCATCAGTTCCCGGGGGATGTACTCGTCGTCGAACGTGCCCTGGCCCTCATAGGAGACCTGCGCGCCCTCGGCCAGGACCACCTCCATGGTGAGGAGCGTCTCCTCCCATTCCTTCCGGGGTTCCCTCAGCGGGTCGGTGCCGGGGCCCGGGTCCAGGAAGTACTCCTTGACGCTCCCGGTGTACGTTTCCGTCGGCCTGTCGGTGAAGTACACGAACTCGTTCAGTTCCGGCCCCAGGGCGAGCACACCTTGCCCGTGGGGTCCGAGGTACATGGCCCGGCTCATGGCCGGTCGCGGGTCCTCGCTATACAGGTAACGGGTCGGCATGAAGTCACCGGGACTGTTGGAGACGAACTGCTCGTAGCTGGTGAAGCTAGACGCCTCCAGGGCGAGAGCGATCGCCTCGGTGACCACCGCGTCGATGTCCTCCGGGGCCTCGGCGACGGTCGGGCCGGAGGGTTCTTCCGACGCGTCCTCCTGCATGCTGTTCCCGGCCGCCGCGGTGTCCGCCGGGTCGTCCCCGGCTCCGGGGCGGGCCAGGGCCCAGCCGCCGAGCAGGGCGACGACCAGCACGGCCGCGGTTCCGGCGAGCAGGGCGGGCTTTCGGACGCGGCGCACCCGCTGGGGTTCGGGGGCGGTGATCCCGGTCCACTCGGCGGACAGGAGCGCGGACACCGCCTCGGCCGGGTCCTCCCCCTCGCCCGCCGTGAGCTCCTGGAGGAGTTCCAGCGCGGTGGGCCGCTCCCCGGGTTCGGCCACCAGGGCGCGTCGGACCAGCGGAGCCAGGTGTGCGGGGACGGCACCGGGTTCGGGATCGGTCGCGGTGTCCCCGGAGGGCTCCCAACCGGTGGCGGCGAAGCGCACCAGCGCGCCCCAGGCGTACACGTCGGCGTACCCGGTGGTCCCGGTGGCGCGGGCGCCTTCGGGGGAGCCCTGTTCGGGCGCGGCCCAGCGCGGGGCGGAGATCGGTTTCCCGGTGACCCGGGCGACCCCGAGGCCCACCACCTTCGGTCCTTCCGGGGCAAGGATCACCTTGGTCGGGTCCAGGGCCAGGTGCGTGGCCCCGGCGGCGTGCCCGCCGGCCAGGGACTCGGCCAGCCCCGCGGCCAGAGCGGTGAGCATACCGCCGGTCAGCGGACCGTGCTCGGCGACGTGCGCGGCCAGGGTCCGGCCGGGCACGTAGGCGGTGGCCAGCCAGGGCTGCGCCGCCCGGACGTCCGCTCCCCGGTAGGCGGCGGTGCACAGGGCCCGGACCCGGACGAGGCGGCCGACCTCCGCGGCCATCCGGGAACGCACGTCCGGGGCGTCGGCCAGCTCCGCGGGTATCAGTCGGACCGCGGCGGGGACCCCGTCACCGTCCACCCCGAGCAGCACGGTGCCCGCGGCGTCCCGGGTGATCCGGCCGACGATCCGGTAGGCGCCCAACCGGTCGGGGTCGCCCTTGGCCGGGGGCGCGACCCCCGGCGGCAGGAAGTCGCGGTCGAAGCGGGCACTGGTCTCGGCGGACATGGTGGGGCTTCCTGTTCTCGGGTCGTGAGGGGGTGGGGGTGGGGTTCAGGCGCCCGGCTCAGGGCAGTCGGGGAGGATCTCCGACTCGTCGGGGACGTGGATGTCCTGTTCCCGGTAGTCATAGTCCCGGGTGATGGTGATGACGGCGTCCTCGAACCCCGGCACGTCGTACCCGGTCAGCGGGCCGTGGTCGCGCACATACTCGTCCAAGGTCGGCCCGGGCACGTACTCGGTGGCCATCCACGGGACCCCGGCCCGGGTGTCCGCGCCCCGGAAGGCGAGTACCCCGGCGGCCCGGACCCGGCGCACCAGGTTCACCTCGCGGGCGAACCGGGCCCGGAACTCGCGGTCCGCGGCGTGGGACCGGTGCACGCACTTGACCGCCACCCGGCGGTCCCGATCGTCCAGCCCCGCGTACACCACACCCATGCCACCCGCGCCCAGCCGCCCGACCAGGCGGAACGGACCGAGATGACGCGGGTCGGACGGGTCGAGGGCCAGGATGCCAGCCGGGGGATCAGGGGATGTGGGCATGGAGGGGGTTCCGGGTTCGGGGACGGGGTGGCGAAGCGGATCGGGGGTGACCCAGGGACTCAGATGCCCCGATTCCGTGGGCGGTTCACGCCGTCACCCTCCGTTTGCGCCCCGCCGTCGGGCGGACCCACCCGGACCGGCACGGAAGCCGGGTCTAGCCTGGGGTTATGCGTTCGTACACCCCGGTGCTGGCCTTGGCAGCCGACCTGCTCTGCGTGCTCGTATTCGTCGTGGTGGGCAAGGCCGACCACGCGACCGGTCTGGCCCCGGCCGCCGTGGCCGCGACCGCGTGGCCGTTCGTGGCCGCTCTGGTCCTCGGCTGGGTCGTCACCCTGGCCTGGCGCTCCCCTGGCCGGATCTGGCCGACCGGGGTCCTGGTGTGGGCGGTGACGGTCGTGGGCGCGATGCCGTTGCGCCTGCTCAGCGGGGAAGGCGCCCCGTTCTCCTTCGTGCTGGTGACCGCGCTGTTCCTGGCCGCGACCATGCTCGGTTGGCGGGCCGTGGCCCTGTTGGTCTCCCGGCGGAAGCGACAGACGGTGGCCTGAGAGGGAAGACTGGGGGCATAAGCACACCTTGAGAACCCCCACGACCTTAGGGACCCCCATGGCCGATCCCGTCACCACCGCCATCATCGCCGCCCTCGCCACCGCCTCCGCCACCAAGCTCGGCGAGGACCTCGGGGAGGGTGTGGTCTCGACCTTCAGGTCCCTGTACAAGGCGGTCACCCGACACTTCCGCTCGGACCCCGAGGCCCAGGAGGCGCTGGACGACCTCCGGCTGGACGAGCACGACACCGAGGCCATGGACGTGGTCTCCACGCACCTGGACCGGGCCGCGCACGAGGACCCGGAGATCGGTCGGCTCCTGGAGGAGCTCCGTTCCGGGGTGAACGAGGTCAACCAGGAGGGCGACGGCGCTGTCGTCAACCAGATCAACGGCAACGTGAGCGACTCGGCCAAGGTCATCCAGGGCCGCGACTTCCACGGGGGCATCCACCTGTAGCCGGCGGACCTTCGGCGGGCCGGGCGGCGGCGGGCGGTTCGTAAGCTGGACGTGATGAACGAGCAGCGCACCCCAGAGGCCATCCTTCCCGAGGCCGCCCTTTCCGAGACCGCCCCGGTCCCCGTCGAACCCTCCTCGGGGGAGGACGAGGCGCGGGAGGTCGGGGTCGGCCCGTGGCCGGGGCCCTGGCCCGAGGGCGACCACTACGACCCCGAACTGCTGGCCCACGGCGACCGCCGCAACGTCGTGGACCAGTACCGGTACTGGCGGCGCGAGGCGATCGTCGCCGACCTCGACACGGTCCGGCACGAATTCCACGTGGCGGTGGAGAACTGGTCGCACGATTTCAACATCGGATCCGTCGTGCGCACCGCCAACGCCTTCGGCTGCACGGCCGTGCACATCGTGGGGAAGCGCCGGTGGAACCGTCGGGGCGCCATGGTGACCGACCGCTACCAGCACGTGTTCCACCACCCGGACACGGAGGCGCTGGTGGCCTGGGCCGCCGAGCGCGACCTCGTACTGGTCGGGGTGGACAACCTGCCCGGGGCGGTCCCGTTGGAGACCCATCCGCTGCCCCGTAACGCAGTGCTGGTGTTCGGGCAGGAGGGCCCAGGGCTGTCCGAGGAGGCGCGCCGGGTGTGCGCGGCGGTGCTGTCCATCGCCCAGTTCGGGTCGACCCGGTCGATCAACGCGGGCGCGGCCGCCGCCGTGGCCATGCACGCCTGGGTACGAGCTCACGTGTTCGACCAACAGGTACCCGACAGGACGACCACCCCACAGTCGTGATTGTCCTGTGATCTACGATGAACAAGACGCCCCCTACCAGGAAGTAGCCAGGATGAGCCCGATCGTCACCTCCGTCGCCCGCACCACCGCCGTCGAGGACGTCCCCGATGTAGCCCGGGTCCTCAGCCGCGCGCTCCACGACGATCCGCTCTTCCGGTGGCTCTTCCCCGACGACGAGCTCCGCATGGCCAAGGTCCGGCGGTTCTTCGCCCTGGCCGTCGGGTTCGGCTACATGACCGCGGGTGACGTCCGGATCGCCGAGCTCGCCGAGAGCACCGAATCCGCCCCGGTCACCCGCGCCGCCGCGCTGTGGGCCCCGCCGACCAGCAACCCCGAGGGCCCGCTGGTGTCGCTGCGCACCTGGCCGCACTGGGGCGCGCTGATCGGCCGCGCCCGCCTGGCCGCGTTCGTCCGGATCTTCGCCGAGTGGAAGATGGCCAGCCCGCAGGAGCCGCACCTGTACCTGGCCGCGCTGGGCGTGGACCCGAGCGCGGCGGGCACCGGGGTGGCGGGCGGGCTGCTCACCGCCGGTCTGGACGAAGCCGACTCGCAGGGGCTGCCGGTGTTCACCCAGACCCTCAACGACAAGAGCGTCGGCTTCTACGAGCGTTTCGGGTTCCGCTGCGTGCACGAGGTCCCGCACGAGGGCATCGGAACCAGCTACTTCCTGCTGCGCCCGGCTTCCTGAACCCTGCTTTCCCCAAGGACCCCACCCGTGATTTTCCCGTGATCTAGCATGGGCGGTGACGACCCCGGGGAAGAGGGAGACTGCGCAGATGACCCCCACGGCCACCACCATCAAGTCGGTCCGTACCGCCGCCATGGACGACGTCCCGGGGGTGGCCCGGGTCCTCGGCAGGGCCTTCTGTGAGGACCCGCTGTTCCGGTGGCTGTTTCCGGAACCGAATCTGCGCATGGCCCGGTCGGTCCGGATGAGCGCCCTGATGGCAGGGTTCGAATACGTCCCGAGGGGACACGCCAGCGTGTTCGAGGCCGAGGAGGCGGGCCGCCGGGTGGTGCGCGGTGCGGCTCTGTGGGCCCCTCCGGCAGGAGACGGCGAAGGCCTCGCCTTCATGCTGCGGGCGCTGCCACACCTGGCCTCGCTCGTGGGCGTGAACCGGCTTCCCGAGGTCCTCGGGTACTTCGCGGAACTGAAGGCGTCGGCTCCGGAGGAGCCGCACTGGTACCTGGCCGTGCTCGGCACCGACCCCGTGGCCCGCGGCACCGGCGTGGGTTCTCGCCTGCTCCGCGAGGGCCTGGCCCAGGCGGATGCCGACGGCGTACCGGTCTACCTGGAGACCATGAACTCGGCCAACATCGGCTACTACGAGAAGTACGACTTCCGGGTGATGCGGGCGATCAACGACCCGGACCTCCCCTCCACCTACTGCATGCTCCGCCCCGCCGTCTGACCGTTGGGGAACGTCCCCTGTCGGTACCCCCTGGAAGGCTGAGGACCATGCTGATCGTGATGGCCGGGCTGCCCGGCTCCGGCAAGAGCACCGTGGCCGAGGAGCTCGGTCGGCGGCTCCCCGCACCCGTACTGTCGGTCGACCCCGTCGAGGCTGCCCTGTGGAGCGCGGGTGTGGACCGCGCACAGCCAACCGGACTGGCCGCCTACGTCGTGGTGGAGGCGATGGCCGCCGACATCATGGCCCTGGGCCAGACCGTGATCGTGGACGCCGTCAACGACGCCGAGGAGGCCCGCGAGCAGTGGCGCGGGCTGGCCGCGCACCGGGACGCGCCCATCGCCTGGATCGAGGTGGCCTGCTCCGACCCAGACCTGCACCGCCACAGGCTGGAGAGCAGACGGCGCGATCTGCCCGGCTTCCCCGAACCCGACTGGGACTCGCTGGCCGCGCGCCGGGCAGGTCTGGGTTCGTGGCGCGAGGAGCGCCTGCTCCTGGACTCGGCGCAGGCCTTGGAGCCCAACGTGGAGAAGGCCCTGGACCACCTGCGCACGGTCCGGGTCCGGGCGATCGCACAGCGGATCACGGACGAGGACTCCGCACTCCTGCGTCGCCTCGCCGAATAAGGCGAGCGGGCCGCACCCCGAAGGGATGCGGCCCGCTCGTGCGCTCAGTCAGTACAACCGGAGCCCGGTTAACCGACGCCCTTGCTGAGGGAGCCCAGCAGGTCGCGGTTGAGCTGCGAGATGGTGTCCAGCGGGATGCCCTTGGGGCAGACCGCCGCGCACTCACCGATGTTGGTGCAGCCGCCGAAGTCCTCGTGGTCGTGCTGGTTGATCATCTTCACCACACGCGAGGCCCGCTCCGGCTGCCCCTGCGGGAGCATGCCGAGGTGGGTGACCTTCGCGGCGGTGAACAGCATGCCCGAGGCGTTCGGGCAGGCCGCCACGCAGGCGCCGCAGCCGATGCAGGTCGCGGCGTCGAACGCGCGGTCGGCGTCCGGCTTCGGGATCGGGTTGGCGTGGGCGTCCGGCGCGGTACCCGTGGGGGCGCTGATGAAGCCGCCCGCCTGGATGATGCGGTCGAACGAACCGCGGTCCACGACCAGGTCCTTCACGACCGGGAAGGCCTTGGCCCGCCACGGCTCCACCGTGATGGTGTCGCCGTCGTTGAAGCTGCGCATGTGCAGCTGGCAGGTGGTGGTGACCTCCGGACCGTGGGCCTCGCCGTCGATCACGACGCCGCAGGCACCACAGATGCCCTCGCGACAGTCGTGGTCGAACGCGACCGGGTCCTCGTTCTCGAGAGTGAGCTTCTCGTTGAGAACGTCGAGCATCTCGAGGAACGACATGTCCTCGGAGACGTCCGTGAGCTTGTACGTGACCATCCGGCCTTCGTCGTCACGGCCCTTCTGGCGCCAAACGCGCAGGGTGATGTTCACTTGTAGCTCCGCTGCTTCATCTCGACGTACTCGTACTCCAGGGCTTCCTTGTGGAGCACGGGCTTGCTGTCAGCGCCACCGAACTCCCAGGCGGCGACGTAGGCGAACTCGTCGTCGTGGCGCAGGGCCTCGCCGTCCTCGGTCTGGCTCTCCGAGCGGAAGTGGCCGCCGCAGGACTCGCGGCGGTGCAGGGCGTCGATGCACATGAGCTCGCCCAGCTCCAGGAAGTCGGCCACGCGGTTGGCCTTCTCCAGAGCCTGGTTGAGCTCCTCGTTCGTGCCCAGCACCTTGACGTCGCGCCAGAACTCGGCGCGCAGCTCACGGATGAGCTCGATGGCCTTGCGCAGGCCCTCCTCGTTGCGCTCCATGCCGCAGTAGTCCCACATGATGTGGCCGAGCTCCTTGTGGAAGGAGTCGACGGTGCGGGAACCGTTGATGGAGAGCAGCTTGTCGATGCGGGAGGTGACCTCCTCCTTGGCCTTGACGGCCTCGGGGTGGCTCTCGTCCAGCTTCTCGAAGGGTCCGTCCGCCAGGTAGTCGTTGATGGTGTTCGGCAGGACGAAGTAGCCGTCCGCCAGACCCTGCATCAGCGCGCTGGCGCCCAGGCGGTTGGCGCCGTGGTCGGAGAAGTTGGCCTCACCGGTCACGAACAGGCCCGGGATGGTGCTCTGCAGGTCGTAGTCGACCCACAGACCACCCATGGTGTAGTGCACCGCCGGGTAGATGCGCATCGGAACCTCGTACGGGTTCTCGCCGGTGATGCGCTGGTACATGTCGAACAGGTTGCCGTACTTGGCCTCGACGGCATCCCGGCCCAGACGCTCGATCGCGTCGGCGAAGTCGAGGTAGACACCCAGACCGCCGGGGCCGACGCCGCGGCCCTCGTCGCAGACGTTCTTGGCGGCGCGGGACGCGATGTCACGCGGCACCAGGTTGCCGAACGCCGGGTAGATGCGCTCCAGGTAGTAGTCGCGCTCGCCCTCGGGGATCTGACGCGGGTCACGCGCGTCGCCGCCCTCCTTGGGCACCCAGATCCGACCGTCGTTACGGAGCGACTCGCTCATCAGGGTCAGCTTGGACTGGTAGTCGCCGCTGACCGGGATGCAGGTCGGGTGGATCTGCGTGTAGCAGGGGTTCGCGAAGTGCGCGCCCTTGCGGTGGGCACGCCACGCGGCGGTGACGTTGGAGCCCATGGCGTTGGTCGACAGGAAGAAGACGTTGCCGTAACCGCCGGTGGCCAGGACCACCGCGTCGGCGAAGTGCGTCTCGATCTCGCCGGTGACCATGTCGCGGGCGATGATGCCGCGCGCCTTGCCATCGATGACGATGACCTCGAGCATCTCGTGGCGGGTGTTCATCTGAACGGTGCCCGCCGCGATCTGCCGCTCCTGCGCCTGGTAGGCGCCGATCAGCAGCTGCTGGCCTGTCTGGCCGCGCGCGTAGAACGTACGGGAGACCTGCACGCCGCCGAAGGAACGGTTGTCGAGCAGACCGCCGTACTCACGGGCGAACGGCACGCCCTGGGCCACACACTGGTCGATGATCTCGACGCTGGTCTGGGCCAGACGGTAGACGTTCGACTCACGGGAGCGGAAGTCGCCGCCCTTGACCGTGTCGTAGAACAGGCGGTGGATGCTGTCGCCGTCGTTGCGGTAGTTCTTCGCGGCGTTGATGCCGCCCTGCGCGGCGATGGAGTGCGCGCGACGGGGGCTGTCCTGGTAGCAGAACGAGATGACGTTGTAGCCGGCCTCGCCCATGGTCGCCGCGGCGGCGGCACCGGCCAGACCGGTACCGACGATGATCACGGAGAGCTTGCGCCGGTTCGCGGGGTTGACCAGCTTGGCCGAGAAACGGCGCTTGTCCCAGCGCTCGTTGATCGGGCCCTCGGGCGCCTTCTCGTCGCGGAGCGGGGCGCCCTCGATGTAGAGATCGTTCTCAGACAATTGACTCACACCAGTCCAAAGGTGACTGCCAGGGGCGGCAGCAGGAAACCGACGGTCACGATCACCGCGAGCGCCACAGCGACGGCGTTGATCTTGCCCTGGCGACTGGCCTTGTTGACGCCCAGGGTGGCCATGCCGCTCCAGATGCCGTGCCGCAGGTGGAAGCCCACCGCGATGACGGCCAGGACGTAGAACAGGGTCACGTACCAGAACTCGGGCTGGAACCCGTTGTAGAGCCGCTCGTAGGGGCTGTCGGACTTGCCGCCCGGAGCGATGTTGTTCGTGGTCAGGTGCAGGATGTGGAAGACCACGAAGAGCGCGATCAGCACACCGCCCCAACGCATGGTGTAGGAGGCGTAGGTGCGCTGCACCCGCTTCTTCACCACGTAACGCTGCTCGCGGGCCTTGCGCGCGCGGATCGTGAGCACCGCTGCCGAGTAGATGTGGATCAGGATGCTCGCGAGGAGCGCCATCCGGAAGATCCAGAGGAATCCGCTCTCGGGCAGGATCGGATACCCGATCTCACGGAGTGAGTGGGCATAGTCATCGAAGGCAGCCTGGCCCGAGAAGACTTTCAGGTTGCCGTACATGTGCGCGATCAAATACAGCACGAGGATCGCACCGGAGGCAGCCATTGCTGACTTGAGCGCCACCGTGGACCCGTAGGCCGTAGACCGCTTCTTGGTCAAGGTACTGTTCGCCACAGCCTGCAACTTTAAATTGGGGTTAAGTCCGACGTCCAAGTCATCAGGACCCTGGTGTCCATAGCCTTAGGCTATGAAGCATGCAGTTCCAGCAGCTCGCCTACTTCGTCGCTGTGGCCCGCACACGCCATTTCACCCGTGCAGCCGAGCTTTCTCGCGTCGCCCAGCCGAGTTTGAGCAAACAGATCCGCAGCCTTGAACGTGAGTTGGGCGCGCCGTTATTCAGTCGTGCTCGGGGAAACATCACACTCACGCCGGCGGGCGAGGCCTTACTTCCGCTGGCACAGCGCATCCTGACCGACCTGGAGACGGCCCGCCGCGAGGTCGCGGAGCTCGCCGGGATCCGCCGCGGCCGGGTCCGGCTGGGGGCGACGCCGTCGCTGTGCGCGGGGCTGCTGGCCGACGTGCTCGCGAACTTCCACACCCGCTTCCCCGGGATCGAACTCCACGTGGAGGAGAGCGGTTCGCGTGACCTCATCCGGGACCTGGGCCGGGGTGAGCTGGACCTGGCGCTGATCATCCTGCCGCTGCACAGCAGCGATCCGGACTTCTCGACCACCCCGATCCTGAGGGAGAACCTGGTGGTGGCGAGCCCGACCTCGCGCCCCTCCCCGAACGGTCGGGCGTCCATCCGCATCACCGAGCTGGAGAACCGTCCGCTGGTGATGTTCCGGCGGGGCTACGACGTCCGCGAGGCCACCCTGCGCGCCTGCCGCGCCGCGGGGTTCGAGCCGGACCTGGCCGTGGAGGGCGGCGAGATGGACGCGGTGCTGCGGTTCGTGGAGGCTGGCCTGGGGTTGGCGGTGGTGCCGAGCATGGTGCTGCGCAACCGCCCCGGCCTGCGCGGCACCCCGCTGGCCCGGCCGCGGCTGCTGCGTACGGTGGCGCTGGCCCGGCGCAAGGACGTGGAACCGTCGCATTCGGCGGAAGCCTTCCGCCGCCACCTGAACGAATACCTGCTGACGATGTCGCCGGAGGACCTGGGGCCGGATCTGGAGGTGCTCATCTCCGCCGCGGACGCGGGCGATCCCGGGCACGACCTCCGTGGGGGACCAGGGGGACGGGACTGATCCGACGGGCTGCCCCGGGCCGAGGGCCTGAGGGCCTGCGGAGTTCCGGTCTGCCGGACTGGTCCGACTTCCCCTACTTCGCACGGCTCTGTCATCGACCCTCCCCCGTACCGCGGTTGCTTCGCCGCGACCCCCGCCTGGGTGACCCTTGAACCCAACCGCCGCCACCGGCCCTCCCCCACCGGTCCCGTGCGGGAGGCACCCATCCCCTATGCGGAACGTGGTCGCGTGATGAGACTCAGGTCGTTTTCCCGTCAGCAGGTCGTACTGGTCGCCGTCGCCGCGGCCACCGTCGCCGTCGCCCTCAGCCCGCCCAGGCTGGCCCTGACCCTGGCCTTCGCCGGACTGGCCGTCCTGGCCCTGGGCGTGGCGACCCTGGTGGAGAGGCAACGCCACCGCCTGTCCGAGGAGCTGGGGCAGGTGCACACCCGGCTCGACGAGATGACCCGTGACCGCCACGACGAGGCGAGTATCGCCCGTGAGCGCGACGTGCGGGTCCGGCAGACCATCCAGGAGGCCGCCGACGCCTGCGCGGACCGGACCGTGGAGGGCCTGGCCCGACTGGACCGGAAGCGGTCCCGGGAGCGGAAGGACACCGCCCGGACACAGGCGGAGAAACGGCTGCACAACGCGCAGGACCTGCTCTGGACCGGATACAGCTCTCTGGGGCTGGAGCGGTTGCGCGACCTGGGCGCGGATGCCGAGGCCAGTCCCGGAGTCCGGGCCGAGGCGCACAAGACCCTGTCCAACTGGCACCGCGCCACGGGCACACCTGACAGCGCCCGGGACCACGCCCACCTGGCCGACCTGGCCGCCCCGCGTGCGGCGCGCGGAGCGTCGGGGGTTCCCTCGCTGCTGACCGCGCGTATCCGGGCCCCGCGCACGGCCCGGCACTTCGACGTGGTGCTGCTGTCGGACTTCGGACTGCCCGGAGGGAGCACAGGCAGCAACCTCCAGGAGATCACCGCGCAGCGGCGGGCCGGGCTGAGCACCGGGCTGGTGCACCACCCGGTCGCCGAGTGGGGGGTGCGGCAGGGGGTCAACCCCAAGGTCATGGCGGCCGTGGACAACGACCGGGTCCGGTTCATCGCCCCGGACGAACGGGTCACCTGCGACCTCATGATCGTCCGGGTGCCCAGGCTGGGCGAGCGCCCGATGGACGTCCTGCCGTCGGTGGAGGCGGCGAAGCGGATCGTGGTCCTCAACCAGACACCGGACCGCCGCTACGGAGTGGAGATCGAGGGCAACGAGGCGTGGAACGTGGGCCGCTGTGTGGAAGGGTTCACGAGCCTGCTCGGAGAGCACACCTGGCACCCGATCAGTCCACGGGTGCGTGAGGCGATGGTCCGGCACCACGCCGCGGAGATGGCCGGGATCCCACTGGCCGAGGAGGACTGGACCAACATCATCGACCTGGACGCCTGGCGCCGCCCGTCCCGGCGCGCGGCTGACGGTCGGGTGCTGCTCGGTCGGCACTCACGGGACCACCGGGACAAGTGGCCGGACAAGGCGTCGGTGCTGGCCGCCGTGTATCCGGCGCTGCCGGGCTGGGAGACCCACGTGCTGGGCGGGGCGAAGGTTCCCGAACACACGCTGGGCGTCCTGCCGGACCACTGGACCGTGCACGACTTCGACACAGTGGACGTGCGGGAGTTCCTGCACGGCCTGGACGCGTACGTCTACTTCACCGGGGAGGGGCACCTGGAGCCGTTCGGCCGGTCCCCGCTGGAGGCGATGGCCGTGGGCCTGCCGACCCTGCTGCCGGAGTCGTTCCGGCCGGTGTTCGGGGACGCGGCGCTCTACACCGATCCGGCGGGGGTCCGGGAGGCGGTCGAGGCGCTGATGGGCGACGAGGACCGGTACTCCCGGCAGGTGCGGCGCGGGCATGAGGCGCTGCGTGAGCGCTTCAGTCACCAGACGCACCTGCGGAGGTTGGCGAGGCTGGGGGTACGGGTTCCGGCGGAGTTCCTGGAGGTGCCGGGGACGTCCGTGGCGTCAGGGGCTAACGGGATCAATGGGACAGCAGGGGAAGCAGGGGCTCTGTTGGTCCCCTGAACCATAGAGAGTGGCGTAGATCACACTAATTTCCCCGAGGTTACTCGGGAGCCGGAACGTGACCGTGATCACAGCGGCTTAGCGTTGCGTAACAGACCGGTTCGCTACTGCTTCCCGCAGCAATCCAGCACCCGGGAGCGGTCACGGCCACCGGAGGCACGGGTCCGCGCCCCGTCTCCCCGGCCCGCCGCTCTCCACAGGAGGTGGAGACCACGGTGACCTCTACGACCCCTGCACACGACGATCGCCCCGGTGGCGGCCCCGGCGGTGGCCGGGCGCGGCTGAGGCAGCGCACGCTGCGCACCGACCGATGGTGGCTGGGCCCGACCCTGACGACGTTGGGCCTGGCCACCTTTCTGATCTACGGGGCGGTCCGGGTGTTCCAGCAGGACCATTACTGGGTCCAGGAACACCACTACCTGACGCCCTTCTACTCCCCCTGCCTGGCCGCGCAGTGCGTCCCGGACGCCTCGCTCTTCGGGCGCGTGCCGTGGGAGTTCCCCCCGTTCCTCCCCTACGCCCTGATCAGCCTGCCGATCCTGCTGCTGTTCCGGGTGACCTGCTACTACTACCGCAAGGCCTACTACCGCTCCGTCTGGCAGGCACCCACGGCCTGCGCGGTACGAGAGCCGCACAGCAGCTACACCGGCGAGACGCGTCCGCTGATGCTCCCGCAGAACGGCCACCGCTACTTCTTCTACGCCGCCGGGGCCATCGTCCTGATCAATACGTGGGACATGCTCGTGCCCTTCTTCCACGGGACGGAGGGCGGGTTCGGCATCGGGGTCGGCAACCTCATCATGCTCACCAACGTGCTGCTGCTGTGGGCCTACACCTTCGGCTGCCACTCGTGCCGGCACATCATGGGCGGCCGCCTGCGCAGCTTCAGCAGGAGTCCGGTCCGGTACTGGCTCTGGGGGCGGATCTCCACGCTGAACAACCGGCACATGCTGTTCGGCTGGCTGAGCATCGCGTCGCTGATGGCCACCGACGCCTACATCGCCCTGGTCGCCAGCGGCACCATCACCGACCTGCGCATCTTCAACTGAGCATCGGGGAAGGAAGACACATCCAATGCCCCCCACAGCAGAGAACGGGATCACCCGGTACGACTACGACGTCGTGGTGATCGGAGCGGGCGGCGCCGGGCTCCGGGCCGCGATCGCCGCACGCGAGCAGGGAAAACGCACCGCGATCATTTCGAAGTCGCTCTTCGGCAAGGCGCACACGGTGATGGCCGAGGGCGGCGCCGCGGCCGCCCTGGGCAACACCAACGAGGCCGACTCCTGGAAGGTGCACTTCCGCGACACCCTGCGCGGCGGCAAGTTCCTCAACGACCCCCGCATGGCCGAACTCCACGCCAAGGAGGCGCCCGAACGCATCCTGGAACTGGAGTACTGGGGCGCGCTGTTCGACCGCACCGCGGACGGACGGATCAGCCAGCGCAACTTCGGCGGACACGAGTACCCGCGGCTCGCGCACGTGGGCGACCGCACCGGCCTGGAGCTCATCCGCACGCTGCAACAGCGGATCGTGGCGCTGCAGCAGGCCGACGCGGCGGAGTACGGCGACCCGGACGCCCGGCTGAGGGTCTTCGCGGAGACCGCCGTGACCAGCCTGATCAGGGCGGACGGAGATGAGGGAAGGATCGTCGGGGCCTTCGGCTACCGCAGGGTGGACGGCGGGTTCGTGCTGTTCGAGGCGCCCACCGTCATCCTCGCCACCGGCGGCATCGGCAAGGCCTTCCGCACCACCTCGAACTCCTGGGAGTACACGGGAGACGGACACGCCCTGGCACTGCGCGCCGGGGCCTCGCTGATCAACATGGAGTTCGTCCAGTTCCACCCCACCGGGATGGTCTGGCCGCCCTCGGTGAAGGGCATCCTGGTCACCGAATCCGTGCGCGGCGACGGCGGCGTACTGCGCAACTCCAAGGGCGAACGGTTCATGTTCGACTACGTGCCCGACGTCTTCCGCTCGCAGTACGCGGAGACCGAGGCCGAGGCGGACGGCTGGTACGACGACCCCGCCCATCACCGAAGGCCGCCGGAACTGCTGCCCCGCGACGAGGTGGCCCGAGCGATCAACAGCGAGGTGAAGGAGGGGCGGGGCTCCCCGCACGGAGGCGTGTTCCTGGACGTGTCCTCGCGGCTGCCCGCCGAGGAGATCCGGCGGCGGCTGCCGTCCATGCACCACCAGTTCAAGGAACTGGCGGACGTGGACATCACCGCCGAGCCCATGGAGGTAGGCCCCACCTGCCACTACGTGATGGGCGGGGTGCGGGTGGACGCCGACACCGCCGCCTCGGACGTGCCCGGCCTGTTCGCCGCCGGTGAGGTGGCGGGAGGCATGCACGGTTCCAACCGGCTGGGCGGCAACTCGCTGTCGGACCTGCTGGTCTTCGGGCGGCGGGCCGGGCTGGGCGCGGCCGCTTACGTGGACGCGCTCGACGGCGCTCGGCCGGGATCCGAGACGGTCGACCGGGCAGCAGCCGAAGCGGTGCGTTCGTCACTGACCCCGCTCAAACAGGGTGACGGGGAGAACCCGTACACGATCCACTCCGAGCTCCAGGACACCATGAACGACCTGGTCGGGATCATTCGCAAGGGTCCGGAGGTGGAACAGGCCCTGGAGCGGCTGAAGGAGCTGTCCGAGCGGGTGGAGGTGCTCAGTGCCCCCGGGGACCGGGTGTACAACCCCGGCTGGCACCTGGCGCTGGCCCTGCCCAACATGCTCCTGGTGTCCGAGGCCGTGGCCCGGGCGGCGTTGGAGCGCACCGAGTCGAGGGGCGGGCACACGCGCGACGACTTCCCGGAGATGTCGGCCGAGTGGCGGAAGGTGAACCTGTCCGCCCGGGCCGTCGACGGCCGGATCGAGCTGGAGCGGCGCCCGGTCGCGGACATTCCCGAGGAGATGCTCGCCCTGTTCGACCGGGACGAGCTGGCGAAGTACCTGACCGAGGCGGAGCTACCGGAGGGCCGGAGCGCCGACGAGGAAGAACTCCCCGAAGCAAGCCCCGAGGAGGGCACGTCATGAGTGAACGGACGTTCCGGGTATGGCGCGGCGCGGCCGACGGAGAACTCACCGAGTACCGGGTGGAGGTGAACGAGGGCGAGGTCGTCCTGGACGTGCTGCACCGTCTCCAGGCCACCCAGACCCCCGACATGGCGGTCCGGTGGAACTGCAAGGCGGGCAAGTGCGGCTCGTGCTCGGTGGAGATCAACGGGCGGCCGCGCCTGTCCTGTATGACCCGGATGAGCGTGTTCGACGAGGACGAGGTCATCACGGTGACCCCGATGCGCACCTTCCCGGTCGTGCGGGACCTGGTGTGCGACGTGTCGTACAACTACGACAAGGCCCGGGAGATCCCGTCGTTCACCCCGGATCCGAAGACGGAGCCGGGTGACTTCCGGATGCGCCAGGTGGACGTGGAGCGCTCGCAGGAGTTCCGCAAGTGCATCGAGTGCTTCCTGTGCAACAACGTCTGCCACGTGATCCGCGACCACGAGGAGAACAAGGAACACTTCTCCGGGCCGCGGTTCCTCATGCGGGTCGCGGAGCTGGAGATGCACCCGGAGGACACCGCGGACCGGCGGAAGATCGCCCAGGAAGAATTCGGGATGGGCTACTGCAACATCACCAAGTGCTGTACGGAAGTCTGCCCCGAAGGGATCCGCATCACCGACAACGCGCTCATCCCACTGAAGGAACGCGTGGTGGACCGCAAGTACGACCCGCTGGTGTGGCTGGGTTCGAAGATCGGCATGCGCCCGAAGGACACCCCGATGGCCCCGAACATCCGCCGCCCGGAGAACGGGGACTGAGAGGTCCAGGGGGGTGAGCCGTGGGCGGCGGGGACGACGAACCCGCCGCCTTTCACACCCAAGGTCCACAAAGCTGGCTTCATCCCTTTCCTACCTGATTCTACGTTTTCTCGACTTCGTCGTAGGGGGCGGATAGCTTGACCGTCCCGACGCCGGTGCCGCCCCTCCCCGAGCCCCGGCGAGGCACCGATCCGGGGCATACACGAAGGAAGCGGGACATGGCCGAGGACACCGGTTTCAAGCGGCATTTCAATGCGGAGAGCGCACGTTACCTCGGGGAACGGATCCGTGTGGCCCACCCCGGTTTCGACGTGGACGGCTACAGCGCGCGGATCGGCGCCCGGGTCGGCCCGCTGGAGCTCAAGGACCGGGTCCTGGTGATGGCCGAAGGCCTGCGCGCGAGGCTGCCCGAGCACTACCCCGACGCCCTCGACGTGCTCTGCGCCTGCATGTCCGCCCTCACCGACGAGGACAAGAGATACGCGGACGGGTTCTACCTGATGGCCGTGACCCGGTTCGTGGAGGAGTTCGGAGTGGATCACCCCGAAGCCTCTCTGGCCGCGATGCCCGAACTCACCCGGCACCACACGTGCGAGTTCACCGTCCGCCCCTTCGTGTCGGCGCACTACGAGGCGGCGATGGCGATGATGCGCTCCTGCGCCGTCCACACCGACCACGACATCCGCCGGTTCGCCAGCGAGGGCATCCGCCCCCGGCTGCCCTGGGCCCGCAGGCTCCCGGAGTTCGTCGCCGACCCCGCCCCGGTGCTGGAGGTCCTGGAGCTTTTGCGCAGCGACCCGTCCAAGTACGTGCGCACCTCGGTCGCCAACAATCTCAACGACATCTCGCGCGACCACCCCGGTCTGGTCCTGGACACGGCCGAGCGTTGGACCCGGGAGAGCCCGACCCCGGAGACCGCGTGGACGGTCCGGCACGCGCTGCGCACCCTGGTGAAACAGGGCGACCAGCGGGCGCTGGCGCTACTGGGGGCCACCGGCGGCGAACACGTGGAGGTGAAGGGGCTGGCCCTCAGCCCGGAGGTGCTCGACCTGGGTGGTCCCCTGTTGGTCCGGGTGGACCTGGTCAACACGGACGGGCGGCCGCACACGGTGATCGTGGACTATGTGGTGCACCATGTGCGCGCCAACGGCAGCCGGAGCCCGAAGGTGTTCAAGTGGGCGAAGGTCGAACTGCGCGCCGGGGAGCGGCGGACCCTGGAGAGGAAACACCCGGTCCGCCCGATCAGCACACGCTCCTACTACCCGGGGGAACACCTCGTGGAGATCCAGGTGAACGGCCTGGTGAAGGCGGCGGAAGCGTTCGAGCTGCGGGTTTGACCGGTCCGATCGCGGCTGGTGCCCTCCTCGGCACGGACACAGGATGCCCCGCTGCGCGTCGGGGAGGGCTGTGCGGGCTCAGAACCCGCGGCTGGTCCACTCGTCGAGGTGGGCTGCGGCTTCGGCGATGGTGGTGGACTCGCCGTGGCCGGGGTGGACGACGGTGTCGCCGGGCAGGGTGGCGAGTCGGTCGCGGATGGAGGCGATGATCGTCGGGAAGTCCGAGGCGGGCTGGCCGGTGGCGCCCGGGCCGTCGGGGAAGAGGGTGTCACCGCTGAAGACCACGCCGAGGTCGGGGGCGTAGAAGGAGACGCCGCCGGGGGTGTGGCCCGGAGTGTGCAGGACGTTGAGCTCCGTGTCTCCGGCGCGCAGGACCTCGCCGTGCAGGAGCGGGGCGTCGGGTTCGCGGTAGGGGTGGACCTGGTGCCAGAGTTCGGCGTCGTCGGGGTGGAGCAGGATCGGGCAGTCGGTGAGATCGGCCAGGGCGACGGCGGCGTTGACGTGGTCGCTGTGGCCGTGCGTGCACACGATCGCCATCAGTTCGCGGTCGCCCAGGCCCCGGGCGATGCGCTCGTGGTCGTGGGCGGCGTCGATCACCACGGCGCTCTCGTCGTTGCCGATGATCCACACGTTGTTCTCGACGTTGGACTCGGCGCCCTCGATGCTGAAGATTCCCGAGGTACGCAGCCGCTGGACGGGGGACAGGGAACTCACAGGCTCACCACCTGACGTCTGGCGGGACAGGGTTTCTGAGCCTATCCCGACGGATGTGCGCGCACACGCTTTTAGCCGGCGTCGAAGTCGCGGCGCAGGGCGTAGGGCTGGATGAGGCCGAGGCCGTGCGCGTGCCGGGCCCGGACCTTGACGACTTGGAGCCCCTCTTCTTCGGCGAGGCTCTCGGCGAGCGCGTCGTCGATGAGGACGGTGCCGGGGCGGGCGAAGGAGGTGAGGCGGCTGGAGCGGTTGACCGTGGTGCCGAAGACGTCCCCGTGCAGGGTGAGCACCGGGCCGTAGGCCACGCCGACACGGACGTCGGGGACCTCGACGTGGGTCTTCACTCCGGAGGCCAGGCGCAGGGCGATGTCCGCCGCCTGGAGGGGCGAGTCCGCGACGTAGAGCACCTCGTCGCCGAGGGTCTTCACCACGCGGCCTCCGCCGGAGGCGACGATGTCGGCGGCGGTGGCTTCGAAGCCCTCCACGACACCGGCGAGTTCGACCTCGTCGAGCTCGCGGCTGAGCGTGGTGAAGGAGACCAGGTCGGCGAAGCCCACGATCAGCGGGTAGTAGTTCGGGACGATGTCGTTGCCGTTGGACATCACGGCGAGGGTGCGCGCGGTGGAGGCGGCGAGCTGACGGCGCCAGATGTGCAGGAGGAGGCGCTCCACGTCCGGCAGGAGCTCCTTGACCTGGTTCATCAGAGGGTTGGCGACCTCGTTGCCGTCCTGGAACATGAGGGTGCTCAGGATGCTGGTCTGCCAGTCGGCCAGGCGGGCCATGGTCTGCCCCATGGCGCGGGCGAAGCGGACCACGCCCTCCTCGTCGAGGATGCCCTCCTTGAGCAGGGAGTCGGTGATACGCAACGCTTCGACGTCGCTCTCGGCGAAGATGACCGAGTCGTCACCCAGGGTGGGGAAGCCCAGGGCGCGCCAGACGCGGCCGGCAAGCTCGGGATCGGCTCCGGCGAGCTCGACCGCCTGTTCCCTGGTGTAGACCGCCTCACCACCGAGTAGGACGGACTCGATCGCTTTCGGGTCAGGACGCGACGGCATACGTTCTCTTTCACGGGACCTTCCCCGCCGGAGCGGGGAGCAATCTCTTTGCCACCGGCCCGAAGGCGCGGTGCTGGATGCGCCTCCAGCTTACGCCGGAGGCCTGGGGTCAACCCTGGGGGCCGGTCGGGTAGTCCGGCCGCTGGGCCGCGTTGACCTGGCGGTAGATCTCCGACTGGAACCACTGGGGTCTGGGCACCCTCTGGAGGACCATGCCCTCCTGTTCTGATGCCGACTGAATGGACAACGTTCCGTACCGCATGATCCGTTCCCAGAGCGTGATGTTGAAGGAAACATCGTTCACCCTGGTCAGCGGCATGTCCCGGCCCTGCTTGGAGATGATGCCGTCCCGCATCATCAGCCGCCGGTTGGTGAGGATGTAGACGGTGGTCGCCCACTTGAGCATGGGGACGAACCAGAAGGCGAGTGCGGCGACGACGCCGACGGCCACCATGACTCCTCCGGCGATCAGGCTCCAGTCCTCGTTCCAGGGCATGAAGAACAGGGCGGTGCCGACGACACCGATGATGAGCAGCAGCGCGACGAACTCACCGGCGAGGAGAGTCCAGTGCTGCCGTGCGACGTAGACGAGTTCCTCGTCGTCGGAGAGATAACGGTCCGCGATAGCCATAACGGTGATAATGGCACACGCCGCCCGGGTCCGGGAGTGGCTGGAATACGCCTGTGGACGAGTGGTTCGCGCTCATCGGCCGGGGCGGACGTGCACGACGTCCCCCGCGCTGAGCGCCCGCTCCCCGACCAGGAGCCTTGCCTGGGTGTCGACGCCGGTCGCGGTGCCTTCCAGGAGGCGGTCTCCGGGCAGGTGGACCCGGACGGGCCGTCCGAGGGTGACGCAGACGTCCCGGTACTCGGCGGCCAGCCCGCTGGCCTCGGCGTCGCCCGCTGACGCGGTCCAGGCGGCGTAGCGTTCCTCGAACTCGGCCAGGACGGTGGTGAGGAGTTCGTCCCGGCTGGTCCCGGGCGCCCCCTCGGCGCGGAGTGAGGTCGCGTTCTCCACGGGGAGCTGCTCGCGGGTCTGGGCGACGTTCAGCCCCATACCCACCACGATCCCCAGTTGGTCGGCGTCGGAGAAGTCGGCCTCGGCGAGGATCCCGGCCAGCTTGCCGTCCCGTTCCTCCCCCGGCACGAGGACGTCGTTGGGCCACTTGAGCGCGGCCTTGACACCGGCAACCTCGCGTACGGCGGCGACGGCGGCCAGCCCCATCATCGGGGAGACCCAGCCCAACCGGTCGGAGGGCACGGAGGGCCGCACCAGCACGGAGAAGGTGAGCGCCACCCGGGCTGGCGTGGTGAACCCGCGCCCCAGGCGGCCCTTGCCCGCGGTCTGGTGCTCGGTGACCAGCACGGTGCCCTCGGGCGCTCCCTCCTTGGAGCGGGCGATGAGGTCGGTGTTGGTGGACCCGGCCTCGGGCACCACGTCGACGCTGCGCCACAGCCCGCCGGGACGGATGACGGAGGCCGCGATCGCGGTCTGGTTCAGAGGGAGGAGCGCGGTGTGGGCTTCGCTGGTCATAGGCCCATTACAACAGCCCCAAAGCCTGTTCGTGTAAGAGAACATCCGCCTTGTGGAAAACCCACCTTCCGCATGCTTCCCACCGCTAGGTTCTGGCCCTGAAGGTAGATCAGTTGACCGATGAGAACCCGGGCGAGCTCACCCCGGAGTCGTCCCACTGGGAAGTCGTACTGCGTGCCTGGGAGGAGCTCGACCTACCCGAAGGCTGGCGCGCCGAGATCATCGAAGGTGTCATCCACATTTCGTCCCCCTTCGAGGACGAGCACAGACGCACCTTGAGCCTGGTCGAGGAAACGCTCAGCGCGGAGAGCGTGGGCCAGGGCACTCACGAGCACGGTTTCCAGTTCCTGCGCGCACCAGCCATCCAGTTGCCGAACATTCACAGTGTGCACCGCCCAGACCTGTTGGTGACCAACGAGGACGGCGATCCTCTGCTGGCCGTGGAGGTGGCGACCGAAAGCACCGCGCACCAGGAACGCGGTTGGAAAATCGGCGCCTACGCCAACGCGCGGGTTCCCGTGTACCTGCTGATCGACCGCTGGGACGGCGAGTTCACCAATGCCGGGGTCTACTGGTTCTCTGATCCCGGGGACGGCTACTTCCGGCGCCTGACCAAAGTCCCGTTCGGGGACACACTCCACCTGCCGGAGCCGTTCGATCTGACGCTCGATACAGGTGAGTTCCCCGCGTAACAAGGAGACACCTCGGGCCCCGCACCTGTGACAGGTGCGGGGCCCGAGGTTCAACAGGCAGGGGTCAGCCGGTGTTCTGCAACCCCGCGGCCACTCCGTTGACCGAGAGCAGGAGCAGTCGCTCCAGGTGCTGACTGTCCTGGTCGGACAGGGAGTCCGACTCCTCGCCGCGCAGGGCTTCCAGGGCGCGGAGCTGGAGGTGGCTGAGCGCGTCCACGTACGGGTTGCGCAGGTCCACGGCGCGGGAGAGGATCGCGCGGTTCTCCAGGAGGCGGTCGTGGCCGGTCACCTTGAGGACGAGTTCGCGGGTGCGGTCGTACTCGCCCAGGACCGTCTCGGTGAGTTCGGGCCGCCCGCCCAGGGCCAGGTAGCGCTCGGCGATGGTGCGGTCGGTCTTGGCCAGGCTCATCTCCGCGTTGTCCAGCAGCGAGGCGAACAGCGGCCACTCCCGGTAGGCGGCTTGGAGGGCCGACAGGTCGTCCACGGCGGCCAGGCCGGTGCCCAGGCCGTACCAGCCGGGGAGGTTGACCCGGGTCTGGGTCCAGGCGAACACCCACGGGATAGCGCGCAGGTCCCCGAGGCCCTTGGCCGCGCCGCGGCGGGCGGGCCTGGAGCCCAGGCGCAGTTCGCCGAGTTCCTCCAGGGGGCTGACCCGGGAGAACCACACCGCGAAGTCCTCGGTGTTGATCAGCGACAGGTAGGTCCCCTGGGCCGCGGCCGCGATCGTGTCCGCGTAGGGGCGGTAGCGCTCGGCGGCGGCGCGTTCGCGCTCCTGGACGGTGTCGGTGGAGGCCATCAGGACGGCGTGGCCGACCTGTTCGATGTGGCGGCGGCCGATGGCGGCCTGGCCGTAGCGGGCGAAGATGACCTCGCCCTGTTCGGTGACCTTGAAACGGCCGCCGACCGAACCCGGTGCCTGGGCGAGCAGGGCCCGGCTGGCCGGGCCACCGCCACGGCCCAGGGAGCCGCCCCGGCCGTGGAAGAGGGTGAGGACCACGTCGTTCTCGCTGGCCCAGGCGGACAGCCGGGCCTGGGCGTCGTACAGCCGCAGGGTGGCGCTGACCGGCCCCACGTCCTTGGCGGAGTCGCTGTAGCCGAGCATGACCTCCACGCGGCGGTCGTTGTCGGCCAGGCGCTGGCGGACCGGCGGGAGTTCGAGCATCCCGGCCAGGACCCCGGGAGAGGCCTCGAGGTCGGCGCCGGTCTCGAAGAGCGGGATGACGTCCAGGACCGGCACGCGCTTGGGTGGCAGGGCGTGGGTGGCCAGCTTGTAGACGGCCTCGATGTCCTGGGCCGACCGGGTGAAGCTGACGATGTAGCGGCGGCAGGCCTCCACGCCGAAGCGCTCCTGAATCCAGGAGATGGTCCGGATGGTGTTGAGGACCTCCTCGGTGCGCTCCGAGAGGGGGCCGCCCGCCTCGACTTCGGCGAGCGCGGCGGCGTGGACCTCGCTGTGCTGGCGGACCTCCAGTTCGGCCAGGTGGAAGCCGAAGGTCTCGGTCTGCCAGATCAGGTGCTGGAGTTCGCCGTAGGCCTGTCGGCTGGCACCGGCGGCGGCCAGGGAGTCCTGGACCAGGCGCAGGTCGGCGAGGAACTCGTCGGAGTCGGCGTAGGCGAGGTCGGCGTCGCGTTCGCGGGTGGCGAGCAGGCGGGCGGTGGCCAGGAGCAGCAGCTGGCGGTGGGGTTCGTTGGGTGAGCGCTGGGTGATCTCGCCCATCAGGGTGGGGTGTCCGGCCTTGGCCTGGGAGACCGTGTCCAGCAACGCGGGGCTGGCCGGGGTGAGGTTGGAGTAGGCGGTGAGGGTGCGGGCGAGCTTGCCACAGGTGGTCTCCAGGCCGCGCAGGATGTGCTCGGACTGGATGGTCATGGCCTCGCGGGTGACCTCGTGGGTGACGAAGGGGTTGCCGTCGCGGTCGCCGCCGATCCAGGTGCCGTAGCGCACGAAGGGCCTGGCTCGGGGCGGGCGGGTGCCGGTCCCCTCGGGGTCGATGGCGCTGTCCAGCGTCCGGTAGACCTCCGGGATGATCGCGAAGATCGTCTCGTCGAAGGCGGCCAGGGCGGTGCGCACCTCGTCGAGCGGGTCGAGCTTGGTGTAGCGCAGCTGCGAGGTGCGCCAGAGCAGGTCGATCTCCTCCAGGAGGCGGCGGTGCGCCTCAGCGGCGGCGCCGCTGCCCTCGTGGGAGGCGTGCCAGGCGTCCAGCTGGGCGCTGATCCGCAGGATGGAGGTGGAGACGGCACGGCGGCGGGCCTCGGTGGGGTGAGCGGTGAGCACCGGGTGGAACTCCATGCCCTCGACCAGTTCGGCCAGGCGCTCCTCGCCGCCGTCGGTCTCGCGGATGGCGCGCACGGCGGCGGCCAGGGACTCGCGGGACGGGTTGGCGGCGTCGTCGCGTTCGCGCAGGGCGCGCATCCGCTGGTGTTCCTCGGCCAGGTTGGCCAGGTGGAAGTAGACCGTGAAGGCGCGGGCGACCTGCTTGGCGCGCTCCAGGGGCCAGGCGGCGACGAGCTCGGTGATCTCCTCGGTGGTGACGGAGCCGTCGCGGGCGCCGATCACCGCGTGTCGGAGTTTCTCGACATCGGCGAGCAGATCCTCACCGCCGCTTTCGGCGAGGACCGTTCCGAGCATCTCACCGAGCAGCTTGACGTCATTCCTGAGCTGTTCGGGGACTTCCTGCCGGGCACTGTCACGTTCTGCGCTTACCGCTGTCATGGGGCCGACCTTACCGAGATCGTCCCTGGCGGCGTGCGTGCGGGGGTGGATTTACCGTGGTTATGCCCGAGCGTTAACAATTGTGGCCCGGCGGGGACAATTCACATTGACTCACGGTTATCCGGCGTTTCGGAGCGCCTTTTACACCCCGGCTTCCTCCCTGATCGCGGCTGGACACCCGAGCCGCACAGGGGCACACCTACTGACGAGTAACCCAGGCCGCGTGAAGGCGCGTGAGACCCCCGAAGCTAACCTGAGCTGTTATGGCCACCGAAGCCCCTGAACCGCTGTCCGCGGCTGAGATCGACATCCACACGACCGCTGGCAAGCTCGACGACCTGCGGCGACGCAGGTACGAAGCCGTACACGCCGGGTCCGAGCGAGCCGTCGAGAAGCAGCACGCCAAAGGCAAGATGACCGCACGCGAGCGGATCGACGCACTGCTCGATCCGGGTTCGTTCGTCGAGTTCGACGCGCTGGCCCGGCACCGCTCGACCAACTTCGGCCTGGACGCCAACCGCCCCTACGGGGACGGCGTCGTGACCGGCCACGGAACCGTCGACGGCCGTCCCGTCGCCGTGTTCAGCCAGGACGTCACCGTCTTCGGCGGCTCACTGGGCGAGGTCTACGGTGAGAAGATCTGTAAGGTCCTCGACCACGCCCTCACCAACGGCTGCCCCGTGGTGGGCATCAACGAGGGCGGCGGCGCGCGCATCCAGGAGGGTGTGGTGGCGCTCGGCCTGTACGCGGAGATCTTCAAACGCAACACCCACGCCTCCGGTGTCATCCCGCAGATCTCCCTGATCATGGGCGCCACCGCGGGAGGACACGTCTACTCCCCCGCCCTCACCGACTTCGTGGTGATGGTCGACGAGACCTCCCAGATGTTCATCACCGGCCCCGACGTCATCAAGACCGTCACCGGCGAGGACGTCTCCATGGAGGAGCTCGGCGGTGCCAACACCCACGCCAGCAAGTCGGGGGTGGCGCACTACCGGGGCGCCGACGAGCAGGACGCCATCGACTACGTGAAGGCGCTGCTGTCGCATCTGCCGGACAACAACCTCGAGGAGGCCCCGCTCGTGGCCCCCGAGGACGACCCCGGCGACGAGCTCACCGACACCGACCTGGCCCTAGACGCGTTCATCCCGGACTCGGCCAACCAGCCCTACGACATCAAGCAGGTCATCGAATCCGTCCTGGACGACGGCGACTTCCTCGAGGTACACGGCCAGTTCGCCACCAACATCGTGGTAGGCTACGGCCGGGTGGACGGCCGGTCCGTGGGCATCGTCGCCAACCAGCCGATGAGCTTCGCGGGCTGCCTGGACATCGACGCCTCCGAGAAGGCCGCGCGGTTCGTCCGCACCTGCGACGCCTTCAACGTCCCGGTACTGACCTTCGTGGACGTGCCCGGCTTCCTGCCCGGCACCGACCAGGAGTGGGACGGCATCATCCGCCGCGGCGCCAAGCTCCTGTACGCCTACGCCGAGGCCACGGTTCCGCTGATCACCGTCATCACCCGCAAGGCCTTCGGCGGCGCCTACGACGTGATGGGTTCCAAGCACCTGGGCGCCGACGTCAACCTGGCCTGGCCCACGGCGCAGATCGCGGTCATGGGCGCCCAGGGCGCGGTGAACATCCTGCACCGGCGCACGCTCGCCGCGGCAGACGACGTCGAGGCCGAGCGGGCCCGGCTGGTCGGCGAGTACGAGGACACCCTGCTGAACCCGTACTCGGCGGCAGAACGCGGCTACGTGGACGGGGTCATCCTGCCCTCCGAGACCCGGGTGCAGGTCACCAAGGCGCTGAAGGCGCTGCGCAACAAGCGCAAGCAGCTGCCGCCCAAGAAGCACGGGAACATCCCGCTGTGAGCGCGCCGACCGACCCGCGAAAGAACGCGCCGCACCTGGCCGTGGTGCGCGGTGAGCCCACCGAGGAGGAAATCGCCGTGCTCACCGCCCTGCTCACCGCCCGCGCGGCGGCCGCCCGGGCCGCCGCCGAGGCACCCGGGCCCGAGCGTCCCGTCTCCGGGTGGCGGGGCCGTTCTCGCGGTATGCGCACCCCGTTGCGTCCCGGCCCCGGCGCCTGGCGCCTGAGCACGAGATGACCTCTGCCGTGCTCTCCCGTTTCCTAGACTCTTCGTCGAGCGGTCGGCGCGTGACCCGCTCCACGCTCCAGCTGGAGGATTTCCACCGTGCGTAAAGTTCTGATCGCCAACCGCGGCGAGATCGCCGTGCGCATCGCCCGCGCCTGCCGCGACGCCGGGATCGCCAGCGTCGCCGTCTACGCCGAACCCGACCTGGACGCCCTGCACGTCAAGGTCGCCGACCAGGCCCACAGCCTGGGCGGCTCCACCCCGGCCGACTCCTACCTGGACATCGGCAAACTCCTGGCCATCGCCGCGGAGTCCGGTGCGGACGCCGTGCACCCCGGGTACGGGTTCCTGGCCGAGAACGCCGACTTCGCCCAGGCCGTCATCGACGCCGGGCTGACCTGGATCGGCCCGCCCCCCGCCGCGATCACCGCGCTCGGCGACAAGGTGCAGGCCCGCCACATCGCGCAGAAGGTCGGCGCACCGCTGGTCGCGGGCACCCCCGACCCGGTGGAGTCAGCTGAGGAGGTCGTGGCCTTCGCCGAGCAGCACGGTCTGCCGATCGCGATCAAGGCCGCCTTCGGCGGCGGCGGGCGCGGGCTCAAGGTCGCCTACACCCTGGAGGAGGTCGCCGACGCCTATGAGTCGGCGGTGCGTGAGGCGGTGACCGCGTTCGGTCGGGGCGAGTGCTTCGTGGAGCGCTACCTGGACAAGCCGCGGCACGTGGAGACCCAGTGCCTGGCCGACTCCCACGGCAACGTCGTGGTGGTCTCCACCCGCGACTGCTCGCTCCAGCGCCGCCACCAGAAGCTGGTGGAGGAGGCCCCCGCCCCCTTCCTGTCCGACGATCAGATGCAGCGGCTGTACGCCTCCTCCAAGGCCATCCTCAAGGAGGCGGGCTATGTGGGTGCGGGCACCTGCGAGTTCCTGGTCGGAGTGGACGGCACCATCTCCTTCCTGGAGGTCAACACCCGCCTGCAGGTCGAGCATCCGGTGAGCGAGGAGGTCACCGGGATCGACCTGGTCCGCGAGATGTTCCGGATCGCCGACGGCGAGGCCCTGGGCTACGACGACCCCGAGATCCGAGGGCACTCCTTCGAGTTCCGGATCAACGCCGAGGACGCCGGACGCAACTTCATGCCCGCCCCCGGCACCATCACCTCCTTCAACCTGCCCGGCGGGCCCGGGGTGCGGGTGGACACCGGCTGTGAGGCGGGGTTCACCGTCCCCCAGGCCTTCGACTCGATGGTCGCCAAGCTGATCGTGACCGGCCGCACCCGTGCCGAGGCGCTCCAGCGCTCCAAGCGGGCGCTGGCCGAGTTCGAGGTCGGCGGCATGCCCACGGTGATCCCCTTCCACCAGACCGTCGTCGAGGACCCGGCGTTCGCTCCGGCCGACCCCGCCCAGCCGTTCGGGGTGTACACCCGGTGGATCGAGACCGAGTTCGACAACCAGATCGCCCCCTGGTCCGGTGAGCCCGGAACCGCGGAGCCGGCAGAGCGCGAGACCGTGACCGTCGAGGTGGGCGGTAAGCGCATCGACGTGGTCCTGCCCGCCTCCCTGGGCGTCGCGGCGGCTCCGGCCGCCGGAAACGGTGGCGGTAAGAAGAAGCGCGCCGCCCGTAAGAGCGGTGGCGCGGCCGCGGCCAGCGGTGACTCGCTGGTCTCGCCGATGCAGGGCACCGTGGTCAAGGTCGTGGCCGCCGAGGGCCAGACCGTGGCCGAGGGCGAGACGGTGGTGGTGATCGAGGCGATGAAGATGGAGCAGCCGCTGGCCGCGCACAGGGCCGGGACCATCACCGGGTTGAAGGTCGCCCCGGGCGAGACCGTGGGCAACGGCGCGGTGGTCTGCGACATCAAGGACGCCTGACCACACGTTCGTTCCCGGTGCAGGGGCACCGCTGAAGGGCGGTGCCCCTCATTCATCGACCGCGGAGACCGGCCAGGTCGATCTCGATGTCGACGGGCACCGTGGTCTTGAGAACTCCACGGTGGATCGAGGGCCTGCCGTAGCGACCGCTGGCCGGATCCAATTCATGGACGTAGACCACCGCTTCGTCCCCGTCCTGTTCCACGCGCCAGAAGTGCGGGATGCCGGCACGGGCGTAGAGCTCTGGTTTACGTTCCCTGTCCCGGATCTCCGACTCCGGCGAGACGACCTCCACAGCCAACCGCACCGCCGAGGGAAGAACCCAGGTCTGGTCGAACTCGTCGAGGGCATCGGTTCGCACCAACAGCAGGTCTGGTTCCGGGCGCTGTCTCTTGGCCAGTTTGACCGAGAACTCCCGTGCCACCAGCAGGTGTTCGGGGACCTGCCGGTCGAGTTCACGCTCCAACAGTTTGAGGACGAGCATGTGGAACAGTTTCTGGGGGCTCACCAGAACCAAGCTTCCGTCGATGAGTTCGGTGTGCGGCGGAAGATCCGGCATACGGTCCAGGTCGTCAGCGGTATACCCCTCCGGCGGCGGCTGGATCAGGGACCACTGGTCCGCCCTGGAGGAGACCGACTTCTCTGCCAC
The DNA here is from genome assembly GCF_024134545.1 of Nocardiopsis exhalans. GTDB lineage: Bacteria > Actinomycetota > Actinomycetes > Streptosporangiales > Streptosporangiaceae > Nocardiopsis > Nocardiopsis exhalans. The sequence goes on from NZ_CP099837.1 coordinate 6,589,400, forward strand.
GGTGGGAGCGGACATGTCACTGCCTCCGGTAGTCGGATCGTGCTCGTCGCCCACAGTAGCCACCCCTGTCACCCCGTAACGGTGCTTTCCACGGATTGTCTCACTTCGCCTCACCCGGCACCCGTGAGTGTTCCCCCGCCCGGGCCCTTCGACTCCGGCGCCTGCCCGGGGTGCCCCGGGCGTGATCCTCATCGCCCCCGGAAGCAGGAAGACCCAGCGCACTAGGCACTCCGACCAGCTACTCCACACAAGACGACCGGTTGTGCATGGAAAAGGTAAGGAAACCGGGCTATTGTTCTCGATCGTGACGAACATCTGGGGACTGACGCGAAGGTGGCACATCGACCTGTGCCGCTTCAACAGTCACGCGTGTAGCTAGGTCCACGCGTGCCCGTGCCTACTGCCGGGCAGCGCGCCGCTCACCCTTCCCAGGTCACCTCTCCCGGTGATGCCCGCCCTTCCCCTGCGCCGAGCACCCGCGGCCCGCCGCGCCGACCCGTGACGTCGCACGCGTGCGCCCGGCCACCCATCTCTGGAGTCTTCCTTCCGTGTCCGAGCAGACCACAGCTCCCCGACGCAAACTGCGTTTCCCCTTCGCCGCCCAGGTACTCGCCGGCCTGGTGCTGGGCATCGTCCTGGGTGTCATCGCCCTGCAGATCAGTCCGCCCCACCCCGATACCGGTGAGGCCACCAACTGGCTCGCGGTCACCCTCCAGACCATCGGCTCGACCTTCGTGGCGCTGCTGCGCACGATCGTGCCGCCGCTGATCGTCCTGGCCGTCATCTCCTCCATCGCCAACCTGCGCAACGTCGCCAACGCCGCCCGGCTGGCGTGGAAGACGCTGCTGTGGTTCGCGACCACGGCGCTGATCTCGGTGGCCATCGCGATCACCATCGGCCTGACCCTGCGCCCCGGGCTGAACAGCGGTGTGGACGAGGCGACCGCCGCGGAGCCCTCCACCACGGGCTCCTGGCTGGCCTTCATCGAGAGCATCGTCCCGGCCAACTTCCTGGGCCTGGCCGCGAACACCTCCGGCACCGTCGCCGACGACGGCTCCATCGCGGCGACCACGTCGCTGTCGTTCAACGTGCTCCAGCTGATCGTGATCGCCGTGGTCCTGGGCATCGCGGCGGTGAAGGTCGGCAAGGCCGCCGAACCGTTCATCGCGTTCACCTCCTCCACCCTGGAGGTCGTCCTCAAGGCTCTGTGGTGGGTCATCCGCCTCGCGCCGATCGGCACCGTGGGCCTGCTGGGCAACGCCGTATACAGCTACGGCTGGACCACCATCGGCGCGCTCGGGAAGTTCACCCTGGCGATCTACCTGGGCCTGGTCCTGGTGGTGTTCGTCGTCTACCCGGTGATCGCCCGCCTCAACGGCCTGTCCCCGGTCAAGTACTTCACCGGTGTGTGGCCCGCGGTCCAGCTCGGTTTCGTTTCGCGCTCCTCGCTGGGCACGCTGCCCGTCACCCAGCGCGTCGCCGAGCAGAACCTCGGCGTGCCCCGCTACTACTCCGCGTTCGCGGTCCCGTTCGGCGCCACCACCAAGATGGACGGCTGCGCCGCGATCTACCCCGCGATCTCGGCGATCTTCGTCGCCCAGTTCTTCCCCGGTATCGACCTGGGGATCACCGACTACCTGCTGATCGTGTTCGTCTCGGTGATCGGTTCCGCGGCCACCGCGGGCACTACCGGCGCGACCGTCATGCTGACCCTGACCCTGTCCACCCTGGGTCTGCCCCTGGAGGGCGTGGGCCTGCTGCTGGCCGTCGACCCGATCCTGGACATGGGCCGCACCGCCACCAACGTGGCCGGTCAGGCACTGGTCCCGGCGATCGTCGCCAAGCGCGAGGGCATCCTGGACGTGACCCGTTACCACGCCCCGCGCGGTACCACCGGTTTCGTTCCGCTGGACGAGCCCGGCACCGTCTCCGCCGAGGAGGCCGCCGCCGAGCGCGCGTCGGCCGGGGCCGAAGAGGGCGGCGAGGGCACGGACAAGGACGCCGACCTCGCCGAATCGGGTGCCAGAAGCTAACCGTTCCACCCCGCACCGCGACGGGCCCGCCGGATCCGCTCCGATCCGGCGGGCCCGTCGCGTCAGCCCTCACCGAACGCGTCCGAACAACCGGGAGACACTGGACACAGGGGCTGACCTCGGGAACTGTTCGGGGCTCCTGTTCGTCCCTGTGGTTAAGGGAGGCGAGAGGAACGACATGTTGCGCCGCTTGGTAACACCCACAGTGCTGGCTGCCGGACTCGTGGCGGGGATGGTCACCGCCGCAGCGGTTCCGGCCGCAGCCGACACCCAGACCGAACTACCCGAGACCCAGGACATCGTCGCGGAACTGGAGGACGACGGCGTCTTCGTCGACCCGTCGATCGACCAGATCCCCGCCGCTGACGAGGCCGCCCTGGAGGCCGCCGCGGCGAACGCGGACACACCCGTCTACTACGTGATCCTGCCGTCGGAGGTCGCCACCTCCGAGGCGGGGGTGAACGCCGTGATGGAACCCGTCATGGCCGAGGTCGGCGACGGGGCCTACGGAGTCCTGGGCGGAAGCGACCACTTCTACGTCACCTCACCCAACCTGGAGAGCACCGAGGCGATCAGGCAGATCGCCCTCGACGAGGGCGTCAACCCGATCGACACCCTCGCGGCCGTACCCGACGCGGTCCAGGACACCGAGACCGCCAGCGAGGCCCCGGCCGGGGGCGGCGGTTCCGGCCTGGTGCTGCTCGCCATCCTCGCGATCATCGTCGCGGCCGGCGGCTGGTACGTCTACAACAGCCGTAAGAAGCGCGAGGCCGAGAAGGCCAAGCAGCTCGAGGAGATCAAGCAGATGGCCACCGAGGACGTCGTCCGCCTCGGTGAGGACGTCGCCCGTCTGGAGATCGACCTGTCCAAGGTGGACGACGAGACCCGCAGCGACTACTCGCGGGCCATGGACTCCTACGACCAGGCCAAGTCCCTGCTGGACACCATCCAGGAACCCGAACAGGTCAAGATGGTGACCGGCGCCCTGGAGGACGGCCGCTACTACATGACCGCCACCCGGGCCCGGATGAACGGCGACCCGGTGCCCGCGCGGCGCGGTCCCTGTTTCTTCAATCCGCAGCACGGCCCGTCCAGCGAGGACGTCACCTGGGCCCCGCCCGGCGGCTCGCCCCGGTCGGTGACCGCGTGCCCGGTCTGCGCCCAGGCGGTGCGCACCGGCGGCCAGCCGGACGTGCGCATGGTCGAGGTCGACGGTGAGCGCCGCCCGTACTACGACGCGGGTCCGGCCTACTCGCCCTACGCCGGCGGCTACTTCGGCATGAACATGATGATGGGCATGTTCACCGGCATGATGATGGGCTCCATGATGGGGTCGATGATGGGCGGCGGCATGATGGGCGCCGGTGACGACATGGGCGACGGCGGCGACATGGGCGGCGGTGACTTCGACGGCGGCGGCGACTTCGGGGACTTCGGCGGCTTCGACTTCTAGCCGGTCACGGACGCGCACGAACCGCGCAGGAGGGCTCGGGCGATCTCGCCCGAGCCCTCCTGCGTTTTCTGGCTCCTGCGGCCCGCCGTGTGTCCTGCCCTTCCACACGGCGGGCCGCAGCCGCTCTCCGTCGGAGCCCCTACTCCGGGGAGGCGAGCATGAGGGAGCGCGCGGCCTCGGTGACGCTGCCGGACAGCGACGGGTACACCGAGAAGGTGTGCGCGATGTCGTCGACGGTCAGGCGCTGCTGGACCGCGATGGACACGCCCAGGATGAGTTCGCTGGCGCGCGGGCCGACGATGACGCCGCCCAGGACGATGCCGGTGTGCTGGCGGCAGATGAGCTTGACGAAGCCGTCCTTGACCTCGTTCATCTTGGCGCGCGGGTTGGTGTTCAGCGGCAGGGTGACGGTACGGCCGTCGATGCGGCCGCTGCGCACGTCGTCCTCGCTGGCTCCCACGGCGGCCAGTTCGGGGTGGGTGAACACGGTGGAGGCGACGGTGGACAGCTGCAGCGGGGACACGGCCTCGCCGAGCGCGTGCCACATGGCGATCCGGCCCTGCATGGCGGCCACAGAGGCCAGCATGTTCACGCCGGTGCAGTCACCCGCGGCGTAGACGCCGGGAACGGTGGTCCGGGAGACGCGGTCGACCTCGACGAACCCGCCCTTGCCCAGCCGGACCCCGGCCTCCTCCAGGCCCAGGCCCTCGGTGTTGGGGATCATGCCGACGGTCATCAGACAGTGGCTGCCGTCGACGGTGCGGCCGTCGGAGAGGGTGACCCGGACACCGTCCTCGGTGCGCACGACCGACTCGGCGCGGGTCTGGTTGAGGATGGTCATGCCGCGGCGGGCGAAGACCTCCTCCAACACCTCGGCGGCGTCGGAGTCCTGCGTGGGCATGACCAGGTTGCGCGAGGAGACGAGGGTCACGTTCGACCCCAGGGCCTGGTAGGCGCTGGCGAACTCGGCACCGGTGACACCGGAGCCGACCACGATCAGTTCCTCGGGCAGCTCCTCCAGCTCGTAGAGGTGGCGCCAGGTCAGGATGCGCTCGCCGTCGGGCTTGGCGGTGGGCAGCTCGCGGGGGTGGGCGCCGGTGGCGATGAGGACGACGTCGGCGCGGATGCGGCGTTCGCCGACGGCGACGATGTGCGGGTCGACCAGGCGGGCCTCCCCGATGACGACCTCGACGCCCTCCTTGATCAGACGGGCGCGGGTGTCGTCGGACTGGGCCTGGGCCAGGCGTTTGATCCGCGCGTTGATCTGGTCGATGTCGACCTCGACAGCGGCCTTGTTGTCCTCCGCCTCGGGCACGTGGATGCCCAGGCTGGCGGACTCGCGTACGTACGTGGTCCGGGTGGAGGTGGCGATGAGGCTCTTGGAGGGGACGCAGTCGGTGAGGACGCAGGCGCCGCCGATGCCGTCGCGCTCCACCACAGTCACGTCCGCGCCGAGCTGCGCGGCGACCAGCGCCGGCTCATAGCCCCCGGGCCCGCCACCGATGATCACGACCTTCGTCACGCTGCTTCACTCCCTCTGCGGGCGATGCGGCACACCCGTTCCCGGTCCGGGGCGATATTCGGGCATGGCAGTGCACCACCTGGTTTTATCGCTTCACCCCATTGTCGGCCATGTCCACTGTCGAAAACCGCAGCCACCCCGGCCGAAACGCCTTGTCTCCCCAAGGAGTGGCCTGTCGGACCCCTACCTGACCTCGGCCGATGCGACGAAGGACACGTGAATCAGGTCGCCGAGGTCACCCAAGGTGACGTGTACATTCCGCCCTCCGAACACTCTGCGTTGCGTTCCGGAACAATTTGGCTACACAGGGGTAGCATCCGACTTGTGAGCGAATCAGAGCAGCCGCCCCAGCCGCCCCAGACCACCGGCGAGGCGAAACGACTGGCGGACTCCGCCTCGAAGGAACTCCTGGCCCGGGCCGGGGCCGACAGTTTCGATGCCCTGGTGGTGCTCGGCTCCGGCTGGGCGGGCGCGGTGGACACACTGGGCACGCCCGACATCGAATTCGACGCGACCGAGCTGCCCGGCTTCGTGGCACCCAGCGCCGAAGGGCACAGCGGCAAGGTCCGCAGCATGTGGGTGGGCGAGAAACGCGTGGTCGTGTTCATGGGCCGCGTCCACGTCTACGAGGGCTTCGGCCCGATGGTCGCCACGCACGCGGTGCGGACCGGGATCGCCGCGGGTGCCCGGATCGCGGTACTGACCGGATCGGCGGGATCGCTGCGCACCGACTACCAGCCGGGGCAGCCGGTGGTACTGCGCGACCACGTCAACCTCACCTCGCGGTCCCCGCTGACCGGCGCCAACTTCGTCGACCTGACCCAGGCCTACAGCGAGCGGCTGCGCCAGGTCATCCACGGGGTGGACGCCTCCCTGGCCGAGGGCGTGTACGTGTCCACCACGGGTCCGCAGCTGCAGACCCCGGCCGAGCTGAAGGTGCTGCGCCAGGCGGGCGCGGACGTGGTCGGGCGCTCGATCGCGCTGGAGACCATCGCGGCGGTGGAGATGGGCGCCGAGGTGCTGGGGCTGTCCATGGTCAGCAACGACGCGGTGGGCGCGGTGCTGGACCCCTTCGAGGAGGATCGCGCCCTGGAGATCGTCACCCAGCGAGCGCGCCGGCTCGGTGAACTGCTGAACCGGGTGATCGCCGCGGCCTGAGCGCCGAGGGCCCAACGGAAAAGCCTCCTACACAGCACAAAGCCCGGCGGAGACCGCCGGGCTTTCGTGTGCGCTTGGAGACTGGAGAGGCGTGCTTGCCCAGAGGGGACAAGCGAGAGAAGTTGGGGCGCCTTCGACCGGACCCGGCGTGTCCGGTACCGGCGTGGCGAGCGTACATCCCGAGGCCATGGGATGGACGGTACCGGCCGCAGGTCCGGCCGAAGGCGGTGCTTTCCCCGGTGCCGTCGTGCGCTCAGGATCCCCGCAGACCCCGTTGGACTAGCGCTGACGACACCTTCTCTTCCCGATATTCAGTTGAACCGCGCGCGTCGCCTTTGGAGGAAGATCCGGGTGGGTGGCCATCCGCGCGAAGCCCGCCCACCCGGAACGTTCTCCCTTAGGCATGCCTAACCTAACCAGAATTCCGGGGTGCTCGTCAACCCCACACCCCGAAAACGAAGAACCCGGTTCCCGCGCACCGCGCGGGAACCGGGTTAGGCCCGAGGAGAAGCGCCCCGAACAGCAAAAACACGGGCCAGAAGAAACTCAGGCCAGGAGCAACACGGCCGCGAGCAGCAGGAGGGGCACCGCCAGGACGACGATGACCTCGACCGGCACCATCGTCTGCGGGCGGTCCTCGGCGCCCAGCGCGGCCGGGCCCTCCTCACTGATCTCCTTGATGGGGCCGCTCAGCGGACGCGTCTTGTACCGCTCCGCGTCCCTGCGCAGGTCGCGGGCGGCCAGGTCCACCGGGCGCATCTGGGTCGGGTCCCTGTCGTCGTCGGGGTCCAGGTAGCCCGACTCCCGGCGCATGTTCTCGCGGACCTTGGCCCGCTTGGTCTCGCGCAGGGGCCAGGAGCGCAGCACCTGCTCGGGGGTGTGCACCCGCAGCACGTCGACCACGTCCACCCACTGCACGGCCGCCCACGGCACGAAGGTCTCGCGCAGCGGGTTGACCATCCGGATACCCCGCTCCGTGGAGACCACCCGCGGGCGCAGCCACACGACGTAGACCACGGCGACGCTCAGGACCAGGGCCGCCCCGGCGATCCAGGCCATCCGGTCCTGACCGCGCAGCACCACGTCCACCAGGAGCAGGACCGCGATGACCACCCACCCCATCGCCATCACCCGGGAGGAGGTGGAGTAGTGCGTGGTGGGCCCGCCGTCGGGTCCGGCCATCAGTGGGTCGCCCACTTCAGCTGCGCGAACCCGGGCTTGATGATCCCGTTGATCAGCGACAGGCGCTCGTCGAAGGGCAGGAAGGCCGACTTCATGGCGTTGACCGTGAACCACTGGAGGTCGTCCCAGTCGTAGCCGAAGGCCTCGCTCAGCTTGGCGAACTCCTCCGACAGGGTGACCCCGCTCTGGAGGCGGTTGTCGGTGTTGACCGTGACCCGGAAGCGCAGGTCGTGCAGGAGCTTGATCGGGTGCTCGGCGATGGAGTCGGCGGCGCCGGTCTGCACGTTGGAACTGGGGCACATCTCCAGCGGGACGCGCTTGTCGCGCACGTACTGGGCGAGGCGGCCCAGCCGCGGCACGCCGTTCTCGTTGGTGGTGATGTCGTCGACGATGCGCACGCCGTGGCCGAGGCGGTCGCAGCCGCACCACTGGAGCGCCTCCCAGATGGAGGGCAGTCCGAAGGCCTCACCGGCGTGGATGGTGAAGTGGAAGTTCTCCCGGCGCAGGTACTCGAAGGCGTCCAGGTGGCGGGTGGGCGGGTTGCCCGCCTCCGCGCCGGCGATGTCGAATCCGGACACCCCGGCGTCGCGGTAGCGGACCGCGAGCTCGGCGATCTCCGAGGAGCGGGCCGCGTGCCGCATGGCGGTCACCAGCTGCCCGGTGCGGATGCTGCGGCCGGAGTCCGCCGCGCGCTTCTCCCCCAGTTCGAGCCCTTCCTGGACGGCCTCGACGACCTCCTCCAGGGTGAGCCCGCCCTCCAGGTGCTGTTCGGGGGCGTAGCGCTGCTCGGCGTAGACCACACCGTCGGCGGCCAGGTCCTCGGCGGCCTCGGCTGCGACCCGCACCAGGGCGTCACGGCTCTGCATGACGGCGGTGGTGTGCGCGAAGGTCTCCAGGTAGCGCTCCAGCGACCCGGAGTCCGAGGCGTCGCGGAACCAACGCCCGAGCTCGGCCGGATCGTAGGTGGGCAGGCCCTTGTACCCGGCCTCCTGGGCCAGTTCGACGACCGTGGACGGGCGCAGGCCGCCGTCGAGGTGGTCGTGCAGGAGCACCTTCGGCGCCCGCCGGATCTGTTCGACTGTGAGTGGCTGGTTCATCTACCCAGAATGCCACCGGGCGGTGAGGGCCCCCGACACGGCGACACGAAGTTACCGAAAATCCGGCAGAAGCCGCCGGTCAGCGTCGGGCCCCGGCCACGTGGACGATCGGGCTGGAACCGCGGTCAGGCCGGGGCCGCGATCAGGCCAGGGCCTCGCTGTCCACCCGCATGCCCTCGGGGGCGTGCTCCCACAGCGCGGTGAGAGCGGTGGTCGCCATCAGGCGGGTGCCCACCCCGATCGCGCGCTCGTCCACGTCGAAACTGCCCCGGTGCAGGTCCAGCATGGGCCCGCTCCAGTCCGGGGAGTGGGTGCCCAGCCGGGCCAGCGCGCCGGGTGCGTGCTCCAGGTACCAGGCGAAGTCCTCCCCGCCCAGGCTCTGCGGGGTCGGCCCGACGGCGTCGGACCCCAGGGCCGACGTGGCGGCCTCACGCATGATGTCCACGCTGCGCGCCTCGTTGATGGTGGGCGGAACACCCCGGCGGTAGGTGACATCGGCGTCGGCGCCGTAGGCGGAGGCGACCGACTCCACCAGTCCCTTGAGGATGTCCGGGGCGGCGTGCCAGGCCTCGTCGTCCAGGCAGCGCACGGTGCCCTCGGCGACGGCGTCGTCCGGAATGACGTTGGGCGCCGATCCCGCGCTGATCCGGCCCCACACCAGGCTGAACCCGGCCCGGGGGTCGATGCGGCGGGAGAGCGCGGCGGGTAGTTCGGTGACGATCTTGCCGAGCGCGTAGACGAGGTCGGAGGTCAGGTGCGGGCGGGCGGTGTGCCCGCCCGGCCCGGACAGGCGCACCATGATCTGGTCGCAGGCGGCGGTGATGCCGCCGGTGCGCAGGCCCACCTTGCCCACGAGCTGGCGGGGGTCGCAGTGCAGGGCGAAGATGCGGTCCACGCCGTCCATGCCGCCGGCCTTGACGACCTCCACCGCCCCGCCGGGAAGCTCCTCGGCGGGCTGGAAGAGGAGCCGGACGCGGCCCGGCAGGGCACCGGCGCGGTCCTGCTGGGCGAGGAAGATCCCCGTGGCCAGCAGGACCGTGGTGTGCACGTCGTGTCCGCAGGCGTGCGCGACGCCGGGGACGGTGGAACGGTAGGGGACGTCCTTCTCGTCGGTGAGGGGGAGCGCGTCGATGTCGGCGCGCAGGGCGACCGTGGGGCCGGGGCCGTCGCCGATGTCGCAGATCAGACCGGTGCCCTGGGGGAGGGTGCGGGGTCGCAGTCCGACCTGGCGTAGCCGTTCGGTCAGCCGGCCCGTGGTGCGGTGCTCGGCGAAGGCGAGCTCCGGGTGCATGTGCAGGTCCCGTCGAAAGCCCGTGAGCTCCCGCTCATGGCGCGCCAGAAAAGCGGTCAACTGTTCCGGCAGGTCACGTCCCTGCATGCGAGGGTCCCCTCTTCGTTACACGTCTTACCGCGCACCGGCTCCATCGCCGACGCCGACCGTCGCGCGGGTGGAATCGCCTTCGAACTCGGCGGAGAGCATGTCCACGACGTCTTCGAGCGATCCGCCTTCGGCGACGACCGCCCGCTGGCGCTCGTAGGAGGCGCCCTTGTCCAGGATCTCGGAGATCAGGTCCAGGTCCTCCGCGCAGCCCAGGCGGGCCGCGACCGGAGCCAGCTCGCGGACCAGCTCGTAGAGGTCGTCACGGATCGGAACTGTGGTTCCGTGCGAGTCCGTGATGACTCGAGCGTCGAGTCCGTAGCGGGTGGCCCGCCACTTGTTGTCCTTCACCACCCAGGACGGCGGGCTGGGCAAGCTGTACCCGCGGTCGAGCTGGTGATCGAACATCTCCACCAGACTCTGGGAGAGAGCGGCGGCCATTCCCACCTCGCGCAAGGTGGGAATGCCGTCGAACATCCGGATCTCTATGGTGCCGAAATCCGGGTGCGGACGGATGTCCCACCACACTTCCTTGATAGAGGCGATGGTACCTGCCCGGAGAAGGGTTTCGAGGTATTCCTCGAAAGCGGTCCAACCTGACAGGTTCGGCGGCGGCCCCGAGGTGGGGAGCGCACCGAAGACAATCGAGCGCGCGGAGGCCAGTCCGGTGTCGTGACCACCCCAAAAGGGGCTAGAAGCACTCAAAGCAAGGAAATGTGGCAGATAGTTCGCGAGCGCGTTCACGATCGGAATGGCCTTCTCCTGGCCGCGCACCCCCACATGGACGTGAACGCCGCAGGTCAGGATGCGTCGGGCCAGCCACTGCATCTGGTCGACCAGCTCGCCGTAGCGCTTTCCGGGGCTGAGCTCCTGGTCACGCCAGTCGTCTATCGGGTGGGTTCCCGAACAGGTCAGGGTGGTACCGCGGGGTTCGAGCACCTCGCGCATCCGGGCGACGCTGCGACCGAGATCACCCTTGGCCTCCTCCACCGTCTCGCAGATCCCGGTCACCACCTCCACCTGGGACTGCATCAGTTCGTGCCGCAGCGGGGGGACCGCCGCCTCACTGCTGAGATCGGGGAGTGCGGCGAGGAGTTGCCGCGCCTCCTGCCGGAGATGGCGACTGCCGCGGTCGACGAGTTGGAGTTCCCACTCGACCCCGAGCGTCGCTCGTTCGGACGTTGTGAATGCGATTCCCATCTGCCCTCCAGGTATGGGACGGCCGTTGTGGCCGACGCACCGCTGCCCCGGCGAAACCGGCCATCCGGGACAGGGGAGGACTACCCACCCCACACCGCGCGCATACGGAAGGAACCCTCAGTAAAAAACGAATTCTTTCCGGCCGCTTTTCACTTCGACGGTTGGCTGGTCCTTCAGCCGGCCCTTCGGGATTTCGACCGGTCGCGGAGGGCGAACGCCGCGCCCGCCGCCGCGATCACCGCCCCCACCAGTGACAACCCCAGGGCGAGCACCCGGCGGGCCAGGCGCTGCTCGGCCAGGTCCTCCTCACGCGGGCGCAGCACGGGGGTCGGCCGTGTCCAGTCCATCCCGTTCTGCTCCGGCAGCGGCAGGGTCCCGGTGTAGGGCGGCAGCACCGGCAGCCAGGTGGCCGTCCAGGCGGCGCTGAACATGACCACGCGCATCACCAGGTTGATCCACACCAACAGGCCCACCAACACCGCGAAGGAGGCGTATACCGGGTTGGTGAGCGTGCCCGCCAGCAGCTGCGCGGCGAGGTTCTTGAGGATCTCGAAGCCCACCGCGCCCAGCAGCGCCCCCTTCCACATCATGCCCGTCGGCCGCCCCGCCCCCGACAACAGCGCGAAGACCAGCAGGAACAGGCACATGTTCACGGCGATGGCGATGACCAGGGCCAGGGCGCGCAGCGACAGGTTGGCCACCAGCGACCCCTCAAGGCCCACCAGGGACAGCAGCCAGACCGTGGCGGTCTGCATGACACTGGTGAAGGCGACGGTGAGCAGCAGGGCCGACCCCAGCCCGATCATGACCAGCAGGTCGCCCAGCTTGCGCAGCACGAAGTTGGGGCCCTGTTTGAGGCTCTTCAACCAGATCGTGTGCAGGGCCTCGCGCAGCGCCGAGACCGAGTTCAGGCCCGCGTACAGCAGACCCAGCAGGCCCAGCACGCTCGCGCCCACCCGGGCGTCCGCGATCTGGTCCATGGGCAGCTGCTGGGAGAGCCCGGGCAGCACCTCGTCCAGCGCCTCCTCCAGGTAGGTGGTGAGCTCCACCTGCCTGGCCGCCAGGAAGCCGACGACCGCGAAGGCCAGCGCCAGCAGCGGGAAGAAGGACAGGAACGCGAAGTAGGTGACCGCCCCCGCCAACTGGGTGCCGTTGCGGTCGGAGTAGCGCTCACCGGCCCGCACCAGGTGGTCGAAGAACGGGCGGCGGCGCCGCAGCTCCCAGAAGCCGTCCATCGCCACGTTCTGGTAGTGCTGGGCCGCGTCCTTGGCCCGGTCGAGCACTCCGGCCATAACCAACCCCCGTCACACCAATGAGTCCGTAACCCTAGCTTCGCCGATCCCGCCTGAGGAAAACCCCACGCCCGGCCGGTACCGAAGTGACGGCAAACTTGAGATCGGTGTTCACCGGGGAGACCGCGAGAAGACAGGGGACGGCGCGTGGGGGTCATCGGGGCGCGGGTGCGCGCGGTGCTGGGTACACGGACCGGGGGGCCGGTCGGGGACTGGCCGGAGGCGCCCGACGACGAAGCCCTGCGCTCGGCGTACGCGGAACTCTTCGGGGCGGCCCCCGAGGGCCTGTGGCACGCGCCGGGGCGGCTGGCGCTCATGGGCGAGCACACCGCGGCCGGCGGCGGAGCGGCCCTGTACGCGGCGCTGCCCTGGGGGGTGACGGCGGCGGCCGGGACCACGGCGGACGGACGCGTGCGCGTGGCGACGCCCAGCGGCCCGCTGAGCGATCGGGGACGGCCAGCCCTCGCGGTGGCCGGGGCCGTGGCCCACGCGCGCGAGAAGGGCCTCCTGGGCGCGGGGAGCGGCCTTCGGGTGGTGCTCGGCTCCGACCTGCCCGAACACGCCTCCCTGGGCCACTCGGCCGCGGTCGGCGCGGCGGTGTCCCTGGCGCTGGCCGATCTCGCCGGGGCCGACCGCCCCACCGGGGGCACCGTCGACCAGAGCGTGGCCCTGGCCGCCCGCGCAGGGCACGCCGTCCGGGTGAACCTGGCCAGCGGCCGGACCACCGTGCTGCCGTTCGACCTCGCGGCGGCGGAACTGCGGTTGGTCGTGCTGGAGACCGGGGCGCTCCCCCGGCGGGACCCGCGCCCGGTCCGCGCCGCCGAGCTGGACCGGGCCCAGGACGTCCTGGGCCCGCTGCGCGCCGTCCAGGACCTGCCCGGGGCGCTGCGCCGCCTGCAGAACCCCGTCCTGCGCAGCCGGGTGGAGTACGCCGTCACCGAGGTGCACCGGCTCAACGCCGCGGTCGGTCTGCTGCGCACGGAGCGGGCGGCGGAGACCGGGCCGATCCTGTCCGCCTCGCACCTGTCCCTGCGCCGCTTCGGCCTTCCGCTGCCCTCCGTCGACCTGGCGGTGGAGACCGCGGCGCTGGCCGGGGCCCGGGGCAGTCGGATGACCGGGTGGGCGGGGACCGCCTTCGCACTGGTCTCCGAGGACCGGGCGGACGACCTGACCGCGGCGGTCCGGAGCGCGTTCGCGGCGAAGGGGTGGCCCGAGCCCCGCATGCGGGCCGCGCTGCCGTCCGGCGGAGCCTCCCGCCTGCGCTGAGGCCCCTCTCCGGAGCCCCTCCCCGCCTTTGAGCCCCCCCACCGAGAACCCTTGGCCCGCAGGCCTCCGGAGTGACGGCCCACGGGCGCCGGAAGAGATCGGAGCGAACCCGACTACTCTGTCAGCGATCACAAGGGACATAAGACACACGCACAGGACACGCGGCGCGGAGCAGATAGGCGATTCGATGGCTGATCGACGGCACCCGGGAGAGCCCGGCTCGACCGGTGAACACAACAGAGGGGGTGTGTTCCGACGCGGCGGCGGCCCCGGCAAGCCGGACGAGTTCGAGAAGCTCTACCGCTCCCGTGAGTCCGAGCAGCGGGTCGTGGGCGAGACCCGGCGGATCCCCCCGGCCGACCAGGTGCCCCCGCACCGTCCCCGGAAGCGCCGCACCCACAGCGCCGGGCGGGAGTACGACGGCCGCGGCCACCAGCGCCGCGCGCAGCAGCGCCGCAGGAAGACGGCCCGGAACACGCTGATCATCGTGCTGGTCCTGCTCCTGGTGATCCCCGGCGGCTTCTACCTCTGGGCGGACTCGCGGCTGGAGCGGGTCGACGCCCTCCAGGACTACGAGGGACGCCCGGACCGACAGCCCGGGACCACGTACATGATCGTCGGCTCCGACAGCCGTGAGGGCCTGGACGACGACCAGATCCGGGAGCTGGCCACCGGCCGCGCCGAGGGCCGCCGTACCGACACGCTCATGGTGCTGTACATGCCCCGCGACGGCGACCCCACGATCGTCAGCGTGCCGCGCGACTCCTACGTCCCCATGGCGATCCCCGGCTACGCGGACAACAAGATCAACACCGCCTTCGCCGACTCCGTGTGCGGCACCGGCGAGGACGGCGAGGAGGTCTGCGGCGGTCCGGGCCCGCTCGTGCAGAGCTTCGAGCAGGCCTCGGGCGTGCGGATCGACCACTACGTGGAGATCGGCATGGGCGGCTTCGTCGACCTGGTCGACGCGGTCGGCGGCGTGGAGCTGTGCCCGGAGGAGCCGATGGTGGACCCGAAGGCGGGCCTGGACATCGAGGCGGGCTGCCAGGAGATGGACGGCGGCACCGCGCTGGGCTACGTGCGCACCCGCGCCACCCCGCGCGCGGACCTGGACCGCATCCAGCGCCAGCGCGAGTTCTTCTCCGCGCTGATCCAGGAGGCCAGCGCCCCCTCCACGATGTTCAACCCCTTCAAGTCCGTGCCGCTGGTGGTCGCGGGCACCGACACGTTCATGGTCGACGAGGGCGACAAGCTGCGTCACCTGGCCAGCATGCTGATGGCGATGCGCGGCGGCACCGCGACCACAGCCGTGCCGGTGGGGAGCACCCCGACCCTGGACGGCGTGGGTTCGGTCGTGCTCTGGGACGAGGCCAGGTCGGAGCAGATGTTCGCGGCCATGCGCGAGGGCGAGCCCATCCCCGAGGAAGCCATGCAGGACTGATCTCCCGCGATCCCCTCGGGCAGTCCCCGCGACCCCCTGCCCGGGAACCCCTTGGAGCTTCTGAAGCCCCTGGAACGAGCGAAGGGCCCGTCACCGGAGTGACGGGCCCTTCTTCGTGACGTTCCGTACTGTGCGCGCCTACCCCCCAGCGGGCGCACGGCCGGCACGTCGGCTCGTGGTGGCCGAGGGGCTCGAAACCCGCTCTGGCCTGCCGGTTCTCACCGGCGTGTCTCCACAATAGGTCAAAGTTCGCGAAAGGTGCGAATCGTGTTCACGTGTCCTACGTCGCACCCATCCCGGAAGGCCCCTCTCCGGCTCTGCCATCCTCCCACCGCTGACCCTCCGATGGGGGCCGAACACGAGAAACACGCCGAGGAACTTCTACCGAACCGAAGCCCCGAACCCCCGCGAACAGCGCCTTTCGCGCTTCTCACCCCGGTCAGCGACCCCCGGAGACGAAAGAACCCGGGCGTCCCCTCACGGGGACGCCCGGGCGTGGTCAAGGTCTCACCTCGGCTGTCGGCTCATGACCGCCGGGGCGAGCCCCCGGCCAGGGTTCGAGGACCCCGGCCGGGAGCGAGGACCTAGGCCAGACGCTTGCTCAGGTTCTCGTCCAGAGCGGCGAGGAACTCCTCCGTGGTCAGCCACTCCTGCTCGGAGCCGACCAGCAGAGCGAGGTCCTTGGTCATCTGGCCGCCCTCGACGGTCTTGATGACGACGTCCTCGAGGGTCTGCGCGAACTCGACGACCGCCGGGGTGTTGTCCAGCTTGCCCCGGTGCTCCAGACCGCGGGTCCACGCGTAGATGGAGGCGATCGGGTTGGTCGAGGTGGGCTTGCCCTGCTGGTGCTGACGGTAGTGACGGGTCACGGTGCCGTGGGCGGCCTCGGCCTCGACGGTGCTGCCGTCCGCGGTACGCAGGACCGAGGTCATCAGACCGAGCGAGCCGTAGCCCTGCGCGACGGTGTCGGACTGGACGTCACCGTCGTAGTTCTTGCAGGCCCAGACGTAGCCGCCGTCCCACTTGAGCGCGGCGGCGACCATGTCGTCGATCAGGCGGTGCTCGTAGGTGATGCCCGCGGCGGCGAACTTCTCCTTGAACTCGGCCTCGAAGATCTCCTCGAACACGTCCTTGAACATGCCGTCGTAGGCCTTGAGGATGGTGTTCTTGGTGGACATGTAGACCGGGTAGTTCCGGTCCAGGCCGTAGTTCAGGCTGGCCCGCGCGAAGTCCTCGATGGACTTGCGGTAGTTGTACATGCCCATCGCGACGCCGCCCTCTTCGGGGAACTCCGCGACCTCGAACTCGACCGGCTGGCTGCCGTCGGCCGGGGTGTAGGTCATGGTGACCGTACCGGGGCCGGGCACCTTGAAGTCGGTGGCCTTGTACTGGTCGCCGTGGGCGTGACGGCCGATGATGACCGGCTTGGTCCAGCCCGGCACCAGCCGCGGCACGTTCTCACAGATGATGGGCTCACGGAAGACGACGCCGCCGAGGATGTTGCGGATGGTGCCGTTGGGCGACCGCCACATCTTCTTGAGGCCGAACTCCTCGACACGGGCCTCGTCGGGGGTGATGGTGGCGCACTTGACGCCGACGCCGTACTTCTTGATGGCGTGCGCGGCGTCAATGGTGACCTGGTCATCGGTGCGGTCGCGCTCTTCGATACCCAGGTCGTAGTACTTGAGGTCGATGTCGAGGTACGGAAGGATCAGACGGTCCTTGATGAAGGACCAGATGATCCGGGTCATCTCGTCGCCGTCGAGCTCGACTACGGGGTTTTCGACCTTGATCTTGGCCATGGCTGTGTGGCTGTCCCTTCAGTCTTCGCTACCGCCTCGTGCGGCGGAGAACCGGGGCCGGTTCGTGGCCGGTCCAGTCTCCGCGCGCGCGGCAATCCCCTGATCCCGCCCGGTGTCCGTGCTGCCCGGGGAGGCGGTGCTTGTCGGTGTCGCAGTATCTCGACATCAAGCTTATTCGACGCCTAGGCGGAGAGTTGCGGCGCCACCCAGGCCAACACGATCAGGAGGAGTGCGAGGGACACCAGAGTGAGCAGATCGACCCAGCGCCGACGTACCGCCAACAGGCCGATCCAGTCCTTGGGCAGGAACAGCCTGAAGGTGGCCGCGAGCAGCAGCGCGCCCGCGATGATCGCCGGACCGCGCTTGAAGTAGGCCGCGGCCACGACCACGATCCCCGCCGCCAGCGCTGACAGCACCAGGGCATAGGGCACCTGGGAAAGCCAGTACGGCACTTTCCTGCGACCTTCGGGCACACTGCCCGATGCCTTCTCCGGCTTCTCCGGCTTCTCCGGGTCACCGTCCGGGTTCTTCCCGACCGACTCCGCCACCTCAGCCTGCTCCGCGTCGTCCACCGCGTCCCGACCTGTTCGCTTCCGAATTGCTTGGCCGCCGCGCGGCTCGTTCTGACGGCCTCTCCCCGGGCGTCTGGCACAGACCGGCCACCAGTCGGGAGAGCGCTGTCCGAAACCGAACAGCACTCCAGTGTGGCTCATGTTCCTGGTGGCTCCGGCCGCCCCGCACGAACAGGGGCACCTTCATCCTGGAGAGACCTCGCTCATTGTAGTGAACGGCACAGCCGAAGCCCCAGGGCTCACGGAAACGGACTTGTCTCCCTTGGGGGACACCCGTGACCGTTTCCTACTTCCGGTTCGGTCACAGAGCCGTATTTCCGCGTCTTGTCCGCCTAACTCCGAAGTAAGCGCGTAGAACACGTATCAGCCGGGTAACCAAAGTGGAGATGAGTGCACCGGTGAGCGAGGACCACCCCCATGAAGCCCACTCGACGTGTCGACCGAACGGCCAGCCCCCGACAGCCGAACCTCACCCACCGCCGACCGCACCCCCACCGACCGCGCCCCACCAGCCCGGGAGGAGTCTCCGTGGACGGTCCCTATCTACGGCTGGAGGAGACCGGGGACGTCCGCCCGCTCCCCGAGGAGGTCACCACGGTCGGCCGCGGTGAGGGCGCCGACATACGGCTGAACGACCCCAGCGTGTCCCAGCTGCACGCCGAACTGGTCCGCCGCGGACCCTACGTCTACGTGGTGGACCTGGGCCTGTCCCGCAACGGCACCCGCGTCAACGGCCGCCCCATCGCCCGCCGTGTGCTGGAGGAGGGCGACGTCGTGAGCTTCGGCAACGCGCGCTGCCGGATCGGCGGCCTGCCCAGCGAGCAGCTCAGCCCGGACATCGAGCTCCGTCGCGGCGCCGCCCCCGAACTCACCCGCCGCGAACTGGACGTGCTCACCGCCCTGTGCCAGCCCGCCCTGTCCGAAGAGGCCTTCGTCGCACCCGCCACCGCCCGCGACATCGCCGAGGCCCTGGTGGTCACCGAGGCCGCGGTCAAACAGCACCTGCTGCGGCTCTACCAGAAGTTCCGCATCCCCGAGGGGCAGAACCGCCGCACCCGCCTGGCCAACGAGGTGGTCGCCCTGGGCCTGGTCCGCCCCATGCCCGTCACCGGCTCCTCACGCCGCGCCAGCTGAACCAGCCGCGCGCCAGCCGCACCCGCCGGAACGGCCGAGGGCGGTCAGCCGCCCCCGGGGCGGTTTCGCGCGGGCGCGCACGTGGTGGGGTGGACACCGGGTGTGCCTCGAGTGCGCCCGCTCCCGCCCCCGGAGCGACGCCCCTCCACTGAAGGAGCCCACAGGTGGAAGACCGGACCCCGGGCGACCCCGAAAGCATCGAACGGTACCGCCTGCCAGGCAGGCTGGGAGCCGACAGGACGGGTCAGGAGACACCGGTACCGGCAGGTACCCGGACGGCTGCACCCACCGGGTGGCCGCAGCCGCCGAGCTCGGATCAGGGGACACCGGCGAACGCAGGAGTCCGGGCGGCCGTGCCCTCGGCCTGGCCCCAGCCGCCCGGCCGGGCTCAGCGGTCGGCCCCGCCCTCCGGCCAGCCCCGACCGGCGGCGGAGCCTCCCTCTCTCTCGTCCCTGTTCAGCGGCCTCCTCGGCCCCGATCGGGCCAGCAATCAGCCTCGGAATCCCCCGCCCGCCCCCAGAACCAGGGGACCGGACCGCGTTCCGGAGCCTCGTCAGCGGAGTGGGCCGCCCAGCACACGGCCCGTGAGGCCGAGGAGCAGCGGGAGAGGGACGAGGCCGACCGCTCGTGGTGGAAACGGCGGTGACCCGGCCCTGCCCGGGGTACCGCGCCTTCCCCGAAGACGCACGGTGCCCGGGTCCGCTCGGTGAGGAGCGGACCCGGGCACCGGGAGGATCAGGCGATCAGACCAGCAGACCGGCCTGGCGTTCGGCGGCCTCGACCACGTTGACCAGGAGCATGGCGCGGGTCATCGGGCCCACGCCGCCGGGGTTGGGGGACATGTGGCCCGCGACCTCGGCCACGTCCAGGGCGACGTCGCCGACCAGGCCGTCGTCGGTGCGCGACACACCCACGTCCAGGACAGCGGCTCCCGGCTTGACCATGTCCTTGGTGATCAGGCCCGGTACGCCCGCGCCGGCGACGATGATGTCGGCCTTGCGGGTGTGCTCGGCCAGGTCACGGGTGCCGGTGTGGCACAGGGTGACGGTGGCGTTCTCCGAGCGGCGGGTCAGCAGCAGGCCGAGGGGCCGGCCCACGGTGACACCGCGCCCGACCACGACGACCTCCGCGCCCTTGATCGGCACGTCGTAGCGGTTGAGCAGCTCCACGATGCCGCGCGGAGTGCACGGCAGCGGGGCCTTCTCCATCAGCACGAGCTTGCCCAGGTTGACCGGCTGGAGGCCGTCGGCGTCCTTGTCCGGGTCGATCAGCCCGAGCACCCGGTTCTCGTCCATGCCCCTGGGCAGCGGAAGCTGCACGATGTAGCCGGTGCAGGCAGGGTCCTCGTTGAGCTCGTGGACGGCCTGCTCCACCTGCTCCTGGGTGGCGTCGGCGGGCAGGTCGCGGCGAATGCTGGCGATGCCCACCTGGGCGCAGTCGCGGTGCTTGCCGCGCACGTAGGTGTGGCTGCCCGGGTCGTCACCGACCAGGACGGTGCCCAGCCCCGGGGTGATCCCCTTGGCCCGCAGCTTGGCCACCCGCTCCGCCAGTTCTTCCTTGATGGCCTTGGCGGTGGCCTTTCCGTCCAGAACGATCGCGCTCATGCGTTGCTCCTCGCTGGCAGGGGTTGATGGAAGCCGGATCAGTGGAAGAAGTGGCGGGTGCCGGTGAGGTACATGGTGACCCCGGCGGCCTCGGCGGCGGCGATGACCTCGGCGTCGCGGACCGAACCACCGGGCTGGACGACGGCGCGCACCCCGGCCTTGGTCAGGATCTCCAGGCCGTCGGCGAACGGGAAGAAGGCGTCGCTGGCGGCCACCGAGCCCTTGACCCGCTCACCGGCGCGGGAGACCGCGAGCCCGGCGGAGTCGACCCGGTTGACCTGGCCCATGCCCACGCCCACGGTGGCGCCGTCGGCGGCCAGCAGGATGGCGTTGGACTTGACCGCGCGCACGGCCTTCCAGGCGAAGGCCAGGTCAGCGAGGACGGCCTCGTCGGCGGCCTGGCCGGTGGCCAGCGTCCAGGTGGCGGGGTCGTCGCCCTCGGCGTCGATGACGTCGGTCTCCTGGACCAGGAGGCCGCCGCTGATCTGGCGGGTCTCCACGCGCGGCCCCTGGGCCGGGTCGGTGACGACCAGCAGGCGGATGTTCTTCTTCTTGGCGAGCGTCTCGACCGCTTCGGCGGTGAAGCCGGGGGCGACGACGACCTCGGTGAAGATCTCGGCGATCTGCGCGGCCAGCTCGGCGCCGACCTCGCGGTTGGTGGCGATCACGCCGCCGAACGCGGAGACCGGGTCGCTGGCGTGCGCCTTGCGGTGGGCCTCGGCGTTGTCCGCGCCCACGGCGATACCGCACGGGTTGGCGTGCTTGATGATGGCCACGCACGGCTCGTCGAAGTCGTAGGCCGCGCGCAGGGCGGCGTCGGAGTCGACGTAGTTGTTGTAGGACATGGCCTTGCCGTGCAGCTGCTCGGCACCGGCCAGTCCGCCGCCTGCCGAGCCCGCTTCGGTGTACAGCGCGGCCTTCTGGTGCGGGTTCTCGCCGTAGCGGAGCGCGGCCTCGCGGTCGTGCACGGAGGCGCGGAAGGCGGGCCAGCCGGTGGACTCGGCCTCGGCGTCGGGGGCGTAGGCGCCGGCGAACCAGTCCGCCACGGCGGCGTCGTAGGCGGCGGTGTGCTGGAAGGCCAGCCCGGCCAGGCGCTTGCGCTGCTCCAGGGTGAAACCGCCGTCCCGGACGGCCTCGAGGGTGGCGTCGTAACCGGCGGGGTCGACCACGATCGCCACGCTGCCGTGGTTCTTGGCCGAGGCGCGCACCATCGCGGGGCCGCCGATGTCGATCTTCTCGATGCAGTCGGCCTCGGAGGCACCGGAGGCGACGGTGTCGGAGAAGGGGTAGAGGTTGACCACGACCAGGTCGAAGGGGGCGATGCCCAGCTCGTCGATCTTGGCGACGTGGTCGGGATTGCCGCGGTCGGCGAGCAGACCCGCGTGCACGCCAGGGTGCAGGGTCTTGACCCGGCCCTCCATGATCTCGGGGAAACCCGTGACGTCCTCGACGGGGGTGACCGGGATCCCGGCCTCGGTGAGGCGGGCCGCGGTGGAGCCGGTGGAGACGATCTCCACCCCGGCCTCGGCCAGGCCGATGCCCAGCGCCTCCAGGCCGGTCTTGTCGTACACGCTGATCAACGCACGCCTGATGCCCTGCTGGGTCACCGGTTCTCCTTCGTGTCGGTGCGGCCGAACCGCACGTGCCTGCCGTCGATGCTCCAGCCCTCGCGGGCGAGGCGGCCGACCGTGTCGACCAGCATTCGCCGCTCCACGACCTTGATCCGCTCGTGGAGGCTGGACTCGTCGTCGCCGTCCTCGACGGGTACCGCGACCTGGTCGATGATCGGACCGGAGTCGACGCCCTCGTCGAGGAAGTGGATGGTGGTGCCGGTGATGCGGACACCGTGGGCGAGCGCGTCACGCACGGCGTGCGCGCCGGGGAACGAGGGCAGCAGCGCCGGGTGGATGTTGACCGCCTGGTGGCGGCCGATCACCGCGGGTCCGAGGATGCGCATGAACCCGGCGGAGACCACCAGGTCGGGTTCGTGTTCGGCGATCCGGTCGGACATGGCCGTGTCCCAGGCCGACCGGTCGGAGAAGGAACGGAAAGGTACGACGAACGTGGGTACACCGGCCGCCTTGGCGACCTCGACACCGCGAGTTCCCTCGCGGTCCGTTCCCACTGCGACGATCTCGGCCCCGTAGCCGGGGTCCTTCGCGGCTTCCATCAGGGCGGCCATGTTGCTGCCCGTCCCCGATATGAGAACCACCACTCGCGCGGACAAAGCGTGCTTCTCCCTCATGTGTAGAAGAACGGTGCGGGGGTTTGGGTCCCCGCTCCCGGGGGCGCCGGGGGACGGCGCAGCATCCGGGTTTCGCGTACGCCTGGTACAGACGCCAGGCCTGGGCCTACTCGGCCCGTCCGCGTTCCCACCCTATCGGGCCGGGTAGCGTCTACCTCACGCGGACCGGACCTTGCCCGCCTCCCCCGGAAGGCTTCGCCAGGAGGGTGCGGCCCCGCGTCACCAACACCACCCGTTCCGCTCCAGGCAGAGCGGACCACGGCGCCCCACCGTGCGAGGGCGTCCCCGAAGGAGTGAACCCGTGACCGACAACAGCCCGGAGCCCCGTGCCGACGGCCAGCCACCCAAGGTCGAACGAGGAGGCCTGTGGGGACTGTTCCTCGGCCTGGCGGGTCTGTTGCTCCCGCCCTACGGTGTCGTGCTGTCCGTGTTCGGCGTGGTCCAGGGTTTCCGCGCCCGACGCGCCGCGCGTACGCACCGTTCACAGGCTCCGGGCGCGCTGCTGAGCGTGGCTCTGGGCGTAATCGGGATCGTGGTGTCGTCGATCATGATCACGGTGCTGTTCGTCTACCAGGACGAGGTCTCCGAGTTCCGCGACTGTTCCGCGAGAGCGCACACGGTGTCCACCCAGAAGGAGTGCGACACCGCCTGGGAGTCGGGCACCGGCCTGCCCCCGGTGGTCATCGGAGCCTAGGGGCCGAACGGGAACCGAGGAGCCGAACGGTCGGCCCGAGCTGGCGCAGGAGCTTCGACACGCTGGGTGAGGGGGCGGCGGGAGGGATTCCGCCGCCCCCTTCGGCGTGCCCGGTGCGGCCTCACACGTCATCGCCGGTTTCCGGACAGCCATCCCTGGGAAAAGGGTTGTTTCTCAAACCACCAGGCACAGCCAAAGGGATTACACTTAGTATGCAATCGTTCACTAAAAGTGCTGTCATGTCTGCGTGGAGAGGACCCGATGGACACCGATGTCCCCGGCTCGTCCGGACCGGAACTGAAGGAGTACACCGCGCTGCTGAGGCGCCGCTGGCGTCTGGTGGGCGCCGGGGTGCTCGGCGGGCTGGTCCTCGCCACCGCCGGGGTGTTCGCCGTTCCGTCGACCTACACCTCCGTCGCGGTCGTGCAGGTCCACCCGACCGGGATGGCCGAGTTCACCGGGGAGCGTTCCGGGCGCCTGACCGGCGACGTCAACCTCGACAGCGAGGCCCAGGTGGTGCTCTCCGAACGGGTCACCGCCCGGATGGCCGAGGCGCTCCCGGGTGACCCCGCCCCCGCCGACCTGCGCGAGCGGATCGACGTCACCGTCCCCTCCAACAGCAACATCCTCGAACTCCACTACTCCGCCCGCTCCCCCGAGGCGGCCCAGGCGGGCGCCGACGCCCTCGCCGCCTCCTACCTGGAGAACCGGGGCGAGCAGGCCCGGGCCGTCATCAGCGGCCGGTTGGCGGCCCTGCGCGAGGAACAGGAAGGACTCTACGAACGGCTGTCCGACCTGGCCGCCGAGAACGCCGCCGCGCAGGGGGCGGAGCGGGTCAGCGCCGACGCCCAGGCCGACGCGCTGCGCCAGGAGATCGGCGACCTGGGCAACGGCATCAGCCCGCTGAGCGCACTCCACGAGACGGTCTCCCCCGGCCACGTCATCACCCCCGCCGGCCTGCCCGAATCCCCCTCCTCCCCGCTTCCTCCGCTGTGGCTGGTCGCGGGCGCCACCCTCGGCCTGATCGCCGGACTCCTGGCCGCCCTGGTCCGCGACCGCCTGGACCCGCGCCTGCACGACACCGAGGACACCGCCCGGATCGGCACGGTGCCGGTACTGCTGGACCTGTCCTCGCCGGGTAAGCGCACCGGTCGCTCTCCTGACCGCTCCCCCGGTCTGCTCACCGACGACGAGCCCGACGGCCAGCGCGCCAACGGATTCGCGCACCTGGTCCGCGCGCGCCTGGCCGACCAGTCCCCGGCCACGGCCCCCGGCAGCGCCCCCGCCGGTGAAGCCGACCCCGACGAGCCCGCCCCCGGCCACGTGATCGTGGTCGCCGGGACCACCCCGGGGCGTGCGGGCACCGCCGCCGCCGTGAACCTGGCCGCCGCACTGGCCCGGACCGGCTCCGAGACCCTGCTGGTCTGCGCGGACCCGCGCACCGGCACCGCCGCCGAACTCCTCGGGCTGACCGAGGGCCCGGGCCTGACCGAGGTCCTGGTGGACGGTGAGGACCCCACCCAGCTGGAGGTCCGCCCCGCCGACGTCCCCCGCCTGCGGGTGCTGCGCCACGGGAAGCCCGGTACCGCCGCCCCGATCCAGGGCGGTGCCGCCGAACTGGTGGAGTTGCTGCGCCCGCACGCGGAGTTCGTGGTGATCGCCGCCGCCGCCGTCAACGAGCGCGCCGACGCCCACGCCCTGGCCGCCTCCGCCGACGTCCTGCTGCCCGTGGTGGAACTGGGCCGGAGCCGCCGCGCGGACCTGACCGGGACGGTCACCGCCGGGGAGCGCTTCGGGGTCACCGTTCCGGGGGCGATCACCGTCCCGCGCCAACCGGACCCCGGCCCCGTCCCGTCGGCCCCGCTGCCCGTGCCGCCCGCGCCCCGGCGCCCCAGTGAGGCCGAGGCCGAGGCCGGGTCCGGTCCCGGGAGGACCTCGAAGCCGAACCACGCCGAGGTGCCCGCCGGGTCGCGGCGTTGACCGGCCCGGGGAAGGCCTTCCGGGGTGCCTCCCCGCGGGGTTGGCACGTGGCAGACGGCTCCTGGGCGGTCCCGCCCGGGCAGGGGGCCGCGGTCACCGGCCGGCCGCTGATCTGGCTGCTGGCCGGATACCCGCTGTGGTGGGCGCTGGGCATGGGGCAGTTCGCCTACTGGCTGTTCGCCGTGCCCATGCTGGCCGAGCTGGTGCGCCGCCACCGGACCACGGGGCTGCGGGTGCCGCCCTACTTCTGGCTGTGGGGGCTGTTCGTCGTCTGGACGGTCCTGGGCCTGGCCCTGGTTCCGCTGGAGATGCCCGGGACGGTCCCGGACAGCGGCGGCTACGCGGGCGCGCTGCTGCGGGTGGTCAACTACCTGGTGCTGACCGTGCTGCTGCTGTACGTCGGCAACCTGACCGAGCGGGAGCTGCCGGTCCGGCTGGTGGTGTGGGCCCTGGCGGTGCTGTGCCTGGTCACGGTGGCCGGGGGCTACCTCGGGATGTTCGCGCCCCGGTTCGAGTTCACCGCGCCGCTGGAGTACCTGGTCCCGGGTTCCCTGGCCGACGACCCCTACATGCACACCCTGATCCATCCGGCGTCCGCGCAGATCATGGACGTCTTCGGCGGGATCGACTCGGCCCGGCCCAAGGCCCCCTGGGAGTACACCAACGTCTGGGGCTACATGCTGTCCCTGCTGCTGATCTGGGTGGTGGTGGGCTGGGCGGTCCAGGGTTCGGGCTGGATCCGTCTGGGCGCCCTGGCCGCGGTCGCGCTGTCCGTGGTCCCGGTCGTGTACTCGCTGAACCGCGCGCTGTGGGCCGGACTGGCGCTGTCGCTGGCCTTCGGCGCGGCCCAGGCGCTGCGCCGGGGCCGGGTGGTCCTGGTCAGTACCGGAGCGCTGGCCGTGGTGGCGGTACTGATCGCGCTGGTGCTGTCACCGCTGGCCGACGTCGTACGGGCCCGAGCGGACAACCCGCACAGCGACGACGGGCGGGCGGCGACCAACTCCGCCTCCGTCGAGGCCGCGAACCTGTCCCCGGTCAACGGCTGGGGCACCACCCGGGAGTCGCTGGGCAGCTCCGACTCCATCGCGATCGGTCCCACTGCCGAGTGCCCGGGCTGCGGACAACACGTGATCGGCAACGCCGGTCAGCTGTGGATCACCCTCATCTCGAGCGGTTGGGTCGGCACCTTCCTGCTCTTCGCGTTCTTCGCGGCGGTGGCCTGGCGCTACCGGTCCGCGTCGACGGCGGTCGGGCAGGGCGCCCTGCTGACCGTCCTGCTTCTGTTCTGGTACATGTTCTTCTACGTCGCGCTGATGTCCCCCCTCGCCGTCACCATGATCGCCGTCGCCCTGCTCTGGCGCGTCGAGGAACCGGTGCTCGGCCGTCGGGTGACCGCGCGCACCGGCGGGGGTGCCTGGTGAACAGCGAGACCACCTATCTGACCGACCTAGCGGCCGTGCTGTGGCCCTGCGGGGGCCTGCTCGGGCCAGGCGACGGGGCGTTGCGGCGGACCGCCCGACGCAACCGGGGCAACCAGTACCTTCCGGTGCCCAACGCGCACAACCCGAGGGTGATCCTGCCCGCGCACAACCGCTCGGCGGCCACCCGCGGCATCACCTCCTTCGCCCAGGGCCACTCCCTGCGCGAGCGGCTGCGAACCCTGCTGCTGACCGGCGCGTTCGCCACCGGGATCGCTCCGCTGCTGCTGCGCGACCGGCTGTACGTGGGCGCGGGACCGGGGATCGAGCACGCGCTCGCCACCGCCCTGGACCGCGAACTGTCCATCGCGATCCACGTCGGACCGCCGCGCGCCAACCGCAAGCCGGTCCTGCTGCTGCTCACCCCGGGCGGGCGCACCATCGGCTACGCCAAGGTCGCCATCAACGATCTCACCTCCCGTCTGGTCCGCGCCGAGACCCGGGCGCTGCGCCACCTCGCCGGGGCCCGGCTGCGGGACGTGACCGTGCCGCGACTGCTCTACGACGGCGAATGGAACGGCCACCCGCTGCTCGTACAGGAGGCGCTGCCGGTCGGCGACCAGACGGACCGGCCCACCCGGCACCAGCTGCTGCGCTGCGTCACCCAGATCGTGGGACTGGCGCGGGTGCGCGAGCGCAGACTCTCGGCGAGCCCCTACCGCAGATCCCTGGACGAGCGCATCGCCAAGCTCGGCGCCCGCCCCGAGGCCGCTCCGCTGCACGCCGCACTGCACCGCCTCCCGGACGTGTCACTGCCCTTCGGGGCCTGGCACGGGGACCTGACCAGGTGGAACATCGCCAGCACCGCGCGCAGGGCCTTCGTGTGGGACTGGGAGCGGCTCGCCATGGACGCGCCCGCGGGGTTCGACGCCCTGCACTACGACCTCAACGAGGCCGTGCAGGCCGGGGTCCACCCGGGCGTGCACCGCTGGCTGGACAGCGGTTCCCGACTGCTGCGCGACCCGCTGATGGCCGAGAGCGGTCTGCGGGAGCACGTCGTCTCCACCGTGATGGCGCTGTACCTGATCGACCTCGCCACCCGCTACCTCCAGGACCGCCAGGCCGAGAACGGCGGCGGTTTCGCCGCCGTCGACGACTGGCTGCTGCCCGCGCTGGAAGGGCTTCAGGAGAGAGCGGCCCACGAGGCCACCCACATCACCGGCTGAACGCCGCACCGCACCCCACCGCGCCGGGCCGTCCCGCCGCACACCGCCGGGTCCCCGCCACGAAGGGGATCCGCACACCGCCGGGTCCCCGCCACGAAGGGGATCCGCAACCCACCGGGTCCCCGCCACGAAGGGGATCCCGCCGACGCACTTCGAAGGAGCTCGCGATGCCCCGGGCCACCTCGCCCCTGAACCGTCTGGCCGTCCCGGCCAGGCGCGCCCTGCTCCCCCTCGCCGACGGCCTGGGCGGGCTGACCAGCTCCGCCCGCGCCCTGCCCGACTTCCTCATCTGCGGGGCCCAGCGCTCCGGCACCACCTCGCTGTTCAAGGCCCTGTCCCAGCACCCGGCGGCGACCGGCCCGGTGCTGCGCAAGGGGGTCCACTACTTCGACACCGGGTACCAGCACGGGCTCACCTGGTACCGCTCGCACTTCCCGCTGCGTGCCACCCTGCGCGCGCGGTGGGGGCGGCCCCGGGTCCGGGTCTTCGAGTCCAGCCCCTACTACCTGTTCCACCCGCTGGCCGCCGAGCGGATCGCCCGGGAGCTGCCCCAGGCGCGGATCGTGGTGATCCTGCGCGACCCGGTCGAGCGGGCCTACTCCGCGCACGCCCACGAGACCGCGCGGGGTTTCGAGACCGAACCGTTCGGGCGTGCGCTCGACCTGGAGGACAAACGGCTGTCCGGGACCGAGGAGCGGCTGGTGGCGGACCCCGCCCACCACTCGCACTCCCACCAGCACCACGGCTACGTCGCCCGGGGGCGCTACGTCGACCAGCTGGTCCGGATGGAGCGGGCCGTGGGACGCGAGCGCATGCACGTGGTGGACTACGCGGACCTGTTCGGCGGCGGCCCCGCGGCGCTGGAGGGGATCATGCGCTTCCTCGACCTGCCGCTGGACCCGCGGACCACCCTGGGGAGGCACAACGCCCGTAAGCGCTCGGTGCTGCCGGAGTCCCTGCGCGCCGAACTCACCTCGCGGTTCGCGGACAGCGACGCCCGCCTCGCCGCCTGGTGGGGCCGCACTCCCTCGTGGTGCCGGTGACCCCGACCGAGGCCCGACCGGACAGCGGCCTGCGCCGGGTCCTGCGCGGCGGGGTGGTCAACATGGCGGGCGCGGTGGTGAGCGCGGCGCTCAACCTCGCGCTGATCATCGCGATCACCCGGGCGTTCTCGCAGGAGACGGCCGGGCTGCTGTTCTCGGCGACGTCGGTGTTCCTGATCATGGCGGCGGTGGCCAACCTCGGCGCCCCGGACGGGCTGGTGTACTTCATCGCCCGGATGCGGGTCTTCGGCCGCCACGGCGGGGTCCCGGCGCTGCTGCGGCTGGCGCTGGGCCCCGCCGTGCTGGCGGCCTGCCTGGTCTCGGTGCTGCTGGTGGTCTTCGCCCGGCCTCTGGCGGACGCCCTGGGACCGGAGGAAGCCACCACCTACCTACGGATCCTGGCGCTCTTCCTACCGTTCGCGGTGCTCACGGACTCCGCGTTGGCGGCCACCCGAGCCCACCACGACATGTCGGTGACCGTCCTGGTCGACAAGGTGGGCCGCCCGCTGGCGCAGCTGGGCCTGGTGGCGATGATCGCGCTCAGCGGTTCGGCCGGGCTGCTCGCCCTGGCCTGGGCCGGGCCCTACCTGCCCGCCGCGGTGCTGGCCTGGTTCTGGCTGGGCCGGATCGTGCGCCGGACGGCCCCCGAGGAGCCGCGCGAACCCGCTGACGCGCCCGCGACCGCCGGCACTCCCGCCGAGGAGGAGCGGGTCACCCCGGCCGGGTTCTGGTCGTTCTCGCTGCCCCGGGCCCTGGGCGGGGTCGCCCAGATGGGTGTGCAGCGCGGCGGTGTGGTGATGGTGGCCCTGCTCAACGGGCTGACCGGCGCGGCCGTCTTCACCGCGGCCACCCGGATCATGGTCGTCGGACAGTTCGGCACCCAGGCCGTGCTGTACGCGGCCCAACCCCGGTTCGCCGAGCTCCTGGCCGCCCGCGACCACGCGGCCGTGCGCGCGCTCTACCAGGCGGGGACGTCCTGGCTGGTCTGCCTGACCTGGCCGCTGTACCTGTCTGCGCTGGTGTTCGCGCCCGAGGTGATGAAGCTGTTCGGGGCCGAGTACTCGACCGGGGTGATGGCGCTGGTCATCGTGTGCACGGGCCAGCTGGCCGCCCAGGTGCTGGGGATGGGCGACCTCATCCTCACCATGACCGGGCGCACCGGGCTGAACCTGCTCAACAACGTGATGTCACTGCTGGCCAACGTGGCGGTGTGCGTACTGCTGGTGCCCTCGCACGGCGCGGCGGGCGCGGCGGTGGCCCTGGTGGCCGCCGTCCTGGTCCGCAAGCTCCTCCCCCTGTGGCAGCTGCGTTCCCTGGTCCTGCTGCACCCCTTCAGCCGTCCCGTGCTGATCGCGACCGGCAGCGCGCTGGTGTGGTTCGGCGCCCTGCCGCTACTGCTGGACGCGGTGACCGGCGGCGGGCTCCCGGTCCTGGCCGCCACCGTACTGGCGGGCGCGGGCGGGCACCTGTACACGGTCTGGCGCACGCGCGCGCACCTTCAACTCCGGAGGTGACCGAACTCCGGCCGTCACCGCGCGTCGCCTTCCCCGCCGGGCTCCCCGCGCTCACGATTGAACACCCAGAGCAATGGACTGATGACTGAATGTCTGACCGACCGGTTCTCCTGGTGGCCTCCAGCGGGGGCCACCTCACCCAGCTCCGCTCCCTGCGCCCCTGGTGGCAGGGCAGGGAACGTGTGTGGGTCACCTTCCGCACCCCCGACGCCGAGTCCTCGCTGGCCGACGAGTCGGTGCGCTGGGCCCACCACCCCACCACGCGCCACGTCGGCAACCTGCTGCGCAACACGGTCCTGGCCCTGCGGGTGATGCGCGCACGGCGCCCCGCCGCCGTGGTCAGCACCGGTGCCGGGGTGGCACTGCCGTTCTTCGTCCTGGCCTGGCTGATGCGGATACCCACCGTCTACATCGAGGTCTACGACCGCATCGACACCCCCACCCTCACCGCCCGGCTCTGCAAGCCCTTCACCCGCCTGTTCCTCGCCCAGTGGGAGGAACAGCGCTCGTTCATGCCGACCGCCATTACCGTAGGACCGCTCCTGTGACCGAACAGACCACCCGCCCCACGCGCCGCCCCGACGGCAGCGACCACCCCGACGTGGTCGTCAGCCTCGGCACCGACCACCACGCCTTCGACCGTCTGGTGCGCTGGACCGACGACTACGCCCGCCGCCACCCGGACCTGCGGGTACTGGTCCAGCACGGGAACAGCCAGGCCCCCGCCAGGGCCTCGGGCACCCCGTTCCTGCCCGGGGAGGAGCTCTCCGAGGCGATGCGCTCGGCCACGGTCGTGGTCACGCACGGCGGCCCCGGGACCATCACGCAGGCGCGGGCCGCCGGGCACCTGCCGGTCGTGGTCGCCCGGGACCCCGAGCTGGGCGAGCACGTGGACAACCACCAGCTGCTGTTCGTCAAGCGGGTGGAGGAGGCGGGCCGGGTGCGCGCCTGCACCACCGCCCAGCAGCTGCACGCGTTCATCGACAAGGCCCTGGCCTCACCCGAGGACTTCCGGGTGGACCCGGGCGCCGACGACGGGACCGAACGCGCGGCCCTGCGCGCCGGTGAGCTGATCGACCTGCTCACCCACGAGACGGACGAGGCCACGGTGGACAGCGCCCGGGAGGGCTCCGCGACGGGGGCCGAGACCGCCGCGGCGACCAGGGCACCGAACGACACCTGGCCGGCGGTGACGGTGGTCGTGCCCACCCGTGACCGGCCCGAGCTGCTGCGCCGCACCCTGCGGGCGATCGTCGAGCAGGACTACCCCGGGCGGATCACCACCATCGTGGTCTACGACAACGAGCAGCCCGACCCCTCGCTCGCCCACACCGAGGGCGACCGCCCGGTCCGGGTAGTGACCAACACGCTCACCCCGGGGCTGGCCGGGGCGCGCAACACCGGTGTGCTGGGCGCCGACACCGAGCTCGTGGCCTTCTGCGACGACGACGACACCTGGCTGCCCGAGAAGCTCCGCGCCCAGGTGGAGATCATGCGCGCCGAACCCGGCACCGACATGGTGTGCTGCGGTATCCAGGTGGTCTACGACCGGGTCGAGTCCGAGCGGATCCTGGACCGGACCAGTGTCACCTTCGCCGACCTGCTGAAGTCGCGGCTGACCGAGCTGCACCCGTCCACCTTCCTGATCCGGCGGTCAGCCATGATCGACGGCTGCGGGACGGTGAGCGAGGAGATCCCCGGCAGCTACGCCGAGGACTACGAGCTGCTGCTGCGCCTGGCCAGGCGCGCCCCGATCCGCAACGTCCCCGAACCCGGCGTGCGGGTGCTGTGGCACCGCAAGTCCTTCTTCTCGGAGCGCTGGCACACCATCTCCACCGCGCTGCGCTGGCTGCTGGAGCGCTACCCGGAGTTCGCCCTGGTACCGCGCGGCTACGCGAGGATCGCGGGCCAGATCGCCTTCGCCGAGGCGGCCGCCAAGCGGCGCGGCCAGGCGCTGCGGTGGATCGGTCGGACCCTGCGCAACCGGCCGCTGGAGGGCCGGGCGTACCTGTCCGCCCTGGTGGTGTGCGGGGTCCCGGCGGGGTGGATCCTGCGCCTGCTGCACCTGCGCGGCAAGGGGGTGTAGGTGCCGGTCCGGTCCGCCGACCCCCGCGCGGCGGACCGGACCGGACGGACGTTCCACCCTCTTCTGAACGCGTGGTCGAAGATCAACGGCGGCGGTCGGAAACGGGGAGGCGCCAGCCGGGTGCGGCCGATAACCTCGACACCGCACACGACCGAACAGGGGGACGCTTGTACAGGGAGCATGTGATCAGGGAAGCCCGCGCCGAGGACGTGGCGGGGGCCGCGGACACGCTCACCGAGGCCTTCCGGGACTACCCCTTCACCCGGCACACGATCTCCGCCGACGACCACCTCGCGCGGCTCCGCGAGTTCCAGCGGATCTTCCTGGCCGAGATCGGCCTGCCGCACGGGCGGGTGTGGGTGAGCGAGGGACTGGACGCGGTCGCCGTCTGGTCCACGCCCGAATCCGGCGGGGCCGAGGCGGTCATGGCGGAGTTGCTGCCCACGCTGGTGAACCTGGCGGGCGACCGCGCGGACGCCTACGCCTCCGCGGAGGGGGCCATGGAAGGGCACCGGCCCGCCGAACCGGCCTGGTTCCTGGGCACCGTGGGGGTCCGCCCGGAGTCCCAGGGCCGGGGGCTGGGCCGCGCCGTGGTCGGCGCCGGGCTGCGCGAGGCGGACGCGGCGGGCGTGTCCGCGTTCCTGGAGACCTCCTCGCCGGGGAACGTCCGGCTGTACGAGTCGCTGGGTTTCCGGGTCACCGCCGAGTACGACCTGCCCGACAGCGGTCCGCGCACCTGGTCGATGCACAGGCCGACGGGCGGCTGACCGGAACCGTCCCGGGATAGGAGTCCAGCCCTGGCGCAGGCGCTCAGTCGCGGGTGGCGGCGTACTCGGCCAGGCGGCGGACCCGGTCGGGCAGGTTCACGTAGGGGTCCTGTCCGGCCCGTTCGAAGCCGCGCCGGGCGTACTCGTTGGCCTGGATCCGGAAGTCGCAGCCGTCACCGACCTTGCTGTCCCACAGCTTCACCGCGCGCACGCGCTCATAGCGCTTGAGGACGTCCGGGACGTCCGTGTACCACTTCAGGGTCTCCCGGGGGCCGATGTCGGTGGTGCCCATCTCCCCGATCATGACCGGTTTGGTCGGGTCGATGCCGTGTTTGGGCCCCTCCTCCTGGATCCACTCGTAGGTGGGGGCGAGCGCGTCCTCGAAGGAGTCGACGTGGGTCCAGTTGTTCATCTTGTCGCAGCCGGTCATGTTGTACGCCTCCCAGCTGATCCAGTCGACGTAGTCGTTGCCGGGCCACAGGCCGGGGAGGCGGTTCATGTTGCCGGGCCAGCCGGTCACGTTCCACACCCAGATGACGTTGTCCGCGCCCTCGGAGCGGTACAGGTCGACGATGTGCTGCCAGGAGCGCACGAACTGGGCGGGGGTGCCGCGCTTGTTGTAGCGGTTCTTGCCGTCGGCCTCGTGGTCGAAGGTGACGAAGTAGGGCACATCCAGCTCCGCGATGGCTCGCGCCTGGGAGCGCAGCGAGGAGTCGAACTCGCCGTTGATGATGCTGCGGTAGGAGATGTCCGGGTGCCCGGGCCGGGTGAAGCGGCGGGCCTCGATGTTGGTGTGCACGAAGCGGCCCTCGGCGATCATCCGCAGTTCGCGCTCGCCCGGGACGTTCGGCTGGTCGATGCCGCGCCAGGTGTAGACGATGTCCATGTCCCGGCCCACCGCGGACTCCAGCGCGCGCACGTCGTCGCCGTAGGGGCTGGCCCCCCACCAGACCCCGCAGGAGGGTTCGAGGATGTCGGAGACGGTGCAGTGGATCTCCCGGGACGAGGGCATCCCGAGAAGCGGTGCCGACCGGTGGGTCGGCTGGCTCTCGGGCTGCTGGCCCTCCGCCGGTGTCGCGGCGTCGGAGGGCGTGTCGCCCACCCCCGCGAGCCCCAGGGCGAGAAGCAGAGCCCCCGCCGCCGCCATCCCCCGTACCGGTCCGCTGTCCACGGCCAACCGCCCCCTAGCTCACCCGAATACGACACAGAGTGCTCACGTGATGACCATACGTTATATTTTGCCCACGCGACACCCTGTCGTTCACTGAGCGGACATGAGTACGCACAGCTCTCAGCAGACCCGTGCCCTCAGTACCCGTAGCGTCGGCGCGTGGGGGAGGTGATCGCGGCGACCAGGCCCCGGCGCCACGGAGCCATCCCCTCCCGCCAGGCGTGATCGGCCCGGACGCCCACCGGGCCGGTCTTGAAGCGCATCGGGTTGCCGGAGACCGCGTGCCCCTCGGACAGCTCCACCCCGCCCTCACCCAGGGTGAGCGGCGTTCCGGCGTGTCCGGCGAAGACGGCCACCCGACCGAACTCGGCCTCCGGGTCGGCCACGAAGTCCTCGTAGCGCACCCGCAGGGTCGGCACCCCCTGCCGGGCCAGCGCGTCCAGCGTGGAGTTCTGGGTCATCCACTGCACCGCCGAACGGCCCGCCGAGTAGCGCGCCATCTCCGGCTCGGAACTTCCCGGCGACGCGTCCGGGCGTGCCACCCGCTTGCCCCAGGAGTGCGCCACCGCCCGGGGGTCGCGCACCACGTGCAGCAGACGCATCCGGGCCCCGTACCGCCAGCGCAGGCAGGCCGCCAGGGAGGCGTGCTTACTGGCGTCGACGATGACCCGGGCACCGCTGACCTGCGCGACCGCCGAGTAGAGCCGGTGATAGAGGTCCGTGTAGCGCGCGGTACGGGCCGCGAGGGCGCCCTCCCCCGCCGACCCGTTGAGCAGCCCCGGCAGGTAGCGGGTCCGGTCGACGCCGTCCTTGAGCCGCAGCACCCGCTGGACGTCCAGGCTTTCCCAGCCGCCGAACGCCCGCTTGCCCACCTCCGCCCAGAATCCGCAGTCGGCGAAGGCCAGCCCGCAGCCGCAGCGCTCGTTCTCCAGCAGACCCCGCCGCCACAGGTGCACGATCTCACCGACGGAGCAGAACCCGGGCAGCTCACCAAGAAGGCGCTCGATCAGGGTGGACCCGGAACGGCCCATCCCGCCGACGAACACCAGACGATATCCATCCACCGACCCAGTTTATTACCTGAAGTCATTGAGCATTAGCGGAACGTGACATTGCCCTGTGCGGACGCCCCTGGGACAGGGACGGCCCCGGGCGGGAGCCCTCGCTCCCGGCCCGGGGCCGTTTCACTGCTCGTCGGCGGTCAGTCCGTCAGGGTGTGGACGCGCGGGGTCTCCACAGCCCGGACGGTCCTACAGGCCCTCGACGTTCAGCAGCAGGTTGACCGTGTTGCCGGGCACGCCGCTGAGCTTGTCCTCGCCGCCGTTCGCGATCAGCCAGTCGAGGATGACGCCCTGCTCGTCGTCGCCGAAGACGCTCTTGTACAGAGCAGCGGCGCCGGCCACGTGCGGGCTGGCCATCGAGGTACCGCTGAAGCTGTCCGTGCCGCCACCGGGGATGGTGGACTCGACGGCCACGCCGGGAGCGTAGATGTCGACGGCCGGACCGTGGTTGGAGAAGGAGGCGGTGGCGTCGTTCCGGTCGGAGGCACCGACCGCGACCACACCCTCGGCGCCGCCCGGGGAGACGTTGCCCGTGTCCTGGCCCTCGTTGCCCGCGGCGACGGCCACGAACACACCGGAGTCGGCCAGGGCGTTGACCGCGTCGTCCACGGCCTGCGAGGCCGGGCCGCCCAGGGACAGGTTGGCGACCGCGTTGTCCGCGGAGTTCTCGGCCACCCACTCGATGCCCGCGATGACGTCGTCGTAGGAGCCCGAGCCGTCGTCGCCGAGTACCTTGACGCCGATCAGGTCGGCACCCGGAGCCACACCGTAGGTGTCGGCGCCCACGGTGCCCGCCACGTGCGTGCCGTGGCCCTGACGGTCGCCGCCGTCACCGCCGGTGGCGTCGAAGCCGACCGAGGCGCGGTCACCGAACTCGGGGTGGGAGTCGTCGATCCCGGTGTCGATGACGTAGACGGAGGTGCCGCTGCCGTCGGACTCGGTCGTGTAGGACCCGTCCAGGGGCAGGTCCTCCTGGTCGATCCGGTCCAGGCCCCACGGGACCAGGGCGCGGGCCTCGCCGACCTGCTCGATGTAGGCGACGCCGTCCTGGGCGCGCAGCTCCTCGACCTCGGTCGCGCTCAGCGTGGCCGAGTAGCCGTTGATGGTCTCCTCGTAGACGTGGTTGACCTGGTCGGCGGAGATGCCGAAAGCCGACGAGGAGACGGACTGGGTGGTGATGGTGTCCTCGAGGACGACGAACCAGTCACCGACCGCGGCGGAAGAGGTCGTGTACACCGGCGCGAGTTCCTGGGCGCCGGCGGTGGTGGCGCCGGAGAGCGCCAGGGGAATGGTGAGTGCGCTGACCGCGACAGCGCTGAACGCGACCCTGCGAGTGGGGTGCTTCTTCACGCGGTTCCTCCTTGTGGGGGTATTCATAGTGGGAGTACGCGACAGGACATAACCGTGCGTATTGGCGCGATTGCGAACCCGTACGCGATTCGCACACTTTAGACAGATTTGACCCGCGAATGCCAGAGGATGAGCGACTTTTTCTGAACGATCACCCTTCGCATCACTAGCCAATGCGCCAGGTTCCCTTGCTTCGGGGTGACACTCTGGTTGTTCCGAACGCCTGTATACGCCCCTAACGCCGGGTAACTTCCAAGCCCCCGAGAACCGCCCTCCACCCGATCCCCATTGGCACCGAGGCCCAGAAAAAAGCTGATCAAGCCTTTACTTCAGGAAATATCAGCGTAAGAAACAGGCCTGGACCGGTCTGGCCCGGCCCAGCCGGGCACCCCAGTCGAGAACACACGAAACGGGGCCGCCAAAAGCGGCCCCGCTCGGAATGTTTGGGCTTTTACCGGGTACCACTAGTCGGCTTTGACGACCATTCCCGCGCCCACCGTGGTGTTGGTGGCCTCGTCGATGAGGATGAACCCGCCCGTCTGCCGGTTCTTCGTGTACTCGTCCACGAAGAGCGGCTGGGTGGAGCGCAGCCGGACCCGGCCGATCTCGTTGAGCGCCAGGTGGTCAGCGCTCTCGTCGCGGTGCAGCGAGTTCACGTCCAGCCGGTAGCGCAGGTCCTTGACCATGACCTTCGCGGTGCGGGTCGTGTGCTTGACCAGGAGCTTGGAGCGCGGCGTGAGCTTGCGGGCGTCCGTCATCCAGCACACCATCGCCTCGATGTCCTGGGACACCGCCGGGGTGTTGTTGGGGCGGCAGATCATGTCGCCCCGGGAGATGTCGATCTCGTCCTCCAGCAGCAGGGTGACCGACATCGGCGAGA
Organism: Nocardiopsis exhalans; assembly: GCF_024134545.1. Lineage (GTDB taxonomy): Bacteria > Actinomycetota > Actinomycetes > Streptosporangiales > Streptosporangiaceae > Nocardiopsis > Nocardiopsis exhalans. The sequence continues at coordinate 6,626,969 of NZ_CP099837.1, forward strand.
ACGCCTCCGCCACCTCCCCGTCCGCGGTGAGGATCTTGGCGATGCGCGTGGACAGCCCCGAGGGCAGGTGCGTGACCTCGTCGCCGGGCTTGAGGACCCCGCCCGCGAGCTGGCCCGCGTAGCCCCGGTAGTCGTGCAGCTCCGGGTCGTCGGACTTGTGCGGCCGGATCACGTACTGCACCGGGAAGCGCGCGTCGATCAGGTTGCGGTCCGAGGCGATGTGCACGTTCTCCAGGTGGTGCAGCAGGGAACCGCCCGTGTACCAGGGCATGTTCTCGGACTGGCTCACCACGTTGTCGCCGTGCAGGGCGGAGATCGGCACGAACGTGAGGTCGCGCGCGTCCAGCTTGGCGGCGAACTCGGCAAACTCGGCCTTGATCTCCTCGAACCGGTCCTGGGAGTAGTCGACCAGGTCCATCTTGTTCACCGCGAGCACCAGGTGCGGCACCTGGAGCAGGGTGGTGAGGAAGGCGTGGCGGCGGCTCTGCTCCTGCAGGCCCTTGCGGGCGTCCACCAGGATGATCGCCAGATCGGCGGTGGAGGCGCCGGTGACCATGTTCCGGGTGTACTGGATGTGCCCGGGGGTGTCCGCGATGATGAAGGTGCGCTTGGGGGTGGCGAAGTAGCGGTACGCCACGTCGATGGTGATGCCCTGCTCACGCTCGGCGCGCAGGCCGTCGGTGAGCAGCGCGAGGTTGGTCTGCTCCTCGCCGCGAGCGACGCTGGTGCGCTCCACCGCGTCGAGCTGGTCCTCGAAGATGGACTTGGAGTCGTACAGCAGGCGGCCGATCAGGGTGCTCTTGCCGTCGTCGACGGAGCCCGCCGTGGCGAACCGCAGGATGTCGTTGCTCATGATGCCTGGTCCAATGTGCGAAGTGTGGGGCGGTTCAACAACCGGAGAGGGAAACGACGGGCCCCTAGAAGTAGCCCTCGCGCTTGCGGTCCTCCATCGCGGCCTCGCTGGCCCGGTCGTCGGCGCGGGTCTGACCGCGCTCGGTGATCCGGGTCGCGGCGATCTCGGCGATGATGTCGTCCAGCTCCACGGCCGTGGACTTGACCGCACCGGTGCAGGTCAGGTCACCGACGGTGCGATAGCGCACGGTCTCGGTGAAGGGCACCTCGGTCTCGTCGCGCTGAATCAGCGGGGAGTCGGCGAGCAGGATGCCGTCACGCTCGAACACGCTCCGCTCGTGGGCGAAGTAGATCGAGGGCAGCTCCAGCTCCTCCCGCTGGATGTAGCCCCACACGTCGAGCTCGGTCCAGTTGGAGATCGGGAAGACCCGGATGTGCTCGTCCCGGTTGATCCGGGTGTTGAACACGTTCCAGAGCTCGGGGCGCTGGTTCTTGGGGTCCCACTGGCCGAACTCGTCGCGGAAGGAGAAGACCCGCTCCTTGGCGCGGGCCTTCTCCTCGTCGCGGCGGGCGCCGCCGAACGCGGCGTCGAAGCCGTTGTCCTCGATGGCCTCCAGCAGCGCCGAGGTCTGCAGCCGGTTGCGGCTGGCCCAGCGGCCGGTGGGCTCGGTGACCTTGCCCGCGTCGATCTGCTCCTGGACCGAGGCGACGACCAGTCGCACCCCGGCCTGGGCCACCCGGCGGTCCCGGAACTCGATGACCTCGTCGAAGTTGTGTCCGGTGTCCACGTGCATGACGGGGAACGGGATCGGGCCGGGCCAGAAGGCCTTCTCCGCCAGGCGCAGCATGACGATGGAGTCCTTGCCGCCGGAGAAGAGGAGCACGGGGCGCTCGAACTCCGCCGCCACCTCGCGCATGATGAAGATCGCCTCGGCCTCGAGGACGTCCAGCTGGGAGAGCTGGTAACGCCCGAGCGCCTGCTGACTCGCCTGACCCATGGAATCCGCCTTAGAAATACCGACACACACGACCGGTTCCACCGCGGAGGGGTCCTTCGGTTCAGGCCCCCGCGTGCGGACCGGCGCTGTCAAGGTCCGCGCCGTCGCGGATGCTTGCCAACAACATACCCGACAATTCCGATCGGCATACAAGGACATCGGGGAGTAGCGGGTCGGCTACGTTGTATCGCAGCTCCGAACCGTCGATCCGGGAGGTGTGCAGGCCAGAGGCGCGCGCGACCGCCACCGGGGCGGCGCTGTCCCACTCGTACTGCCCGCCCGCGTGCACGTAGATGTCGGCGATGCCGAGCAGCACGGCGCAGATCTTCGCGCCGGCCGACCCCATCGGGACCACCTCGGCACCGAGCTGGGTCGCCATGCGCTGCACGAACGCGGGCGGCCGGGTGCGGCTCGCGGTGATGCGCAGCCGCTGACCCTCGGGGCGCTCCTCCGGTAGCCACGGCGGGTCGACCGTGGACAGGCAGCTGCCCTGGGCGGGCAGAGCCACCGCACCGGCGACCAGGTCGCCGTTCTCCCAGAGCGCCACGTGCACGGCCCAGTCGGTGCGGCCTGGCTCGGAGAACTCCCGGGTCCCGTCCAGCGGGTCGATGATCCACACCCGCCGGGCCTTCAGCCGCGCCGGGTCGTCCGCGCCCTCCTCGGACAGCACCGCGTCGCTGGGCCGCAGCCGCCCGAGCGCGGAGAAGAGGAACTCGTGCGAGGTGCGGTCCCCCAGGGTGCGCAGGACCTCGGGCTCGTCGAAGCCGTGGCGGGCGCGCAGGCGCAGCAGCAGCTGCCCGGCCTCGCTCGCCAGGTCCCGGGCCACCTCATGATCGTTTCGGATGCTCTTCACCGGCTAGTATGCTCCCGCCCCACGGATCACCGCTGACCACGTCTTCCACAGAATCTGGATGTCCAGCGTCAGCGACCAGTTTTCCACGTACCGCAGATCCAGACGGACCGATTCCTCCCAAGAGAGGTCGGATCGGCCGCTGACCTGCCACAGACCCGTCATCCCCGGTTTGACCACCAGCCTGCGGCGGACGTCGTGCCCGTACTGGGCGACCTCCTCCGGCAGCGGCGGCCTGGGGCCGACGAGCGACATCTCTCCGCGCACCACGTTGATGAGCTGGGGAAGCTCGTCAAGCGAGTAGCGGCGCAGCCACGCCCCCACGGGCGTGACCCTGGGATCCCGACGCATCTTGAAGAGCACACCGTCGTGCTCGTTGCGGGGCTGGAGGAGACTCTTCAGTGTCTCCGCCCCGACCACCATCGTACGAAACTTGTAAACCGTGAACTCGGCCCCACCCCGGCCAACGCGCGTTTGCCGGAAAAAAGCGGGTCCGCCGCCCTCCGATCGGATGAGCAGGCACAGGACCAGGAAGAGGGGCGAGAGCAGGACCAGGGCGAGCGCGGCGGCGCAGCGGTCGAAGGCGCCCTTGACCAGGCGGCGGGCGCCGACGAGCTCGGGATGCTCCACGTGCAGCAGGGGCAGGCCCGCCACCGGGCGGATCGTGGTGCGCGGACCGGCGACCTCCATGAGGGCGGAGGCGACGGTGAGATCGGTACCGGTCTTCTCCAGCTGCCAGGCCAGGCGGCGCAGCTCCACACCGTCCATCTCGGGGCAGGCCAGGACGGCGACGGTGTCCGCACCGACCAGGGCGGCGGCGTCGGCGGCGTCAGTGAAGCTGCCCAGGACCGGAACGCCCTCGATCTCGGCCGTGTGGGCCTCGTGTTCGGGCAGGCAGACGCCCACCACGCGCATGCCGTGGTAGATCTCGTCGCGGAAACGCCGGATGAGGTCACTCGCGGCCACGCCGTAGCCGACGACCACGACCCCGCTCATGCACGCCCCCGAACGGCGGCGCCGGTGCAGCGCCTTGCGTCGCGCGTAACGCAGGCCGAGGCTGAGCAGGACGATCAGGGGCAGTGCGACCAGCACGTAGCCGCGGGCGAGGTCGAACTTGACGGCGTAGGCGCCGACCGCGACGGTGGCGGCCAGGACCGCTCCGGCGACCGCGACCCGGCGGTACTCCTCGGTGCCCACCCCGAGGAAGCGGCGTTCGTAGCCGCCGCCGAGGCAGACGAAGACGACCCAGACCAGTGGCAGGATCAGGGAGATGACCAGGTAGGGGGCGGTTGTGGCCGCGGCCAGGGAGCCGTGGAAGCGGACCGCGGTCCCGGCCAGAGTCGCGGTGAGGGCACCGGCCAGGTCCAGCCCGACCAGTCCGAGGACGTAGGGGCGCAACCAGGCGTCGGCTCGAGGGCCGGTGTTCACCAGGACCCGCCGGGGCGGGTGGGCGGGTGCTCCTTCCGACCTTTTCGGACGCTCCTGCCGATGCGCGGCGGGTTTCCCCTGGACGGTCCCGCTGGTTGTCACCACGTATCCCCCAAGACCACGTACGGATTCATGTGCTCACTATGAGTAATCGCCCCTGGTGTCATGGGACTCACGCGGAGGGTGCGAGCGGGGCGCGCTTCGGGTGCGGAACTCGTACCGCCAACCCGAACAGTAACCAAAAGTAGTGGAAAAGTCGCCATGAGTTGCGGCCTGTTGGGGAAGAAGTCCCGATCCAGCCGAGAACGTGTCTTTCCTGAGACCGGTTGTGGCCTGCCCCTTAGGGACAGGCCACGACCAGATAACACTAAGACCGAAACCCTGCGCGGAACGTGACGTGACTCAGGCCAGTGCGGGGTCCATGACCGCCGCGAGCCGCAGGTGCGGCTCGGCCAGCTCCCGCTCCCCCTGGCGCTGGAGCGTGCGCCCCAGCAGCAGATGGGTGTAGGCGTCGTCCGCGCTCTCCTCGAGCAGCGCCTCCAGAGTGCTCCGCGCCCGGTTCAGCTGAGCGGAGCGGTAGTAGGCACGGGCGGCCAGGAAGCGCACGTTGCGGTCGTCGGCGTGGGCCTCGGTCAGCGGCCTGAGCAGTTCGAGCGCGCCCAGCGGGTTGGCGAGCTCGAGCAGCGCCTCGGCCCGCCGCAGCCGCTCCACCTCCTCCGGGAGCCGCCTCGGCTCCCGCCCGGCCGCCTCGGCCAGGAACTCGGCGACCAGCTCGGACGGCTGGGCCCCGGTGAGCGCCATGCCGTTGGCCACGAAGGTCGGCGAGGTACGTACGCCCTCGGCCTGCCCCCACAGCAGGAGTTCACGGACCCGCTCCGCACCGCCGCCCCCGGCCAGCAGCTCCCCGCCCCGGGTGAACCCGGCCTCGGTGGCGATGCCCGCCAGCACCTCGGGGTCGGCGATGTCACGGCCTTCCACGAAGTGGGCGCGCAGTACGCCTTCGGCCACGGCGTCCTGGACCGCGGGGCCCTCGGCCTCGGCCAGGGCGAGCAGCCGGTGGGCGTCGTGGCTGTCGGCCCGCCAAGCGGCGCCCCAACGGTCGCCGAGCCCTTCGGCGGCGGCCAGCTCCGACATCTGGACCAGCTCGCCGTCCCCGTCCTGGACGGGACCGCAGGCCTCCAGCGCGACCTCGACGAAGGGGTCGCGCAGGAACTCCTCGACGGGCTCGGACACGGCGGGCGCCGTGGGGTCGATCCGATAGGGCCGCCACACGACCTCGACCGGCTCGCCGGACCGCCCGGCCAGCGCGCGCTCCAAGCGTCGCTTACCGATGTACATCCAGGGGCAGACCACGTCCGCCCAGATCTCGATCCTCATGCGAGCAGAATAAACGACACCTGTCGCTTAATCAACACGTGTTGCTTAAGCGACAGATGTCATACCCTGGTCCCGTGAATCCCGATGACCCCCGAGTCCAACGCACCCGCGACCGGCTGCGCGCCGCCCTGCTGTTCCTCGCCGCCGAACAGGAGCTCGGCTCCGTGACCATGGCCGCCGTGGCCAGGCAGGCCGGGATCAACCGGGCCACCGCCTATCAGCACTACGCCGACCTGGACGCCCTGGTCGCCGACGCGATGGACGGCGCCGTCACCCACGTGGCCCGCTGCGCCGCCCTCTGCCCGCTCGACCGGCCCCGGAACCCGCTCGACCAGCCCCGGGACCGGGCCCCCGAGCCGTTGGTCGACCTGTTCACCCACGTGGCGGCCAACGCCGTGCTCTACCAGCGGATGCTCTCCGCGCAGGGCAGCGCCCGCTTCTCGAACCTGCTGCGCCAACGGCTCACCGAGGCCCTCGCCGACCGCTTCAGCACGGGCGCCCGGCCACCCGGCTTCGACGACGTCCCGGTCACCACGCACGCCGCCTATCTCGCGGGCGCCCTGGTCGGGGTGATCGCCGTCGCCTGCGTCGAGGACAGGGCCCCCGCGGACCACGCCCACGCCGCCTGGCGCCTGCTGGTTCCCGTGCCCTAGAGCGGCGGAGCGGTGCTGTGCCGGACGATGAGTTCGGTGGCCAGTTCCACCCGGGAGCTCTCGATGGTCTCGTTCTGGACGAGCCTGTGCACCGTGCGCACCGCGAGACGGCCCATGTCGGCCAGCGGCTGGCGCACCGTAGTCAGCGGCGGTGAGGACCAGCGGGCTTCCGGAAGGTCGTCGAAACCGACCACGCTGACGTCGTCGGGCACGCGCAGGCCCCGCTGACGCAACGCCTCGTAGACGCCCAGAGCCATCTGGTCGCTGGAGACGAACACCGCGGTGGGGCGGTCCTCCCCCGCGAAGAGGCGCTGACCGGCCCGGAAGCCGGACTCGTAGGTGAACTCGGCCGGGGCGACCAGAGCCGGGTCCACGCTCAGACCCGCCGTCTCCAGGCCCGCGCGGTAGCCGTCGAGTCTGGCCCGGCTGCACCAGAGCTCGGGCCGTCCCTCCACGAAACCGATGCGCCGGTGGCCGAGCTGGATCAGGTACTCGGTGGCGCTGAGGCCACCGGCCCAGTTGGTGGCGCCGACCGTCGGCGTGACCAGTTCGGGGACGCCCACCGCGTCGATCACCACCGCGGGCACGTCCAGGTCGCGCAGCTGGCCGTTGAGTTCGGGGTCCAGGTCGGTGGTGACCAGGATCGCGCCGTCGCTGACCCGTGCGCGGACGTTGTCCAGCCACTGGCGGGCCGCCTTGGGCCGGTTGTGTATGGCCGAGACCACCACCCCGGTACCCGACTGGTGGGCGGCGTCCTCCACGCCCCGGATGATCTCGACCGCCCACGGACTGTCGAGATCGTTGAAGACCAGGTCGAGCAGGCCGACCCGTTCCTTGGGACGGGAACCGCGACGGCGGTAGCCGTGCGTGCGCAGCAGGGTCTCGATCCGCTCCCGGGTGGCCGGTGCGACGTCGCCGCGGCCGTTGAGAACGCGCGAGACCGTCGGCGCGGAGACGCCCGCCTCCGCCGCGATGACGGAGATGGTGACCTCTCGTGAGGGGGTAGCGCCCACTGAACCTCCTTGGTCCCGCACCAGACTACGAGATCTTCGCGACAAGGGGTCTTGACGCTCCCGCCGACAGAATTTACTGTCCATTTCCAACAAGTTTCGGAAGTTTCCGGAACTTAATCGGAAAACTGAGTCTGGAGTCCCCGCTATGAGACAGATTCGACTCTCCGCAGCCGTGCTCACCGCATTGGCTCTGACCCTCCCCGCGACCGGCGTCGCGTCGGCCGACATCCGGCCGGAAACCGCCCACCGGCAGGACACCACCCTCCGCGACGCGGCCCCCAGCGGCTTCGTGATCGGCAGCGCCGTCGCGGGCGGCGGACACCACCAGGACGAGGACTACCCCGACCCCTTCACCGGGGACCAGGCCTACCGCCAGCTCCTGGCCCAGGAGTTCAGCTCGCTGTCCGCGGAGAACCAGATGAAATGGGACCACCTGCGCCCGAGCCCGGACGAGTACGCCTTCGAGGACGCCGACGCCATCGTCGAGTTCGCGCAGGCCAACGGGCAGGACGTACGCGGGCACACCCTCCTGTGGCACAGCCAGAACCCCGACTGGCTGGAGAACGGGAACTACTCCCCCGAGGAGCTGCGCGCGATCCTCCAGGACCACGTCGAGACCGTGGTCGGCCGCTACGCGGGACAGATCCAGCAGTGGGACGTGGCCAACGAGATCTTCGACGACGGCGGCAACCTGCGCACCGGGGACAACATCTGGATCCGCGAGCTGGGGGTGGAGATCGTCGGCGACGCGTTCCGCTGGGCGCACGCGGCCGATCCCTCGGCGGAGCTCTACTTCAACGACTACAACGTCGAGGACGTCAACGCCAAGAGCGACGCCTACTACGAGCTGACCCGGGAACTGCTGGCGGAGGGCGTGCCGGTGCACGGCTTCTCCGCGCAGACCCACCTCGCGCTCCAGTACGGATTCCCGTCCAGTCTCCAGCGGAACCTGGAGCGCTTCGAGGCCCTCGGCCTGGCCACGGCGCTGACCGAGGTGGACGTACGCATGCAGCTGCCCGACGGCGGTGAGCCCACCGAGCAGCAGTTGGAGGAGCAGGCCGACTACTACGCGCGCGCCCTGGAGGCCTGCCTGAACGTCAGCGGCTGCGAATCGTTCACCGTCTGGGGCTTCCCCGACCGCTACTCCTGGGTGCCCAACACCTTCCCGGGTGAGGGCGGCGCGACCATCTACTGGGACGACTACACGTCCAAGCCCGCCTACGACGCACTTCGGGAGACCCTCCTGGCGGCGTCCTGACCCCTGCTGACGGATCCGTCCTGGGCCCGGATGCCCACGTCCGGGCCCGGGGCGGGTCAGGCCGCGGTGTGGAAGATGTTCTGCGCCTTGCCCAGGCCGTCGGTGAGGATGGTGCGGACCGCGTCGGCGGCGCGCCCCACGTTCAGGTCCAACTCGGGGCTCTCGGCCGAGGAGAAGTCGCGCAGCACGTAGGCGGCCGGGTCCATCCGGCCGGGGGGACGGCCCACACCGAAGCGGACCCGCAGGTAGTCGGGCCCGGCCAGGGAGGCGGTGGTCGACTTCAGCCCGTTGTGGCCGCCGGAGCCGCCGCCCTTCTTGAGCTTGAGGGCGCCGAAGTCGACGTCCATCTCGTCGTGCACGACGATGATCCGCTCCATGGGCACCTTGTAGAACCGGGCCAGCCCGGCGATCGGCCCGCCGGACAGGTTCATGAAGGTGCGCGGCTTGGCCAGGACCACCGAGACGCCGTCGATCCGGGTCTCGGCGACCTCGGCGTGCGCCTTGTGCGCCTTCCAGCGCTCGCCCCTGTCCGCGGCCATGGCGTCCACCACCATGAACCCGGCGTTGTGCCGGTTGCCCGCGTACTTGGGGCCGGGGTTGCCCAGCCCCACGACCAGCCAGCGCTCGGCCTCAGCCATGTCCTCGTCCCTGCTCTCCCTGAAACCCGGGCTCTCACCGGAACCCGGGCTCTTCCGGAATCCCAACCTGCTCAGAAAACTCCACATGCCGACCGACACTATCGACCCGGCGACCCCGCATACGCCGAGCGCGCGGCCCCTGGAAACGGGAACCGCGCGCTCGGTGATGTGTGTTGTGGCACCGCGCCCTACTCGGCGGCGGCAGCCTCAGCGCCCTCGGAAGCCTCGCCGCTGGTCTCCGGCTCCTCCTCCACGCGCGGCGCGGAGACGGTGAGCAGGAGCGACTCGGGGTCGGTCACCAGGGTGACGCCCTCGGGCAGCTTCAGGTCGGCGGCGGTCGGGTTGGCGCCGATCTCCAGACCGTTGATGTCGAACTCGACACCGTTCGGAATGTGGGTGGCCTCAGCCTCGACGGTCACGGTGACGAGCTCCTGGTTGAGCACGCCGGGAGCCTTGACCTCACCGGTGAGGGAGACGTTGATCTCGACCTCGACCTTCTCACCCTTGGAGACGACCAGCAGGTCGATGTGCTCCAGGAAGCCCTTGATGGCGTCGCGCTGCACGCTCTTGGGCAGGGCAAGGTTGTCCTTGTCCAGGCCTTCGAGGCGAATCAGGACGTTCGGGGTCTTCAGGGCGAGCATGAGATCGTGGCCCGGCAGGTTCAGGTGGCGGGGCTCGGTGCCGTGGCCGTAGAGGACGGCCGGCACCTTACCCGCGCGGCGGGCGCGACGGGAGGCGCCCTTGCCGAATTCCGTGCGGGGCTCGGCAGCGATACGTACCTCGGACACGACAAAACTCCTCGGGTTCAACCCCGCAGCACGGGGAACACGACTCCAGTAGTACGAACGATTCTCGCCTTCGGCGGAGAATGACGGCGGGGTCACCCAGCTTGCCGGGGACTCGACCGCCCTGGTTCCAGGCGTGCCCGGCGAGCCGTCACCGGACCGGTTCGGCCCGGGAACGCTCGTCGCGCACCCCTGCCCGTGTTGTTTCCAGGCGGATACACAGCAGGAATCCACCCAGGCACGGGGACACTCGGTCAAGTCTACTGGCTCTGGTGACGACTCCGTACATGCCCCACCGGCGGGACCTCCTGCGGTCCCGCCGGTGGACACACACGGCGCCTGGGGGGCTGCTGAGGGGGACCTCAGCGGGCTCCGGCCGGGCCGGAGGCACTGCTGATACGGCTGGTCAAGCTGGTGAAACCGGTGAAGCTAGTCGAACAGGCTCGTGACCGAGCCGTCGGTGAAGACCTCGTTGATCGCACGGGCGACCAGCGGAGCGATCGAGAGCTGCGTGAGCTTCTCGAAGGAGCGCTCCTCCGGCACCGGCAGCGTGTTGGTGATGACCACCTCGGAGATCCGCGAGTTCTGCAGGCGCTCGGCGGCGGGACCGGACAGCACACCGTGCGTGGCGGCGACGATGACCTTCTTGGCGCCCTGCTCGAAGAGGGCCTCGGAGGCCTTCACGATGGTGCCGCCGGTGTCGATCATGTCGTCGACCAGGACGCACACGCGGTCCTCGACCTGACCGACGACCTCGTGGACCTTCACCTGGTTGGCGACGTCCGGGTCACGGCGCTTGTGGATGATCGCCAGGGGCGCGCCCAGGCGGTCGGCCCAGCGGTCGGCGGTACGCACGCGGCCGGCGTCCGGGGAGACCACGGTGATCTCGGCGTGGTCGACCTGGCTGGCGACGTGGTCGGCCAGGATCGGCAGCGCGAAGAGGTGGTCCACCGGGCCGTCGAAGAAGCCCTGGATCTGGTCGGTGTGCAGGTCCACCGCCATCATCCGGTCCGCGCCCGCGGTCCGGAACAGGTCGGTCACCAGACGCGAGGAGATGGGCTCGCGGCCGCGGTGCTTCTTGTCCTGGCGGGCGTAGCCCAGGATCGGCGTGACCACGGTGATCCGCTTGGCGGAGGCGCGCTTGAGCGCGTCCACCATGATCAGCTGCTCCATGATCGACTCGTTGACCGGGTCGGCGTGGCTCTGGATGACGAACGCGTCACTGCCGCGCACCGACTCCAGGTACCGCATGAAGATCTCGCCGTTGGCGAAGGTGTCGAACCGAGTGGGGCACACCTCGATCCCCAGCTCCTTCGCGACCTCCTCGGCCAGTGCCGGGTGCGTACGCCCCGAGAACAGCATCAGTTGTTTCTGGCCGGTGGCCTTCATGCCGGTCACGTGTTTCTCCCCCACAGTCACTGCTTTTTCGCGTCGTCGGCTCTGTGCCGCTCCGCCTGCTCCGCCGCTTCCGCGGACGGAGTTCCCGGACGCTTGCGCTGCGTCCAGCCCTCGACGTTACGCTGCCGGTTTCCCTCGGACACGGCGAGGGCCCCCGGCGGGACGTCGTCACGGACCACGGTCCCGGCCCCGGAGTAGGCGCCGTCACCGACCCGTACGGGAGCGACGATGGTGTTGTCGCTGCCGATGCGGACGTGGTCGCCGATGGTGCTCCGGGACTTGTTGACCCCGTCGTAGTTGACGAACACCGAGGAGCAGCCGATGTTGCTGCCCACACCGATGTCCGCGTCCCCGACGTAGGTCAGGTGCGGGATCTTGGAGCCGGTGCCGACATTCGAGTTCTTGACCTCGACGAAGGCTCCGGCCTTGGTCCGCTCGGCCAGGCGGGTGCCCGGCCGCAGGTAGGTGTAGGGGCCGACGGTGGCCCCAGGACCGATCTCGGCCCCGTCCGCGGTGGTCTCGCGGACCTTCGCGCCGTCACCGACAAGGGTGTCGCGCAGGTCAGCGCCGGGGCCGACCTCCGCGTCCTCGCCGATCTCGGTGGTGCCGTGGAGGCGGCTGTTGGGGTGGAGCACGGTGTCGGCGCCGATGCTGACCTGGGCGTCCACCCAGGTCGTCGCGGGGTCGACGATGGTGACACCGGAGAGCATGTGCTCGGTGAGCAGGCGGTCGTTGAGGATCCGCCGGGCTTCGGAGAGCTGGACGCGGTTGTTGACGCCCTGGACCTCGTTCCAGTCCTCGGCGCTCCAGGCGTCCACCCGGTGCCCGTCGCCGCGCAGCAGCGCGACGGCGTCGGTGATGTACTCCTCACCCTTGGCGTTGTCCGTGGACAGTCGCTGGACGACCTGGCTCAGGAGGGCGCCGTCGAAGGCGTACATGCCGGAGTTGATCTCGTCGACGCGGTGCTGCTCGGGCGTGGCGTCGGCGTGTTCGACGATCTCGGTGAAGCTGCCGTGGGCGTCGCGGACGATGCGCCCGTAGCCGTGGGGGTCGGGCACGCGGGCGGACAGCACGGTGACCGCGTTGCCCTCCTTCTCGTGCGCCGCGACCAGCGCGGCGAGGGTTGTGCCGCGCAGGAGGGGGGTGTCGCCACAGGTGAGGACGACGGTGCCGGACAACTCGATGCCCTTGGCGGCGAGGTCCTCGACCGCCATGCGCACGGCGTGGCCGGTGCCGTTCTGTTCTTCCTGCACCGCGGTGACCGCCTCGGGGGCGACGTCTTCCAGGTGGGATCGCACCTGGTCACGGGCGTGGCCGACGACCACGACCGTGTTCTGGGGGTCGAGTTCTCGGGATGCGTAGAGCACGTGGCCGAGCATGCTGCGACCGTTGAGTTCGTGCAGCACCTTGGGAAGTTTGGACTTCATGCGGGTGCCTTCACCCGCCGCGAGGATGATCGCGGCAGCCGGACGGTTCACGCTCACTGGAGGAGACCCCTCGAGATAGCTGGCATATGAACGTCGGCTCACCCTGCGGCGGCGCGACCCGCATGCCGCGCGGGCGGCCGTCGGATGACCAGCGGCCGACATGGGAAGGATACATGCGCGTCACAGGCAACCATCAGTCACGTGACCTGCGTTACGCGAGCGCGCCCGGGGCCCTGTGCAAGGGCGGGCGGCGGAAGTGGGTTGCTCCCGGACCAGGGCTCGAACCTGGACGATGGGGACCAAAACCCCACATGCTGCCGATTACATCATCCGGGAACGATTCGGGCGGGCCAGCCCGAACGATCGACACCAACATAGCGCCTTCACCCGGGGGCTTGCCAAACCTACGGGGTCGTAGGTTACGGTTACGTAGGAATAGGTTGGGCCGTCTCGACGGGTGCCCTGGCACCGGTGACGCCGTCCTGACCGGTGACGACGTTCTCCGTGACGAGGTGTGCAAGACCCATGACAGCTGCCCCTGAGGTGCCGACCGAAGGCATCGTCAAAGCCGCAGAGACCACCGCCGCGCCCAAGCGCGAGGTGATCCCCGAGTACGAGCCCGAGCTGAGAGGCAAGGCCGAGCGCTACACCGTCTTCGCGTTCGTGTTCATCCCGCTGATCGCGCTGCTCGCCGCGGTGCCCTTCTTCTGGGGCTGGGGCCTGTCGCTGGTCGACATCGCCATCGCGACGGTCTTCTACGTGATCAGCGGCCTGGGCATCACCGTCGGCTTCCACCGCCACTTCACCCACGGCTCCTTCAAGGCCAAGCGCCCGCTGCGGATCGCGCTGGCGATCGCCGGTTCCATGGCCATCGAGGGCAGCGTCATCAAGTGGGTGGCCGACCACCGCCGCCACCACAAGTACGCGGACGCCGAGGGCGACCCGCACTCGCCGTGGCGCTTCGGCGACGACTGGAAGTCCGTGGCCAAGGGCATGTACTACGCGCACATGGCGTGGATGTACCTGGACGACAAGAAGACCTCGCCGCGCCGCTTCACCCCGGACCTGCTCAAGGACAAGGACGTCGTCCTCGTCGACAGGCTGTTCCTGCCGATCGTGATGTTCTCGCTGTTCGCCCCCGCCGCCATCGGCGGTCTGATCACCATGTCCTGGTGGGGCGCGGTCACCGCGTTCTTCTGGGCGAGCCTGGTCCGCGTGGCGCTGCTGCACCACGTCACCTGGTCGATCAACTCCATCTGCCACACCATCGGCGAGGAGAACTTCGAGGTGCGCGACCGCTCCCGCAACGTGTGGTGGCTGGCCATCCCGTCCTTCGGTGAGTCCTGGCACAACCTGCACCACGCCGACCCGACCTGCGCCCGCCACGGTGTGCTCAAGGGGCAGATCGACATCTCCGCCCGACTCATCTGGATCTTCGAGAAGTTCGGCTGGGCCACCAAGGTCCGCTGGCCCAACAACGAACGACTCGCCGCCAAGCGAGTCAAGGTCTAGGATCAGAATCCATATGGGAGCAGCCGACAGCGAGCAGAGGACCCGCGTGCGCCGCAAGCGCATGACGGGCAAGGAGCGTCGGCAACAACTCCTGGGAATCGGCCGGGAGCTGTTCGCCGAACGAGGGTTCGACGCGACCTCCGTTGAGGAGATCGCCGCACGGGCCGGGGTGTCCAAGCCCGTGGTCTACGAACACTTCGGCGGGAAGGAAGGCATCTACGCCGTGGTCGTGGACCGGGAGATGCGCACTCTCCTGGACATGATGGGCGAGGCCCTCACCGCCGACCACGCCCGAAGCAAGATCGAGAAGGCAGCCCTGGCCCTGCTGCGCTACGTCGAGGAGGACAGCGTCGGGTTCCGGGTTCTCACCCGTGACTCGCACGTGGCGTCCGGAACCGGCAGCTTCGCGAGTCTGATCAACGACATCGCCAGCCAGGTCGAGCACATCATGGCCGACGAGTTCGCCGAACGGGGTTACGACCCGGGACTCGCCCCCATGTACGCGCAGGCCCTGGTGGGCATGTGGGCACTGACCGGCCAGTGGTGGCTGGAGGTCCGCAAGCCCAAGCGCGAGGTGGTCGCGGCCCACCTGGTCAACCTGGCCTGGAACGGGCTCTCGGCCCTGGAGGCCAAACCGAAGCTGGACACGCGCAGGCGGCGTTCCGGCTGACTTCGCCCCTCCGGCGGTGCCGCGTGTGGCACTGCCCACAGGAGGGGATGTCGTCCCTGGTCATTGGTGGGGCGGGTATGCAGCGCATACCCGCCCCACTATCTTGATGTCAAGAGATATGGTGGTGCCATGCGCGATGAGGTGGATGGGCTGATCGAGGCGTGGCGATCCGAGCGGCCGGACGTTGACGTGACACCCCTGGAGGTGTTCAGCCGGGTGTCCCGGCTCGCCCGCCACCTGGACCGTGCCCGCCGCACCGTCTTCACCGAGCACGCGCTGGAACCCTGGGAGTTCGACGTCCTGGCCGAGCTGCGCCGATCCGGGCCGCCGTACGAACTGAGCCCCGGGCGCCTGCTGCGCGCCACCCTGGTCACCTCCGGGACCATGACCAACCGGGTGGACCGGCTGGCCGCCGCCGAACTCGTGCGTCGCCGCCCCGACCCCGCCGACAAACGCGGTGTCCTGGTCCGGCTCACCGACCAGGGGGCCGAGCGCATCGACGCCGCCCTGGCCTCGCTGCTGAGCTACGAGGAGACCCTCCTGGCCCCGATGCCGGCAGCCGAGCGCGAGCAGCTGGCATCGTTACTGAGATGCCTTCTGGCTCCCCTCGACAAGGGCCCCTCGGGTCCGCAAGGGTAGTTACCCGGCGGTATCCGTCTGCTCACCGGGACCCGCCAGCTGGGCGCGATTCATTTTCCAGTACGGGTCTTGGTTGGAGAGCACTTTGAGAATCCGGTGGATGGCCGCGGTCGCCGCGGCCGTGGTGGTCGCGGGCTGCTCCGGAAGCGGCGACGAGGAAGCGACCACGACGCAGAGCTTCTACCTGTCCCTGGGCGACTCCCTGACGGTGGGCGTACAGCCCGACGAGAGCGGCCGGGCGCAGGAGACCGCCGAGGGGTACACGGACGTCCTGTACCGCGAGCTGAAGGACGCCGACTCCACGCTCCAGCACGAGCGCATGGGCTGCGGCGGCGAGGACACCACGACCTTCATCGAGGGCGGTATCGCCAACTGCGACACCCGGTACGAGGCCGGGTCCCAGCTCGATCAGGCCGAGGAGTTCCTCCGGGAGCACGGCGACCAGGTCGACCTGGTCACCCTCACCATCGGCGGCAACAACTTCACCAACTGCGTGGACGGGGTCCAGGAGGACCGCGACCCCGAGCTCGGGCTCAGCGCCGAGGACATCGGCGTGAACGAGGAGTGCGTCGCGGACGGCCTGGAACGGTTGGAGACCGAGGTCCCGCTGATCGCCGAACGGCTGACCGAGGCCGCGGGCCCGGACACCCAGATCATCGCGATGACCTACTACAACCCGTTCCTGGCGCTGGCCCTGTTGGAGGAGCCGGAGGCCGAGGCAACGGAGGGTGAGGCCGAGGCTTCGGAGGACGAGGAAGCCGAGGAGGGCGCGGAGGGCGCGGAGGCCGTGCCCGCCGAAGACGCCGACGAGGGCCTGGCCGCCCGCACCGTGGAGATCCTGGGCGAGGTCAACGAGTCACTGACCGCCTCCTACGAGGCCGCCGGGATCGACGTGGCCGACGTGGACACCGTCTTCGACGGCGCCAACACCGAGGTCCCCGCCGGCAGCGACACCGGGATGCCGGTCAACCTCCAGCAGATCTGCGACCTCACGTGGATGTGCAACGTGGCGCAGGGCCCGGACATCCACACCAACCTCGCCGGGGCCCAGGCCATCGCCGAAGTCTTCTCGGGAGAGCTCCGCTAGAGCTGCTTGCCTGTTTCCTGCGGGTCCCGGTCGGTCTCCGGCCGGGACCTTTCGCGTTGGTTCTGGAGCCCGGTCCGCTCCTGCGACGGAAAAGCGGCAGCGAAGGAGGGAGCCCCCAGGCCTGCGCGCACCGGAGAGCCGTGTCGCGGCGGTGGGGCGGAAGCAGGTAGGGCGACTGGGGCCGGCTTTCAGAGTGAGTGCGTGGCGCCCGAAACCCGCGCCTGGGGCTGTCCGCTGCTTCCGAAACCCCCGTATCCCCGATGATCTTGCTACCAGAAGCAAGTTCGGCGCCGAACTTGCTTCTGGTAGCAAGATCATCTTCAAACCCAGGACCGAAACAGGCACCCGACCCCAGACACCACCACTGACCTCGCCGCCGCTTTCCCGTCCGAGCAAATGACCAGCCGCGACACGGGCAGGCGTTGGGCGCAGGGCTGGGGGCGCTCCCTCCTTCGCTGCCGCTTTCCGTCTCCTGCCGTGACCGGCCGCGACACGGCCCGCCGATCCGCGCAGGGGTGTGGAGGGCGCCGGCCGAAGGCCGAGGTAGTTGGGCCCCTTCGGGGCCCGTCTGCCACCCCGACCACTTCTCCCCCGTTTCCCGACAGCCGCCAACCGCCGTCGTAGCGAAGCGGGTCAAGGTGGAGCGCCCGCAGCGAAGCGAGGACGAACGACCTTGACGCGCGCAGCGCAGACGGCCACACTCACGCGGCGGGAAACGGGGGAACCGGAACCGCACACAACGTAGGGAGCCCGGCAGCGACCAGAGCACACGGCTTACAGAGCAAAGGTGCCCACTACGCCAGGTCCGGCGTCGCTTCGCCTGCTCAGCACGGCCCTCACAGAACAGATCCCGGCCGCCTCTAGTAGTAGCCCTTCGTGCCGTCGAGCAGTTCACGGATGATGTCCGCGTGCCCGGCGTGCCTGCCTGTCTCCTCGACGAGGTGGATCAGCATCCAGCGGAGGTTCGCGCTGCCAGCGCGGAAGTCGGGGTGGCGACCGGTGTCGTCCAGGGAGGCCGCGTGGATGATCTCGTTGCTGCGTGCGCACTGGGCCTCGTACTCCGCCAGGAGTTCGGCGAGGGTGCGGCCGTCCGTGTGCCAGTCGGTGTCCTCGTTTGACTGGTCGAAGGAGGGGTTCTGCTTCTCGTCGCCGCCGAGGAACAGCACTTCCAGCCACATGTGCTCGGTCCAGCGCATGTGGGAGATGAGACCGGCCATCGTCATGGCCGGTGAGGTGGGGATGAGCGAGCGGTGGGCGTCCTCGTCGCTCAGCCCTTCGCATTTCCAGCGCAGGATCTGCCGTTGAAGGTCCAGCCAGCCGATGAGCGCGGTGCGTTCGTCCGCTTGGAGCGGGGGGCGTTTCAGTTCCGAAGCCATGTCGGCACACGCTACTTGGGCGGCCGGGAGGGGGCACCTGGTTTTGGTGCCTGAAAGCGCTGGGCAGAGGCGGGTTCAGCGGCGGGTGTCGCGGGCGGAGTGGAGGAAGGCGGTCCACTCGGAGGAGGCGAAGGGGAGGCGCCCCTTGGCAGGGTGCTTCGAGTCCCGGAGCGCGGCACCGCAGGGAAGCTCGGCGACCTCTACGCAGTTGCCGCCACGGCCATCGCTGTAGCTGCTCTTGCGCCAGACGCGCGCTTCGCTCATCTCAAGCCCTTCATCCGGAACGACTGACAGTCAGAGAGTTGGTCCTGGGACGTCACCCTGTCACCGTTGTACCCTGGACGGGCATACAACAACGGGCCCCGCCACTTCGACTTGAACTGGTCCCCGATAGTTGGACCGGCTAACTAAAGGTTAGGCCGCCAGGGCCTGAGCTCGGTACTGCACCGGGCTCAGGCCCTCAAGGTAGCTGTGGACGCGTTCGTGGTTGAACCAGGCGATGTACTCCTCCAACCCCGCGGTGAACTCCTCGACGGTCTCGAACTCGGCATGGGTGAAGAATTCCTCCTTCAGGTGGCCGAAGAAGCTCTCGATCACCGCGTTGTCCAGGCAGTTGCCCTTGCGTGACATCGACTGGATGCCCTCGACCCCGGCGAGCAGACGCCGCCAGGACACATGCTGGTACTGAAACCCCTGGTCGGAGTGGACCAGCGGGCTCTGACCAGGGGCCAGGGTCTTCAACGCTTCTCGCAAGGAGGTGTTGGTCAACTCCAGGTTCGGTGACAGACCCGCCGTGTAGGAGATGATCTGCCGGTCGAACAGGTCCATGACCGGTGACAGGTAGACCTTGTGGCCCGCGACGGCGAACTCGCTCACGTCGGTCACCCATTTCTGGTTCGGCCCCTGCGCGGTGAAGTCACGCTCCAGCAGGTTCGGCGCCACCTGGCCCGCCTGGCCCCGGTAGGAGCTGTAGGGCTTCTTACGGCGCACCCGGCAGACCAGGCCCAGCTGGTTCATGAGCTTGAGCACGGTCTTCTTCGCCACCCGCCACCCCTTCTTGAGGAGCTGGTCATGGATCCGGCGGTGCCCGTAGCGGCCCTTGTTGTGATCGAAGAGCCGCCTGATCTGGGCCTTGAGCGCTGCCTGGGCATCAGGGTGCTCCAGCCGGGCCTGGTGGTAGAAGAACGTCGAGCGGGCCAGCCCAGCGACCTTCAACAGCACGTCCAATCGGTGTTCGGCCTTGAGGGCGACCACAGCGTGAACCCTCACTCTGGTGGATGTTCCCTCAAGGCCCGCACTTTTCCCAGGTAGGCGTTCTGGGCGCGCAGGAGCTCGTTCTCACGGCGTAGTCGTTCCAGCTCTGAGGCTGGCTCTGGTGGTGCGCTCTTGGGCGGGCGTCCTCGCTGCTTGGGGCGTAGCCCCTCCGAGCCCTGGGTGCGATAGGTGCGCACCCACGATTCCAGCAGCTTGGGTGAGGACAGTTCCAGTTCCTTGGCCAGCTCGGTCTTGGGCTCGCCAGCCAGGAGGCGGCGCACCGCCTCGACCTTGAACTCGAAGGAGTAGGACTTCTTCGCCTGTTTGGTCACCAGCGCTCCCGGGCCGTGGATCCGCCACCGTCGGTACAGGCTTCGGACCGCCCATCGCGAGACCCCGAGAGAGGCCGCTACCGCGTGATCGGCTCTGCCTTGCTCGAACAACGCTATCGCTTGGTGGCGTTGGTCCTGGGTGAGTGAGCTGTTCGCTCTCATGGGACTGCTCCCTGGTCGATGGAACTGGATTTCCAGTCCAACTTCCAGGGAGCAGTTCAACTGGCGGGGCCCGTCTTTATTACACCCGTCTACTCAGTGACGGCGGCCCCCAGCAGGGCAGACCACTCAGCGCCGGAGAAAGACAGATGCCCAGCCTCACGGTTCTGGGTGTCACGCACTCGTGTTTCGGAACCCTCCGCAACCTCCACGCAGTTCTCGGCTGCGTTGCTGTAGGAGGACTTGTGCCAGTCCATCATCGGAATTCCTCAGCCTTCTTCCTCAGCAGGTCAATCGTCGCACCCGGAGAACGGG
Organism: Nocardiopsis exhalans; assembly: GCF_024134545.1. Taxonomy (GTDB): domain Bacteria; phylum Actinomycetota; class Actinomycetes; order Streptosporangiales; family Streptosporangiaceae; genus Nocardiopsis; species Nocardiopsis exhalans. The sequence goes on from NZ_CP099837.1 coordinate 6,646,990, forward strand.
CCCTGGCCTGCAACTCACTGAACAGCATCCCATACTGACGAACGCGACCGGGATCGTCAGTGGTTTGCCCGAGGTACAGCGACTCCGCGTAAAGCACGTCTGGAGCATTCCCGCTGGACAGCAAAGAGAACGGACCTCCGAGACCGAGCTGTGGAAGCCGCTCCCAGGAGTACACCTGAAGCATGATCCGGCCCGATTCCATCAGTTCTGCCAACCTCACGAACTGATCCGCCATTACCTTGGGGAAAGCGACGGATCGAAGCACCACCGCGTCATCAAGAACCACATGGTAATACGGGGTGTCGTCCTTGAGGACTTCTCGGCCTTGTGACTCTCGCAGCTCCACTCTTTCATCAACTGTCGCCGAGCTGAACCAGGGTGCGCTCGCCTTGATGACTGCGCGCGCATAATCAGCGTTCTGGAACGCCGCTGGCACGAGAGTTGAATGGTACTCACGGATGAAATGTGCACTCTTCTGCAAGCTGTGGAACTCATCCAACCAGTCCACCGTCTCAGGCTGGTAGAGCTCAGCATACTGTCGGGCCAGAGCGCTCCGAGCCTGAAGAAAATAGTCGGCCTTGTCCACTCGTGCAACGTTCAGGGGGCAACGACCGTTTTCAACGTTTCCTATGTGTTCTGGACTGCATCCAAGCTGGTCGGCAAGCCACTTCTGCGTGCGCCCTTGCTTCTTACGCTGACGCATCAGCGCCGCACCAAAACGGACATCCGAGGGGTTTCTTCCATCTGGGGGCTTCTTATCATTTGGCACACTTCCACTGTAGAGCAACCCTCAGAAAGCCTCAACAATCTTATGTGAATTATCAAGAAGCCTCAGCTTCGCCCTTCTAGCTTCCCAAAGGCGTCCGCGAGGTGTTTTCTGAAGGTGGCTGCAATGCCCCGGCCCCAAGGCGAGACACATGTGGGATGCCGGGATCCGCCCACCGAACTCCTACGACTGGAAGAGGTTCCGTCTATGACGTCCAAGCTTGCTCCCGTACCTCCGATGCCCGAAGTGACCATCGCTCTCAACGAGCTGGTCCCCTACTCCCTCCGCTACTACTTCAACGGACGGCCCGACCGGCCCTACTACTCGACTCGCCGGTACGACTTCGGGGCCTCTCCCCTGCTCCTCCCGTTGGTGCGGGCGTTCCTGGACACCTGCGCGGCTGAGCACAGCACCGACTACCGCTACCTCTTCACGCTGATCGGATCCGAGCTGGCCTCAAACGCCCTCAAGCATTCGCGCTCCGGGCTGCCCGGGCACAACTACACGCTGTTGTGCGAGCGCAAGCGGAACGGACTCCGCCTCATCTGCCGGGACGACGGGATCGCCAACGACCCCACCACAAGCGTGCACGACCGTCGTTACCTCACCGCTGACCCGGGTGGGTTGGACCCCGACAGCAACTCTGGGCGAGGGCTCGCCATGGTGGACGCGTTGGCCACCGACTGGGGCGACAACGGCCGACCAGGACACCGGGTGGTGTGGGCCTTCCTGGCCTATGACCTGGAGGACAGCGTCTGGCCCGAGCTGGCCGACTAGCAGCACTCCGAAAAGGAGAGAGGGCCCAGGAAAGCGCGGCAACGCTTCCCGGGCCCCACACAGAATCCCGCATTCCACACTGCGAAATGTTAGAAAGCAGGATCAGTGATGCATCTTATCTCCGGAACCCGTTCCCCGTCCGGGCCCTTCTGCACTTCGTGCACGCATCGGAGCTGTCGGGCGATGCGCGCAGTGAAGCTGCCGATGTTGGGCGGGCAGCGGTGCGAATTCGCGAAGGAACACCGGATCGCCGCTGAGATCCAGGCGGACAACCCGCAGCTCGTGCTGTGGTTCGGGGAAGCAACCCAGTCCTACTGGGTCGCCTCCGCCGAGGGCCTGCGAGAGGCACAGACGCTGGGCAGGCTGCTGCTTCTGGTGGACCCGGCACCGGCTATTCGGGCAGGGACTTCTCGATGAGTTCGACGATCTCGGGAGCGTCCGGGACCGTGGTGGGGCGGAAGCGGTGGACGGTGTTGTCCGGCAGGACCAGGAACTTCTCGAAGTTCCACTTGACCTTTCCGGCCTTGCCCTCGGCGTCGGGGACCTCGGTGAGTTCGGCGTAGAGGGGGTGCTGGCCCCGGCCGCTGAGCTTGACCTTGGTGGTCATCGGGAAGGTGACGCCCCAGGTCATCGAGCAGTACTCGGCGATCTTCTCCTCGCCGCCGAACTCCTGGAGGAACTGGTTGCTGGGGAAGCCGAGGACGGTGAACCCGCGGTCGGAGTAGCGCTTGTGCAACTTCTCCAGCGCTTCGTACTGCGGGGTGAGGCCGCAGCGGGAGGCCACGTTCACCACCAGGCGCACCTGGCCGGACCACTCACCGAAAGTGGTTTCACGGCCGTCGATCAGGGTCACCGGGATCTGGTCCAGGTCGGCCATAGGGTCTCCTCCTGTGTTCGCTACAGTGCGCGCCTGTGAGCAGCCTACGGGTTACCTACTCGGGCGTAGACGCGGAGGGCTGCTGGTAGAAGCTGACCAGCAGCCCGTAGCGCGGCTGGCCGTCCTCCGCTTCCTCGGTCTCCGAGACCAGGGTGAGCAGTGTGTCGTGGAGCCGTTCGGCCTGTTCCGGGGTGAGCCTCAGGTGGCGTAGGGCGAGCAGGGGGTCGCCCGGGGCCTCACTGAACTCCTCGGACACAGCGCGGAGCATCGCGGCGGCCGGGCCGGGTTGGGCGTCGGCGATCTCGATGCGGCGGGCGGTGCGCCGGTAGTACTGCTCGGTGCCGCCGCGGACCTGGCGGCTCCCGGCCGGTTCCACCAACCCTGCCGCCCGGAGCACCTTGAGGTGGTGGGAGACGTTGCCCTTGCGGGTGTCCAGGGTGAGGGCGAGCTGGCTGGTGGTCGCGGGCCGCTCCCCCAGGAGGAACAGCATCCGCTGCCGGATCGGGTGCGCGAGTGCCTTGAATTCCTCGGGGGTGGAGATCTGGTCGTCGGTCACGACTTAAGAGTCAAGAGTTCTTGACGGTTTGTCAAGCAGCGTGCTCTACTGCCCGGCATGAACATCGACGCGTTGGTCGAAGAGACCGGTCGGTTGGTAGCCGGGCACTATGTGTTTCCCGAAACGGGCGAGCGACTGCGGCTGCTGCTCGCTGAGCGACATGCCGCGGGCGGCTACCGGGGGGCGGGGGATCCCGCTGCGCTGGCTGAGCTGGTGACCGGGGACCTCCAGTCGCTCAACGGCGATCTGCACCTGCGGTTGAAGCACCACGTCGAGGAGATCCCCGCGCTGCCGGGCGACTCCGGCCTGATGGAGGTGATGGCGCGGGAAGCACGGGAGCGGTTCGGCGGGGAGAAGCCGCTGGCGGTGCTGACCAGCGCCACCACGTTCTCCGGCGCCGAGGAGCTCGCCTACGACCTGCAGCGGCACGGGCGGGCCACGGTCGTCGGTGAACGCACCGGCGGCGGCGCCCACCCCGGGAGGGTTTCCGGGTCCACCCGCATCTGGAGGTGACGGTGCCGACCGGCCGACCGGTGCATCCGGTCAGCGGGACCAACTGGGAGGGCACCGGGGTGGTCCCGGACCTGGAGGCCGCCACCGGGGAGGCCCTGGCGGCGGCCCTCACCCGGCTGGCGCGCTGACCGGGAGGGTCAGTCGCCGATGAGCTCGGCCTGCTCCAGCCAGACCATCTCCAGCTCGTCCTTCTCGGCGGCGAGGGTCTTGGCCTCGGCGTCGAGTTCGGCGAGCTTGGTGTAGTCCTCGGCCGCGGCCGCCATCTGCTCGTGCAGCTGGGCCTCGCGCTTGGCGATCTTGTCCATGCGGCGCTCGACCCGCTGCATCTCCTTCTGGGCGGCGCGGCGGTCCGCCTGGGACAGCGTGGGCTCCGCTGCCGGGGCGGCCTCGGCGGCGGCCAGCTCGGAGGCGCCCAGGGGCACGGTGACCTCGTCGGCGGTGGCCGCGCGGCGCTCCAGGTACTCGTCGACCCCGTTGGGCAGGAAGGCGAGGGTGCCGTCGCCCATCAGGGCGAGCACGCGGTCGGTGATCCGCTCCAGGAAGTACCGGTCGTGGCTGACCAGCACGAGGGAGCCGGGCCAGCCGTCGAGGAGGTCCTCCAGCTCGGTGAGGGTCTCGATGTCCAGGTCGTTGGTGGGCTCGTCCAGCAGGAGGACGTTGGGCTCGTCCATGAGCAGCCGCAGCAGCTGCAGTCGGCGCTTCTCACCGCCGGACAGGTCGCCGATGGGCGTCCACTGGCGCTCGCCGCGGAAGCCGAACTTCTCCAGCATCTGGCTGGCGGTGTAGTCGCGCTTGCCGATGGTGATGTGCTCGCGCACGTCCATGACCGCCTGGAGCGGGCGCATGGTGGGGTCGAGCTCGGCGATGTTCTGGGACAGGTGCGCCAGCTTGACGGTCCGGCCGGTGCGCACGGTGCCCGAGTCGGGTTCCTTCTCCTCGGCGAGGATCTTCAGCAGGGTGGACTTGCCCGCGCCGTTCACGCCGACCAGGCCGACCCGGTCGCCCGGACCGAGCTGCCAGGTGAGCTCGTCCAGGAGGACGCGGTCGGGGATCGCCACCGAGACCTTCTTGAGGTCGATGACCGTCTTGCCCAGGCGGGAGCTGGCGAAGCGGACCAGCTCCACGGTGTCGCGGGCGGGCGGCTCGTCGGCGATGAGCTGGTTGGCCGCCTCGATCCGGAACTTGGGCTTGGAGGTGCGCGCGGGCGCTCCCCGGCGCAGCCAGGCCAGCTCCTTGCGCATGAGGTTCTGGCGGCGGTCCTCCTCGGCGGCGGCCTGGCGGTCGCGTTCGGCCTTGGCCAGCACGTAGGCGGCGTACCCGCCCTCGTAGCGCTCGATGGCGCCGCGGCCGACCTCCCAGGTGCGGGTGGTGACCGCGTCCAGGAACCAGCGGTCGTGTGTGACGACCACGAGCGATTCGGGGCGCTGGCGCAGGTGCTCGGCGAGCCAGGCGATGCCCTCGATGTCGAGGTGGTTGGTGGGCTCGTCCAGGATGATGAGGTCGTGGTCGCCGACCAGCAGGCGCGCCAGCCCGGAACGGCGGCGCTCACCGCCGGACAGCCCCGACATCGGCAGGTCGAGGTCCCAGCCGCCGAGCAGGCCGCGCAGGATGTCGCGGATGCGCGCGTCGCCCGCCCACTCGTGCTCGGCGCGGTCGCCCAGCACGAACTCACCGACGGTGCTGTCGGGGAAGTCGTCACGCTGGTGCAGGAAACCGACCCGCAGCCCGCGGTTGTGCACGACACGGCCGGAGTCGGGCTCGGTGTGCCCGGCCAGCACGGAGATCATGGTGGACTTGCCGCCGCCGTTGCGGCCCACCACCCCGATGCGTTCGCCCTCGTCCACGCCAAGGGACACCTTGTCGAGGAGTACGAGCGGCCCGTAGGCCAGGGACACGTCCTGAAGGTTGACCAGATTCGTCATCACTCTCCATTGTGCTGCCAGCACCCCACTGCCCCGAACACAGGGGAACGCCCGGGGCCGCACCACGCAAGGCCCCGGGCGGGTTCTGGGAGACGTCCCTTACCGACGTATGTGTCCTACACCAGGAAGAAGTCCCTGGCGGCCTTGGCGATTCCCTCGGTGTCCAGGCCGTGGGCGCGGGCGTGCTCGGCGGAGGTGCCGTAGGCGCGCAGTTCGGTGTCGCGGGCCACGCCCAGGGAGCGCTGACGGTGGCGGCGGTCGGCCAGGGCCTCGGAGACCTCGTGAGCGGAGGTCCCCCGCAGGTAGGGCTCGACCAGGAGCACGTCGGCGTTGCCCGCGGCGGCGGCCAGGGTACTGAGGCCCTCACGGTCGAAGGGCCGCACGGTGGCGGTGTGGGCGACGGTGACGTCGAGGTCGGCGGTGGCCTCCAGGGTGCGGTCCAGCATCGGGCCGACGGCGAGCACCACCCCGGCGGAGCGGGGCGAGCCGGTGCGCAGGACGTTGAGGCGGGGGCCGACCGGCAGGGGCGCGCGGTTGGTGGTGCCGGACAGGCGCACGTACACGCGGTCGTCGCCGGGGATGGCCTGTTCCAGCATGTCCCGGACCTCGTCGGGGTGGCCGGGCACGTGCACGGTCCAGCCCGGGAGGGTGTCCAGGAGCGCGACGTCCCCGGGTGACTGGTGGGTGCGGCCCGCTTCCGCTGCGTCGTAGGACGCGCCGATGCTCACCAGGATCGCGCCGACGTCCTGGTGGCCGAGGTCGAGCTTGATCTGTTCGAAGGGCCGCTCGACCAGGAACGGTGCGTAGCTGTGCACGATCGGGCGCATCCCGGTGAGCGCGAGCCCTCCGGCGACCCCGATCATGGCCTGTTCGCGGATGCCCAGGTCGATGACGCGGCCAGGGTGTTTACGGGCCGAGCGCCGGAACATCCCGTTGGAGATGACCGCGAGGACGAGAGCGGTGCGGGGGTCTTGGTCCAGTACCCGGTTGACGGTGGCGGCGAAGGTCTCACGCATGGTCGGAACTCCTCAGTTTCCGTTGCGGATCCGGGCGACGACGACCAGCGGCCGACCGTCTCGGGCAGGGGTGAAGGCATCCTCGAGTGCGGCGTGGTCCCGTCCGTTCACCTCACGGAGCGTCCACCCCTCTACCTCGAAGCGGCGGCCGATCCCTCCGGGCCAACCGTGCTCGGAGGAGGCGTTGTCGACCACGACGGCGGTCAGGTTGTCCGCGCCCAGCCGCCCCGCGGCGGCGATGGCCTCGTGGTTGCTGCCCTCGTCGAGTTCCCCGTCCCCGACGAGCACGACCACACGGGGTTCGGTGCCGTCTGCCTTGCGGATGCCCTGGGCGCGCAGCCCGAGTGCGCTGCCCAGGGCCAGGGGCAGACCGTGGCCCAGGGACCCGCTGCCGATCTCCACCCCGGGGGCGAGGACCCGGTCGGGGTGGTGGCCCAGCGGGGAGTCGAAGGCGGCCCAGCCGCGCAGGGTCGGCACGCCGAGGAATCCCTTGGCTGCGAGTACGGCGTAGTAGGAGGTCGGGCCGTGCCCTTTGGAGAGGAGGAAGCGGTCGCGGGCCGGATCCTCGGCCGTGGCCGGGGTGACGTCGAGGACCCGGTCGTAGAGCACCCAGAGCACGTCTGTGGTGGAGAGGGAGGCGCCGTCGTGCTTCTCATCACCGCCCATGAGCCCGATGAGCGCCGGGAGATCGGCGTACCTGGAAAAGGTGGCTGTCGTCGTCATGCCACCAGTGTTCTTCCTCAACCAAGGTTGAGGTCAATGGGCGAAAACACCGCAACCAGGGCGCCAGGCTTGGTGATTTACATCACAGGCGCGCGCCTAGAGAACCGTGGCACCCGGAACATCGCCGTCCGCAGCGACCACCTGCTCGCACATCCCCGTCGCCCACAGCGCGGCGACCACCTCGGCCTCGCGCTCGGCCACGAGGGCCGCGTCCTCTCCCCCGCCGCCGATCAGGAAGGCGCACGTGGGGCCGGAGCCGGACACCAGGGCACCGATCGCCCCGGCGGAGCGGCCCGCGTCCAGGGTCCGCTGGAGTTCGGGCAGCAGGGACAGCGCGGCGGGCTGGAGGTCGTTGCTCAGCGAACGGCCCAGCGCCTCGGCGTCCCCGCTGGCCAGCGCCTGCTGCAGGGCGAGATCCAGCCGCGGGTCCGGGGCGTCCGGGCGCAGCCGGTCGTACTCGCCGAAGACGTCGGCCGTGGACAGGCCGCGCGTGGAGAGCGCGAACACCCAGCGGTAGCGACCGGGACTGGCCATCGGATCGAGGAGCTCACCGCGTCCGGTCCCCACCGCGGTATCGCCGACCAGTCCGAACGCCACGTCGCTGCCCAGCCGGGCGGCGAGGTCCAACAGGCGCTCACGGGACAGTCCGCAGCCCCACAGCCGGTCACAGGCCACCAGGGCCGCCGCGGCGTCCGCACTGCCCCCGGCCATGCCGCCGGCCACCGGGATGTGCTTGTCCAGGTGGATGTCCACGGGGAAGCCGGACCCCGTCTCCTCGGCGAGGAGGAGCGCGGCGCGCGCCGCGAGGTTGGTTTCGTCCAGCGGCACTCTGGCCAGGTGCGATTCCGACTGGCCGGTGGCGGTCAACGCCGTGAGGGCATGCGACTGACGCGGAGACGCCGCCTTGACGGTAACCTCATCGAACAGCGAGACGGCGTGGAACACGTTCACGAGGGCGTGGAATCCGTCCTCGCGTCTGGGCCCCACCGCCAACTGGAGGTTCACCTTCGCGGGGACCCGCACGGTTACGGTGGTATCAACGGTCACGAGTCCCCAATCGTAAAGGAACCCCCACCTTGCGTGAACACAGACCCCCGAACGGGGCCTTCCGTGTTCACCGCTTCCGACCGGCGTGGACACCCGCGCCCCGGAGGGCGGGGCCGCACGCTTCAGGGCTCGTCACCAATGTCATGTCAGTTACCGCCCAACCCCGAAGCGGCCCGATGAGGTCCGTGAGTGGGAATCAGGGCACAAACACCGCTACCTTGGGGCAAGGCGGAGTTTGGACACCGTCGGGGAGGGTCGCTTGCCGTCGGATGGGCTCCCGAAGAACCTGGAACCGCTGGCCGCCGGAGATCCGGCCACCATCGGTCCCTACGTGCTGTCCGGGAAGCTGGGTAGTGGCGGCATGGGAACCGTCTACCTGGGCAGTACGCCGGAGAAGAACAACCAGGTAGCCATCAAGGTCATCCGCCCGGAGCTCGCTTTCGACGAGCAGACCCGGGCGCGCTTCCGCGACGAGATGGAGAACGCCCGCAAGGTCGCTTCCTTCTGCACCGCCAAGGTGCTCGACCACGGGACGTTCGAGAACCGTCCCTACATGGTCACCGAGTACATCGCGGGCACGGCCCTGGCCGAGCACATAGCCGAGCACGGCCCGCTGGACTCCTCCACGCTGCACGGCTTCGCGCTGGGCGTGGCCGCGGCGCTCGCGGCCATCCACCGCACGGGCCTGGTCCACCGCGACCTCAAACCCGCCAACGTCCTGCTGTCGCTGTCCGGCCCCAGGGTGATCGACTTCGGTATCGCGCGTGCGATGAACACCGCGACCAACCACACCCAGACCGGCATCGTGATGGGCAGCCCCGGCTGGATGGCGCCCGAGCAGCTGCTGGAGGAACAGGTCACCACCTCGGCGGACATCTTCGCCTGGGGCTGTCTGGTGGCCTTCGCCGGCAACGGCACGCACCCCTTCGGCAACGGCGACGCGATGACGCTGGGCAAGCGGGTGCTGTTCGCCGAGCCGCAGATCGGCAACCTCGACAGCCCGCTGGACCGCCTGGTGACGCGGGCCCTGGCCAAGGAGCCGGGCCGCCGCCCGACCGCGCAGGACCTGCTCCTGGAGCTCGCGGGCGGCGAGGACACCTCCAACCCCAACGACATGGTCTCGCACGCCCTGCACCAGTCCTGGCGGCCCAACCTGCCCCCGATGCCACCCGGTCCCCCCGGGCCGCCCGGGATGCCCCACCCGGCGCACCAGACCATGACCGGCATGCGGCATCCGGTGCCCGGCCACTACCAGGCCCCACCGCAGCAGATGCCGCCGCCCGCACATCAGACCGGCAACTTCGCCCGGGCACCGCACGGCCCGCCCCAGGGCCACCCCGCCGCCGGACACCCGGCCGGGCCTCCTGGAGGCCCCCAGGGCACCCCTCCCCGAAGTACACAGAGCGGTCCGCCCCCGGGTGTCCACGGCCAGCAGCAGCACCACGCCCCGAGCGGGCCGCCGCCCGCACAGCACCCCGCCGCGACCGGACCCATCCCGATGGTTCCGCCGCCCGCCGAACAGCAGCGGGGTCCGCAACCGTACGTGCCCCCGGTGCCCCCGCCACCGCACCGGCCCGCCGCACCCGGCGGGCGCGGCGGTCTCTTCTGGGGACTGGTCCTGGGCGGTATCGGCGTCACGCTGGTGGTCGTGCTCCTGATCGTCCTGATCGCCAACAGAAGCTTCGGTGGTCCGGCCGACTCGGGCGGCTCACAGGACAACCCCGACCAGGAAACGTCCCTTCCCGGCCCGTCCCTGCCCGGTGACGGCCTCGGCGACGGGGACCCGGACGAGTCGGAGCCCACCGAGAACGGTGCGCGCTCGCCCGACGGGGCGGTCGAGTACACGATCAACGACTTCTCCTGCGTCGACAGCATTCTGGGGCGTTCGGGCATCACGGGGGGCCTGTACTGCGTAGCCGACCTGGAACTGGAGAACCTGGGCGACAGCGAGATCATGTTCAGCTCGAGCGAGCAGCGGCTGGTGACCACGGACGAAGAGCGGGTCAGGGCCGAGACCCCCAGCGCGGCCGAGGAGCGGGCGGACCTGTGGTCGCCCATCGAGGCCGGTCAGCGGGTCCAGGGCGACCTGGTGTTCAGCATCAGGACCAGCCAGGAGGCCGCTCAGCTGCTCCTCACCCACGCGCCCAGCGAGCAGGCGACCGCCATCGACGTCTTCGAGGACTCCACGGACTGAGCGGGCGGCGCACGTCTCACGGAAACGACGAACGGGGCCCGGTACACGCGATCGTGTGCCGGGCCCCGCTGTGTCAGGGAGAGAGCCTCGCGGCGCTCCCCCTCGTGCCTATTCCCACTCGATGGTGCCCGGGGGCTTGCTGGTCACGTCCAGCGTCACCCGGTTGATCTCGCGGACCTCGTTGGTGATCCGGTTGGAGATACGGGCGAGCACGTCGTAGGGCACACGCGACCAGTCGGCCGTCATCGCGTCCTCGCTGCTCACCGGGCGCAGCACCACGGGGTGGCCGTAGGTGCGGCCGTCGCCCTGGACGCCCACCGAGCGGACGTCGGCGAGCAGCACCACCGGGCACTGCCAGATGTCGCGGTCCAGACCGGCGCGGGTGAGCTCCTCGCGGGCGATGGCGTCGGCCTCACGCAGGATCTCCAGGCGCTCCCGGTTGACCTCGCCGATGATCCGGATGCCCAGGCCGGGGCCGGGGAAGGGCTGGCGCCAGACCATCTCGGGCGGCAGGCCCAGCTCCTCGCCGACCTTGCGCACCTCGTCCTTGAACAGCTCGCGCAGCGGCTCCACCAGAGTGAACTGGAGGTCGTCGGGCAGGCCGCCCACGTTGTGGTGCGACTTGATGTTGGCGGTGCCGGTGCCGCCGCCGGACTCGACGACGTCCGGGTACAGGGTGCCCTGGACCAGGAACTCGACCTCGGAACCGTCGTCGCCGCTCTCGGCGACGACCTCGCGGGCCGCCTGCTCGAAGATGCGGATGAACTCGCGGCCGATGATCTTGCGCTTCTCCTCGGGGTCGGTGACCCCGGCCAGCGCGCCCAGGAAGCGCTCCTCGGCGTCGACGACCTTCAGCTTGGCGCCGGTGATCGCGACGAAGTCCTTCTCGACCTGGTCGGCCTCTCCCTTGCGGAGCAGGCCGTGGTCCACGAACACGCAGGTGAGCTGGTCACCGACGGCGCGCTGCACGAGGGCACCGGCCACGGCGGAGTCCACGCCGCCGCTCAGCGCGCAGATGACGCGCTTGTCGCCGATCTGCTCGCGGATGCGCTCCAGCTGCTCCTCGACGATGTTCACCATCGTCCAGGTGGGACGGCAGCCCGCACCCTCGTAGAGGAAGCGGCGCATCAGGTCCTGGCCGTGCTCGGTGTGCATGACCTCGGGGTGGAACTGCACGCCGAACAGGCGGCGCTCGGTGTCCTCGAAGGCGGCGACCGGGGCGCCCGCGGTGCTGGCGGTGCTCTTGAACCCGGCCGGGGCCTGGGCCACGGAGTCGCCGTGCGACATCCACACGCTCAGACCCTCGGGCAGGCCCTCGAACAGTACGGAGTCGATGTCGGCGGTCAGCTCGGTGCGGCCGAACTCGCTCAGGTCGGTCTTGTCGACGACCCCGCCCAGGGCGCGCGTCATGGCCTGGAAGCCGTAGCAGATACCGAAGGTCGGGACCCCGGTCTCGAACAGCTCGGCCCCCACGGCCGGGGCCCCGTCGGCGTACACCGAGGAGGGGCCGCCGGAGAGGATGATGGCCTTGGGTTTCTTGGCGAGCATCTCCTCGACCGGCATGGTCGAGGGCACGATCTCGCTGTGCACGTGGCATTCCCGGACCCGTCGCGCGATCAGCTGCGCGTACTGCGCACCGAAGTCGACGACGAGGACGGTGTCGAACGTGCTGTCAGCACCAACGGACACGACGGAGGACCTTCCGCAGAAAAATGTGGATGTCCGTCCAGTCTAGGCCGTTCACCACGGTCGGAAGGCACCGACGGGTGTGCCGCCCGGCACCCGGCCGGGCGGCTGCTTCTCAGCCCGCGAAGCCGTTCGGGTTGGCGGACTGCCAGCGCCAGGCGTCCCGGCAGGCGTCGTCCACGGTCAGCTCGGCCTTCCAGTCCAGGTCGCGGGTGGCGGCCCCCGGATCGGCGTAGCAGACGGCGATGTCGCCGGGACGGCGCTCGATCACCGCATGCGGGATGGGCGAGCCGGTGGCGCGTTCGAAGGCTCGCAGGCCCTCCATGACCGAGGTGCCCTGGCCGGTGCCGAGGTTGTAGACGCGGTGTCCGGAGGCGTCGGCCAGATGGCCCACGGCGGCGAGGTGGCCCTTCGCCAGGTCCACCACGTGCAGGTAGTCGCGCACACCGGTGCCGTCGGGGGTGTCGTAGTCGTCGCCGAACACGTTCAGCCGCTCGCGCCGCCCGGCCGCCACCTGCGCGATGTAGGGGAAGAGGTTGTTCGGGACGCCCTGGGGGTCCTCGCCGATCAGGCCGCTGGAGTGCGCGCCGATCGGGTTGAAGTAGCGCAGGGAGATGATCCGCCAGCTCGGGTCGGCGGTGGCCAGGTCGTCCAGGATCCGCTCGGCGAACAGCTTGGTGCTGCCGTAGGGGTTGGTGGTGGTCAGCCGCGCGTCCTCGGTGATCGGCACGGTCTCGGGGTCGCCGTAGACGGTGGCGGAGGAGCTGAGCACGAGGTGGCGCACCCCGGCCCCGTCCATGGCCTCGCAGAGGGTCAGCAGGGCGTCGAGGTTGTTGCGGTAGTAGCGCAGGGGCTGCTCGACGGACTCGCCCACGGCCTTGAGCCCGGCCAGGTGGATGACGGCGTCGATGTCGTGCGCCGCGAAGACCGCGCGCATCGCCTCGGGGTCGGTGCAGTCCACCCGGTGGAAGGCGACCGTGCGGCCGGTGATCCGCTCCACCCGGAGCAGGGCCTCCTCGTGGCTGTTGACGAGGGAGTCGACGACCACGACCCCGTGCCCGGCCTGGAGCAGTTCGACAGCGGTGTGCGTGCCGATGTACCCGGCACCACCGGTGAGCAGTACGTTCATCGATCGCTTCCTGAGGTGGGCGCTGCGGTCCCTCCCAGGATATGGGCCGTGGCGGCCCGCGACGAGTGAACCGTGCGACGTGTCGGGGCGCGGCCGGTACGGGCGAACGGGGCGGGCACCGGATTCGGTGCCCGCCCCGTTCGCCCATCGGGTGGTGCGTCCGTTGCTAACCGCGGCCCGGGGAGGTGCTGCGGCGGGTGTCGATCCGCAGGACCTGGGGGTCGTGGTCGCTGACCTGGTCGTGGAACTCGGAGTTGATCCGCACGATCTCGTAGTCGACCCGTCCGGCCAGTACGCCGTTGACCAGGATGTGGTCGAGCGCCTGGGAGTTGCCGTCGAAGACGTAGTTGTAGCGCTGGCTCGGCTCCAGCAGGTCCGTCATCGGGTTGGTGAGGGCACCGTCGCCGGTGAGGATGTCCAGGGTCGTCGAGAACTGGAAGTCGTTCAGGTCGCCCATCACCACCAGGTTGGCGTCGGGGTCGACGGCGAGGAGCTCGTCGGCGAACTCGCGGACCAGGGTGGCCTGCTGGTGGCGCTGGGTCTCGGTGACCCGGTTCGGCGGCTGGTTGACGCCGTGCAGGGCCTGGTCGCCGCCCTTGGCGTTGAAGTGGTTGGTGACCACGTACACGTCGCGGTTGAGGGCTCGGAAGTGGCCGACCAGCGGCTTGCGGCTGGAGTTCCAGGCCGAGTCCTCGGGGGCGATGCGGCCCGGGGAGACGGACAGTTCGGCCCCGCGCTCACCCTCGACGACCTCGACGGGGGTGGTGGCGTCGCCGCCCTCGACGTCCACGAACTGGACGCGGGCCGGGTTGAAGAGGAAGGCGTTGCGGATGTTGCCGCCGGGCTGACCGCCGTCCTGCTTGTCCTCGGGGCTGATCTGGCGCCACTCGTAGGCGGGGCCGCCCGCGGCGGCGACGGCCTCGACCAGCCGGTCCAGGGTCACGTCGGCGTCCACGGTCCCGTCGTCGACGGGGCCGTTGTTGTCCTGGATCTCCTCCAGGCCGACGATGTCCGGCGCGCCGAGGTAGTCGGCGATGCCCTCGGCCAGGGCGTCGAACTTGGCCTGGCTGTCCGTACCGCCGAGGTTCTCGACGTTGTAGGTGGCCACGCTGATCTCGTGCCGGGCGGTGGCGCGGACCGGGACGCGCTCCAGGTCGCCGGGGACGTGCTCGCCCAGGGCGGTGGCGCGGACCAGGTAGCCGCCGAACTGGCTGTAGTAGACCGGGCCCTCGGTGACCCCGGCGAGGGTGTCGCCGACGTTGGCCTCCGGGAACGGGCGCACGTTCCGGTCCAGCAGCGACTCGATCTTCACCCGTCCGCTGTTGGGGTCGTCGTAGGAGCCGTAGCGCACGCCGCCGTTGGCGGTGCGGTTCTGGTCGGGCTTGGTGGTCACCCACAGGGCGTCGTAGCCGTCGGTGGGGGCGATGACCGGGGCGTCCTCCACCCGGACGAGCATGTGCTCGTGGGCGGCCCAGAAGTCCAGGGCGAACTTGTCCGGCTGGAGCTCCAGCTCGCTGATGTCGCCGCCGTGGTCCGGGGCGTAGGCCTCGGGGAGGGTGTCGGCCTCCAGCAGGACCGCCTCGGGCAGGTCGTTGCCCCGGCTGAGGGTGGTCCACCGGGCCCGGTCGAGCTGGGTGATGGTCTGGGCACCGGCCCGGGGCCGGTACTCGCTGACCCGTCCGGCGGCCAGGATCTCGTCGCCGACCGCGACGTCCGGGGTGGTGGAGCCGGTGAAGACGAAGAGCGCCTCGCTGGTGCGCGGGTCGCCGTCGCCCTCGGTGTCCTGGAACCAGAAGCCCCGGGCGCTGCCGAAGGCGTTGACCGCAGTGACCACGCCGGGCAGGCCGGAGACCTGTTCGCCCACGTGGGGTGAGGTGTGGCCGGTCCCCTGGATGTCGTGGATGCGCAGGTCACCGGGTTCGACCGGATCCTCGGGGTCGCCACCGCCGGGGCCCCCGACCGTCTCGCCCGCGCTGTTGGTGGGAGTGGGCTCACCGGTGGAGAAGTCGGTGGAGTTGTTCCCGGTGTCGGTGAACGCGGCGTCGCGGGAGGTCGAGGTGGTGTTGGAGGTACCGGCGGTGGGTGACCCGGCGAAGACCGCGGCGTTGCCGTAGCCGACGACGTCGATGATCGACTCGTCCTCGGCGCAGGTCGGGGCGGTGCGGCACCCGACCGGGTCGGTGCCCTCCACCAGGAACACGATCCCGGCGGTGGCCGACATGTTCGTGTTCCCGGCGTCGTCCGGTTCGGGCAGCTCGGTGGTGCCGCCCGCGCCCGCCGCCTGGCGGATCAGGTAGTGCTCGCCGGCGGGGACGCTGCCGCTGAGCGGTGTCACCTGGACCCGGGTGGACGCACCCGGCTGTGCGGGCAGGTACTGCACGCTCCACCCGGACAGGTCGACGTCGGCGCCGGTGGGGTTGCCCAGCTCGACGAAGTCGTGCCGCAGCTCCGCCCCGCTGTTGCCGCCACCGCCGTAGACCTCGCTGATCACGGGGTGTTCGGCCGCGGCCAGGGCGGGCACCGGCGCGATGAGGCTCGCGCCCAGGGCCACCGCCGCGACCGCCGAGGCCGAGGCGAGCGAGCGCCGCGGCGGGGCCGGGTCGGCCGGAGTGGGGGATGTGGGTCTGGACGGTGTTGGGGGCACGCCTGCTCCGTTTTCTCCGGGTTTGATCGGGGTTCTCAGAGGGTGCTGATGCGGCCACATCATGACGGCCACGGGTGTCCACATGAAGGAGGGGACGTGAAAAGAAGACGACCCGGTGTCCGATTGTTGTGATCCCACGACAACCGTGGGTCCGGACTTCGGTGTGATCCTCCAAAGCCCGGACCGTTGGCGCGGCCGACGGGAGCCACTGGTCCAGTCCGGTCTATCCCGCCGCCCCGAACTCGCCTACCCGCTGATTCCGGCGCGGCCCGCGTTGCCCAGATGGACCAGGTACGAGGCCAAGTTCAGCGGGTTGCCGTCTGTGCGGGCCCGGCGGGGCGTGCTTCCCCGCACCGGGTGGTCCCCGGCCGGTCGGGTCCACCACACCCCCTCACCCCGGGTGAGCCCCGGCAGCCGGGCCAGGAAGGCGTCAACTCCGCGGACGGGGATGTCACCGGTGATCCGCCATCCCTCGGCGGTCCGGTCCGTGTCGGCCACCCGCGCCCCGCACCCGTGCAGGTGGGAGACGGCCGCGCCCAGCACGTCCTCTGGGACGTCGGCCTCGAACGCGTGCACGGGTTCGTGCACGCGGGTTCCGGCGGCGTCGAGTGCGCGCATCAGCACGACGGGGGTGAGCAGCCGGAAGAGCGTGACGGGCACCGGCGGGACGTAACCGCTGTGTACGAGGGTCACGACGCAGTCGGTCACCGGCCATCCGTACAGCCCCTGTCCGAGGGAGTCGCGCACGGTCTCCTCCACGGCGCGGTCCTGGGCCGCGAGCAGCGCGCCGAGCTCCGTCTCACGGCGGAACACCACACCGCTGCCCTCCTCCCCCGGTTCCACCCGCAGCCCGACCGCGATCGGCCCGGCGAGTTCACGCTCGAAGTCGATCTCCTCGACCGCCGTGCCGGTGCCGGTCGGGTGTTCGGTGTGCACCACGCTGCTGGGTTCGAAGACCGCCTCGACCCCGAACTCGGTGGCCAGGGTGTCCGCGACGACCTCCTTTTGCACCTCGCCGTGGAGCAGTACCGAAAGGCCCTCCCCCGGCACGGTGCGCAGCCGGATCAGCGGGTCCTGGTCCGAGAGCGCGCTCAGCGCGGCGTGCAGCCGGTGCTCGCCGCCCTCGTCGGCCGGGCGCACGATCGATTCCAGGGCCGGGCGGACCAGGCTCACCGGGGCGGCCGACGCCCCGAGCCGGTCCCCGACCCGCAGTCCGGGCAGGCCGCGGATCCGCCCGATCCCACCTGCGGTCAGCGCACGTCCGCGCTCGCCTTCGGCTCCGACCACCTCCAGGTGGGTGACGCGCCCCTGATGGGGGTCGCCGTCCTCGGGGTCGGCCCGCGCGAACAGAACCCGGTCCCGCGCACGCAGGACCCCCGAGTGCAGCCGCAGGTACCCGGTCTTCTCCCCGGACGCCGAACGCTCGATCGCGAACACCGTCCCGCACGCTTCCTCTGATCCCCTCTCCTCCGTGGCGGTCAGCAGCTCGGTGAGGGCTGCCGACAGCTCGGGGACGCCGACGCCCGTCATCGCCGAACCGGAGAGCACGGGGTACAGCAGACCGCGGCCGACCTGATCGCGGACACGGCCGCGGAGAGCAGCGCCCAGCGGCGGCGGCCGGTCGTCGACCAGCGCGGCCAGGAGCGCGTCGTCCTCCTCGGCCAGCAGCTCGCACGCCCGGGCGGCCAGGTCGGGAGCGTCCCAGGTGAACGGCAGGACCCGCGCCCCTGGGGTGCCCGGGTCTCGCACGGTGTCCAGGGCGAGGGCACGCCCTGTGAGGCGGCGGCGGATCTGGGCGAAGACACGCTCGGGGTCGGCGCCGCCCCGATCGACCTTGTTGACGAACAGCAGCACCGGCAGGCGCATCTCACTCAGTACGCGCATGAGCAGGCGGGTGTGGGCCTGGACGCCCTCCACTGCGGAGAGCACCAGGACGGCCCCGTCGAGCACCGAAAGGGCGCGCTCGACCTCGGCGACGAAGTCGCCGTGTCCCGGAGTGTCGATCAGGTTGACCCGGGTGTCGCCGATCCGGAAGGGCGCGACAGCGGTGCGCACGGTGATGCCGCGTTCGCGTTCGATCCGGCCGGTGTCGGTCCGGGTGTCGCCGGAGTCGACGCTGCCGAGCCGGTCGATGGCACCGGCGTCGTGGAGCAGACGCTCGGTGAGGCTGGTCTTACCCGCGTCGACGTGCGCGAGGATCCCGATGTTGATTGTGGTGGTCAAATGCGGTTCCCAGGAGGGTCTCGATCCGGAAGGTGGTCTGAGAACTTCCGTGAGAACGCCGCATGCCGTTGACCTCTCTGACGTCGGTAGTGGTCAGGATGATGATGCAGACCGGGGGCGGGCCGAGCAAGGGATTTTTCCCGCGCGGCCCGCCCCCGTGTCACGCTCAGGCCAGCGGCTACAGCCTGGGGTCGACCGGTTCGGTCTCCAGGGCCAGGACCGCGAAGACCGGCTCGTGCACACGCCACAGCGGCTCGCCCGCCGCCTGCCGGGTCAGGGCCTCCAACCCGAGCTTGTGCTCGCGCATGGCCAGTCCGTTCTTGCGGCCGAGCTTGCGGTCCTTGAGCACCGCGATCCGCTCCGGGTCGGTGTAGTCCGCCCCGTAGATGATCCGCAGGTACTCCGGGCCGCGGACCTTCAGCCCCGGCTGGGCCAGGCCCTTGCGGGCCTTGGCGCGCATCCCGAGCAGCGGCTTGACCACCATGCCCTCACCGCCCTGGTCGACCATCTCCCGCCACCAGGCGGACGCGGCCGCGCAGGCGCCGGGGTCGGTGGTGTCCACGACCCGGTATCGGGTGGCCTGGACGATCCCGCCGGTCTGGGCGAGCTGTTCGGCCACGCCCATGTGCCAGAGGTGGTCGGCCTCGCCGTACTCGCGGCCTTCGGAGGCCAACAGCGCGAACGGGGCGTAGCGCAGCCCGTCGGCGCCCTCGGTATCCCAGGTGTAGCGGCGGTAGACCCGGCTGAACGCCTCCGTCTGCTCGGTGCGCCGGGCGATGGTGCCGGCCAGTGCGCCGACGTCGATCCCCCGTTCGGCCGCCGCGGCCAGGGCGGCCGAGGCGGCGGGCAGCGAGGCGCGGGCGGCGGCGCCCACGGACGCGTACTGCTCCCGGATCAGCGATCCCGCCTTGGCCGACCAGGGCAGCAGCTCGCCGTCCAGGGCCACCCAGTCCGTGCCGAGCTTGTCCCACAGTCCGGCGTCGGTGACGGCCTGGCGCAGCCTGCTGACCACCTCGGCCTGGACCTGCGGGTCCTTGAAGAAGGCCCGCCCGGTGCGGGTGTAGGCGGTGCCGAGTTCGCCCGGGACGAAGCGGCGTTCGGCGGCGGCCTCGTCGCGGCAGAGCACGGCGACCGCCCGCGAGCCCATGTGCTTCTCCTCGCAGATCACCTGCCCGATGCCGGAGGCCCGGTAGGAGGCGAAGGCCTCGTCGGGGTGTTCCAGCAGTTCCGGGTCGGCGGCGGTCGGCGCGGGGGCCATGGTCGGCGGCAGGTAGACCAGCCACCGGGGGTCCACCGAGAAGCGGCTCATCACCTCCAGGGCGGCCATGGTGCTCTCGGTGTTGGCGCGCACGGTGCCGTACCGGGTCTCGACGAACATCCCGGCAATGTGGTCGCCCATGCCGACGTCGTTGATGTCGATGGCCTGGCCGGTACCCCGGTCGTCGGCCTCCGGCGGGTTCTCCACCAGGGGCCGCGCGGGCTCGTACCAGGTGCGCTCGGCGTCCACGTCCACGATCTCCCGCTCGGGGTAGCGCAGTGCGGTGAGCTTGCCGCCGAACACGCAGCCGGTGTCCAGGCAGATGGTGCGGTTGAGCCACTCGGCCTTGTTGGTGGGCACGTGCCCGTAGACCACCATGGCCCTGCCCCGGTAGTCGCGGGCCCAGGGCAGCCGGACGGGCAGGCCGAACTCGTCGGTCTCTCCGGTGGTCTCGCCGTACAGGGCGAAGGAGCGGACCCGCCCGGAGGCGCGCCCGTGGTACTCCTCCTTGAGCCCGGCGTGCGCCACGACCAGGTTGCCGCCGTCCAGCATCAGGTGGCTGACCAGGCCGTCACAGAACTCCAGGACCTCCTTGCGGAACTCCTCGGTCTCACGGCCCAGCTGCTCCACGGTCTCGGCGAGGCCGTGGGTGAGCGTGGCCTTGCCGCTCTTGAGGTAGCGGACCAGCTTGTTCTCGTGGTTTCCGGGCACGCAGAGGGCGTCGCCGTCGGCGACCATGCCCATGACCAGGCGCAGCACGCCAGGGCTGTCGGGGCCCCGGTCCACGAGGTCGCCGACGAACACCGCCGTGCGGCCCTCGGGGTGCCGGGCGCCGGTCGGGCGGCCCTGGTCGTCGCGGCGCAGTTCGTAGCCGAGCTCCCCCAGCAGGGACTCCAGCTCGGAGCGGCAGCCGTGGATGTCGCCGACGATGTCGAAGGGGCCGGTGAGCTCGGTACGGTCCGGCCAGGGGCGCTCCAGCTCGATGCGGACGTCGTCGATCTCCTCCTGCCCCTTGAGGACGAACATCTTGCGGATGCCCTCGCGGGTCATCCGCTTGATGCCGTCCTTGAGGTCGCGGCGCTGGCGGCGGATGACGTGGTCGCCGAAGTCGCGGTCGGTGCGGTCGCGGTTGCGCTCGCGGGCCACCGACTCGGGCACGTCCAGCACGATCGCGGTGGTCAGGACGTTGTTGTCCTTGGCGATGCGGATCAGCTGCTCGCGGGCCTTGCGCTGGACGTTGGTGGCGTCCACGACGGTGAGCAGTCCGCGCCGCAGCCGGATGTCCAGGATGGTGTTCAGCAGCGCGAAGGCGTCGGAGGTGGCGCTCTGGTCGTTCTCGTCGTCGCTGACCACGCCCCGGCAGAAATCGGAGCCGATCACCTGGGTGGGCTTGAAGTGCTTGGCGGCGAAGGTGGACTTGCCGGAACCGGAGACCCCGACCAGCAGGACGAGCCCCATCCGGGGCACGCCGAGCACGCGGGGCTCGCGGGTCGCCTCGTCGTTCGGCTCGGTCATGTGGTGAAGACTCCCATCTGGGTCGGGGCCCCGGTCTCGGGGTGCTCCGGCCCGACCGGCAGGTAGCGGACGGTGTAGCCGTGTTCGGCGGCGACCCGGTCGGCCCAGGCGGCGAACTCGGCGCGGGTCCACTCGAAGCGGTGGTCGGCGTGCCGGAACGCACCCTCGGCCAGCCCTTCGTAGTGGCGGTTGTACTCGATGTTGGGTGTGGTGACCACGACGACCCGGGGCGCGGCGTCGCCGAAGACCACGTTCTCCATGGCGGACAGCCGGGAGGGGTCCAGGTGCTCGACGACCTCCATGAGCACCGCCGCGTCGTGGCCGTGGAAGCGCCGGTCCCGGTAGACCACGGAGCCGAGCAACAGCTCGGGCCGGGGCCTGTGGGCAGCCTGGCCACCACGGCCTGTGGTGTGGTCGGCGAACAGCGGCCGGTGGCGCCTGCCGCCGTCCGGGTGGCAGCCCTTACAGAGCTTGCGGTGGGCGACCTCCAGGCTGGCCAGGTGGACGTCCACCCCGGTGATCCGCTCCAGGGTGCGGTCGCGGACCAGCCGCTCCAGCAGTTTCCCGCCGTCGCAGCCCAGGTCGATGACGCTGGTGGCCCGCTCGGCCGCCAGAACCGCCATGATCGCGCCCGCGCGCTGCTCGGCCAGCGAGGGTTCGCGCTCCTCCACGGCAGGGTCGCTGGGGACCGCGGCGGTTCCGTTCGTGCCCCCGGCCCCGGCGGAGTCTCCGTCCCCGGTTTCGACGCGGTCCTCGGACTCGGCCAGGCGGGCCAGCGCGGTGCGCGCGTACCGCTCCCGGCGGGCGAGGTAGCGCCGGGTGATCCACCCACGCTCGGGGTGCCCGGCCAGCCAGCCCGCGCCCTCCCCCTCCTGGTTCTCGATCCCGTCGACCGGTGCGCCGCCCGCGCGGAGCAGCTTGTCGATCTCGGTGGAGTCCACCCAGTAGTGCTTGTGGCCGCCCTCCATCGCGGGCAACAGCACGTACAGGTGGCTGAGCGCCTCGGACAACCGCAGGGTGCCGGTCAGGGTGAGCGAAAGGTAGTGCGAGTCGCCCCATCCGGGCAGCCCGGGGTCGAGCGGGACCGGCTCGGCCTCGACGGCCCAGCCCAGCGGTTCGAAGAGTTCCCGGGCCTTCTCGGGACCGGGGCGGCAGGGCACCGCGGGCAGGTGCAGGACCAGCGGGATGGGGGTGCGGGCCAGTTCGGGGCGGAGCTCGCTCGCACCCCGGATCGCGGTCCGCAGCACCCTGCCCAGCGCCACCGTGAAAAGCGAGGAGGAGGCGTAGGGGCGGTCGTTCACGTACTGCGCGAGGGCGAAGTCGGGGGTGCTGACCGACGTCCGCGACCGCAGCAGCGCCTGCGGGTCCACGTCGAGCAGGAGCGCCGCCGTGCAGCGTTCCTCGGTGGCCTCGGGGTAGAAGACATGCGCCGTCCCGAAGGACTGCTCGAAGCTCTGCGCCTTGTCGGGGTGCTTGTGCAGCAGGTGTCCGAGGTCCGTCGCCGGCTTGGCCGTGGTGGTGATCGTCAGTAGCACCCGTGCATTGTGTCGGACACCGATCAGCGGGGACCAGTGTTTTTGCGCTCTTCACGGAGCACGAGCGCGAGAACTCCGAAGGAGAGGAGCGCGGCGACCAGGTGGATCCCGGAAAATCCGACGACCTCAAGCAGGAGCAGGTCCATCCCCCAACTGTTTCGGGCCGTGAAGGCCAGACCCGAGATCAGCCACAGCATCAGTAGGAAGACGGGGAAGCCGAGCAGGGTGGAGCTCAGTACCGGCCCCACCCCGAGCCACCGGGCGAACACGCCGAACAGGAGCGGGACCAGCAGGACGTGCCCGACGAATCCCACCAGCATGAGGATGGTGTTGCCGATCTCCTCCCCCGGCCCCTGGACCGTCAACGAGGCGTTGCTCAGGGCGAACCACTGGACAAGGCCCGTGATCGTGGCGGCCACTGCGACGGCCCCCAACACGCGGGGCAGTCGCTGGACGCGGGTGAGGGTACGGGGTTCGTCTTCGAAGCGGGAGGAGTAGCTCATGTTCCCCAGTCTCGGCCAACGCCGCCCGCCGCACATGAGTAGGCCTACTCAGCCGCCCTGTTCGGCGTCGCGCGGGTCCACGCCCAGTTCGGCCATGGCCAGGGCGGCCTCGGTCCGCGCCGACCCGAAGAACGACCACGGGACGTCGCAGACGTAGCGGCCGACCATCCCCAGGTGCCAGCGGGCCAGGTCCTGCTCCCCCGCCCGGTGGAAGGCCCAGCCGAACAGGTGGTGGGCCTGCACCGCGCGCACGTGCGGGGCGGCCGCCGACGCCCACCCCTGGGCGAGCTCGAACAGCTCGCGTACGGCCTCACCGTGCAGGCGGCCCAGGGCCATCGAGGTGATGTAGGCGCTGTTGCCCTCGCTGACCAGTCGGCGCTGCTCTCCGCGCAGGTACTCGGCGTGCGCCAGGGCGAGCACGGCCGGTAGCGGGCTGCCCTCGGGTGCGGTGTCGGCCGCGGCCCCGGCGGCGGCGAACATCTCCTCCGCCGAACCGCCGCGGCTGGGGGCCAGCGCGCGCACCCGGGTCATGTGCGCCGGGAAGAGGTGCGGCGCCCGCGCGCTCGCCTCGGTCCAGGCGCGTTCGCGCTCCTCTCGGTCGCCGAGCCCCATCGCCACCGTCTGGAGGGCGGACCAGGGCGCGGCGTCCTCGGGGTTGGCCCGGGCCGCCTCCTCCAGCGGGACCCGCGCCTCGTGCAGGGCGGCCTCGAAGGCCTTGCGGTCGGCCTGGCCGGTACCGGTACCGCCGGAGGGCAGGGCCATCGCCCGGGCCAGCAGAGTGTGGCCCAGCCACAGCATCGTGTCAACGGGGTCCACACCCTCCTCGACAAGAGCGGCGACCTCGTCGGGGCGGTCCACGGCGGCCCGCCCCAGCGCCTCGGCCCGGTAGGCGCGGGCCTCCGGGTCCTCCCTGGTCTCGACGAGCAGGGTCGCACCCGCCTCGACGTCGCCCTCGCGTACCGCCTCGCATCCTGCGCGCAGCAGGGGGTCCGTGCCATAGGCCGCCGACACCAGCACCGCCTCCAGGTCGGCACCGCGCAGGGTCCGCCCGGGGTTCCATCCGAATCGCCACATGTCAGTCAGGCTAGGGCACTCAACAATGAAGGCGGGGTGCGGCGGCACTCGGCCACCGCACCCCTCACGCCTGAGCGCAGGAGCTCAGGAGCCTACTCGTGGGCGACCTGCGGCTGCGGCTGGCCGACCGGGGCGACCAGGCCCCTGGCCCGGTCACGGCGGTGGTTGACCACCTGGAGGGTGATGAGCACCGTGCACGCCACCGTTCCGGCGATGACGAACCAGTCCGAGGGGACGTGCACGGACAGCAGCGCCTGGGTCCAGCCGGTCCACTCGGGGGCGATCAGGATCAGGGCCGCGGACACGCCCAGGGCGATGCGCTCGCCCAGCAGGGTGCGGCGCAGGAAGAAGCCCTCGATCGCCATCGCCCCCGCTGCCAGGGCCAGCGAGCCCGTGACGATGGCTGTCACCAGGTTCAGGACCGGCCCGTCCAGCTCCATCAGCGCCGAGTAGGCCATCAGGAGCGGGATCAGGTAGAGGCCCTTGGCGAACTTCCACGCGGACACGCCCGAGCGCATCGGACTGGAGTTGGCGATACCGGCCGCGGCGAAGGCGGCCAGGGCCACCGGCGGGGTGACGTTGGAGTCCTGGCTGAGCCAGTACACGATCATGTGCGCCACGATCAGCGCCAGCCCGAGCTGCTCCAGCGCCGGACCTGCCAGGATGACCAGCACGACGTAGGACGCGGTCACCGGCAGGCCGACACCCAGGATGAGGGAGGCCAGCGCGACCATCACCAGGGTCATGAGGAGGTTCCCGGCGAAGGCGTTGACCAGCACGTCGGAGAAGACCAGGCCCAGGCCGGTGAGGCCGACCATGCCGACGATGATGCCCGCGGCGGCGCACGCCACGGACACCGGCAGCGTGCTGCGGGCGGCCATCACGAACACCTCCAGGAAGTCCTGGAAGCTCAGGCGGCTGCCGGCCCTCAGCATGGCCACGACCAGCAGGGCGCCGCAGGCGGCCAGGCCGGCCTGGCTGGGCGACACGTAGTTCAGCAGCAGCACGATCAGCAGGACCAGCGGGGCCAGGAAGTGCCAGCCCGCCCGCATCACGACGGCGAGGGCGGGCACCTCGTCCCGGCCCATGCCGCCGATGTTGTGTTTGCGGGCCAGGATGTCCACGAACAGGAACATCAGCGCGAAGTACATCAGTGCGGGGATGATCGCGACCTTGACGATGTCCGCGTAGGGGATGTTCAGGCGCTCGGCCATCAGGAACGCGCCCGCGCCCATGATGGGCGGCAGCACCTGACCACCGGTGGAGGCGGCCGCCTCCACCCCGGCGGCGTCGTGCTTCTTGTAGCCGACCTTCTTCATCAGCGGGATGGTGAAGGGCCCGCTGGTGACCACGTTGGCGATGGCGCTGCCGGAGATCGAACCCATCAGGGCGCTGCCCAGTACCGCGCCCTTGGCGGGGCCGCCGACCATCCTGCCAGTGAAGACGTAGGCCAGTCCCACGAAGAAGTTGCCGCCGCCGGTCTTGGACAGCAGTGAGCCGAACAGGATGAACACGAACACGAACGTCACGACCACGCCGAGGGTGAGCCCGAAGATGCCGTCGTTGTTCAGGAAGGTGTAGGTGGCGATGCGCTCGCGGGTGTACCCGGAGTGGCCGAACTGGCCGGAGATGTAGGGCCCGTAGTAGGCGTAGAGCAGGAAGGAGCTCACCAGGACGGCCATGACCATCCCGACCGCGCGGCGGGTGGCTTCCAGCAGGACCAGGATGGCGACCAGGCTGATGATGTAGTCGGTCTCGGTGTAGGCCCCCACCCGGCGGGCCAGGTCCGCCTGGAAGACGAGCACGTAGAGGCTGGTCAGCAGGGCGGCGGAGAAGGCGGTCAGGTCGAGCGCGTGCCCGATGCCCCGGACGGCCCGGCCCGCGGACTCCAGCCTCTGTTCCCGGGTGTCGGAGCGGACGAACAGCCCGAGGACGGAGGCGATCAGCCGGGTGAGGAGCCCGCCCGGTGTGAAGGGCCGCATCACGATGAAGACCAGCAGCAGCACCAGCATGAGGTGGATGATGCGCTGTTGGCGGGCGTCCAGTCCGGAGCGCAGGGCGATGTAGAGCTGGAAGAGGGTCAGGGCCACGCCCAGGAAGAGGATGAGCCCGCCCATGACGAGCCCGGTGCGGCCCTCGCCCCAGCGTTCGGCGGCGATCCTGCGCCACAGCGGCGGGGCGTCCCGGCCGAGCCCGTCGATGTCGGGCAGAGCATCAGCGGAGGTGCCGGTCTTGCGGCCGCCCTTGCCGAACCCGACCTCGGGGTTCTCCGCGGGCCTCTCGTCTGAGGTCTTCTCAGCGGTCATGGTTCTTCCTCGGGTTCGGATGGGGCGGACCGTCGGTCTGACACGGGTCAGCCCGGGGAGGGTTCGTCGCAGTGCGGCTGCGGGTCACCGGCCAGCAGCAGGCGGAGCGTGGAGATCCGGACGGGTTCGACGACCACTCGGCGGGAGGTCAGGCACGGTGAGAGCCGGACCTCGGTGTCGGGGGTACGCAGGCGGTGGTCGACCGCGGCCGTGCCCACCCGGATCGCGACCTCCGGACCGATCGGGCGGTTCATGTCCTCGATGACCCACCACTCGCCGTCGGCACGGCCGGTCCCCTCACCGGGGATGTGGCCCATGCCCGCGCCGAACTGGCGCAGCCGGGTGGAGTCGACGACCAGCTCACCGTCGCGGACCTCGAGGTTCTCCTCGATCGGCAGGTGGTCGATGGAGTGGACGTAGGAGAGGGTGAACTGTTCGCCCTCGGCCAGGGACAGGTGGCCCAGGCGCTCGTCGTCCACGCTCAGCCGGAGCGCCGGCCACAGGGGCAGCAGCGCTCCGGCGACGAGGACAGCGGCGAGGACGGCGACCAGGGCCATACCCGCCCGTCTCCTGACCGCGGTGGACGGATCCATCGGGGTACGCGCCCTACTCGTCGGCGCTCTCGGGGAGCCGGTCAGCCGGGATGTCCACGCCCTGCTCCTCGTAGAAGCGGACGGCGCCCGGGTGGACCGGGACCGGGCTGTTCTCGATGGTCTCCGGGACCAGGTACTCCTCACCCGGGGCGTACACGCCGACGACCTCGTCGATGTGCTCGAACATGGCCTTGGTGATCTCGTAGGCCTGCTCCTCGTTGAAGCTGCCCGGCACGACCAGGGCGTTCCACACGGCGATGGTGGCCACGTCGTCGTCGACACCCGGGTAGGTGCCGCCCGGGATGACGTGCTCGGTGTAGCCGCCGTAGCCGCTGACGACCGCGTCGCGCTCGTCGTCGCACATCTCGACGAGCGCGATGTCCTCGGTGGTACCGAGCTCGGTGATGCCCGAGTGGCCCTCGCCGACGACCCACGAACCGGCGTCGAGCTGGTTGTTGGTCAGGGCGTTGGCGGTCTCGGCGTAGCCCAGCTGCTGGATCTCCAGGTCGCTGGAGGCGATCTCCAGCGACTCGAAGACCTGGTTGGTGGTGGCCTCGTTGCCGCTGCCGATGTCACCGACGGAGTAGCGGTGGCCCACCACGTCCGAGAAGCACTCGAAGCCGTTGGACTCGGCGATGCCGGCCAGGGTCACGGCGTGGAAGACGTTCGGGTACAGCACCGCGAGCGAGTAGGTCTCGACCGGGGAGCCCTCGAAGTCGGCGGTTCCGGTGAAGCCCTGGTCGGCGGCGTCGCCCTGGACGATCCCCAGGTGGCCGTCGCCCGCACCGAGCAGGCGGATGTTCTCCACGGAGGCGCCGGTGGCCTCGACCGAGGCGGTCTGGCCCTCGAGGTTGTCGCCGATGATGCCGCGCAGGGCACCGCCGATCGGGTAGTAGACACCGGTGGTGCCACCGGTGACGATGCTGAGGTTGTTCTGGACCGGGCCCTCGCCGAGGCCGATCTCCTCAGCCGCCTGTTCGGCGGGCTGTTCCCCGCAGGCGGCCAGCAGCAGGACGCTGGCGGAGACGGCGGCCAGGGGCAACAGTGTGCGGCGCATGGTCGTGGGGGTCCTCTCGGGTGCCTCAGAGTCAGGGACGCAGGGGTCAGCGGTATCCGCTGGTCAGATCCCTGGATTCGGGGTTCCGACAGCGTTCCGACACCTACGGATGTGAGCAACGTAACTGTCATCCACCGGAAACCCGTAGCCCCCGGGGAGGTATTTGAGGCTCTCCTGAGGTTCACCTGAGGTTTCCACCTCGTTGCTATTGTTCGACCATGACGTGGACCGTCCCTCAACGTCTCTGGTCCCTGGCCCGATCCCTGACCGCCGGCTCCCTCGCCGTCGCGGCGCTCACGTGGGCCTACCCCCCGCCCTCGGAGCCTCTGCGGCTGTCCATCGGTACCGGTGGCGCGGGCGGGGTCTACCACGTCTACGGAACCGGGCTGGCGGAGGTGACCGGGGCCCGGCCGGACACCGAGATCACCGCGCTGACCACCGCCGCCAGCGTGGAGAACAACCTGTTGGTGGCCGACGGGTCGATGGACGTCGCCTTCACCCTCGCCGATGTGGCCGCCCTGGCGGTGAGTGGTGAGGAACCCTTCGACAGCCCGCTGCCGATCTCGGCCGTGGCCCGCCTCTACGACAACCACACCCACGTGGTGGTGCGGGCGGACTCGCCCTACCAGAGCGTCTCCGACCTGGCCGGTGGCACGGTCTCGGTGGGCGCGATGGGGTCGGGCACCGAGATGATGGCCGACCGCCTCCTGGACCAGGCCGGTCTCGAACCGGTCGCCGAGGGCCAGGGCCCCGCGTCGCACCCCGCGGGGGTGACCCGACTCCAGCTGTCCATCGGCAGCTCGGCCCTGGCTCTGGAGAACGGGCGGATCGACGCGTTCTTCTGGTCCGGCGGCCTGCCGACCCACGCGGTCGGTGACCTGGCCGAACGGTTGCCGATCCGGTTGCTGGACCTGTCCGACCACGTCCCGGGGTTGGTCGAGGAATACGGGGAGTACTTCTCCGAGCTCCCGGTCCCGGCCGGGACCTACGAGGAAGTCCCGGCGGTGCGCACGATCGGGGTGCCGAGTCTGCTGGTGGTCAACAGCCGGATGCCCGAGGAACGCGTCGAGGCGTTCACCCGGCTGCTCTTCGAGTCACAGGCCGAGCTGGTCGAGATCCACCCGGTGGCGCTGCACCTGCATCCTCGTTCCGCGATCGCCACGCTGCCGGTCCCCCTCCATCCGGGCGCGGCCCGCTACTACCAGTCGGTCAAGTACGCGAACGACCGACCGCCGTCCGGACACGACTGAGCCCGGCGGGGCGCTCCCGGAGATGCTCCGGCAAACGGCCCCACCGGGCCCTTGGTACTGCTCAGTACCTGATCAGTGAGTCAGTGAGTCAGCGGTTCACCGAGTGAGCGGGTCAGCGCTGACCGCTGGTGACGTCGGGCTCCGGCACGGAACCGGGCACCGTGCCAGCGGAGCCTTCGGCCCCGGCGCTCCGGCCGGAGTCAGCGGCTCCGGTGTGGGCGCGTTCCAGCTTCGCTCCCTCGACGTCGATGTCGGGCAGGATCCGGTCCAGCCACGCGGGCAGCCACCAGGCGGCGTCCCCTGCCAGGTGCATCACGGCGGGCACGA
Source organism: Nocardiopsis exhalans (assembly GCF_024134545.1). GTDB lineage: Bacteria > Actinomycetota > Actinomycetes > Streptosporangiales > Streptosporangiaceae > Nocardiopsis > Nocardiopsis exhalans. The sequence goes on from NZ_CP099837.1 coordinate 6,676,481, forward strand.
GCAGCATGCGCACCACGAACGCGTCGAGCAGGACACCGAAGGCGAGCGCGAAACCGATCGAGCTGATCATCGTCATCTCGGAGAAGATGAACCCGCCGAACACCGAGATCATGATGATCGCGGCGGCGGTGACCACCGAACGCCCGGCCCGGAAGCCCTGCGCCACGGCGAGCCGGGCGGGGGCGCCGTGCACGTAGGCCTCGCGCATGCCGGTGCCGATGAAGAGCATGTAGTCCATGGCCAGGCCGAACAGGATGCCGACCACGATCGTGGGCAGGAAGCTCAGTACCGGGCCCGGGTCGCCCAGTCCGAGGAGACCGCCGAACCAGCCCCACTGGTAGACGGCGACCACACCGCCGAGGGCGGCGAAGTAGGACAGGATGAACCCGAGCGTGGCCACGACCGGGACGAAGATCGACCGGAACACCAGCAGCAGGATGACCAGGGCCAGACCCACGACCACCGTCAGGTAGACCGGCAGGGCGCTGGCGATCTGTTCGGAGATGTCGATGTTGCCGCTGGCCATACCGGCGACGCCGAGCGGGGGCTCGCCCTGGACCGGCTCCATGGCGCGCAGGGTGTGCACGAGTTCCTCGGTGGACTCGCTGGAGGGCCCTTCGACCGGCTTGACCTGGAAGATGGCCAGGGTTCCGTCGTCGGAGACACCGATGGGCGCGATAGCGTCGACGTCATCGAGGGCGTGGACGGCGTCGGCGACCTCGTACTGGTACTGCTCGGCGTTGTCCTGGGCCGACTCGTCGTCGGGGCCGCCGGGGATGTCGGCGGTGACCAGCAGGGGGCCGTTCTGGCCTTCACCGAAGTGGTCGGTGATGGCGGTGTAGGCGGCGTACTGGGTGGAGTCCACCGGCTGCGAGGAACCGTCCGGCAGGCCCTGGCGCAGGTCGAGGGCGGGCAGGGCGATGACGCCGAGGACGATGACGGCGACGGCGGCCCGCAGGAGCGCCCGGCCGTTGCCCATCGGCTGGGGCTCGTCCTGCTTCTGCGACTTCGCGGGCGCCCGCTTCCGGGGCATGCGACCGCTGGCGGCGGCCTTGGCCTTGGCCTTGGCGGTCTTGTCCGGGAGGTCGGTCGGGTCGGCGTCGATTCGGGCGCGTTCGCGCTTGGACAGGATGCGCGGCCCCACCAGGGCCAGCAGCGCCGGGATGAGGGTGACCGCGATGAGCACGGCCACGGCGATGGCCAACGCTCCTACGGTGCCCATGAGGCCGAGGAAGCCGATGCCGGTCAGGTTCAGGCCCAGCAGTGCGATGAGCACGGTGGCGCCCGCGAACACCACGGCGTTTCCGGCCGTTCCGTTGGCCAGGCCCACGGACTCGTCGAGGCCGACGCCCTCCTTGAGCTGGCGGCGGTGCCGGTTGACGATGAACAGGGCGTAGTCGATGCCCACGGCCAGGCCGAGCATGAGGCCCAGGATCGGGGTGATGTCGGCGATCGCGAGGACCCCGGACAGGGACATGGTGATCAGGGTCGCGATACCCACGCCGACGAGGGCGGTGAGGATCGGTAGTCCGGCGCCGACGAGGGTGCCGAGCATGACCAGCAGGACGATGCCCGCGACGATCACACCGATCACCTCGGCCTTGCTGACCAGGCTGGGCAGCTCCATGGCGATGTCGTCGGCGAAGTCGACGGTGGTGCCGGGCACCGGGTTGTCCGCGAAGACGGAGATGACGGAGTCCTTGGTCTCCTGGGAGACCTCCTCCTGGGCCTCGGTGAAGGCGATCATCACCAGGGCGGTGGTCTCGTCCTCGGAGACCGTGCCGATCCCGGCGGCCATCTCCAGCATGGCCTCGCCCTGTGCGAGCTGCTCCTCCTCGGGCTCCAGGGCCTCCAGCCCCGCGTCGATCTCGGCCTGCTGGCCGTCGAAGCCCTCCTCGAGCTGGTCGAGCATCCCTGCGGCCTCGGCCTGGGCGCGGCCCTCGTCCAGCTGTTCCTGGCCGTCCTCGATCTCGGCGCGGGCGCTGTCGATCTGTTCGCGGCCGTCCTCGAGGAGCTCGGCCTGTTCGGCGCGCTCCGCCTCGGTGGCGAACGGGTCGACGGCCTCCTCGACCCCGTTGACCCCGGCGGCCTCCTCGACGAGCTCGGCGATGTCCGCGCGCTGCTCGTCGGTGAAGGCGGAGCCGTCCTCGGTCCGCAGGACGATGGTGCCCGCGCCGCCGCCCATGCCGTCGAACTCGGCCTTGAGGCGCTGGTTCACCTCGTCGGTGGCGGTGCCGGGGATGGAGAAGCCGTCCTCCAGCTCTCCGGAGAAGAGGAAGAAGGCTCCGGCTGACGCCACAAGCAGGGCCAGCCAGATCGCGATGACGGTGCGGGCGCGCCGTGCGCAGGCACGCCCGAGTCTGTAGAGAAGTTCAGCCATGGTTCTTCCGCAGGAGAGATGGGTGTGGTGAGCGGACCGGCTGGGTCGGCGCCCCTTCGGGGGCGCGCGCCCGGGAGGTGTTAGCTCAGGAGGTGCCGGTGTCGGAGCCGAGGGCGCCGAAGCCGGTGCGGTAGGTGCCGATCATGCGGTCGAGCAGCTCGGCCCAGACCCGGCGCGACTCGGCGGTGTCGGTCCCACCGGTGGCCAGGGCCCAGCGGCGGACCACGGCCAGTGACCCGCCCACGAGCGCACCGCACATCAGGTCGACCTCGAAGGGGTCGGCCGAGGGGTGGTGGTGCAGGGTGGTGGCGGCGATCCGGCCGCCCAGGTCGGAGATGGCCCGCTCGAAGAGCACGGCCTGACGCGGGTTCGGCCGGTGATCGCCGAGGTCGAAGATCTGGGCGGGGCCGCAGCCCTCGCTCTCGAAGATCCGGGTGAACTCGGCGATCGGGGTGACCAGGTCGGTGGCGCGCAGGGCGGCGGCGAGCCGGTCGAACATCAGGGCCCCCTCGCCCGCCGAGGCGAGGTTGGCGTCGACGTTGTCGAGGACGGCCCCGAGCATCTCCCGGAACACCTCGAGGGTGATGTCGTCCAGCGTCTTGAAGTGGTTGAAGACGGTGCGCCGGGAGACGTCTGCCCGGGCGGCGAGCTGGTCGACGGTGAAGTCGGTGCCGCCGATCTCGGTCATGAGTTCCGCCGCGGCGTCGACGATGGCACGCCGGTGCCGGGCCTTGAGCGCTTCGCGCCGGTCGGTCGCGGGCGTGCGCCGCTGTTCTGCCATGGATTCAGCCTAGGCAAGTGCGTGCACTTAGTGCAACGACGCACTGAGTGCACCTAGTCACACCGGTTCGTCCCGAAGGTCCGCCCGCTGTTGGTCCGGCTGGTCCCGTTGGAGCCGCAGCCGCAGTCGCGCGTCGATCCCGGTCGGTTCCCTGGGGCTCAGGGACAGCTTCGCACCCTGGAGCTCGAGCAGGGTGACCACGATGGACAGGCCGAGCCCGGTACCGCCCGACCCCCCGCCGTCGCGCCAGAAGGGCCGGGTGGCCTGAGCCAGCTGCTCCTCGGGCAGCCCGGGCCCGTCGTCCACCACGTGCACGTCCAGGTGCCCGCCGTCCTCCCCCTCCCTGACCGGTTCCCCCACGTGCACCGTGATGCGCACGCCCTCCCCGCCGAACTTCAGGGCGTTGTCGATGAGCGCGTCCAGGGCCTGGTCCAGGGTGCCCTCCACGCAGCGCACCGGCGCGGTCCGGGCACCCGAGCACTCCAGGGCGGCGCGGGCGCGTTCGGCGATCGGCCGCCAGGCGTCCACCCGCTGCTCGGCCACCTCCCGGGCGTCCTCCCACACGGTGGAGTGCTCGGCGTCCTCTGCCTGGGCCAGGGTGAGCAGGCTGTCGCAGATCCGGGAGAGCCGGTCCACCTCGTCCAGGGCCAGCCGGTGCTCCTGTGCGCCCTCGGACCCCAGGTACCGGGACAGGCTGCCCACCCGCAGGCGCAGCGCGGCCAGCGGGTTGCGCACCTGGTGCCCGGCGTAGGCCACGAAGGTGCGCTGGCTCTCCAGCATGGAGGTGATGGTGTCGGCCATCTGGTTGAAGGACTCGCCGAGCCTGCGCAGTTCCGCGGGCCCGGCCGCGGTGCGCACCCGGGCGTCCAGGCTGCCGCCGCTCACCGCCCGGGTGGCTTCGTCGAGATCGTGGACGGGGCGCAGGATCCAGCGGGTGAGCGGCCCGGCCACCGCGATGCCCGCCACCATCAGGGCGGCCACCACCAGCAGGGCCACGGACCACTGCACGAGGGTGGCGCGGCGCAGGGCGTCGGTGGGCGAGGCGGTGACGGCGGCCCCGACCACCTCGCCGGAGCTGCCGATGGGCTCGGCGACGATCAGCGGCCCCTCCTGCCAGGGCCAGACCACGCTGTCCGCGCCCATCCGGTTCCCGGCCAGCGCGGTGCGGACCGGACCGGGGACCTCCTCGGCGCTGCCCGGCCAGCCGGAGGGGTCCAGGTCGGCGAGGGTGAGCTCGGGCCGGGAGGAGGCCACCACCTCGCCGTCGCGGTCCACCACCACGGCGGTGATCCCGTACACCTGCTCGTAGACGGTGAGCTCACCGGTCAGCCCGGACAGGGTGTCCTCGGTCCCGGTCAGCACCCCGGGTTCGGCCAGCCCGGCGAAGCGGGCGGTGTCGTTGATCCGGTCCAAGAGCATGTCGGAGGTGCCCCGGGCGGCGATGCTCTGGCACAGGGGGAGGGCGAGCGCCAGGCAGGCGGCGACCAGCAGGGTGACGTACACGGTCACCACGCGCCGGTGCATCACCGGCCCCCTTCCGCCGCCGCGGTGACCGCCCCCGGGCCCACCGCGGAGCCTTCCGGGCGGCCGAACGCTCTCATGCCCGCGACACCGGTACGCCGGCGTTCTCGGTGGCCACCAGCCGGTAGCCGACCCCGCGCACGGTCTGGATCAGCCGGGGCAGGCCCAGTTTGGAACGCAGGGTTCCGATGTGCACCTCGAGGGTGCGCAGGGTGCCCGGCCAGGTGGTCTGCCAGACCTTGAGCAGCAGGTCCTCCCGGGAGACCACCGCGCCCGCCTCCCTGAGCAGGACCACGAGCAGGTCGAACTCCTTTCGGGTGAGTTCGACCGGTCGGCCCTCGCAGAGCACGGAGCGGGTGGCCAGGTCCGCCTCGATCGGCCCGGTCCGCAGGACGGTGTCGACCCGCCTGGTGGTGCGGCGCAGGACCGCCTCCATCCGGGCGCACAGCTCCTCGATGACCAGTGGTTTGACCACGTAGTCGTCGGCGCCGGAGCGCAGCCCGAGGATGCGCTCGCGCTGCTGCCGCCGGGCGGTGACCATGATGATCGCGGTGTCACCGAAGTCCTGGCGCTCCCGGATCCGCTGGCACAGTTCGATGCCGTCCATGTCGGGCAGCCCGAGGTCGAGCAGGACGATGTCCGCGGAGGGTGCGGCCAGGGCACCCCCCGCGGTCCTGGCCTGGTCGACCTCGTAGCCGTGCGCCTCCAGCGCACCGGCGAGGGCGTCCGCGAGGCGGACATCGTCCTCGACGAGCAGCACCTTGATCATGACCGGTGTCCTTTGAAGGGTGTACGTAAAAGGGGGTTAACACGCACCCTAACCGGACAATGTGCCCCAGGCCACACCGAAGTCGTCAGTGCTCAGCGGCCCTGCCCGCGGCCGCCGAGCGACCCCGTCAGGTGGTCATGCTCACGGGACCCCCTTCAGGGGTGGTCTCCCGGCCGCCCCACGCGCAGGTCCGGAACGATCTCCGGGGCACCGTGCTGGACGGCGTCGGCCTCCTGGTCGGTGTCCTGCTCCTGGGCGGCGCGTTCGGCCTCGATGCCCTTGCGGTAGTACTCCACCTCGCGCTTGACCTGCTCCTCGTTCCAGCCCAGGGGCTCCGCCATGAGCTCGGCCGCCGCCTCGGCCGCGGCGATCCCCCGGTCCCAGGTCTCGAAGGAGATGCGGGTCCGCCGGGACAGGACGTCCTCCAGGTGGCGGGCGCCCTCCGCCGCCACCGCGTAGACGACCTCCGCCCGCAGGTAGTCCTCGCCGCCGGCCAGCGGCTGCCCCAGGTCGGGCCGCTCCCTGATCAGGTCCAGGACGTCGTGCACGGACGAGCCGAACCGGCGCAGCAGGTGCGTGACACGGGAGACGTGCAGCCCCGAGTCGCGGGCCAGCCGGTGCCGCTGGTTGTACAGCGCCGCGTACCCGTCCGCGCCCACCAGCGGCAGCTTGTCGGTGACCGAGTCCGGGACCGCCCCGCCCAGCCCGTGCGCCACCGCGTCCACCGCGTCCTTGGCCATGACCCGGTAGGTGGTGTACTTGCCGCCCGCGATGAGCACCAGCCCGGGCACCGGGTGGGCGACGGTGTGCTCGCGGGACAGCTTGGAGGTCTCCTCCGACTCCCCCGACAGCAGCGGCCGCAGCCCGGCGTAGACGCCCTCCACGTCGTCGCGGCCCAGGGGCGTGCGCAGCACCTGGTTGACGTGGTCCAGGACGTAGTCGATGTCGGCCCGGGAGGCCGCCGGGTTCTCCTTGTCCAGGTCCCAGGGGGTGTCGGTGGTGCCGATGATCCAGTGGCGGCCCCACGGGATCACGAACAGCACGCTCTTCTCGGTCTGCAGGATCATCCCGGAGGAGGCCTGGATGCGGTCCCGGGGCACCACCAGGTGCACGCCCTTGGAGGCGCTCACGTGGATCTGCCCGCGCCCGCCCACCATCTCCTGGATGTCGTCGGTCCACACCCCGGCGGCGTTGACCACCTGGCGGGCGCGGATCTGCTTCCTGTCCCCGGTCTCCAGGTCGGCCGCGGTCGCGCCGACCACGTGCTCGCCCTCGCGCAGGAACTCCACGGCCTGCACCCGGGAGGCGATGTTGGCGCCCAATCCGGCGGCGGTGCGCAGCACGGTGGTGACCAGGCGGGCGTCGTCGACCTGGCAGTCCCAGTACTGGACCGCCCCGGCCAGCGCGCTGCGCTTGAGCGCCGGGAACACCTTGAGCGCCCCGGACCTGGACAGGTGCCGGTGCGAGGGCAGTCCGCGGTTGTTGCGCGAGGTGAGCGCCAGGGTGTCGTAGAGGGTGACGCCCGCGCCGATGTAGAAGCGTTCCCAGTGGTGCTCGAACGGGAAGAGGAACGGCACCGGGCGGACCAGGTGCGGGGCGATGGTGGTGAGCAGCAGCCCGCGCTCGTGCAGAGCCTCGCGAACCAGCTCGAAGTCGAACTGCTCCAGGTAGCGGAGCCCGCCGTGGATGAGTTTGCTGGATCTGCTGGAGGTCCCCGAGGCGAAGTCGCGCGCCTCGATCAGCCCCGTGGAGAGCCCGCGCGAGACCGCGTCGAGCGCGATCCCCGCACCCACGATCCCGCCGCCCACCACGAGGACGTCCAGCTCCTCGTCGGCCATCGACGCGAGCGCCTCGGCGCGGCCCTGCGGCCCCAACCAGGTGGTTGCCATCGGTGGTCCTCCCTCTCGATAAGTGTCCCACCAAGGCGCATACCCGGTCCGGTGGGGCCTCAGGCTAACCGGAACCCGAAGGGGCTGTGCGTTGCCACACGCGATACCGCCGATTTACCTCCATACCCTTCCTCACCCCTTCCGGCGCGCGGCCAGGGCCACGAAGGCAGCGGCGATCGCGGCCGCGGCCCTACTCCCACAGCAGGTAGGGACGGATGAGAGCACCCGCCATCACATCCGCGACGTCACCTTCGCCGTGGACGCCTGCACCGTCCACACCGGCTAGCGCGCCCCAAGCGCTGGCGACCTTGAGGAACCTGGCCAACGGTGTGCTCCACACCCTGCGGGCGGACAACATCGCCAAGACCAACCGCGCGATCCGGGACCTACCCGAACGAGCACTGCCATTCTTCGGGATCAGTGACGAACCCGACCCTTCAGGAACTTGAAAGAACCCTGCTTACAATTACCTCCGCACCAAAAGCTCGACTGAAATATTCAACACAAAAGAGAAGACGATAAACACCAGAAGGAACGAAAGATTCAAGTAACTTCGGCGCAACAAGAAAAGAGGGCCCCCGCTCTCGCTTCGATCGCATTCCGCCAGGACATGGGTTTTTATTTTACGAACACGATCGAGGTTTGCTGATTTCGCGAAAATTTCCGCAAGCAACGATCCGCCAAACCCAAAAGAATATACTCGTTTTCCCTCTTTGAGATACAGAGCCAGCCCATCGTCCCAACGAACAGCGCGAACCGAAGCAACAGGGATCTCGTAGGCCGCGAGAACGTTCTTTACAACCACCTTCCCAGGAGCCAGTTCAACCTTGGGAAAGTAGGTTAATTTAAGTACAATCCAGACGCTGAATGGGAAGAAAAATGATATGAAATAAATTTCCCATATCCCTGAATTCGCTGGATCCATGGATCTTTCCAGACTCCAAACCAGCCAAAGAATCACAAAAGGGGCAGACCCCGCCAATCCAAAGGTCGCCGTCCACCAGTTCTTCATTCCCCCCATGCCTCTATCCCATATCCCATCATCATTTTGACCATTCGCCTTTGACAGTGAGGCTAGTTCCCTGAGCAGCCATCCACTGCCCCGCATTAATTCCGTAGACCATGATTGAACCCTTGAGATCCACACTACCCAAAACTTGCCCCGAGGCACGTTTCTGGTACAGACTAACCCTAGAAATTCCGATATCCCTCCGTCATGGACGCGAGATGATGACACAGCAGGTGCGGAGCCTTGCGGATAGTGGTGTCGAGACAACTCCATGATCCTTCAGTCCCGCGCCCGTTTTTGCATGGCAGAACCCGGTTATGTCTTCTCAGGCGGTTCAGATCCGGCGTTCGTTACTTCCCCGACAAACCACGAGAACTCCGGGGCCCTGGGCGGTCCAGTTCAACGTGTTTCTCTTCTGACAAGGGGAGCACTATGACGGAAGGACCAGGAGACGAAACACCAACAGGAAAGCACCTATCCTGAGGGATTTCAGGCACAGCACACTAGACTTTCATGGCTTGAACATGCCCCCCCAACACAACCCCTGAAAAATTTATGAATAAACATCACGCCAAACCATGCCAGAATAAATAGCCCAAACCCCGACCCCAAAACTCATGAAAGCAAAAACCAATCTCCCCCTTCCATATGTGTTTGGAAAATTAAGTATATTCCTGTCTGAAAATTTCCCACCCATCCAACAAAGCGCCATATCGAAAAGTGAGGCCATAAACAAAAACACCCTGAGCGGCCCATAGAAGTAGACAACAGAGAAAAGGAAAATAGATACATTGGGAAAATTTTGCTTGACAACTCCCGCCAGAATAAGCGGGACATTGACAAAGGCAAAAAGAATGAAGAACGAAACTGAAATTCTCCCCGCAAGGAGACGAAGATGGACCCGGTCATCGTCTGGATTTCGAGTGAATTCCTTTTCCGACTTGACTCTGTCTACAATAGTTCCCCTAATCGACTTGAAGCCCAAAGCGAGGAGAAAATCAGGAGTTCGGAAGGCTCCGAAATCGGAAAACTTGACAGTGCGGACCATGCGCCCCTCAACAAAATAGGGGTGGCCCTGATTAGCCACCCCTGGGAATCTAATATCTATGCCACGTTCCATTGGACCCGGTCGGATCTGCTACAGCAACGCCAGCAGAGTTCGCAGAAAGAACCATACCGGTCGCTCTTTCCAGTTGCCCTCCAATTGCATCAGCTCGCCGGAAATCTGAATGCCTTTCAGAAGCGCTCCCCTGCCTGGCCCTCTTTTTCTGTCTAGCCGTCTTAGTCACGTCGTCAGAAATTTCGCTAACCCTACCCCTATGGTTTTCGAAAGCGCTAATCTTCGCCCCCTGAGCCAAAAGCCTTCCGGTACCTCCAGGCACAAGAGCTCCAGCAAGGTCCCGCGCCCCACTCACCGGGCCCCCTGTACCGAAACTTCCATAGCCCTTAGTAACACTCAGCACCACGGCAGCCACAGCACACGCCGGACAGGCAAAAATTCCAATCACAACGAGGACCATAGCGGCATCGTCAACTAGGTTTCCACCCTGAAATTGCCCATCATATCTCGAATACCTTTTCTCGAACCAGTTCGCTTCTTCAAGCCATTTTTCCTCTCTGGTCTTTACCGGTGGCGGGACATACGAGGCCGGCAGGGTGTATGGGATGAACGTCGTCGGGGTCGTGGTCGCGGACCACGCAGGTGATGAGCTCGACCAACGGAAAGTCTGGTTCGTTGATCCGTCGATGTACGTATGACTCGTGGAGATCGGCCGACTGAAATAAGCGAAATTATACGTTCTCTTCGTGAGATTGCTACCTCCGCCATAGGTAGACTCACGCGAATATACCGTGGTGTTTCCCCCGACCTCCATACAGGCACCCTCAGCAGGGATACAAGCCGACAAGCCAGACCCGTCCCAGTAAGTGGCAGGACTGTTGTTCGCGTAGGCATACCCGTTCATGGACTGGGCATCAACCAGATCCATCAGCGGATCGACCGAAATGAACCGGCCCAGATCCGCCTCGTAGGCGCGGGCTCCCAGCTGGGTCAGCCCGGTGGACGCATCGATCATCCCGTCCACGAACCCGCGCTCGCCTGGCCAGGTGCCGGTGGTTCCGCGGTCCTGGCCGAAGACCGTCATTCGGCGTTGGACCACCTCGTCACCGATAGCAGCGATGGTCATCTCGCCGGTGCCGTGGTGGTCGGAGGTGATCCAGTGCAGGCGGCCGTCGTTCTCACGCACCGCCACGGTCTCACCGGCGTGGGTGAAGTAGCGGGTGGCTTCCTCGGTACCCTCGGCCGGGTCCCAGGTCACCTCCATCCCCGGCAGGTACAGGGTAGTGGCCCCGTTCGTGCGGCGCAGCAGGCGTTCGCCGTCGGCGTCGTAGACGTACTCGGTCGTAGACAGACCACCTGTGACCTTGGTCAGCTCGCCTTCAGGACCCCACTCCAGGCTCTGGTCATGCTCACCGCTGTTCCGCGAGACCATGTTCCCGGCCTGGTCGTAGTCGTAGGAGTGGACACTGTTGCCCGTGCTCCCGGTTTCGTTGGGAGTGTAAAGGTAGGGATGAACTGCATCTGACCGATTCCCCGGTCGCACCGGGTGTCGCCTTACCTCCGCCGCGCGGCCAGTGCGACGAAGGCCGCGGCGACCACGACCGCCCCGCCCGCCCAGGAAGCGGTCACCAGCGCCCCGCTCCCGGCCTGGTCAACGGCCCCGGCACCAACCCCGCTGACCGCCAGCAGCGCGACCAGACCGACCGCGGCGCCCACCTGCTGAGAGGTGGACACCACCGCAGAACCCACACCGTGTTCCGCCTCGTCGACGTCGGCCCCGGCCGCCGCGAAGAGCGTCGGGTAGAGCGTGCCCGCGCTGACCCCGAGCAGCACCACGGCGGGCAGTACCGCCCAATAGGTGCCCGCGGCCACGGCGAGGGCGAAGACCAGCGAGGTCGCTCCCACCGCGAGCGTCCCGGCGAACAGCGTGCGCCGTGCGCCCCAGCGGTTCAGCAGCGGGGGCAGCAGCAGGGCCGAACCGAGCACGGCCGCCAGGCCCTGCGGCAGGAACTCCAGCCCGGCCGCCATCGGGCTGAGCCCGAGCCCGTCCTGGACGTGGGTGGTGTAGACGAAGTGCAGCGTGTTCACCACCCCCATGACCACGAAGACCAGCACCGCGCTGACCACCAGGGAACGCGTGGTGAGCAGCCGGAGCGGGAGCAGGGGGTCGGCGCTGCGGCGCTCCGCCAGGAGCAGCAGGCCCAGGACCGCGAGGCCGAGCACGACCGCGCCCCCGCTCCCCCAGGCCAGCGCGCCCAACTCCTGGAAACGTGAGATGCCGAGGACCACCAGCAGCGAACCCCCGGTGACCCGGCTCGCGCCGGGCAACGCCCTGGACCGCCAGGACGTGCGCTCCCCGTAGGGCACCCAGCCTCAGCAGGAGGCCCAGCTGCGGGAAGGGGCCGGGGCCTCAGGGCCGACCAGAGGAATCAGGCCGCCGCGCCGGGGGCTTGGGGCGTTCGCGAACGGGTAGCCAACCAGGAGTTCCGTTTTCGGCGTTGCGGGAGCGACCATGTACCGGCGGTTGGAGAGAAGCCGCGGACCAGTGCTGGGTTACGAGATCGAGGGCGCCCTCGACGGCGGCGAATACGCGGAGCTCTCCCACGAGGTGAGCGCCGCCGTCTCCGCGCACGGAAGCGTACGGCTGCTGCTCCGGATGCCGGGGCTGCCGGGCACCGAGATCTCCGCGAACGACGACCGGTTCCGCTTCGTCAGGGATCATCTGGGCGGTATCGAACGCCTGGCGGTGGTCGGCGAGCACCGAGGACTGGAGTGGCTGGTCAGGGCGGCGGACAAGCTGACCGGCACCGACATCAAACACTTTCCGCCCGACGGCGAGGACGTCGCCTGGGTGTGGGTGGAGGCTTGAGGCACCCGGCAGTGCACCGTCGGGGAGGCCGGAACACAGAGTGGGGAGCGCCCATGTACAAGCGGTTGGAACCCAGACACGAGAACGTACTCGGATTCGAGGTCGAGGGCACGATCTCCGAGGACTCCTTCCGGGAGCTCCTCGAAGAGGTGCGTTCCGCCATCGACCGATACAGCGCGGTACGCCTCCTGATCCGGATCCGAGACTGGCCCACCACCGAGAACCCGACGGTGGGCGAACGCCTGCGGCTCGCCCGCGAACAGCTTCCCGGCATCGAACGCTACGCGTTGGTGGCAGACGAGCACGCGCTCGCTTCCCTCACCTCGGTGGCGGACGCGTTCGTCGACATGGACCTGCGCTTCTTCGATCTCGACCAGGAGGACTCCGCCTGGGCCTGGGCGGGTGCCTCCGGCCTCCTCGACGAGGACCCCGGGTAGCGGGCCGCCGGAGGGTTCACCAGCCGCGTGAAGGCGCCCCTCCTCGGGTAGGGCACCGGGAAAGCCGAAGCGACCTTTCGGGAGGAGACATGTACCGGCGCCTGGAACGCGGCCAGGGAAACGTCCTCGCCTACGAGATCGGAGCATCCGTCACCGAGGAGGAGGCGCGGGAGATACTCGGCCAGCTGCGCGAGGCGATCGGCGAGCACGGCCGGATCCGCCTCCTGGTCCGGATGGAGGGGTGGCCCGAGAACGCTACCGCCGCCTTCACCGAACGCCTCAGGTTCGCCAAGGACCACTTGGGGGACATCGACCGCTACGCCGTCGTCGGTGACCACCAGCTCCTCGAGTCCCTCACCGAGGCCGCGGACAAGGTCGTCGGCATGGAGCTGCGGCACTTCGACCCCGCCGAGGAGGAGGCCGCATGGGCCTGGGTCGGAGAGAGCTGAGCCCTTCCGGTCAGGCGGACGCGTCAGCGTAGGCGTGGGCGTAGGCCAGGACGTCGGCGACGTAGGCACCTGAGCGGTTGTACGACAGGATCGCCGACTCCCAGTCCTGCGCCGTGGTCAGGTCGCGACTGCTGGCGCACAGGTAGCGGGCGGCCGAGAGCGCCGCGTCGTCGATGTTGTGCGGGTCCGGGCGGCCGCCCTCCAGGGACTCGCCCCACAGCTCCCAGGTACTGGGGATGAACTGCATCGGACCGATCGCCCGGTCCCACTCGGTGTCGCCGTCCAGCTCGCCGCCGTCGGTGTCCGGGATGGCCTGGGTGTTGTTGGTGCCGTCCAGCGGGATCCCGATGATGTCCACGGTCGTGTTGCCGTCCGGGCCGATTTCGCCGCCCGCGTAGGTGCCGTGGCGGGACTCCACGTAGCCGATGCCCGCCAGCGTGGGCCAAGACAGCTGGCATCCGGGCTGGTCCGCGTCGACCATCAGCTGGGCGCTGGCGTAGCCCTCCAGAGCCCGGCGCGGCACGCCGCTGCTCTCGGAGACCTCGTCGAGCCACTCGTCACTGGGCCGCAGCGCCCCGGCGGGCTGGGAGCGCTCGTCCGCTCCCGCGGCGGCCTCGGCCGGTTCGCTGTCGCCCTCCTGGGCCTGGACCCCGCTCTGCGCGGGCGGGCCGGTGAGCTCGTCGTGCGGCGGGGTGGCGATACTCCCGTCCCCGGGGTCCACGACGGCGGCGCTCGGCGGCTCCCAGCTGTTGAGCGCGCTGGACACCCGCCCGACCAGGACCACGACCCCCGCTGTCACCAGGAGACATACGACCAGGGTCAGGCTGACCGCCATCGCCGGTCCGCGTCGGCGACGCCGACGGTGCCCGGGGGCACCGGACTCGCTGTCACCCATGCAGTCCTCCAAGAGAAAGTCACCGTCGGATCACGGGACAACAAAACACGCCCCATAGTCGCACACCGTCGCCACTCGATCGCACCCCCCTGGGGCAACGAAATCCGGTCCCCGGCAAGGGAAAGGGCGCCCCGGCCGACCGGGACGCCCTCAACTCCGTGCGGTATCCGCTGCTAGCGGTGCGGGTTCACCACGACCTCGACGCGCTGGAACTCCTTCAGGTCGGTGTAACCCGAGGTCGCCATGGTCCGGCGCAGGGCGCCCATGAGGTTCATGGAACCGTCGCTGGTGGAGGCCGGGCCGTGCAGGATCGACTTCAGGTCGCCGATCGTGCCCACCTCGACCCGCTCGCCGCGCGGCAGCTCGTTGTGGTGGGCCTCGCTGCCCCAGTGGTAGCCGCCCCCGGGCGCCTCGGCGGCGCGGGCCAGCGGCGATCCGACCATGACGGCGTCGGCACCGCAGGCCAGGGCCTTGGCGATGTCACCGCTGCCGGTCATGCCGCCGTCGGCGATGACGTGCACGTAGCGGCCGCCGGACTCGTCGAGGTAGTCGCGGCGGGCCGCGGCGACGTCGCCGATGGCGCTGGCCATCGGGACCGCCACACCCAGCACGGAGCGGGTGGTGTGGCCGGAGCCGCCGCCGAAGCCGACCAGCACACCGGCGGCACCGGTGCGCATCAGGTGCAGGGCCGCGGTGTAGGTGGCGCAGCCGCCGACCACGACGGGGACGTCGAGGTCGTAGATGAACTGCTTGAGGTTGAGCGGCTCGGCCCGCCCGGAGACGTGCTCGGCCGAGACCGTGGTGCCGCGGATGACGAAGATGTCCACCCCGGCGTCCACGACCGCCTTGTGGTACTGGGCGGTGCGCTGCGGCGACAGCCGCGCGGCCGTGACCAGGCCGGCGTCGCGGATCTCCTCGATCCGGCGGCCGATCAGCTCCTCCTGGATCGGCGCCGCGTAGATCTCCTGCAGACGCTTGGTCGCGGCGACCTTGTCGAGTTCGCGAATCTCCTGGAGCAGCGGCTCCGGGTCCTCGTAGCGGGTCCACAGACCCTCGAGGTCCAGGACGCCGAGGCCGCCCTGCTCACCGACCGCGACGACGGTCTTGGGCGAGGCGACACTGTCCATGGGGCTGACGACCAGGGGCGTCTCGAACCGGTAGGCATCGATCTGCCAGGCGATCGACACCTCCTCCGGGTCGCGAGTCCGTCGCGCGGGCACGATCCCGATCTCGTCGAGTTCGTAGGCACGACGCCCGTTCTTGCCCAGCCCGATCTCCACCTGAGCCAACTCTTCGCTTCCCCTCTGACGTGCGGCGCCGGTCGGTCGACCGGCGCATGACCGCGGACGCGAGTCTATCGGTCCGCGGCCCGGCCGTCGGCGGCGGCGTTGGGCCCCTGCCCCACAGCCCCGGAAGGATTTCACTCCCCTCCCCGGAGATGATCTTGCTACCAGAAGCGATTTGGGCGCCGAACTCGCCCCTGGTAGCAAGATCACGCGGGGTGGGGCGGTGCGGTCAGCGCGCGTTGTAGTTCGGCGCTTCCACCGTCATCTTGATGTCGTGCGGGTGGCTCTCGCGCAGACCGGCGCTGGTGATGCGCATCAGCTGGCCGCGTTCGCGCAGCTCCGGCACGGTGCGGCTGCCCGCGTACCACATGGACTGGTGCAGGCCGCCGACCAGCTGGTGGGACACGGCGGAGAGCGGGCCGCGGAACGGCACCTGGCCCTCGATGCCCTCGGGGACCAGCTTGTCCTCGGAGGCGACGTCGGCCTGGGCGTAGCGGTCCTTGGAGAAGGAGCGGCCGCGCATCGCGCCCAGCGAACCCATGCCGCGGTAGGCCTTGAACTGCTTGCCGTTGATGAAGATGAGCTCGCCCGGGCTCTCCTCGACACCGGCGAGGAGGCTGCCGAGCATCACGGTGCTGGCACCGGCCACGATGGCCTTGGCGATCTCACCGGAGTACTGGAGGCCGCCGTCGGCGATCAGCGGGACGTCCGCGGGACCGCAGGCCTTGCCCGCCTCGAGGATGGCGGTGAGCTGTGGGGCGCCCACACCGGCGACGACGCGGGTGGTGCAGATGGAGCCCGGGCCCACGCCGACCTTGACGGCGTCGGCACCGGCGTCGATGAGCAGCTGGGCCCCGGCACGGGTGGCGACGTTGCCCGCGACGATGTCCGCGCGGGAGTTGGCCTTGAGCTTGGCGACCATGTCGGCGAGGCCGGAGGAGTGGCCGTGCGCGGTGTCGACGACGATGAAGTCCACCCCGGCGTCGATGAGCTGCTTGGCGCGCTCCTCGGCCTCGGTGCCCACGCCGACCGCGCCGCCGACCACGAGACGGCCGTCGGCGTCCTTGGTGGCGTCGGGGAACTGCTCGCTCTTGATGAAGTCCTTGACGGTGATCAGCCCGCGCAGGCGGTTCTGGCCGTCGACCAGGGGCAGCTTCTCGACCTTGTGGCTGCGCAGCAGCTCGAAGGCCTGCTCGCGGCTGACGCCGACGGGGGCGGTGACCAGGTTCTCGGTGGTCATGACGTCGCGGACCAGCCGGGAGCGGTCGTTTTCGAACCGCATGTCGCGGTTGGTGACGATGCCGACCAGGGAGCCCTGGGTGTCGGTGACCGGGACACCGGAGATGCGGTAGTGGGCGCACAGGCGCTCCACCTCGGCGAGGTCGTCCTCGGGCTTACAGGTGACCGGGTCGGTGACCATTCCGGCCTCGGAGCGCTTCACGAGGTCGATCTGGGCCGCCTGGTCCTCGGCGGAGAGGTTGCGGTGCAGCACGCCGGCGCCGCCCTGGCGGGCCATCGCCACGGCCATGCGGGCCTCGGTGACGGTGTCCATCGCGGCGGAGAGCAGCGGGATGCTGAGGCTGATGTTGCGCGAGAGCTTGGTGGTGGTGTCCACCTCGCCCGGCTGCAGGTCCGAGTAGGCCGGTACCAGCAGGACGTCGTCGTAGGTCAGCCCCGGCGGGAGCAGTTTGTCCCCGTAGTCGCTGTAGTCCTGGCTCATGACACAACCTCCGCTGTTCCCGGCAACACCTGCGCGGTTCGCCCCCGCGTGTCGTCTCATCCTAGGTTGTCGGCGGCGGGCAGCCCGATGGAATGAGATGTTCGCCCCGTCACCTCGGTCACGAAGCGATCAAGGGGTGACCGGTGGACCCTCCGGAGCACACGAACGGGACCGCTCCCACAGGCGTGGGCGCGGTCCGGATCAACCGGAGGGGTCAGCCGGGGTAGCGGCAGTATCCCCGGCGGCGGGGTCGTGCCGGGCACGAGCGGCGCCCCGGGCGGGGGCCGCGGCCGTGCTTATGGGAGGACGCGGTTCGCCAGGGCCACCTTCCGAAGCCGAGCAATAGCTCGGTGCTGGGCAACCCGTACCGCACCTGCCGACATACCAAGGAGATGTCCCGTCTCGTCTGCTGTAAGTCCTGTGATCACCCGCATGACCAGCAGCCTGCGCTGCTGTTCGGGTAGTTCGTCGAGGAGTTCTCTGGCCCGTTGCGCCTCGATCACGCGCACCGCGGACTCCTCGGGGCCCGGGCCGTCGTCCGGAGGTTCGGGCACGGTGTCGGTGGGGACCGTCTCCACCCGGCCGGCCACGCGCAGGGTGTCCGCGACCTTGTGCGCGGCGATGCCGAACACGAAGGAGGCGAAGGGTCTGCCCCGGTCCTGGTAGCGGGGGATCGCCGTGAGCAGGGCGATGCACACTTCCTGCGCCACGTCGTCCGAGTAGTGCGCCAGCCCGGAGACCCGGGCCAGGCGGGTACGGCAGTAGCGCACCACCATGGGTCTGACCTCGCGCAACAGCGAGTCCATGGCCCCGTCGTCGCCCTGGACGGCGAGAGACCCCAGATGGTTCAACCCCGTGTCTCGCGTAGCGGGGTCCGCCTCTTCGCGCCCTCCGGGCGCACCTGGCGTACCTGTCCGCTGCGCGGTAACGCCCCCCCGGGCGCCTGCATCCGTCACGTTACGAATAATGCCCGTTGTCGGGGACCCAACCACTCCAATCAGCAACTACGGAATGGTCACATTTTGGGAAAATAGCCCGAAACCGGTACGTAGGTGCGGGTGCGAAACGGCTCTCTCGTGGTAGTGAGCGGGGGCGGAGCGCTCAGGCGCCCCGCCCCCGAACCAAGCACTACCGGACCGGAAAACCGGCCGGGCGGCGGTACGAACCGACGTCGCTAGTGCGCGTGGCCGTGACCGTCGTCCTCGGTCTCCTCGGGCTTGTCCGCGACCAGCACCTCGGTGGTCAGCAGCATGCCCGCGATGGAGGCGGCGTTCTGAACGGCCGAGCGGGAGACCTTGACCGGGTCGATGATGCCCTCGGCGGTCAGGTCACCGTAGGCGCCGGTGGCGGCGTTGAAGCCGTGACCGACCTCCATCTCGGAGACGCGGTGCGTGACCACGTAGCCCTCGGCGCCCGCGTTCTCCGCGATCCACCGGGCCGGCTCGACCAGCGCGCGGCGCACGATGGAGACACCGGTGGCCTCGTCGCCGGTCATGCCGAGGTCGTCCAGGGCGGTCGAAGCGTGCACCAGGGAGGCGCCGCCGCCGGCGACGATGCCCTCCTCGATGGCCGCGCGGGTCGCCGAGATGGCGTCTTCCAGGCGGTGCTTCTTCTCCTTGAGCTCGACCTCGGTGGCCGCGCCCACGCTCAGCACCGAGACGCCGCCCGCGAGCTTGGCCAGGCGCTCCTGGAGCTTCTCGCGGTCCCAGTCGGAGTCGCTCGCCTCGATCTCCTTGCGGATCTGGCGGACGCGGTCCTCGACCTCGGACTGCTCTCCGCCGCCGTCGACGACGGTGGTGGTGTCCTTGGTGATGGTGATGCGGCGGGCGCTGCCCAGCGCGGACAGGTCCGCGTTCTCCAGGGTCAGGCCGACCTCCTCGGAGATGACCTGGCCACCGGTCAGCACGGCGATGTCCTGGAGCATGGCCTTGCGGCGCTCGCCGAAGCCGGGCG
The DNA here is from genome assembly GCF_024134545.1 of Nocardiopsis exhalans. Lineage (GTDB taxonomy): Bacteria > Actinomycetota > Actinomycetes > Streptosporangiales > Streptosporangiaceae > Nocardiopsis > Nocardiopsis exhalans. The sequence continues at coordinate 6,695,499 of NZ_CP099837.1, forward strand.
CCTTGACCGCGGCGACGTTGAGGGTGCCACGCATCTTGTTCAGCACCAGCGCGCCCAGGGCGTCGCCCTCGACGTCCTCGGCGATGATCAGCAGCGGCTTCTTGTTCTGCACGATCTGCTCGAGCAGCGGCAGCAGCTCGTTCAGGTTGCCGATCTTGCCCTGGCTGATCAGGATCTGGGCGTCCTCGAGGACGGCCTCCTGACGGTCCCCGTCGGTGACGAAGTAGGGCGAGATGTAGCCCTTGTCGAACTGCAGGCCCTCGGTGAAGTCGAGGTCCAGACCGAAGGTCGGGGACTCCTCCACCGTGATGACGCCGTCCTTGCCGACCTTGTCGAAGGCCTCGGCGATCAGGTCGCCGATCTGGGCGTCCTGGGCGGAGTTGGTCGCCACGTAGGCGATGTCCTCGCGCTCCTTGACCGGCACGGCGCGGCTGAGCAGGATCTCGGAGACCTTGGCGGCCGCGGCGTCGATGCCCCGCTTGAGGGACATCGGGGACGCGCCGGCGGCGACGCTGCGGATGCCCTCGCGGACCAGCGCCTGGGCCAGCACGGTGGCGGTGGTGGTGCCGTCACCCGCGGCGTCGTTGGTCTTGGTGGCGACCTCCTTGACCAGCTGCGCGCCCAGGTTCTCGTAGGGCTCGTCCAGCTCGATCTCACGGGCGACGGTCACGCCGTCGTTCGTGATGGTGGGGGCGCCGAACTTCTTGTCGATGACGACATTGCGGCCGCGCGGGCCCAACGTCACCTTCACGGCGTCGGCGAGGCGGTTGACGCCCCGCTCGAGGGAACGGCGGGCGTCGTCCTCGAACTCAAGGATCTTCGGCATGTGTGAGTGCTTCCTCTAACGGCTCGGGTCAAAAACGAGCATCCCGCCCCGCCCGGCTTCGAGGGCCGACCGGTGCGGGATGCTGATGGCTTTTCGCCTGAAGGCTCTTGGCCGCGAACTACTTCTCGACGACCGCGAGGAGGTCGCGGGCGGAGAGCACCAGGTACTCCTGGCCGTCGTACTTGACCTCGGTGCCGCCGTACTTGCTGTACAGGACAACGTCACCGACGTTGACGTCGAGGGCAACGCGCTTGCCGTTGTCGTCGAGGCGACCGGGACCCACGGCCAGGATCTCGCCCTCCTGGGGCTTCTCCTTGGCGGTGTCCGGGATGACCAGACCGGAGGCAGTGGTCTGCTCAGCCTCCAGGGTCTTGACCACGACGCGGTCCTCGAGCGGCTTCAGCACGGTCTTGGTGGCGGTCGACACTGTGTGACCTCCCCCTTCAAAGTCTCGGTGTTACTGACGCCAGCCCGTGCGAAGGCACGGACAGGCTGCGTAAAAGGGGCGACCGCGGCGGCCTGTCGTCGCGGGTGCCAGACCGGCCTCGTCGCGTTTAGCACTCTACCCCCGAGAGTGCCAGAATGGAAATGTGGTGAGGCTCCCGGCCACGGGGGCGGGCCCACCACCCCGTCGTGCCCACAGCTGGAGGATCCATGCGCGTGCCCGCCTTCTCGGCGCTGCTCACCGACGCGGGGCGGGAGGTCCTCGCGGAGGTGGACCCCGTGGCGGCGGCCAAGGACCCCCTGGCCGCCGCCTCCCAGCTGCGCGAGAACCCGAAGGTGGCCGCGCTCGGCCCCGACCTTCCGGTGTCCGAGCTGGTCAACGCGGTGATGACCCAGGTAAGCCTGCGCGAGCGGGGGCGGGCCAAATTCGGGGAGAACGCCGAGCGAATGTTCTTCACCCCGAACGGCCTGGAGCAGTCCACCCGGCGGACCGTGGCCGAGTACCGCGCGGAGCGGACCGCCCGGCACCTGCCCGACTCTGTCGCCGTGAGCGGCGGTGGCGGCGTGCGTGCGGGAGATCTGTGCTGCGGGATCGGCGCGGACCTGCTGGCACTGGCCGGGCGCGGCGTTTCGGTGGAGGGCGTGGACGCCGACCCGCTGACCGTGGCGGTGGCCCGCGCCAACATCGAGGCACTGGGAATGTCCGGGCACGCGCGGGTCCGCGAGGGCGACGTGAACGAGGTCGCGGCGGGCGACTACCCGCTGCTGTTCTGCGATCCGGCCCGGCGCGGCGGCCGGGGCCGGGTGTTCGACCCGGCCGCCTACTCGCCGCCGTGGGACGTGGCGACCCGGCTGGCGGAGCGGGCCGAGGCGGCCTGCCTGAAGGCGGCCCCGGGCATCCCGCACGAGGTCCTGTCCCCCGCCGCCTCCGCCGAGTGGATCTCGGTGGACGGCGAACTGAAGGAGACCGCGCTGTGGTTCGGCACCCTGGGATTCGGGGCCGAGGGGCCCGGCGGAGAAGGGTCCGGGACGGCGGGGGGCGCGGTGGCGAGGCGGCGCGCGACGGTGCTGCACGAGCGCACGGGCCTGCTGGCGAGCGAGGGTTCGGTGGCGCATCTGGACGAGGTGCCGGACCTGGGCCCCGCGCCGGTCGCCGCCGCCCGGCGCTACCTGTACGACCCAGACCCGGCCGTGGTCCGCTCCCACCTGGTGGCGGAGGCGGCGGCCCGGGTGGACGGCGCCCTGCTGGACGAGCGCATCGCCTACTTCACCTCGGACCGGGCCGAGCGCTCACCACTGTGGCGGGTGCTGGAGGTCCTGGAGTTCGCACCGTTCTCCCTGAAGCGGCTGCGTGCGGCCGTGCGCGCACACAAGGCGGGAACGGTAACGATCAAGAAACGCGGTTCGGCGGTGGACACCGAGAAACTCCGCCGGGACCTGCGGGCTTCCGGGCCGGAATCAGTGACCGTCGTCCTCACCCGGATCGGCGAAAAGCCCTTCTCCCTGCTCTGCCGTGAGGTCGAGGCGCCCCGGACGGCCTGAGCGCGCCCGCGGGGCGCAGACCGTATCGTTACCTCCCACGCCCATAACTTTCAAGGAGCCCTAGGGTCACGCCGGGTGATGTCGTTAAACTGGCGCCGCTGAATTCTTTCCCTTCTCATGGGCACCCCCGGAAGGCCGTGCTTGTTTGATCCGCCCCTGCGGTTCGTCCAGGCTCCGGCCCACACCCCCTGTGTATACACACAGTCACACTTCAATCACAGTGGGACACAACTGGCGCGGGACCCCGCCCGCCCGGGGACCATCGAGAACCCGTCCCTTCCGCGACTCACCGTGCGACGAGGCGGGCGGGAGCGCCAGAACCATAAGGAGCACCTCGGTGGAACAGACCAATCACAACTTCCTCAACGCGGGAGGCCAGGCCGGTGTCTCCGACCGGATGCGTGACCTGCTCTCCCAGGCCGCCCAGGAGCACGTCTCCGAACAGAAATCCCAGGGCGTCGTCAGCGAGGAGATGCGCCAGCGTCTCGAGGGCATGGAGTGGCTGCTCCGCGAGCTGCGCGAGCGGGAGCTCACCGCCCTCGCCGAGTCGATCACTGCGGTCGACGGCCGGATCGACGACTTCCTCGCCAGGCCGCCGGAGTGGGCCGAGGCCCTCGCCGAGCACATAGAGGTCGTCGGACAGCAGGTCAAGCCGCTGTCGGACATGCCCTCGCTGCGGGCCGACACCCACCGTGTCGCCGGGCACCTGGACACCGCGCTCACCCGCCTCCAGCGGATGGCCGAGACCGGTAACCGGACCGCCGAGCAGATCACCGAGGTCGGCGAGCGCGTCACCGCGCTGGGCGAGACCGTCGGGACCCGCCTGGACGCCCTGGACACGGCCCTGGAGAACCTCAACGCCAAGACCGAGGCGATCGAGGCCTCGCTGTCCACCCTGGACACCGCCCTGGGCGAGCGCCACGAGGAGCTGTCCGCCCTGGTCCGCACCACCCTGACCGAGGGCAAGGACGAGCTGGCCGAGGCGATCGAGCAGAGCCGCGGCACCCTGGAGACCGCGGTCAAGGAGAGCCGCGAAGCCATCGAGGCCGCGGGACAGGAGAACCGGGAGGTCCTGGAGACCGCCGGGCAGGAGAACCGGGAGGCCCTGGAGACCGCGGTCAAGGAGGGCCGCGAGTCCTTGGAGGCCGCGAGCACCAAGCTCGGCGAGGACGTCACCGCCTCCTTCACCTCCTCCCTCGAAGAGCGCACGGCCGAACTTCGCGGCTTCGTCGAGGAGCGCACCGCGCAGCAGCACGAGACGCTGCTGGCCAAGCTGCAGGAGAACACCGGCGAGCTGGGCGAGCGCACCACGGCCCTGGCCGAGGAACTGGGCGCCCTCGCCACGGCCTCCGGTGAGCGCCACGAATCCCTCACCCAGGAACTGAAGGACCTCGGAAGCACCACCGAGGAGCGCCACGAGGCGTTCACCGGCAAGGTCACCGAGAGCTTCGGTCAGCTGAGCACCCTGGCCGAGGAGAACCACGCCGAGGCCACCGCGGCCGTCGCCGACGTCACCGGTTCGCTCGCCAAGCTGCGGGAGAACCACGACAAGTCCCTGAACGACCTGCGTTCACACCTGCGCCAGCGCCTGGCCGAGCTCGACGAGCAGATCGAGCTGGGCCGCACCGAGACCCGTGAGCACGCCGAGGCCACCGCCGACGGCCTGCGCGAGTCGGTGACCAAGCGCACCGACGCCCTCGCCTCCCGGATCGCCGAGGATGCCGAGAAGGTCGCCGCGGACCTCGCCGAACTGCGCACGTTCGTCCAGGAGGACAACGCCAAGCTGGCCGGCGAGGCCGAGGACCGGCACCAGACGCTGACCGAGGCGCTCACCGACCAGGCCGAGACCCACCGCACCGCGCTGGACGAGCGGCTGGAGCGCCACCGGGAGGGGCTCAACGGCAAGGTGGACAACCACCTGTCCCAGATCACCGGCAAGGTCGACCACGAGCTCGGCCGTCTCACCGACCGGTTCGACTCCTTCGAAGGCCACTTCGAGGGGAGCTTCGAGAGCGTCGAGGGCAAGATCGACCGCGTCGACGGCCGGATCGACGGCCTCAACGGCCGCTTGGACGGGATCGACGGCCGCGTCAACGGCGTCGAGGGCCAGTTCGAGGGCGTCAACGGCCACTTCGAGGGTGTCGACGGCCGTATGGAGGCCATCGACGACCGCCTGGAGGCGCTCAACCAGCGCCTCAACCAGCTGCCGCAGACCATGGAGGTCAGCGAGCTGCACCGCCGCCTCACCGAACTGGTGGACCGCCCGCAGCTGGACCACTCCGGCAAGCTCGACGAGATCGACTCGCACGTCACCTCGGCGGTCGAGCCGGTCCTGCGCGAGCTGAAGCAGCGCCCGGACCGCCACGAGTTCGAGGAGACCGTCACCGAGGCGGTCGAGAACTCGCACGACGACATCACCAAGCGGTTCTCCTCCCTGGAGGAGACGGTGCTCGCCCTGGCCGAGGCGCTGCTGCGCCCGGGCCGCGAGGGCAAGAAGAAGCGCCGCCGCGACGAGGACGACGACGAGTAACCACTCAACGGCTCACCCGCCGAGGTGAGCCGGAACGCGTGACCCCGGGGCCCGAGGCGTCCCCCCGACGCCCGGGCCCCTTCGCCTGGCCAGCTCGCGTTTCCCGCTGGCGCCCCGCTCAGCCGCCTCCGCTCAGGCTGCCCGGTCGGCCTTGTGCGTGCCGCGCGGCTCGGGCGGGTAGGTCCGTTCGACCTTCTCCTTCTCGCACAGCACGTCCCAGCCCATGACGTAGTCCCCGTTGGCCCGGTACAGCTCGTACTGGTCGAGTCGGTGCCACAGCGCCAGCGCCCAGTCGTAGTCCACGCTCGGGTGGGAGCGCTCGAACACGGTCTTGCGGCTGTAGGAAGTCGTCCGGGCCTCGCTCACCGTCACCCGGAGCCCCGCGGACAGCTCCGCCTTGATCGAGGCGCTGGCGCCCTCCACGGTCAGTCCCGCCTCGGCACTCACGCCGATGTTGAGGGTGTTCTCGACCTCCCGTTTGTCCTCCGTGCTCAGGCCGTACGTGATCTCCACCGAGTACTTGCTGCCGCCGTGGGCCCCGACGGTGTTCCAGTCCTTGAGGGCCCAGCGGGAGTACCGGCGCAGGACGTAGTAGGGGCTGTGTTCCCCGATCCACGCCTTGTCGTGGCCGTGCGCGGGGTCCTTGCGGACCAGGAACCAGGGGATCGCCGCCTGACCGATGAACTTCCGCTCGGTCTGTTCCGGCGGCTTGGACATCGAGTCGAGCGCCGGGGTCTCCAGGCTCGCCGAGTTGTGGCTGGTGTCGTCGAGCCCGGTGATCTTCGCGAACTCGTCCACGGCTTCCAGCGTCCACAGGTCCCTGCTCTCCGGAGAGCGCTGGTCGATGAGGATCGGGTCCCCGTCCCTGGTCGCCGCCGCGTACCGATCGGTGTCGACGTGCCGGATCAGGTGATGGCCGTTCTCCTCCCGGATCTCCCAGACCCAGTCGGCCGCCGGACGTTTCGATGACTCCGGAGCTGTGAATTCCGGCTTCGCGCGTAGGTCCTTCAGTGAACTGACATTGACCAGACTTCGACAGGCGATCCACCAGCGACCGATTCCGCCACCACCGTCGCCGAGGAAATAGAAGTGATTGTAGTTCTCCGGGGAATCCTCCTCGAGACACAAGCCGACCCCCTCCGGCGAGCTCAGGTTCCGGACTTTGTAGACCTTTCCCGCCTGGGGCACACGATGGGCCATGGGAGACACCTTTCCTGAAACAGAGGGGAGCCAGAGTCCTTCCACACCAGCATCTTCTCCAGCCAGAGACCGAACTAAACGGAAATAAAAAACTTCCAGAAGGTCCCGTATGGGCGAATTTTCCACCTTGCACAATAAAACAGGAAAACCCTTCTCCTGTGGCCAGGGTTGCCCAAGTTAAAATCCCCTCGGCCTTGCGCATTCAAAACATGTCTTGTTACCTTCTAATCGGATGGCGAAGCAAAAAGTCATTCCACTCACCCCCTTTTATACACAGGGCGACAGGAGCGCGTTTTGGCTGACAGCCTGCAAATGATCTGCCACATCAACAACCGCACCAAGCAGACCCTCAAGGTCCAGTCGGAGAGCCTGGACCACGGAAAGTGGTACGACCCGCCCAACCACTACCCCGTGGACGTGCCCTCCAAGGAGACCGTCCTCGCCTTCCGCAGCAGCGGCAAGTCCGACACCGCCACCGGCACCCAGGGCCAGGTGGTCTACCAGATCGGTGACGACGCGGAGGCGACCGTGACCATCAGCTGGGACGTGCCCTGGCTCGCCGGTTCGAGCAACACGGTCACGACCAAGACCTCCCACCAGGACATCGCCGCCTCCGTCGACGGATTCGCCGGGCACGGCAGGGTGGAGGACGTCACGGTGAAGGTCGTCGACGGGCGCTGACGGCCGGCCCGCACGACGGGGACCGGAGCGGCAGGGTCGAACCGGACCACCGCTCCGGTGCCCGCGCCTCCGACGTCCTCCTCGCTGGAGCAGGCGGGCATGCGCCAGGTACCGGCCACGATGGGTTCCACCCATGGCCGAACCTGGCCGGACAAGGACTGTGGCGGCACCGGAGACCGGCACCACCACAGGGGTCAGGAGGGAGCCGGGGAGCTCAGGGCACCAGCACGATCTTGCCGAAGTGCTCCCCGGCGGCCATCACGCGGAAGGCCTCGCGGGCGTCCCTGAGGGGCAGCACCCGGTCGATCCGGGGGCGCAGGCCGGTGCGCACGCACATCTCGGTGAGGGCGGCCAACTCCTCCTTGGTGCCCATGGTGGAGCCCAGCACCCGCAACTGGAGGAAGAACACCCGGGTGAGCTCGGCGGAGGGGGCGTCACCACTGGTCGCGCCGCAGGTGACGATGGCGCCGCCGGGCTTGAGCGAACGGACCGAGTGCTTCCAGGTGGCCTGGCCGACCGAGTCGAAGACCACGTCCACCCGCTCGGGCAGACGCTCCCCGGAGGGCACCGCCGCGTAGGCGCCCAGTTCCAGGGCCCTGGCCCGCTTGTCCTCGCTGCGGCTGGTGACGTACACCCGGTGTCCGACCCGGGCGGCCAGCGCGATCAGCGCCGCCGAGACCCCTCCCCCGGCACCCTGCACCAGGACGGTGGAACCCGGTCGCAGGTCGGTCTTACCGAAAAGCATGCTGTACGCGGTCAGCCAGGCGGTCGGCAGGCAGGCGGCCTCCTCGAAGGAGAGTTCCGGGGGTTTGGGCAGCAGGTTCTCCCTGGGCACCAGCACCTTCTCCGCGAGGGTCCCGTCGTGGATCTCCGAGAGCAGGGAGAACCGCGGCGAGCGACCCGGCTCAGCGGGTTCGGTCACCACGCCGTGCACGATGACCTCGTTGCCGTCCTCGTCGATCCCGGCGGCGTCCCCGCCCAGGATCATCGGCAGCTTGTCCTGGCCCAGCGCGATGCCGCGCAGGCTCCAGAGGTCGTGGTGGTTGAGCGAGGCGGCCTTCACCCTGACGGTCGTCCAGCCCTCCCGGGGCTCGGGCTCGGGGCGCTCACCCGCCTCCAAACCGGACAGGGGGTCGTCGAACGAGATACGTGCTGCGGTGATGGCGAACATACCCGCAGCCAACCACAGAAACCGAGCCTCGTTCTAGTGCCTTGATCCCCACCTTTCCTTGAGCCGGTCCGCTTTCCGGTCATCGGAGGGCAGAAGCAAGGGCCGCGGAGACGAGGCGTAGGCGGAGCGGGAACCAGGGGCAGCCGGGGCGGTCAGCGGTGGGCAGGCAGCGGAAAAGCGAACAGGCGGAGCCGTCCTTGGCCCGAGCCCGTGCACGAAGGAAAGGGGGCCAGTTCACACCCGGCGGGCCCCGCCCCCGCTGCCGGGATCCGGCGACGGGTGGCGGGGCCCGAGGAAAGCGGTGCGGCTACACGGCCAGCGGGGACCCCACCGGCAGCGAGGTGTCCGTGGCCAGGTCCAGGGCCGAGGGCGGCAGCCCGGCTGCGACCACCTCGGCGCCCAGGGCGGCGATCATCGCGCCGTTGTCCGTGCACAGGCGCGGACGCGGGACGCGGAGTTCGATGCCCGCCTCCTGGCAGCGCTGCTGGGCCAGGGCCCGCAGGGCCGAGTTGGCCGCCACTCCGCCGCTGATCACCAGGGTGCTCACCCCGTGCTCCACGCAGGCGTCGACCGCCTTGCGGGTGAGCACGTCCACCACCGACTCCTGGAAGGCGGCGGCGATGTCGGCCACCACCAGCGGGTCGCCGCGGCGTTCGGAGTCCTCGACGTGACGGGCCACGGCGGTCTTCAGGCCGGAGAAGGAGAAGTCGTAGGTGCCGTCACCCCACTTGCCGCGCGGGAAGCGGATCGACTTCGGGTTGCCCCGCTGGGCGGCCTGGTCGATGGGCGGACCGCCCGGGTAGGGCAGTTCCAGCAGCCGCGCGACCTTGTCGTAGGCCTCGCCCGCGGCGTCGTCGACGGTGTCGCCGAGCGAGGTCACGTCGGTGGCCAGGTCGTTGACCAGCAGCAGCGAGGTGTGGCCGCCGGAGACGAGGAGGGCGATCGAGGGCTTGGGCAGCGGCCCGTGGTCCAGCTGGTCCACGGCGACGTGCCCGACCAGGTGGTTGACCCCGTACAGCGGTTTGCCGAGCGCCATCGCGTAGGCCTTGGCGGCGGAGACGCCCACCAGGAGCGCTCCGGCCAGGCCGGGTCCGGCGGTGACCGCGACGGCGTCGACGTCCGAAAGCTTCACCCCGGCGTTGTCCAGGGCGCGGCGGACGGTGGGTGTCATGGCTTCCAGGTGGGCGCGGCTGGCCACCTCGGGCACCACGCCGCCGAAGCGCACGTGCTGGTCGACGCTGGAGGCGACCGAGTCGCCGAGCAGCTCACAGCCGCGGACCAGTGCCACACCGGTCTCGTCACAGGACGTCTCGATCCCCAGGATCAACGGCTCACTCATCGCTGCCCCTCCCCTTCTCCATCCGCGACTTCTCCAGCCGCGACGCGGCGCATGACGATCGCGTCCGCCCCGTTGTAATAGCCCCGGCGCACGCCGATCGCCTCGAAGCCGAAGCGTGTGTACAGGTCCTGGGCGCGCGGGTTGTCCGAGCGCACCTCCAGGAACATGTGGGTGACACCGCGCGCCTCGGCCTGGGCGAGGAGTTCGGTGAGCAGTGCCCGGCCGATGCCGCGGCCCCAGGCGGTTTCGGCGACGGCCATGGTCTGCACATCCCCCTCTGGCGGGACGAACCGCAGCCCGGCGTAGCCGACGATCGGACCCCCGGCGCCGGAGCCGGGTTCGGTCGCCTCGGCCACGACGTAGTGGCGGGTGGCGGTCTCGGCGAGTTCGTCGCGGAGCATGCCCTCGCTCCAGGCGTCGAGCGGGAACAGGGCGCGTTCCAGTTCCAGGACGGCCGGGACGTCGTCGCCGGTCATCTGGCGCAGGTGCGCCCGCGTGGTCACTTCACCCACTGGCGAACCTTCTTCGGGGCACCGGGCTCGACCGCGTCGGGGCGGCGCAGGTAGAGCGGGGTGGGTTCGGGCAGCCGCTCACCGCGGTGCAGGCGCAGCAGGGCGAGTTCGGCCATGGCGGCCGCGTCCGGGTGGAGCGGCTCGAAGTCCCCTGTGTCGGGCCCTGCGTCCGAACCGACACCCAGGGGCTCGGCGTACATCCGGACGCCGTCGCCGACCAGCGGCAGCCCTTCGGTGTCGATCTCGGCGGGCCGGTCGACGCGGACCTCGCCCACACGGGTGAGGTGGTCGTCGTAGCGCGCCCAGAACACCTCCTTGCGGCGGGCGTCGGTCATCCCCAGGAACGGCTCGGTCCGCTTGGTGGCGAAGGCCAGCGCGTCCAGGGTGGTGACCCCGTGGCAGGGGATGCCCAGGGCGTCGGCGAGGGCGTACCCGGTGGCCAGGCCGACCCGCAGCCCGGTGTAGGGGCCGGGGCCGATGCCGACCGCGATGTGGTCGAGGTCGCCCAGGGCCAGGCCCGCCTCGTCGAGCAGGCCCTGAATGGTGGGGGTGAGGAGTTCACCGTGGCGTCGTGCGTCCACCGAACTCGCGCTGGCGCGCAGCGTGAAGGCGCCGTCGGGGGTGGTCTCCCCGATGGCGGCGGTGACCGCCGGGGTCGCGGTGTCGAAGGCCAGGAGCAGCACGGGAGTTCCGCCTATCCGTTCCCGGCGGCGGTGCCGGGCAGGTCGATGTCGGCCCACCGGGCGCCGACGGGGCGCAGGTGGACGGTGCGGGTGTCGTCGGGGTGGCGCTCGATCCGGATTTCCAGCCGGTCGTCGGAGAGCCCTTCAGCCACTCCTTCGCCCCACTCGACGACGGTGACGGACTCGGGGAGGGTCATGTCCAGGTCGATGTCGTCGATCTCGTCCGGACCGCCCAGCCGGTAGGCGTCCACGTGCACGAGCGCGGGACCGCCGGTCAGGGAGGGGTGGATCCTGGAGATGATGAACGTGGGCGAGGTGACCGACCCGCGCACGCCCAGGCCCTGCCCGAGGCCCTGGGTGAAGGTGGTCTTGCCCGCGCCCAGCGGCCCGGAGAGGATGAGCAGGTCCCCGGGGCGGGAGAGGGCGGCGAGGTCACGGCCCAGAACGCGCATGTCCTCGTCCGTCGCGGCGGTGACCGCGTGGACGCGGGACGCGCCTGTGGTGGTGGCTGTGGTGTCTGTCATCGCTCTCGCAATTTGTCTGTGTGGTGGTCCGGTCGGCGAACGAGCGCGCCGAAGATCCCTCTTCACCCAGGTTAGGCCGGGTGGAGCAGGTTCGTGACCGATATCGGGGAGAGCGTCAGGCCCCGCCGACGTACTCGCGGGGCACCCGGACGCCGACCCTCGTGACGATCTCGTACGGGATGGTGTCCAGGACCTCGGCCCAGTCCTCCGCGGTGGGGACGGCCTGGTACTCGCCCGGGTCGCCGAACAGTACCGCGTACTCCCCCGCCTTCACCGGGTCGTCGCCCACATCGACAACGAACTGGTCCATGCAGACTGTTCCCGCGATGACGCGTGGCGTGCCTCCCAGCAGGACGGGACCCCTGTTGGTGGCGGCCCGGGGGACTCCGTCGGCGTAGCCCAGCGGCACCAGGGCCAGCGTGGTCTCGCTCCGGGTGAAGTACCGGTGCCCGTAGGAGACCCCGCTGCCCGCGGGGACCCGTTTGGTGAGGGCGACCTTCGATTCGAGGGTCATCGCGGGGCGCAATCCGGGCACGTCAAAACCGGGAATCGGGCATAGACCGTAACTCGCGATTCCGCCGCGGACCAGATCGAACCGCGCTTCGGGGAGGGTGAGCAGCGCGGCCGAGTTGGCGATGTGCCGGACCTCGGGGGCCAGGCCCGCCTTCTCCACAACCTCCAGCGCCTCGTGGAAGACGTCCAGCTGCGCCTGGATCGAGGGGTGTCCGGGCTCGTCTGCGCAGGCGAAGTGCGACCACACCCCGCTGACCTTCAGCACCCCCTCCTCCTCCGCGCGCGCGGCGGCCCCGACCACCGACTCCCAGTCGGTCTGGTTGACCCCGCCGCGGTGCATGCCGGTGTCGGCCTTGAGCTGGACCCGGGCGAGCCGGCCAAGACGGCGGGCCTCGGCGACGATCTCCCGCAGGACGCCGAGGTCGCTGACCCCGAGGTCGATGCCGGCCCCGATCGCCTCGCCCACCGGCTCACCCGGCGGGATGATCCAGGACAGCACGGGCACGGTGATCCCGGCCCGGCGCAGCTCCAGCCCTTCCTTGATGAACGCGGTCCCCAGCCACGTGGCTCCGCCCTCGATGAGGGCGTGCGCGGCGGGCAGCATGCCGTGACCGTAACCGTCGGCCTTGACCACGCCCATGAGGGGCGTCCCCCCGGCCAGCTCACGGAGCAGCCGGGCGTTGGAGGTGATCGCGTCGAGATTGACCCGCGCGTGCGCGAAAGGAGCCATACCCCCAGTGTTCCACGCGTGGATTACCGCTGCGGAGCTGCGGGTATGTGGGCTACGACCGAGTTCGAGCCCTATTTTGGGGATATCGGTATGAACGAAAACGGAAGTGAACGAGCCGTCAATGTGACCCGGCTCTGGTCCGGTGGCCTGGCCACGGCGGTCGTCGCCGCCCTGGTGATCTTCGCCGGAACGCTGGTGGTCCGAGGGGTCTTCGGCATCCCGGTGCTGGCACCGGAGGAGGCAGGACACCTGGGCGACGCCGGAACGGTCGGTTACGCGCTCCTGGCGGGTGTGGTCGCCCTCCTGGCGACCGCGCTGCTGCACCTGTTGCTGCTGTCCGCGCCCCGGGCGCTCTCGTTCTTCGGCTGGATCGTCGGCCTGGCCACCGCAATCGCGGCGGTCACGCCTTTCACCCAGGGCGCCGAGCTCTCCAGCCAGATGGCCACGGGCCTGATCAACCTGGTCTGCGGTGTCGCCATCGCCTCGCTGCTGCGCGGGGTCGGCCGCACAGCGGTGATCAGCCGGGTCCCGGCCACCCCGGACCACAGTCCGGGCCGAGCCCTGCGCCACGAGGGCGTCCTGCCCGACGTCAGCCAGCGGGAGTACGACCCCGCGCGCTACCGCGCGATGGAGGAGGACGCCGAGTACGACGCCGCCGTCGGCCGTGCCCAGGCCCAGAGGGCGGAGGAGGAACGTGCCCGCTACGGCACCCGCGACGAGTGACCAGGCACCCGAGAGCACACCAGGGGGCGGGGACCCGAAAGGGACCCCGCCCCCTTCATGTGCCCGCCCCGAGTTCTCCTGCCCGCCCCGAGACGGCCGTCCGCACCGAACCGACGGGGTCCCCCGATGCTGCCCCGCCCTGACCGGGAAGAGGTCGGGCGGGCCGCTCAGACCTCTCTTCCCGCGGTTCCCTCTCACCCGGGCCGGAGACCGGCGCTGAACCCTCGCGCTGGGCTTCGGTGCTGTTCTGGCGGGTCTGTTTGGAGCCCTGTGGGTTCGCTCCCGGTCAGGGTAGGAATCCCACGTTCTGCGCGAAACCTTCGGCCAGGGCCTCGGTGACGGTCAGCCCGAACAGCAGCGCGGAGCCCAGAGCGGCGGCGGGCCAGGCCCACCACCGGCGGGGTGCCCGGTGGCGCCCGCGCGGCGGTGCGGGGGCCGTTTGCGCGGCGAGGAACGCCTCCGCTTCAGCCACGGCCGTCTCCAGAGCCTGGGCTTCTCGCTCTTCCTTTTCCTGTCGCTGGCGAGCCACCTCGAACCAGTACGGGGTTGGGCCGTGCTGGAGCATATGGGCCACCCGGGGGTTGCCCTGCACCTGGCGCAGGAGCCGTTCCCTGCGTTGCTCATGGGTCTCCGGCGGAACGGCCGGTGGGCGGTTGCTACCGGGGCGGGAGAAGCGGTGGCCCCGGGGTGCGGTCAGCCTCTGCCGCACCCCGGGACTGACCTGGTGGGAAGCGATCACCGGGCGACCTCGCACGGGGTGGTGTGCTCGGGGAGGGTGAACTCGGCCCAGCTCACGGTGCCCAACCCGTGGCAGAACGGGAAGTCCAGCACCGACCGGGTGCCCCACCGGGTGGCGAGGTGGCCGATGAGCAGCAGGCCGCGGCCGCGTTCGGCCTGCTCCCACTCTTCGATGGTGTGCTGTGGGGTTTGGGGGGCCTGGAACTCGACGGCATCGGTGCGCTGGCCGTCATCAACGATCGCGACCTGAATCGTGCAGGCGGTGGGCATGTGCAGGGTCCGGATCACCCGGCCCTCGACGTCTTCCCCCGAAAGGCTGTGGTCGACCGCGTTCGAAAACATCTCGCTGGCGCAGAGCACCAGGTTCTCGCTGGTCTCGGTGGGCAGTCCGGCCAGACGGTGCAGGTCGGCGGCCAGGTCCGCGCGCACCCACCCGGTCTGGGCCAGCTCGCCCGGGTAGGCGCGGGAGGACCAGCGGCGTCCCGCGAACGGGGGTGTGGGGGCGTGGATGTTTGACACAATGGCCATGTCGGCAACTCGCTTTCGTTGAAATCCGTTGTTGGTTGTCGGCCTGCTCTGGGGGTGTTGTCGCACCCGCCAGAGCTTTTTCGTGGGCGCTGAACTGTTCGAAGGGTTCAGCGTGTGGCGGTGATGGTGTGCCCGCAGTAACGGCACGTGGCCGTGGCCGTGCTGCCACGTTTCACGGGTGGCTAGTCCGGGATGTCGTCGTGAACGTTGCGGTCTGAACAAGGCGTTTGGTTGTCCATCGCACCTGGGCCTGGGGGCGCCCGCCGGGCCTTGGGAGCCAGCGGGCGCGCGGGGTTCGAGGGCGAGCTGGACTCAGTTGGCGTCCGGGTTGCCGTTGACCAGGTGGCGGTGGAAGAGCCGGTGCAGGAGCTCGTGGCGGCTGGAAGCGGTGATCCGCTCTGCGGGGTCGCCCTCACCGGCCCACCCGAAGGGGCGAAAGGCCATGAAGGTCTCCTCGGGCGGCTTGCCCTCGATGGTCATGCACCAGTGCTTGTAGAGCAGCGTGCACAGCACGTGCTCGGGGATGGGCAGCTCCCCCTCAAAGGAGGACACACCCGCCTGGGAAGAGAGGAGCAGGCGGGCCCCGTCACCCCCGACCGCCCTGACCACGCCGGGCAGGTCGGGGTGCTCGTAGATGGCCTGGTCAACGAGCAGAGTGGCCAGCTCGGTGTCGTCCTGCTCATTGGCGATCCGCAGCGCCTCCCGGATCAGGGGGAGCCGGTTGCGCAGGGTGTGGGCGTGCCACTCGGCCAGTTCGGAGGGGGTCAGCTGTGCGGGCGGCCGCAAGGCTTCCTCGACAACGGTGAACAGGTCCCTGGTGTAGATGTCGGCCATTAGAAGGCCACCCCCAGCCGACGCAGCCCGGACAGGACCGCCTGGAGGATCTGGAGGGGTGCGGCCTCCAGCGGCCGCCGGGGCGCAGGTACTCGCGGCGGGCGGGGAGCGCACGAGGGCTGCCCCAGGATCAGTTTTCGGGGAGCAGGGGCGTAGGCCCGGACACGGTTGGCCCGACGGGGGCGACGGCAACGCATCGCTTCGGAAGCCAACCAGCGCACATGCGCCAGCTCAGACAAGTTCAGGTATCGCGCCATAGCGGACTCCTGGTGCTCGGATGCGGGTGGTCAACTCCGCGCTAGTTCTGGTGCACCTATAGTGACCCCTGTCGGCCAAACTTTCAATACAAAGATTCGGATTGGCCAAATCCGCTCGTCAAAAGTTTCGCGAATCGGGTGATCTACCATCGAGACTGACCGCTGTATCCACAGGAAGACCAAGGGAGCACGCGCCTTGACGGACCGCTGGAGCCCCACGGTGAGGCGCCGTCGCCTCTCGGCCGAATTGAGGCGTTTGCGCGAAAAGTCCCGCATGACGGCCGAGCAGGTTGGTGACAAGCTCGGATGGTCCCGTGGGCGCCTCACTAACATGGAGCAGAACAAGTGGAAGCGACCGGATCCAGTGATCATCCGTGCGCTCGCCAACCTCTACCAGGCATCACCCGAGGTGACTGAAGGGCTGGTCCTGCTGGCCAAACAGTCGCGCGTCAAGGGATGGTGGACCAGGTACGGTGACGTGTTCACTGATGCCTATGTGGGATTCGAGGCTGAGGCTTCTGCTGTGTCCACGTACCAAAGCATGGTGGTACATGGGCTGCTTCAGACCCCGGAGTACGCGGCCGCGTCGACGCGAATCGGTCGTTCACGGTCGCCCCAAGTGGTCGATCGAGTGGTGCAGGCGCGACTCGTTCGACAGGAGATCCTTGACCAGGATGACCCGCCGAAGGTCTGGTGCGTTCTGGACGAGAGCGTGCTGCTTCGGCCTGCTGGCGACAAGCAGGTCATGCGTGAGCAAATCTCGCGGCTCATTCACCTGGTGGAAAGCACTGACCACATCAAAATCCAGCTGCTGCCGCTGGAGGTGGGGCTGCACCCAGGCACGGCTGGAAGCTTCACCATCCTGGATTTCGCTAACCCCCTGGATCCCTCCATCACTTACATCGAGACCCGCACCGATGGTCTCTATCTGGAGGAGGAGGACGAGCTCCAGGTACACCGAGATGCCTGGGACGACATCCGTGTGATGGCCCTTCACCCGGACGCGAGCGCTGATCGCATGGGCCAGATCATCAAGAAGTACGAGTAGGAAGCCAATCGTGTACCAGAACAGTGACCACCTGCTTACTTTCCGCAAGTCGTCCTACAGTGCGACTGCGAACGACTGTGTTGAGGTCGCCGACACCCCTCACGGTGCGGCAGTCCGAGACACCCAGAACCGCGAGGCCGGACACCTCACCTTCCCCGGTCAGGAGTGGGCAGCTCTCCTCACTGGTGTGCGTACCAAGAGGTAGGCATACGCACAGAGGCCCCGGTGACCCATTGAATCTGCCACCAAACCGGGGCCTCTTTATACACCAGAACGACTCGACCACACCTCTGCGCCAGGCAGGCAGGAAGTAGCCCTCCATGATCAACAGGGGCCGCAGGCGGTCAGGGGTTCGGGACGTTTTCCTCTGATCCTGAGGCGTAGCGGCGGGCACGAGTGCGCATGAGTAACTGAGCACCCCTACCCCCACCAGCGAAGGGCTCAGACATGCACCTCCCAACCGAAGAGCTCACCTTCCACAAGTCCAGTTACAGCCAACCGCAGAACTGCGTCGAGGTCGCGCGCTTCCGGAAGTCCTCCTACAGCAGCACGGACCGTGACTGCGTCGAGGTCGCTGATCTCCCCACGGGTGCCGCTGTCCGGGATACCCAGAACAGGGAAGCCGGGTACCTGGTGTTCCCCGCTCGGGAGTGGGTTTCGCTCTTGAACAGCGCCTAAATCACGCGAGGTGGCGGCTCGACGAGCTTCTCAGGCCGACCATGTCGTGGAGCAGCGCTCCCCCGCATACGGTTCGCACTCCACGATGTGGTCGGGACCTGCGGTCTCGGTCATGTCCCATCAAGTGGTGTAAGAACACCGGCTGTTCGAACAAGGATGAGGCGCTGACCAGAGCCTTGTTGCCTCTGAGACCCAGGAGCCGAACGAAGTTACGCCACTCGGCGGGACACCATCCACCAAAGTGTGGTTGGCCCGGGCGGCGGCGTCCCTGCCGCGATTGCACCATATCTGGGCTGATCAGGGTTACGCCGGAGAGCGGTTGGCGTCCTGGGCGCGTCGGATCGCTGGGGTGAGGGTCGAGGTCGTACACCGGGCTGACGATGGGTTCCCTCGCACGTGGGCGCTCAAGGGGCAGGGCTCCGGCAAAGTCGGGCGGCAAGGGTGTGACCTGCTTCTTCGTAGGGCGAACAAGCAAAAGCGGGCGTGTCCGACCCGGTTGGATGGAAGTTCTTCACGCTGCCATCGGTCCGAGGAACACGCCCGCGTATGCCATCGTCTCACCCCGGCGAGCTCATCGTCGAACCTGTCTCCCGCCAGGACCACCTGCTCCAGGTCCTGACCTGTGTGGCTGACCCGCGCAAACCCCGTGGACGACGCCACCGGCTGGCCGCGCTGATCGCGGTAGCGGTCTGCGCGGTCCTGGCCGGAGCCAAAGGGTTCACCGCGATCGGCCAGTGGGCCGCCGAGACCACCACCGACACACTCACCACCCTGGGCATGGTCCGTGGCCCAGCTGATGAGGCGACGTTTCGCCGCACCTTCGCCCGTCTGGACGCCGACCTGCTCGACCACGTGCTGGGGGTCTGGGCCGCTACCCGGGTGGCAGTGGTCGAAGGGCTACGCGTCATCTCCTTGGACGGCAAGACCGTCCGCGGTGCGCGCGCGGGCACCGAACGGGCACCGCACCTGGTAGCCGCCTTGTGCGGCACCACCACCCTGGGCCAGGTCGCTGTGAACGCCAAGACCAACGAGATCCCCGCCGTGCGAGACCTGCTCCAGTTCGTCGACATCAACGGTGCGGTGGTCACGGTCGACGCGATGCACACCCAGACCGACACCGCGCACGCGATCCGGGACCGGGGCGCCCACTACGTCTTCACGGTCAAGGCCAACAACAAACACCTGTACTCCCAGCTCAAGAAGGTGCCCTGGAAGCACGTGCCCGCACAGACCACACGCGATAGCGGGCACGGCCGCAAGGAGACCCGCACGATCAAGGCCGCCCAGGTCCCGGCGTGGATCACCTTCGAGGGCGCCGCTCAGGTCGCTCAGCTACGCCGGACCACCTGGCGCAAGAAGTCCAAGGGCTCACCCAAGCGCAAGAGTGTCGAGGTCGTTTACCTGATCACCTCGGCCGACCACCACGCTGCGCCTGCGTTGGTGCTGGCCGGGTGGGTGCGCCAGCACTGGGGCATCGAGAACAAGCTCCACCACGTGCGAGATGTCACCTACGACGAGGACCGCTCCCAGGTCCGCACAGGCAGCGCTCCGCAGGTCATGGCGACCCTGCGCAACACCGCGATCGGGCTGTTGCGAGAGGCTGGGTTCGACAACATCGCCGAGGCCAACCGCCACATGATCCGCGACGAGAGGCGTCCCCTCAGACTCCTACAGACCTGACTTTGCCGGGACCCTGCACCACCACCCTGGGCCAGGTCGCGGTGGACGCCAAAAGCAACGAGATTCCCGCCGTGCGGGACCTGCTCGGCCTCCTGGACATCGACGGAGCGGTCGTCACCCTTGACGCGATGCACACCCAGACCGACACCGCTACCACCATCCGGACCGGGGGCGCCCACTACGTCTTCACAGTCAAGGCCAACAACAAAAACCTGTACGCCCAGCTCAAGAAGGTGCCGTGGAAGCACGTGCCCGCACACACCACACGCGATACCGGGCACGGCCGCAAAGAGACCCGCACCATCAAGACCGCCCAGGTCCCGGCATGGGTCACCTTCGAAGGCGCCGCTCAGATCGCCCAGCTACGCCGCACCACCTGGCGCAAGAAGTCCAAGGGCTCACCCAAACGCAAGAGCGTGGAGGTCGTCTACCTGATCACCTCGGCCGACCACCGCGTTGCTCCTGCGTTGGTGCTGTCCGGGTGGGTGCGCCAGCACTGGGGGATCGAGAACAAGCTCCATCACGTGCGGGATGTGACCTACGACGAGGACCGCTCCCAAGTGCGCACGGGCAGCGCTCCCCAGGTCATGGCGACCCTGCGCAACACCGCGATCGGACTGCTGCGAGCAGCCGGGTTCGACAACATCGCCCAGGCCAACCGTCACATGATCCGCGACGAGGCTCGCCCACTCAGACTCCTACAGACCTGACTTTGCCGGAGCCCTGGAGTGCTGACCGGCCTCGAACAGGGCAGCGGCGAGCATTCGACGGTCGTGGAGTTCTTCCGGGGTACGAGGGTTCTGGGGGACCTCCATGCCTTATGACACGACAGGCGCCCGGATCCGTCAAGAGCAAACTCAAAGATCAGTACCTGCTTACTTTCCGCAAGTCGTCCTACAGTGCGACTGCGAACGACTGTGTTGAGGTCGCCGACACCCCTCACGGCTCGGCAGTCCGAGACACCCAGAACCGCGAGGCCGGACACCTCACCTTCCCCGGCCAGGAGTGGGTCACAGTGCTCTTCTCTGCCCGGGCCGACCAGGTCTGAGAACCACCCAGGGCCCCGGAGTTCTCGCGGTTTAGATCCATACAGGCCGAGTTCGTCTGATGCCGTGTAGGTCGAGGACTTTGTCCTTGCCTGTGTGGGCTCTGCGCCCGGACTGTGTGTTCTTCCACCCCGCGGCGCTCAGCGCCTGGCGGACGATGTCGGTCAAGCAACCCAACACGACCGGGGCCGCCCCGGTGCGGGTGCGCCGGGCGTCTTCGTTGAAGGTCACGTCCCGCACGTAGTGCACCCGGTTCTCCACCGTCCAATGACCGCGAGCGTGGGCCGCCAGTTCCGCGGGCGAGACCTGGTGGGCGTCCAGGTCGGTGACGGCGAAGACCACCTCGCGGCTGCCCTGGGCCTTGCCGTGCTCGCGGCGGTGGCGCTCGATGCGCACCACCTGTCGGGCCCCGGGAAAGGCCAGGCCCGTCACGGCGGTGACCTTCACCGACCGGTGTTCTTCGCGTCCGTGGGCGTGGGTGGGGCCCTGACTGTGGGCCACCGGTATCTGTGACCAGGGCAGAGTGGACAGCTGGGAGTGCAGCCTGGGCCGGTTGCCCTTGACATAGATCAGGTAGTGGGCGCCGCGCTCAAGGAGGTAGGTGGCGTGGTCGGCCACGGTGTGCAGGGCATCGGCGGTGATGATCGCGCCCAGGAGCTCGGTGTCGTGGAGTTGGTCGAGCAGGGCGGTGAAGGCGCTGGTCTCACCCTTCTTGTTGCCCAGCTGGGTGCAGGCGGCCACGGCGGCGTCGTGGTGGCGGGCGGCGTGCAAGGACATCGAGATCGAAGCGCGGCCCTTGCGCGGTCGGGCGCCGCGCTGGGTCTTGCCGTCCACGGCGTAGGCGGTGTGGCGTAGCCGTGGGGGTGGCATCTGGCATTGGCGGGTGCGGTGGGACCGGCGGTGTTCGCGTTCGGGTGCCCCGCCGGGGGTGCGGGCCGCACTGTGGGGTGTGGGTGGTGGGCCGGTGCGGGTGTCCAGGGTGGCCAGGCCGGCCCGGGCGAGTTGGGCGGGGTCCAGGCGGGCGAGCACCTCGCGCAGGGTGCGCTCGTCGGGGATGTGAATCCGCCCTGTGAAAGGGCAGACGGGAAGCCCCAGGCGCAGGAGGATGGGTGGGGGTGCGTTGTGAGCCCATTCGGTGATGGCTGTGGTGGTGTTGTGGCCGGTGGTGGTCAGAGCGCACACGCTCAGGGCGAGCAAGGCGGTCAGGGGGTAGCGGCGGCCGCGTGGGTGGCGGGGGTCGTCGATGGTGGCCAGGTGGTCCATCAGGTCCGGGGTGAGCGGTTCGGCGGGATCGGTTGTGAGAACGCCTTGGGAGCGAGATGATGACACAGCGGGTGCGGAGCCTTGCGGATAGTGGTGTCTCGACAACTCCATGATCCTTCAGGCCCGTGCCCGTTTTTGCATGTCAGAACCCGGTTATGTCCTCACAGGCGGTGTAGATCCGGCGTTCGTTACTTCCCCGACAAACCGCGAGAACTCCGGGGCCCTGGAGAACCACCCGGGCCAAGGGTACCTCGACCATCCAAATTGGCCGGGGCGTCTCATGCGCCTGATTAGTTTTCTCCAGCAGCGGCCCGGAGGAGCTTCTCCCGAAGCCAGCCTGGAATATTTTCTTCGTCACGCGGGAATTTTTCCAAGTCCCGCAAGAAATTACTGAAGGCGATCTCGAAGCCAAAATCTGGCTTATCATCATACTCATAGTCCACATGGAACTGGTTTTCACTTGTGATGGCATATCGAAGACTGAACCAAGTTCCAGCAGGGGACCGATGCATTCCCTCTCGAAGCCCCCTCAGAGAATCAATCAATTCATCAGGAAGATCTGGGTCAGTGACAGAGCCGTCAGGATAATCAGCGGCGACCGAGTACGTACTTAGACGATGACAGGCTGCAAAGTCCATGACGATTTCCTGCCACCCATTTTCGGTGCTATCGAGTATTAGCGATCCAACTTTTTGCAGCAGGCGATTCCGCTCTTCAGGTTCCATGATCATGGATTGACTCAATCTGTGTTCTCGGCATCGCGTCGAGCACGAATAATCTGATCGGCTTCGAGGAGTGCTTCCCAAAGCCAGTCGGGGTGGTTCGCTCTGGCGCGAGGGAAACGGTTGAGGTCGTTGTTGTAGGTGACCGGGTCCAACTCGAAGGGGAATTCCGGCTTGGAATCGTAGTCGTAATCGACCGAGAAGCTACCCGGCGGGGTGAGTGTGAAGGTGAAGAGGAACCAGGTCCCCAGGTCCTCGCGGTACATCTCCGTACGCAGCTCGGTGATGAGGTCATCCACGTGCGTGGGCAGGTCGATCCTTTGAGTCTGGCCATCACGCCGGGTGACCTGGAAGTCGACCGTGCTGATGCTGATCGTGCCACTCCAGCGCAGATAGACCTTCTCCCAGTCATCACCGACCGCTTCAAGAACCCCCTCACCGATCTGTTGCAGGAGCTCGTGCTGGCGTTCAGGATTGTGCTCCATAGTCAGGCTCATCTCTCCAAGATCAGTGGTCAGGGGCCCAGGCATTACGAACGATGCCAGCGGGCAGCAGCGGCGAGGTGAGCTCGAAAGTGAAGTCCTCATCCTGCTCAGCCATGTCCTGGGCACGGCAAGCCAGAGCGATCAGTTCCAGAGGAAACGCTGGCACAGACTCTTCCGGGTGAGCTTCCCGAGCCTGGTCGCGGTAGGCAGTGAAGATTGCCAGAGCCTCGGTGAGGTGTTCCTCGACGACTTCAGGGTCGTAGCACTCCAAGGCGAACAACAACTTCATCGTGGACAGCAGAGTGCCCGTGGTGTCATGCCGCCGCAGAAACGGATCATCACCCCATGTGTTACGCATCAGAAACCTCATGACAGGCACGAAGCCGGGGATGTCGAGGATGTAGGACTGGAGAGCGTCGATCCAGTTCCTACTGCGTGCACTACCCCTCGGTGTGCCGTCCTGAGCCACATGCGCGACGATGCCTGGTGCGATCCGGCACAAGTCCTGGCAGCGTTTCCTGTCGCGCAGGACCATGGTGAGGTAGAAGGCCCGAAGCCAGTCCTCAGGCAGAGTCGCCGCATCAGGGTGAGCGGGTCCGGTCAGCCGCACACGAAAATCGTCCAGCACCTGGTAGTCGCGACCAATAGCGTCCGCGACCGCCCGGACCTTGGAGTAGGCGGAAAGCATCGCTTCCTCCCACACCTGCCGGGTCTCCGACAAGACCGCATCAGGGTCGATCGCCAGCTGAGCCTGAGCTCTGCCGTAGTGCTCTTCAGAACTGATGACGTATTCTCCAATTCCATGCTTATATGCAGTGCTGGGCTGACAGGAACTTACCTGAAAAAGCACCTTCAATAAGGACTCCACGCCACGAGACATCCGAAGTGGCTGTAGCTTACCCTTGTCTACCAGTGAGAGTGCACCGGCTTCTCATTCCTTCGATCACGTAGGAGGACGCCCCAAGGCGCCCGGAATCTCCTGTGCCGGAGCCTCTTCCGTTGACTCCATGCCACTGACTGCGGACGCAGCAACGAAGCCCGCAGCGGCTCCTCCTGGGCCAAACCTCTCAGAGTAAGTGCGAGGGCGGTTGCTTTCCGACTTGAGGTCAGGAGTGTTCACATACTTAATTGGCGTCTGCTCCTTTCCGTCGATCGAGTATCGAACCATGACCTCCCTTGGAGTTTTCTTGTCTGCTTCGTATTTTGCATCGAACCAGACCTCAACTTTCTTTCCGTCCTTGATGAGATCTCGCCATTCAGTCTCAAGTGCAAAAAAGGTGACTGTTCAGGTGTCCTGAAGAAGACTCAAGCTGTTTCGGGCATCCAGCACTCGCCCTGGGCCAGGTGGACCAGGGCGTCGAACATGCCAATACCGTGCTTGGCGGCGGTCGCGATATAGGAGCGCACCGCGCAGAACCACTCGGCCCCGGCCAGGGACCGTAAGCACCCCGAGACCTTCTGGCGGACCTTGACCATCCGCACCTCGCGCTCGGCCGCGTTGTTGTCGAACGGGGCCCGCTCATCGACCGTGAACCGCAGGTAATCCGCTTCCCGGTCGCGCATCCGCCTGGCCAACGCGTGGAACTTGGCCACCAGCTTGGACTCCCGGCCCGAAGTCTGGGCCAGGCCGATGGCCACCGCGCTGCGCCACTGGTGACCCAGCCCGTCCAAACGCACGGTGTCGATTCCCTCCAGCGAGGAGACCGTGGCCAGGTGCGCATCGACCAGGCGCTTCATCTGACGCAGCGCGTCAGCGGCCTGCCCGGCCCAGCACCACACCCCCTCCCCAGCCGCGTCCTGGACCGCTTGCAACTCGCGCAGCAGGTGGGCGTTGCACAACACATGAGCGGCCACACCCTTATAGGTGTCATAGGGGGCCCAGGCGTCATGGACCGCCAACCCAGCGAAGGCGGGCAGGACCCCGGCGGCGTCCATCCCCACGGTGCCGCGTTTGGGGTGGGCGCTCAGCAGGCTCCACTTGCCGGTGGAGGCCGAATGCACCCACACCAGGCCCCCGCCCACCCGCAGCGAGGTCTCGTCGAAGTGCGCCACCTGGGCGGAAGCGATCTCCTCGGTGGCGGCGCGAGTGAAGGCCTCCAACGCGGTGGCGGCCCGGCGTGCGGTGTCCACGACTGTGCCCGCCGACACGGGGCATCCCACCAGGTCCGACAGGGCTTGGGCGGTGCGCTTGGCGGACAGGAACTGGCCCAGGTACAGGTAGCAGATCATCGCGCGCACGTTCGCTCCGAACTGGACCGGAGCGTTGATCCCCTCGGGGGCGCTGGCTCGGGTGCGCTCCCCGCAGGCGCAGGTGTGCTCGATCATCTGGTGCTCGGTCACCGTGGGTTTGATGGGGGGCAGGTCCACGACCTGGCGGCGCACCAGCCCGGTCTGCTCGGATCCGGCCAGGTCTCCTCCGCACCCACCGCAGGTGTGGGGGTGGTGTTCCAGCACGTGGTCGGGGTCCGGGGTTTGGGCGCGCGTTTGGCCTGGGTGGCCGGGTTGCCCGCCGGGTTTGCGGCCGGTGCGGCGGCGCTGGGACTTCGGCTTCGGCTTGACGAAGGGGTCCGTGGAGGAAGGCTTGGAGGAGTTCGTGGAGTCGCTGTCCAGTCGGGCTTGAAGCTCGGCGATGCGCTCGTTGGCTTGGGACAGATCAGCGCGGAGTTGGGTGATCGTGGCTGCCTGCTCAACGACCAGCGCGGCGAGCTCCTCGTAGGAGGGCGCGGGCTGGTCGGAGGAGGTCACGGGCTCATCGTTACAGGCTAGGCGCGTGCCGCGCAGGCAAACCGATCAACCCGCCCGAGAGACCTGAACAGTCACCAAAAAAGTTCGTCTCTTTATTGGACCCAGTCACCGGCTGGTTCAGTTCCCTTAGCTGGGAATAAATGTTCAGACGGTGACCACTGCCACCGAAACCGGTGCCGAAGAAGTGGCCTCCATCCCATTCTGCTGGGTGGTAGATGTTATCTCCTTCTGTGTAATCACGGCGACCTTCAGCCCCTTCTTTCGACTGGTCTCCCGAGCGGTAGGGGTCACTCTTGCTCTTTTTCTGGCCCGACGATTCCCCGGTGTCACCGTTGGAATCACCGCTGTTTCTTGAAGCTGCATTTCCATCCTCATCGACCCTGATTCGACGCAATTCGCCGTGTGCGTGTGTGGTTCGCGATTCAATGTCGGTTTCGAAGAAATATTTTCTTCCGGGGTGCTCGAGTACGTCGACGGCATATCGAGCATCCTCTTTCGGGACGCGCAAGTCTGGGTTTCGATCGCCTTTTTGTCCAGGGTGAGTGTCAATGTAGCTAACTTTTCCACTGCCATCCGTATAGAAGCGGCCTCGACCTTTGACATCGTATACGGAGTCAGGTTTCAAGCCACTCTTTTCGGCAAAGGGGGTGTTTGCTCCAGGATACTTTGGGTCGCCTTCCTTGGGCGGAACTCCCTTCTCGATTGTGCGCTGCCTATCTGCGTCCGAGACAGTTGGAGGCCGGTAACGCTCATCCAGTTTTTCGTTGTTCCATTCCTTGTCCCAGGGATTGCCCTGGTGGCTTCCCTCCCGGGAGCTGCTGGAGTTGGAACCATCGTCCTGCGAGCCATTCTGGTCTCGACTATCACCATGGCCCTGGCCCAAATCGGAGCCGTGGCCCGGCCCATCCGAACCGCCAGATGAGGAGCCACCCCCGGCCAGTGTCCCCCCGGCAGCTTCGGTACGACCCTGCCCACCCTCAGTTACATCACGATCGTCACGACCGCCGGGACCGTCGTTTCCGGAGCCGTTGCTCTCCCGGTCCAGCACCGCCACCGGGGAGCGGCTGTGCTCAGAGGCTGTGGCCTGCCCCGAATCACTGCTGCTACCTCGCCTTGAACCCGGCTCGCCGGTGTCACTGAGATCAACCGACTGATCCCGGTCCAGCTCAGGGTTGGACTCTGTGCCCCTGTGCATTTCACCGCTAGGACCATCGCCCGCGGGCTGACGTCCAAGACCGCTCCCGCCAGACCAGGAATCGCCCCCGGACTCCCCCAGTTCATCGTCAAGCTTTTTAAAGCTAGGCCGGTACTTATCCCCAGCTTGCACCAGATCGGGTTCGTTCAGAATCATCTGCTCGAACGCGTCCAATTGCCCGCCTGTGGGGAGCTGCTCTTCTCCCGCACGCTGAGCAGAGACCGGAGTTCCCGAGGCATCCCCCTGCTGCCGTGCCCCCGAAGTACTGCCACGACCGGCCCCGGAAGCTTCACCGGCCTGATCTGAGCTCCCACCCAGATCCCCGGTATCCGGATAGACAGGGTTGACCAAGTGGTCCATATAGGCCTTGATGATCTCCATCTGGCCAGAGCTGACCTGAGCGTTGATCTGCGTGTTCGAGGGCAGGTCAGACAGGTCCACGTCCAGGCCCGAGCCGCCCCGGCCCGAGCTGCCCATCCCGTCCAGGATGGCCGCCCCGCGCCAGGCCATCAACGGAACACCGACCACCGACCCCACACCGGTCGCGGTCAAAACCGCGCCGCCCACCATCGCACCGATGTTGAGCACCGCCGTGCCGATCACATACCCGGGCCGCTCCCCCCACTCCTCCCAGGGCACCACCGAATGCGCCAGATCCTTCCACGCCTCCTTGACACCCTCACCACCGGTCCAACCCAAGGAATCGCTCTCAGCGTCATACATGCCCACCAACGCCGCCGCCGAGGTCAGGTTGTCCCAGTGGTACTCCTTGAGCGAATCCCCCCAGGACTGGGCGAGCCACCCCTCCGAAGAGTGCACACCCAACATCGCGCCGGTGCCCTCCACCGCGCCCACACCGAAGTCCCACACCGCGGCCCCGGCATCGATCCACCAACCGTGATCGGTTCCAGCCGGCTCCGACCCCCACTCCACAGCCAGCTCCGACAGGTCCTGCTCATAGCCGTGGTAGAACACGTTCGGATCAAGAGCACCATCACCTTCAGGATGCTTCTCGAAGGTGGTGCGGCCGGGGATGCCCACATTGATGGCATCGGCGCACTCGTTCTCGTCCTCGACGTAGTCCTCGATGATCTGCTCGCCCTTGGCGACCAGAGCCCGGTTCTCGACCTCCAGTGGGCTGTCGTTGCCCAGAACCCGGTCCCAACCGGAGGCTTTGTTCCAGTCCTCGCCCTCCTCGTTGATACGCGAGCGCAGTTCGAAAGCCTCGGTTTGCAGGTTGGACCAGCGAGTCTTGATGCTCTGGACGTTCTCGGCGAAGGTCTCCAACGCGGTGGCCGCGCTGGCCAGCCCGCCCGCGATGTTCTCACCGTCGGTGGCCACCGGGTCCAGGACCTGGAGCAGGGTTTCGGACTCGGGGGCGGTGTAGCACTCGCTCAACCCCGCCCAGGCCGCGGTGATGCTGCCACCGGTCTGGCTGATCGACTCGCCCTGGCGGCGCAGGGCCGCGGCCGCGGAGTTGAGGTATTCGGGCGAGACCGAGGGCACCGGAAAAGTCAGCGGGCTGATCTTCTTCTCAGAGTCGACCAAGGCGTCACGTTGTTCTTGGACGCTCTTGGGCGCGGCCGCGGCAACGCCGGGATCGTCAAGCATCACAGGGGGACTCCAAGATGAGGGAGCAGAAGGGGAAGCGGGGAAAGCGAGGGGTGGGGGTGGGACATCCCTGAGTCGGCGGGGGTTGGGCCAAAGCAGGGATGGTGGGGTGAAAGGGGGTCAGACTGGGCGGCCCGCTCCGGGACCGGACGGGGGCGGCGGGGGCGCATCGGGATCGGGGATCTGCCCTGCGGTGCTCTGGGCCTCAGCGGCCATCTCCCGGTCACCCTCCACATAGAAGGTGGTGGCCTCGCTGGTCCCCTGCACCGCCGAGGCGGTCAGCGAAAGCATGCCGCCCAGCATCCCGAAGTAGTGTTCGGCGAACTCGCCCAACGCGACCCCGATCGGCGGGCTACTGATGTGGGCGTTCACCTCGGTGATGCGGTTCTCCAGCTGACTCATCTGGCCCAACAGCCCATCAGAGCTGCCTTCCTCACCGATGTGACCGGCCGTCTCCGACAGCACCGCGCTCACCTGTTGGGGGTTGATATCCCAGCTACCCACGGCTACCTCCAAAGGCTTCGGGGCGGAAGACGTCCACGCCCAGCTCCGGATTGGTGTCGGCGAAGCTCAGTTCGGGCTGGGGCAGCGCGGTCTGGACCGTGTAGCGCATCTGGTTCAGCGAGGTGTGCAGCCGGTCGAAGTCGAAGCGGGCCCGGGTGTGCATCCGCTCGGCCGCCACCGAG
This sequence comes from Nocardiopsis exhalans, assembly GCF_024134545.1. Lineage (GTDB taxonomy): Bacteria > Actinomycetota > Actinomycetes > Streptosporangiales > Streptosporangiaceae > Nocardiopsis > Nocardiopsis exhalans. The sequence goes on from NZ_CP099837.1 coordinate 6,724,433, forward strand.
ATCAGCACTGCGGGCGGCGGGGGCTGCTCACCCTCTGGGGCCTGTTCAGGGTCCGGCTCGGGGAGGGTGTCCCACTCCTCTTCCGGGATGAACTCGAACTTCACGGGCCTGCCTTTCCACTCTGCTCGTACGAGACCGGATGGCTGTGTGTTGTGTGAGTCGCGCTCTGAGTCACCGCGGTTCTCATTCTGTCGGGGTTTGTGGCGACTTACGAGATCTGACTCTGCCGCACCGGGCGGACTTTTCAGGAGCAACAGGGAAATAGGGGAGGTCAGCGACTTGAGGATGATGCGGCGCAACGAGAGGGCATAGCACTCGAAATCCCTTGTGTGGCGCAATTCACTCTCTGTGTGGCGGCGCTCTCCGGGACACGTCCAAGGCTCTGCCGGGTGGTGAGGGCCTTCGGTGTCGGGGGCAGCCACTGTGGTGGGCACGGTTCGTGCGCTCCTGAGGGGGATCGGGAGCCAACCCCCAGTAGCGTGGGGATCACCCCCCCACCCCCATTGCCCCCATTCGCCGCCCCGAAGGAACCACCGTTGAGCCGTGACGTGATCGCGCTGCTGGACCAGAGCCCCTCCCGCCGCTCCCTGCTGGAAGCGATGGTGGCCGCCGACCCCGACCTGCGGATCAAACTCATCGCTGAGGGAACCGTGGTGGAGCTGCGCGACGACTCCGGGCGGATCGTGCTGGCCGTGCAATCCGCACAACGCCTGGCGGTGGCCGCCGAAGCCGACCGGCTGCTGGAAAACGGCGTCGCCGATGACCTGCCCGCCCAACCGTTGTGGGTGGAAGCGCGCGGGGCCGCGCTGGCCGACCTCGACACCCTCGAACTCGCTCGGCGCTTCCTGGGCCACCTGGTCGCCCAGCACGGCGGAACGGTGTGGGAACCACCGGCGCGGTTGCACCGGGACGACCACCTGGTCGGGGCCACCGAGCACCCGGCGGTGAGTGTGCTGACCGCCAAGAACGCCGTGCTGGTCCAGGACCGGCCGGTGGTCTCACTGTCGAGCTGGACGGTGGACGCCCTGGCCCGCTACGGACGTCAAGGGCTCGGCATCCAGCTGCTCACCCCCTCCACCAGCGTGATCACCTACGCGCTGCGCTCACTCTTGGCCAACCCGAACGCGACCTGGGTGGTGCGCACCGCGCAGGGGCACCACTACGACGGGTTCAACGGGCTCCCGCTGACCTGGCAGGACCAGGTGGGGTACGTGCCCGACCAGACAGCCAGGCTGGAGCAGGGACCGCACCCGGACTTCCAAGCCACCCAGGAGCACGTGAGCGGCACCCACCTGCACGTGGACTTGCAGGTGGACCACCCGGTCAGTGACTCGTTGGAGCTGGGCGGGGTGGTGGAGCTGCTGGCCCAGCGCCTGGGCGGTGCCGTCCCCTCGGTGTGGGGTGTGGCCGAACCCTTGGGTCGGGAGTGGTCCACCGCTGATGTCACCGCCCTGGCCCGCAACCGGGCGCCGGGCCAGACCCGGATGCTGTTCAGCGCACAGCCCGACGGTCCGACCGAGGAGGGGACGCGGCCCTTCGCCGGGGAGCTGAGGGTTTCACGGACCGAGTCGGGGGTGCGCGAGCACGTCCGGTTCACCGTCGGCTACCACCAGGGTGAGGAGCCCGAGCTGGACAAGCTGCGGCCGCTGGTGCGGGCGCTGTCCGACCGTGACGGGCTGCGATCGATGACCGTGCAGCGGGCCATGGGCCGCACCGATCTGCTTCAGCCGGCGCGCTGGGCGGGGGTGCCCGTCCCGGTGGGGCTGGCCGTGGGCGCCGAGGGTGTGACGGCGGTGGGCCGGGAGAACGCCCTGGCCGGGCCGGTCAAGGGTCACTCGTTCGGCCCGCCCATGACCCCGGTGCTGTGGTACCGGATCGGGGACGGGGTGGAGCCCGACGGTTGGGAGAGGTTCCAGGCGCTGATGCGGCACCTGCGCCCCAAGGACAAGCCCCGACGCCGCTGAGCACACCGGCCACACCACCGACAGCACCGACAGCACCGACAGCACCGACAGCACCGACAGCACCGACAGCCACACCCAACGCCCCCGACCCTGGTCAGCCGCCCATGACCAGGGTCTCGACGTGTTCGGGGCTCAGGCAGTGCTCGATGACCATGACGGCCGCGCCGATCACACCCGCGCTCTCGCCCGCCTTGGACGAGACGATGCTGAGGTTCTCCGTGGCCAATGGCAGTGACCGCTGGTAGATGATCTCGCGGACCCCCGCGAGCAGGTGGTCACCGGCCTGGGCGAGCGCGCCGCCGATGACGATCACCGACGGGTTGAACATGTTCACCGAGGCGGCCAGGACCTCGCCGATGTCGCGGCCCGCCTGGCGCAGGGCGCGTAGGGCGGGCACGGAGCCGTTGCGGGACAGTTCCACCACGTCGCGGGCGCCCGTGGCCGGAATGCCTTGAGCGGTGAGGGCCTCGGCGAGGGCGTGTCCGCTGGCCACCGCTTCCAGGCAGCCGGTGTTGCCGCAGCGGCAGGGTTTGTCGGCGCCGCTGGGGACGTGGATGTGCCCCATGTCGCCGGCCGCCCCCTGGGCGCCGCGGTAGACGCTGCCCTCGCTGACGATGCCGCAGCCGATGCCGGTGGCGACCTTGACGAAGAGCAGGTGGCTGGCGGTGGGCCAGGCGACGTGGTGTTCGCCGACGGCCATGATGTTGACGTCGTTGTCCACGAGCACGGGCCGGGCGATGCGGCTGTTCACGTAACCGGAGACGTCGAAGTGGTCCCAGCCGGGCATGATCGGCGGGTTGACCGCGCGCCCCGTGGAGTGCTGGACCGGTCCGGGCAGGCCCACGCCGACACCGAGGAGTTCCCGGGTGTCGCGGCCGACGGACTCCAGCAGGGTGCGGCCGTGGTCCACCACCCAGTCCAGGACGGGTTCGGGGCCGGTCGCGATGTCGATGTCGGCGCGGTCCTCGGCGAGCACGGTCCCCGACATGTCAGTGAGGGCCAGCCGGGCGTGGGTGGCGCCGAGGTCGGCGGCCAGGACCACGCGGGCGTCGGGCCGGAACGAGAAGGTCGTGGGCGGTCTTCCGCCGGTGGAGACGGCCTCGCCGGCCGGGCCGATCAGGCCGCTGGCCAGGAGCGCGTCCACGCGCTGGGTGACCGTGGAGCGGGCCAGGCCGGTGACGGCGGCCAGTTCGGAGCGAGTTCGTGGGCGGCCGTCGCGCAGCAGCCGGAGCAGGGTTCCGGCGCCTGGCACGGCTGTGGTGGCCGGGTTTCGCAGGGGTGTCGCCCCCGGTCCGCCTGGGGCCGTCAGCGCGTCTTCCGTCATGGAACCAGTGAAGCACAGGATCTATTGATCGGCTGTCCTTCATCTATTTTGTCCAGATCCGGCAACTTATGCTTGACGCTCGACATAAGTCAGACGTAACGTCTCGGACATGTCAGTGAAGAAGGTCACAAGTCTGGGCGACCCCTCATCATCCGGACCGGCCACCCCCGAGGCCTACCGCGCAGCGGTGATCGGCACCGGCTTCATGGGACGGGTCCACTCCCACGCGGTACGCGCCGGTGGCGGCGAGGTCGTCGGGGTGGCCGGATCCTCCCCCGCCAAGGCCGAACAGTTCCGCGCCGCCCACGGCATCGCCCGAGCCCACGCCGACGCCCTCGAACTCATCCACCGCCCCGACGTGGACGTGGTGCACGTGTGCACCCCCAACCACCTGCACGCCCCGCTGAGCCTGGCCGCCCTGGCCGCCGGAAAGCACGTGGTCTGCGAGAAGCCGCTGGCCACCGACGCCGAAACCGCGCGTAACCTCACCGCGGCCGCCCGTGACGCCGACCGGGTCGCGGTCGTCCCCTTCGTCTACCGTTTCCACCCCATGGCCCGCGAGGCCCGCGCCCAGGTCGCTGCGGGCGCCATCGGGCGGGTCAGCCTCGCCCACGGCGGCTACCTCCAGGACTGGCTCCTCTACCCCGAGGAGGACAACTGGCGGGTGGACCCCCGGGTCGGCGGACCCACCCGGGCCTTCGGCGACATCGGTTCGCACTGGTGCGACATGCTGGAGTTCGTCACCGGCGACCGCATCACCGCGGTCAGCGCACAGACCTCCCGGATCAACGACAGCCGCGGCGAGAACGGCGGCCGCGCCGTCACCACCGAGGACCTGGTCACCTTCCAGTTCGCCACCGCGGGCGGGGTACTAGGCAGCGCGGTGATCAGCCAGGTCTCCCCCGGCCGCAAGAACCAGCTCGTGCTGGAGGTCTCCGGTACCGAGGGCTCGCTGCGCTTCGACCAGGAGCGCCCCGAAACCCTCTGGGCGGGCGGGCGCGGCCGCACCGGAATCATCTCCCGCGACGACCCCGCGCTCAGCCCCGACGCCTCCCGGATGGTCGCCCTCCCGGTCGGCCACCCGCAGGGCTACCAGGACTGCTTCAACGCGCTGGTCGCGGACACCGGGGCCGCCATCGCGGGCAGGAAGCCCGAGGGGCTGCCGGTCTTCGCCGACGGTCTGCGGGCCGCCGTCCTGGCCGAGTCCGTGCTGGCCTCGGCCCGGGAGCGCCGCTGGGTCGACGTCCCCGCACACGAGGGCCCCGTATCCGAAACCTCCGCCGCACAGGCGCCCATCGCGGGGGTGGACGGGGCATGACCACCGATCCCCTGCTCAGGATGACCGGCATCAGCAAGTCCTTCCTGGGTGTGCGGGTCCTGCACGGGGTCGAGCTGGACCTGCGCGCCGGGGAGCTGCACGCCCTGGTCGGCGAGAACGGCGCGGGCAAGTCCACCCTGATGAAGGTCCTGGCCGGGGTGCACCGCCCCGACACCGGCCGGATCGAGCTCGCCGGGGAGGAGGTGTCCTTCGAGCACCCCGTGCAGGCGCAGCGCGCCGGGGTGGCCACGGTCTTCCAGGAGTTCAACCTCCTGCCCGAGCGCACGGTCGCGCAGAACGTGTTCCTCGGCCGGGAGACCCGCCGCCGCGGCCTGGTCGACGACCGCGCCATGGACCGGGCCACCGCCGAGCTCCTGGCCGACCTCGGCCTGGAGGGCATCGCCCCCTGGTCCAAGGTCCGCTCCCTGTCCGTGGCCGAGCAGCAGGTGGTGGAGATCGTCAAGGCGCTCTCCCACGACGCCCGCGTCATCTCCATGGACGAGCCCACCGCCGCGCTGGCCGACCACGAGGTCGAGGTGCTCTACCGGATCATCGGGCGCCTGCGCGAGCGCGGGGTCGGCATCCTCTACGTCTCGCACCGGCTCAAGGAGATCTTCGACCTCGCGGACACCATCACCGTGCTCAAGGACGGGCACCTGGTGGACACCGCGGCCACCGAGGAGACCGGTCCGGCCGAACTGGTCCGCAAAATGGTGGGGCGGCCCGTCTCCGCGGTCTTCCCCGACCACCTCGAACCCCACGGCGAGCGGGTGGGCGAGGTCCGCCTGGCGGTCTCCGGCGGCGGCAACACCCAGCTGGACGGGATCGACCTGAAGGTGCGCGGCGGTGAGATCGTCGGGCTGGCCGGGCTCCAGGGCAGCGGCCGCACCGAGATCGCGCACGCGCTCTTCGGCATCGACCGCTTCACCCGGGGCGAGGTGCGCGTGGACGGCCAGCGGATCGAGGTGCGCTCGCCCCGCCAGGCGGTCCGCGCCGGGCTGGCCCTGGTCACCGAGGACCGCAAGGCGCAGGGGCTGTCCCTGAACCAGTCGATCCTGGCCAACAGCCGCCTGGTCCTGGACGCCGTGCTGCCCTTCGGTTCCCGTAAGCGGGCCCAGCGCGTCCCCGGCATCCTCTCCTCACTGGAGCTGGTCGCCCGCGGCGGCCACCAGCAGGAGGTGCGGTACCTCTCCGGCGGCAACCAGCAGAAGGTGGTCCTGGCCAAGTGGCTGGCCACCGACCCCGGGGTGATGGTGCTCGACGAGCCCACGCGCGGGATCGACGTCGGTGCCAAACAGGCCGTCTACACGCTGATCCGCGAACTCGCCGCGGCCGGTGTGGCGATCGTCCTGATCAGCTCCGAGCTCCCCGAGCTGATCGGGATGTCCGACCGCCTGGTGGTGCTCGACGACGGCCGCGTGGCCGGAGAGCTGCCCGGCGGTTCCAGTGAGGAGACCGTGATGGCCCTGGCCACCGGCGCGCCGCCCAAGAGCGCGCACGACGACTCCGCCGTGCAGGACCCGCGGATCACCGCGGCGGCCGCCCAGACCGCCGATTCCACCGGGGACAGCGACAGCAACAACGGCAACGGCGGCGCCCGCCCCCACCACGAGGAGGCCGCACCGTGACCCGGGTCGCCACCGCCTCACGCACCGCAACCCGAAGCCTCGGCTCCCGGCTGGGCACCACCGGCCTGGTCTACCTGGCCCTGGTGGGCGTCCTGTTGATCAGCTCGGTCTTCGTGGCCGTCCAGGGCGGCAACCTCTTCACCGCCGCCAACACCGTGGACCTGTTCACCCGCAGCAGCCTGCTCGGCTTCCTCGCCATCGGGATGACCCTGGTCATCCTGTGCCGCTCCCTGGACCTGTCGGTCGGCTACGTCGCCGCGCTGTCCACGGTCATCGCGGGGATCACCATGGCCGGGGACCCCTCCCGGATCGTCCTCGGCGTCACCGTCACCCTGGGCGCGGCCGCCCTGATCGGCCTGGCCAACGGGCTCGTGGTCACCAAGCTGCGGGTCAACCCCTTCATCGCCACCCTGGGGACCGGCCTGATCATCAAGGGCTACCTGGACACCCAGTTCCAGGGGCCGACCGGGTCGATCCCGGCCCAGTTCCAGATGTTCGGTCTCTCCCGGATCGGCGTGCTGCCGGTCTCCACCCTGGTCATGCTGGTCCTGGCCGTGCTGGCCGTGCTGTACCTGCGGCGCACCAGGATGGGCTTCCACATGTACGCCGTGGGCGGTGACGCCGAGGTGGCGCGCCTGTCCGGGGTGCGGCCCGAGCTGCCGGTGATCACCGCGCACGTGCTGTGCTCGGTGATGGCCGGGGTGGCCGGTCTGCTGCTGGCCTCGCGCTTCGGCACCGGAAACACGCTGGTCTACAACAACGGCTACGAGCTGGAGGCCATCGCGGCCGTCGTGCTCGGCGGCACCTACCTGCTGGGCGGTCGCGGCGGGGTCGCCGGGACCATCGCCGGGGTGTTCATCCTGGCCACGCTGGACACGGTGTTCAACACCCTGGGCGTCGACCCGTTCGTCAAGGACGTGCTGCGCGGCACGATCGTGATCGCCGCCGTGGCCCTCTACGCCCGCGGCCAGCTCTCCCGGACCGCCGTCCGGGTCCGCTTCCCCTCCGGCGGTACCCCGCCCCCGTCCTACGGCCCCGGGGATCCACCGGAGCCGCCCTCACCCCCGCCCGCGCCGGAGCCACTGGCCCAGGGAGGCAGGAAATGACCACCGACACCCGCCTTCCGGACCACCGTTCCCCGCGACGCCGTTCCGGCGGACTGCTCTCCCCGCTGCGCAGCGGGACCGGCACCGTCACGGTGCTGCTGGTGCTGATCTTCGTGGTCATCGCCACCCAGAACCCGTCGTTCTTCGAGGGTCCGCCGCTGATGGCCTTCGCGAAGAAGGCCGCCCCGCTGGTGATCCTCGCGATCGGCCAGTACCTGGTGATCGTCTCCGGCGAGTTCGACCTCTCGGTCGGCTCCCTGGTGGGCGCACAGGTGGTGATCGCCGCCCGCCTCATCGACGGCGACGAGGCGATGACCTTCCCGGTGATCGGTCTGATGCTGCTCTTCGGCCTGCTGGTCGGCCTGGTCAACGGCCTGGTCACCACGCTGCTGAAGGTGCCGTCGATCATCACCACGCTCGGCACGATGCTGATCCTCTTCGGTGCCGTGCGCTACTGGACCGGGGGCGCGCCCACCGGAGCCCTGTCGGAGAACTTCCGCGTGTTCGGCCGGCACGGGCTCGACGGCGTCCCGCTGCTCGGCCAGCTGCCCTGGGCGCTGGTCATCGCCGCGGTCCTCACCGTCGGAGCGGTCGCGCTGATGCGCTCGCCCTACGGACGCTCCCTCATGGCGACCGGCGACAACGACACCGCCGCCGCCTTCTCCGGTGTCCGGGTGTGGCGGGTGCGCACCCTGGCCTTCGTCGGCTCCTCCCTGATGGCCACCGTCGCCGCCATCCTCATCGGCGGCTTCGCGGGCGTCACCGCCCAGGTCGGGCAGGGGCTGGAGTTCACCGCCATCACGGCCGTGGTGCTCGGCGGCGTGGTGCTGGGCGGCGGTCGCGGCACCGTGGTGGCCGCCGTGCTCGGCGCCCTCACCGTCGAGGCGCTCTTCACCCTGTTCAACCAGCTGTACCTGCCGTCGACCATCCAGCCGACGGCGCAGGGGCTCATCATCATCGCGGCCGTGGCCTACGCCTCGCGCCGCGGCGACCTACGACTACCGGAGCGCCTGCGACGGCGACCGGCCCACCCGACCGAGCAACCGCTCGATTCTTCCAGGAGGTAACCCCCATGCGCGGCACACGCGTACTCCTGGCTGGCGCCGCCAGCCTCGCCCTGATGCTCACCGCCTGTACCACCGACGCCCCCGAGGGCTCCCCCGACGCCGACGGCGGGAACGGGGAGGGGAACGGCTCCCTGGCCCCGGACGCGGAGTGGTTCGACCAGGCGGAGTTCGACGCCCAGCTCGCCCAGCGCGGTATGACCCCCGAAGGCCCCGACGACGAGCCCTGGCTGCAGGCGATCGAACCGGACTGGATCGACACCTCCGACTTCGCCATCGACGACCCGGAGGAAGCCACCGTCTGCTTCTCCAACGCGTCGGTGTCCAACCCCTGGCGCGTGACCGGCTTCATCACCATGGAGCAGCAGGTGGAGGCGCTGGTCGACGAGGGCCGGATCGGTGACTTCCGGGTCTCGGACGCGGCCGACGACGACAACCAGCAGATCTCCGACATCCAGGCGTTCGTGGACGCCGGTGACTGCGACGCCATCATCATCTCGCCGTCCACCACCGCCACCCTGACCCCCGCGGTGGAGACGGCGTGCGACAGCGGCGTCCCGGTCATCGTCTTCGACCGCGGGGTGAACTCCGACTGCATGGTCACGTTCATCCACCCGATCGGCGGTTACGCCTACGGGGCCGACGCGGCCGACTTCCTGGTCGAGAACCTGGAGCCCGGCTCGACCGTGCTGGCGCTGCGAATCCTGCCCGGTGTGGACGTGCTGGAGCACCGCTGGGCCGCCGCCCAGCAGATCTTCGGCGACAGCGAGCTGGAGGTCCTGGGCTTCGAGTTCACCGGGGGCGACGGGGCCGCGATCAAGGACCTGGTCTCCCAGCACCTGCAGCGCGGCAGCGTGGACGGCATCTGGATGGACGCGGGTGACGGGGCCGTCGCGGGCCTGGAGGCCTTCGAGGACGCCGGTCAGCCCTACCCGGTGATCGCCGGTGAGGACGAGCTGAGCTTCATGCGCAAGTGGGACGAGGAGGGCCTGACGGCGGTCGCCCCGGTCTACTCCAACTTCCAGTGGCGCACCCCGGTGATCGCGGCGGGCATGATCCTGGCCGGCGAGGAGGTCCCCTCCGAGTGGATCCTGCCGCAGGAGCCGATCCGTCAGGACGAGCTCGGCGACTACCTCGACCTCAACTCCGACATGCCGTCCCTGCACTACGCGAAGTTCGGCGGCGAGGACCTGCCGGGCTTCCCCGAGGCCTGGACGGACCGCTAGATGCGCGCGCTGGGGGTCAACACCTGGGTGTGGACGTCGCCGCTCACCGACGCCGCGCTGGAGCGGATCGCGCCGCGTGTGGCCGGTTGGGGGTTCGACGTGCTCGAACTCCCGGTGGAGAACGTCGGCGACTGGGACCCCCGGCGCGCCCAGACCCTGTTGGACGGGCTGGGTCTGGCCGCCTGCACCGTGCTGGTGATGGGGCCGGGCCGGGAGCTGGTCGCGACCGATCCGGCCACTCGCACGGCCACCCAGGACTACCTGAAGCGGGTCGTGGACGCCGCGGCGACGGTCGGTTCCACCGTCGTGGCGGGCCCGGCCTACGCCTCGGTCGGGCGTGCGTGGCGGATGTCCCCGTCCGAGCGGGCGGGGCTGCGCGCGGAGCTCACCGAGGCGCTCGCCCCCGTGGTCGACCACGCGTCGGCCGCGGGGGTCCGCATCGCCGTGGAGCCGCTGAACCGGTACGAGACCAGCGTGCTCAACACGGTCGACCAGGCTTTGGAGGCGTTGGCGGACCTGCCCGCGGAGCACTGCGGGCTGGCGTTGGACGTCTACCACATGAACATCGAGGAGCGTGATGTGGCGGCCGCGATCGAGCGGGCCGCCGGAAGGGTTCACCACGTCCAGGTTTGTGCGAACGACCGGGGCGCCCCCGGCGCCGACCACCTGGACTGGTCACGGATCGTGACCGCATTGGATAAATCCGGTTACTCAGGCCCCCTGGTCATCGAGTCGTTCACGGCCGAGAATGCCAGCATCGCCACGGCCGCGTCCGTGTGGCGGCCCCTGGCCGCCTCGCAGGACGCGATCGCGGTGGACGGCCTGTCCTTCCTACGCTCGCTCCCCTGTTCACCCCCGACCTCCCTGCCCCAGAAGAAAGGAGCCGCTGTGGACTGATCACACCGATGAGGCGGCCACCCCCCGCTTCCGAACTCGATAGCAGGTACCCCCAGACGGTTCGCACCCGCTACCCGGCCCCCGCCGGACACGCGAACGTTCCCGTCCCTGCCGTCGGCGCCGGCACGCCGCACGGACTCATCGCCCCCCACCCCCAGGTGAGGTTTCCCGTGATCAACAGACCCCTACGAGCGCTGGGCGCCATAACGGCGAGCATCGCGTTGGCCCTCGGGCTGACGTCGGTCCCGGCACAGGCCGACACGGCCGACGCGGCCGAACAGGACACGTTCACCGCGCTCATCTTCTCCAAGACCACCGGCTTCCGGCACGACTCCATCCCCTACGGCGTCGCCCTCTACGAGGCCCTCGCCGAGGAGCACGGTTTCGAGACCGAGCACACCGAGGACGCCGACATCTTCAACCCGGAGGACCTCGCCCGCTTCGACGCGGTCGTGTGGCTCTCCACCACCGGCGACGTGCTGGACGAGGACCAGCAGGCCGCCTTCCAGGAGTACGTGCGAAACGGCGGCGGATACGCCGGTGTGCACTCCGCCTCCGACACCCACTACGGCTGGGAGTGGTACGGCGACCTGGTCGGCGCGTACTTCGCCAGCCACCCGCCCGGTACCCAGGAAGCCCAGGTCATGGTCAACGACCGGGCCCACCCCTCCACGGAAATGCTTCCGGCCAGCTGGGTGCGCGAGGACGAGTGGTACGACTTCGACACCAGCCCGCGCGGTGACGTGCACGTCCTGGCGGGGCTGAACGAGTCCTCCTACGAGGACCAGGTCGACCCGGCCGGTCAGATGGGCTTCGACCACCCGATCGCCTGGTGCCAGGTCTACGACGGCGGCCGGTCCTGGTACACCGGCGGCGGCCACACCATCGAGTCCTACTCCGAACCGGAGTTCGCCGACCACCTGCTCGGCGGCCTGCGGTGGGCCGCGGGTCAGGCCGAGGGCGACTGCGGCGCGACCCAGTGGGACAACTTCGAGAAGGTCACGCTCGCCCAGGGCGAGGAGAACGTCGGCGAGCCGATGGGCATGGCGGTGCTCCCGGACGGCCGGGTCATGCACACCTCCCGCGACGGGCAGGTGTCCCTGTGGTCCCCGGAGACCTACAGCACCAACCCGCTGGCGGACCTGCCGGTCTACGACCACGACGAGGACGGGCTCCAGGGCATCGCGCTCGACCCGGACTTCGCGGAGAACGGGTGGGTGTACCTGTACTACGCGCCCGTGCTGGAGGGCGTACCCTCCGGTGCCGCCCCCGAGAACGGTTCCCCGGAGGACTTCGAGCCCTTCGAGGCGCACAACAACCTGTCCCGCTTCCAGTTCGTGGACGGTGACTCGCCCTCCCTGGACCTGTCCAGTGAAGAGGTGATCCTGGAAGTCGAGGCCACCCGCGGCATGTGCTGTCACGTCGGCGGTGACATCGGCTTCGACCCGGACGGCAACCTGCTGCTGTCCACCGGGGACGACACCAGCGCGTTCGGATCGGACGGGTTCAGCCCGCACGACGAGCGGGAGAGCCGTAACCCGGCCTTCGACGCCCAGCGCAGCTCCGGCAACACCAACGACCTGCGCGGCAAGCTCATCCGTATCTCGGTCGACGAGGACGGCGGCTACGGCATCCCCGAGGGCAACCTGTTCCCGCCGCAGACCTCCGACGCGGACCTGACCCGCCCCGAGATCTTCGCGATGGGTCTGCGCAACCCGTTCCGCTTCTCCGTGGACCAGGTGGACGGCAGCGTCTACCTCGCCGACTACGGGCCGGACGCGCTGGCGGCCGACCCCGACCGGGGGCCGGAGAACACGGTGACGTGGCACCACATCACCGAGGCGGTCAACATCGGCTGGCCGTACTGCATCGGAAACAACTCCGCCTACAACCACTACGACTTCGGTGCCGGAACGTCCGGGGAGAAGTTCGACTGCGACGCGCCGGTCAACGAGTCCCCGCGCAACACCGGACTCACCGAACTGCCACCGGTCACCCCCGCGGCCATCTGGTACGGCTACGACGAGTCCGAGGAGTTCCCGCACCTGGGTACGGGCGGCGGCGCCCCCATGGGCGGTCCGGCCTACCACTTCGACCCCGACCTGGAGTCGGACACCAAGTGGCCCGAGTACTACGACGGCATCCCGCTGCTCTACGAGTGGAGCCGCCAGTGGATCAAGCAGGTGCACCTGGACGACGACGGAGGCGTGCTCGACATCACCGAGACCGTCCCGGACATCGACCTGGCCAACCCCATGGACATGGAGTTCGGCCCCGACGGTTCCCTGTACGTGCTGGAGTACGGTTCGGGCTGGTTCGGCGGCTCGGCCGACTCGGCCATCTCCCGGATCGACTACATCGGCGCGGGCGACAGCCCGGTCGCCAGGATCAAGGCGGACACCACCTCCGGCCCGGCCCCGCTGACGGTCGGGTTCGACGGACAGGACTCCTTCCACCCCGGCGGGCAGGCGATCGACTTCGCCTGGAACTTCGGCGACGGGAACACCTCCACGGAGGCCTCCCCCACCCACACCTTCACCGAGGACGGCCGGTACACCGTCACGCTGACGGTGACCGACGCCGAGGAACGCACCGGAACCGCCACGACCACCATCACCGCGGGCAACACGGCCCCGGACGTCGCCTTCCAGAGCCCCAGGGACGGCGAGTTCTTCAGCTGGGGAGACGAGATCCCGTTCCAGGTGTCGGTGGACGACGCCGAGGACGGTTCCATCGGTGACGGCATCGACTGCGGCGACGTCGAGGTCACCTCGGCCCTGGGCCACGACACGCACGCGCACCCGTGGACCCAGTACGACAGCTGCGAGGGAGTGAGCGCCACCGGTACCGACGGCGCCCACGGCCACGACATGAACATCTTCTGGGTGCTGACCGCCGAGTACACCGACGGTGGCGGCGCCTCGGCGCCACCTCTCACCGGTAGTGACGGGGTCACGCTGAACCCCTCGCGGATGCAGGCGCAGTACTTCCGCGACAGCCAGGGCGTGCAGACCGAACCCTCGGAGGACTCCGAGGGCGGGCTGCGCAACGTCGCCTGGATCGGCCACGGCGACTGGACCTCCTACGACCCCGTCAACCTGCACGGGGTCGAGGAGATCACCTTCCGGGTCGCCTCGGAGGGGTACGGCGGGGCCATCGAGGCCCGCATGGACGCCCCCGACGGCGAACTGCTGGGCGAGGTCGACGTTCCGGTCACCGGCGGGTGGCAGGAGTGGACCGACGTCACCATGGAGGTCACCGACCCGGGCGAGACCATCGCGCTGTACCTGGTGTTCACCGGGGACGACCCCACCGTCACCGACGGGCTGTTCAACCTCAACTACTTCGACGTGAACCCCGACCACGACGGCGGCCACGGGGACGGGCCCGAGACCGAGCTGACCAGCCCGGAGGACGGCGCGACCTACGAGGTGGGCGAGGACGTCCCGCTCGCGGCGGAGGTCACCGACCACGGTGACGCCGGAATCGAGGAGGTCGCGTTCCTGGTGGACGGGGAGGCGGTCGCCACGGTGACCGAGAGCCCCTACGAGGCCACCTGGGAGGACGTCGCCGAGGGCGAGTACTCCGTGAGCGCGGTCGCCACCGACGGCGACGGCGGGACCGGGACCTCGGCCGCGCACACCGTCACGGTCGGCGACGAGCCCGACCCCGTCGAGTGCGCGCCGCCGAACGTGGACGAGGGCTACCGCGCCCTGTGGGACGGGCAGTCCCTGGACGGCTGGAACATGGCCGGTCCGGGCGGCTTCGAGGTCGTCGACGACGGCGAGGGCTGCGTCCTGCAGACCGAGGGCGGGATGGGCCTGCTCTGGCACGAGGACGAGCTCGGCTCCTACCGCCTGAAGCTGGACTACCTGACCCACGAGGAGACCGACAACTCCGGTGTCTTCGTCGGGTTCCCCGAACCGGGCGACGACCCCTGGGTCGCGGTCGAGGAGGGCTACGAGATCCAGATCGACCCGTACGGAGCTCCGGACGGCGACCCGCTCACCCGGACCGGGGCCGTCTACGGCTTCCAGGCCGCGGACTCCCACCCGGAGGTCGTGGGCGAGTGGAACACGATGGAGATCGAGGTCGACGACCCGATGATCCGGGTGTGGATCAACGGGGAGCTGGTCAACGAGTTCGAGAGCACCGACCCGGCCCGGGACCTGTCGTCCGGGCAGGTCGGGCTGCAGAACCACGGTGACAACGACCTCGTGTGGTTCCGCGACGTGCAGGTCACCGACCTGGAGGACGAGGCGGAGACCTACACCTTCGCCGAGGTCGTCGAGCGGATCGAGGCGATGGTCGAGAAGGGTGTTCTGACCGTCTCCGAGGCGACCCGGCTCACCCGACACCTTGAACTGGCCGAACACCACGTCGGGGTGGACCGCCCGGCACAGGCCGGCCGTTCCCTGGACCGTTTCCGCACGACCGCGCAGAGCGTGGCCGACGACAGCGCACGAGAGGAGTTGGCGGGCCTGGCCGACGGGCTCGAACACCTGACCACGACCACCTAACACCCGGACAGCAGTACCGCTGGGTACCGCCGAGTACCGCTCGGCACCGCCCGGCGGCAACGCGACGAACCGTGGCGGGGCCGGTCCCCTCCGGCCCCGCCACACCCCCGCGGCGTCGTTCGCACGGCACACGCCGCCCGCGACCCGGCAAGTGTCAACCTGACAGGAGGTGCCCGTGAGCACCGATCCTCTGCACACCGAGAAGGAGAAGGGGAAGGCCCCCGCGACGGAGACCGGGGCCCCGGCCCCGCCCCCGGATGGGACCGAGAAGGTCCACTCCGCGAACTCCACCCACACCACCTGGTGGCTGACCGGCGGTTCGGTACTGCTGGTCGGCGCCGTCGTCGCCTCGGTGGTGCTGTTCTTCGGGGGCGGGGACGACACCGTCGTCCCGGACCCGGCCCGCGTGGCCGAGCTGGAGGCCTCCGCCGACGCCCGCCACGTCGACCAGGTGGAGAACCTGATCCACCACACCCGTGAGGCCCACGACGAACTGGTCCCGGTGCTGCTCTCATTGAACGAGGTCCTGCCCGCGGACGGTTCCGCGCCCGAGGAGTTCCCGGACGCCGAGGAGATCGACGGCTGGCTCGACACGGTGCGGGGCGCCCGCGGCCACTTCAGCGACTCCGGCTCCGGCAACACCGACTTCAACGTCACCCAAGCCGGGCTGAGCGTCTCCGTGGACCTGCTCGGCTCCGCCATGACCGCCTACCACGCCGCCTCCCAGGCCGAGGGCGACCAGCGGGTGGAGCTGCTCGACCTCGCTTCCGACCTGCGTGACCAGGCGGTCAAGGCCTGGTCCGTGGGCGCCACCCAACTCGACGTGGTGAGCATCGACGCCGGTCACGGCCACATCCACCTGTACCTGCCCGCCGAGCCCGGCAGCGGCGCCCTCCAGCCTGACGAGGCCGAGGAGGGTGAAGGCGCCGTCGGCGACCCGCCCGGACACGACGACCACTAGACGGCGATAGGCGAGAGGACGAGCAAAAAGACACCGCAACACCAGTAGGACCCGCAGAAGCCGTATCCCATCCAGGAGGGGAACGCATGACACGTATCGGAGTGTGGTTGGTCGGGGCACGCGGATCGGTCGCCACGACGGCCGTCCTGGGCGCGCTGGCCGTCCGGGCGGGCGCCGCCGAGCGGACCGGGTGCGTCACCGAACGCCCCGAGTTCGCCGCCGCGGACCTGCCCGGACTCGGTGACCTGGCCTTCGGGGGCCACGACGTGGGCGGCATCCGCCTGGCCAAGAGCGCGGAGCCGCTGGCCAGGTCGGGGGTGATCCCACCGCACCTGCCGGTGGCCTTCGCGGAGGAACTCGACGCGGTGGACCGGCGGATCCGTCAGGGCGTGCGGCCGCGCCCCGAGGGGTTCGCCCGCCGCCACGTGGACCGCCTGGAGCGGGACCTGCGCGAGTTCGCCGAGCGCGAGGCTGTGGAGCGCGTCGTGGTCGTCGATCTCTCCAGTACCGAACCGCCTCCGGCACAGGCCGCCGAGCTCGCCGAGCCCGACCTCCTGGAGGCGGCTCTGGACGCGGGGACCGCCCGGGTTCCGGCGAGCTCGGCCTACGCGTACGCGGCCCTGCGCGCGGGGTGCTCCTTCGTGGAGTTCACCCCCAACGCGGGGCCGCGCCCGCCCGCACTGGCCGCTCTGGCCGAGGAGCTGGGGCTGCCGTGGGCGGGGTCGGACGGCAAGACCGGGGAGACCCTGGTCAAGAGCGTGCTCGCGCCGATGTTCGCGGCCCGGGCGCTACGGGTGCGCTCGTGGTCCTCCACCAACCTCCTGGGCGGCGGCGACGGCGCGACCCTCGCCGACCCCGCCAGCAACAGCAACAAGACCGCCTCCAAGGCCCGGGGCCTGGAGCACCTGCTCGGGCATCCGGTGGACGGGCCCCTGCACATCGACTACGTGCCCGACCTGGGTGACGCCAAGACCGCCTGGGACCACGTGTCCTTCGAGGGGTTCCTGGGCACCCGGATGAGCCTGCAGTTCACGTGGTCGGGGTACGACTCGGCGCTGGCCGCACCGCTGGTGCTGGACCTGGCCCGGCTGACCGCGCACGCCCACCGGACCGGGCGGGTCGGCGTCGTTCCGGAGCTGGGGTTCTTCTTCAAGGACCCGGCCGGGAGCGAGGTGCACGGCCTCATGGAGCAGTGGCGGGCGCTCACCGACTGGTGTTGCGAACCTGCGCCCGGACCGGCGGAAGGGGGTGAGCGCGGATGAGCGGGAAGCTCCGTGCCCTGGCCCGGCTGGTACGTCTGCCCGCCGCCCTGACCGTGATCGGCGACAGCCTCACCGGGGCCGCCGCGGCCGGGCGGCTGCACGAGTCCCGCACCTGGGCACTGCCCGCCGCCTCGGTCTGCCTGTACTGGGCCGGGATGGCCCTCAACGACTACGCCGACCGCGACCTGGACGCGGTCGAGCGCCCCGAACGTCCCATCCCCTCCGGGTCGGTGAGCCCCGGCGAGGCGCTCACGGTCGCGACGGGGCTCACGGCGGCCGGGGTGGGCGTGGCCGCGATGGCGGGCGGACGCCGGACCGCGCTGGTCGCCACCACCCTGGCCGCCACCGTGTGGGCCTACGACCTCGTCCTCAAACCCACCCCGCTGGCCCCGGTGGGCATGGCGGTCAACCGGGGGCTGGACGTGCTGCTCGGCGCGGGCGACCGCACGGGCGCGGCGGCGCTCCCGGCCGCGGTCATGGCCGTGCACACCTTCGGGGTGACCGCGCTGAGCCGGGGAGAGGTGCACGGCACCAGCCCCGCGGTGGCCGCCGGTGCGCTGGCCTGCACCCTGACCGGGGCGGCCGCGGCGGCCTACCCGGCGTGCACGGCCCCCGCCACCGCGCGGGGTTCGGTGGGCGAGGTGGCCGCCGGGGCCTTCGCCGGTTCCTTCGCCGCGACCGTGGGACCGGCCCAGGGCCGGGCGCTGAACGAACCCTCCGCCGAGCACGCGCGCGAGGCGACCGGGGTCGGCATCCGCGGAATGATCCCGCTCCAGGCCGCGCTGCTGTCCCGGTACGGGGCGGTGGGGACCGCCTGCGCGCTGGCGGTCGGCGCGCCCGTGGCGGCGAAGGCGTCCAAGGCGGTGTCGGTCACGTGAGCGACGACCTGAGCGGCAGCCCGCGACAGGACATGAAGTTCGGTTACGGCACCAACGGTTTCTGGGACCACCGGTTGGACGACGCCCTGGCGATCATCGCCGACCTCGGCTACGAGGGGGTCGGGCTGACCCTGGACCACCCGCACCTGGACCCGTTCTCACTGGACGTCAACGCCCGGGTGCGCAAGGTCCGCCGCAGGCTGGACGCGCTGGGCCTGGCAGTGGTCGTGGAGACCGGCGCCCGCTATCTGCTGGACCCGCGGCGCAAGCACGAGCCCACCCTGGTCTCGGGAAGCGACCGCGACGTGCGGGTGGACCTGCTGCGCCGGGCGGTCCGGATCGCGGACTCCCTGGGAGCCCGGGCGGTGTCCTTCTGGTCGGGCATCCTCCCGGCCGACGCCACCCCCGAACAGGGCTGGGACCGGCTCACCTCCGGGGTGGCCAGGGTCCTGGAGACCGCCGACGAGTTCGGGGTGGACCTGGCCTTCGAACCCGAGCCGGGCATGTTCGCCGAGCGACTGTCCGACGTGCTGGAGCTGCGGCGCAGGCTGGGCGGTCCCGAACGCCTCCGGGTGACGCTGGACGTGGGGCACGGGGTGTGCAACGAACCCGAAGGCCCCGAGGGCGCGGTGGCCCGGGCCGGTTCCCTGATCGCCAACGTGCAGCTGGACGACATGCGCCCGCACGTGCACGAACACCTGGAGTTCGGCGAGGGCGACATCGACCTGGCCGGGGTACTGGGCGCCCTGGACCGGGTCGGGTACACGGGGTTGGCCTCGGTGGAACTCCCCCGCCACGGGCACGCGGCGCCGCTGGTCGCCGAGCGGGCCAAGAGGGCGATCGACACGGCCTGGGCTCAGGTCCTGCGCCGACGGAAGGAGGCGGTGTGATCGACGCGAACGGCCATGACGACCTTCCGGACGTCGCGGTCCTGCTGGAGGAACCGGCCCGCACCGCGCTGAACGAGCTCCGCGCCGAGGTGGCCGGGCGCCCCGAACGCGTGGCCGTGCTCTTCCCGGCGGCCGCCCGACGTGTCGTGCGCGGTCCCGGGCCCTCCGGCGACCCCACCGGGACGGAGGGGCCGACCCTGGAGGACCTGGTGCGCGCGGATCTGCTGCGCGTGTTGTCGGAGGTCCTGCCACCGGGCGACCTGGCCCGGGAGATCGAGGACCTCTACGAGTACGGCGACGCCGACGAACGACGCGCGGTCCTGCGCGGGCTCTGCGGTCTGGGCCCGAGCGGTCGGGAGCCGGAGGTCGCCGCCGCTTCCCGTCGGCTGCTCGCGGACGCCATGCGCACCAACGACACCCGGCTGGTCGCGGCGGCTGCCGCCAGCGGGGCCCAGGACCTGCTCGACGACCACTCCTGGCGCCAGACCGTGCTCAAGTGCCTGTTCATCGGGGTGCCGCTGCGCCTGGTGGCGGGGTTGGCGGGACGGGCCGACGCCGAGCTGGCCCGTATGTGCGCGGACTTCGCCCGCGAGCGCGAGCGCGCGGGCCGGGCGGTGCCCGCCGACGTCCACCTCGTCCTGGAACGGTTCCCGAACGTCTCGACGAATCCGACCCCTCGTTCCCCGGAGGCGTAATGCGCATCTTCGACCCGCACATCCACATGACCTCCCGGACCACCGCCGACTACCGGGCGATGTACGACGCCGGGGTACGCGCGCTGGTGGAACCGGCCTTCTGGCTGGGTCAGCCGCGTACCAGCGTGGGCTCCTTCCGCGACTACTTCGACGGCCTGGTCGGGTGGGAGCGCTTCCGGGCCGCGCAGTTCGGTATCCGGCACCACTGCACCATCGCGCTCAACCCCAAGGAGGCCAACGACCCCCGCCTGGCCGGGGTCCTCGACATCCTCCCCCGCTACCTGGCCAAGGACGGGGTGGTGGCCGTCGGCGAGGTGGGCTTCGACTCACGCACCTCCGAGGAGGAGAAGGCATTCCGGCACCAGCTGGAACTGGCGAGGGAGTTCGGGCTCCCGGTGCTGGTGCACACCCCGCACCGGGACAAGGTCGAGGGCACCCGGCACACCCTGCGGCTGGTCGCCGAGTCCGGAATCGCCCCCGAGATGGTCCTGGTGGACCACCTCAACGAGACCACCGTGGAGATGGTGCTCGACTCCGGGTGCGTGCTGGGCTTCTCCATCTACCCGGACACCAAGATGTCCCCGGACCGGATGGTGCGCATCCTGTCCGAGCACGGCCTGGACCGGATGGTGGTCAACTCTGCGGCGGACTGGGGGCACAGTGACCCACTGACCACCCTGTACACCGGGCGGAAGATGCTCGCGGCGGGGTTCACCGCGGACGACGTGGACCGCGTGCTGTGGCGCAACCCGGTGGAGTTCTACGGCCGCAGCGACCGCCTGCTGCTGGAGGACGCCACAGGCTCCGGGGCCGCCCCGGCCACCTTCTCCGGCAACTCGGTCCTGCGCGGCGAACGCCCGGAGGACCCCTCGGAAGGGGACGCGGAAAGGGCTGCGGAAGGTGGCGCCGCGTGAGGTTCCGGCATCCCGACGGCACCGTCGTCCACCTGGCCTACTGCACCAACGTCCACCCCGCCGAGGACCTCGACGGCGTCCTGCGCCAGATCCGGGTGTTCGGCGGCGGGGTCCGCGCCGCCCTGGGCGCCGACCTGCTGGGCCTCGGCCTGTGGCTGCCCGCGCCGCTGGCCCGCGAACTGGCCGCGGACCCCGCCCTGACCGAGCGGCTGCGCAAGGGGCTGGAGGCGGCCGGGTTGGAGACCGTCACCCTCAACGCCTTCCCCTACACCGGTTTCCACGCCCCCGTGGTCAAGCACGCCGTGTACAGCCCGGACTGGACCGAGCGCGCCCGCCTGGACTACACCGTGGACTGTGCCAGGGTCCTGGCCCGGCTGATGCCCGACGACGCCGCCCGCGGCAGCGTCTCCACCCTGCCCCTGGCCTGGCGCGAACCCTGGGGGCCCGAACGCCTGACCGCCGCCCGCGACCACCTCACCGAACTCTCCGCGGTACTGGACGAGCTGGCCGACGCCGGGCGCCCGGTCCGGGTGGGCCTGGAACCCGAGCCCGGCTGCGTCGTGGAGACCACCCGGGACGCCGCCCGCCTGCTCACCGGTCTGCCCCCGCACCTGGGCGTGTGCCTGGACACCTGCCACCTGGCGGTGGGTTTCGAGGAGCCGCGCACCGCGCTGAACCGTCTGGCCGACGCCGGGCTTCCGGTGGTCAAGACCCAGGCGTCGGCCGCCGTGGAAGCCCCCGACCCGAGCGACCCGGCGACCCGCACCGCCCTGTCCGCCTTCCGGGAGGACCGCTTCCTGCACCAGACCCGCGAACTCCTGGGCGGGCGCACCCGGGGCCGCGACGACCTCCCCGAGGCCCTCGACGGGCCCCGGCCCCTACAGGGGCGCGGCCCCTGGCGCACCCACTTCCACGCACCCCTGCACTCCCCCGCCGCCGCACCCCTGCGCGGCACCGCCGACCACCTCACCGAAACCCTCGCCCACCTGCTGGGGCCCGGCGGCGCCCGCACCGACCACGTGGAGGTGGAGACCTACACCTGGTCGGTACTGCCCGAGGCCCTGCGGCCGATCGGTGAGGACGGCCTCATCGCCGGGATCGCCGCCGAGCTGGCCTGGGCCCGCGACCGGCTCACCGACCTCGGCCTCACCCCGCTCTGAACCCGGCCCCGGACTCACCCCGCTCCAGCCCCCGCACGGAAAGGACCGCCATGACCGACCGACGCCTCCTCGTCGTGAACGCGGTCGGGCTCACCCCCCGCCTCCTCGAACACGCACCGCGCCTGCGCGCCCTGGCCGACCGCGGCTGGCAGGCCACCCTGGACACCGTCCTGCCCGCCGTCACCTGCACCGTGCAGTCCACCTTCCTGACCGGCGCTGACCCCGCCGACCACGGCGCCGTCGCCAACGGCTGGTACTTCCGGGACCTGGGCGAGGTGTACCTGTGGCGCCAGCACAACCGCCTGGTCCGGGGCGAGAAGGTGTGGGAGACCGCCCGCCGCCACCGCCCGGGCTTTCGCACCGCCAACATCTGCTGGTGGTACGCCATGGGCGCCACCACCGACTGGACGGTCACGCCGCGACCGGTCTACCACGCGGACGGGCGCAAGTCCCCGGACTGCTACACCCGGCCGGTCGCCCTGCACGACGAACTCACCTCGGAGCTGGGCCCCTTCCCGCTGTTCAACTACTGGGGGCCGACCGCCTCGATCCGCTCCACCGAGTGGATCGTCGCCGCCACCCGCAAGCTCCTACCCCGGGCCGACCTGACCCTCTGTTACGTCCCGCACCTGGACTACGACCTCCAGCGCTTCGGCCCCGGCTCCGAGCAGGCCCGGCAGGCGGTGCGCGACCTGGACGCCGCGCTCGCCCCGCTCCTCGACGACGCCGAGGCGGCCGGGACCGCCGTCATGGTGCTCAGCGAGTACGGGATCACCCCCGCCGACCAGCCGGTGCACGTCAACCGGCTGCTGCGCGAGGAGGGCTTCCTGGAGGTCTACACCCAGGAGGGCATGGAGTACCTGGACCCGTGGGCCTCCCGGGCCTTCGCGGTGGCCGACCACCAGTGTGCGCACGTGTACGTCCGGGACCCCGCCGACCTGCCCGAGGTCACCGAACTCCTCCGAGGGCTGGACGGGGTGGAGCTGGTCCTGGACCGCGAGGCCCAGACCGGGTACGGGCTCGACCACGAACGCTCCGGGGAGCTGGTCCTGTTCGCCGGACCCGGCGCCTGGTTCACCTACTACTACTGGCTGAGCGACGAGTCGGCCCCCGACTTCGCGCGCGGCGTCGACATCCACCGCAAACCCGGGTACGACCCGGCCGAACTCTTCCTGAACCCCGCCGACCCGCTGGTCAAGGCGCGGGCGGCGGCCAACCTGGTCCGTAAGAGGGTCGGCCTGCGCTACACGATGAACGTCGTCCCCCTGGACCCGGGCTGTGTCCGGGGCACGCACGGGCGCCCGCACGAGTCCCCCGAGGACGGGCCCCTGCTGCTGTGTACCGATCCCTCCCTGGCCCGGGACCGCGTCGCGGCCACCGAGGTCCGCGACCTCATGCTCGGCCTCGTCGGTGTGCCGGCACCGGCGGGGCCGACCCCGCTCTGAGCCGTGCGGCCGCAAGCCCGTTCGGCCTCAACCCCAACCGGCCACACCCCAACCGATCACCACGGAGGTAGTCCGATGACCAGACCGGTCACCCTCTTCACCGGCCAGTGGGCCGACCTGCCCTTCGAGGAAGTGTGCGCGCTCGCCTCGTCCTGGGGCTACGACGGACTGGAGATCGCCTGCTGGGGCGACCACCTGGACGTCACCCGGGCCGCCGCGGACGACGCCTACGTCCAGGAGCGCCTGGACATCCTCAAACGCCACGGCCTCGGAGTGTGGGCCATCTCGAACCACCTCCTGGGCCAGGCGGTCTGCGACGACCCCATCGACCAGCGCCACCAGGACATCCTGCCGTCCCGGGTCTGGGGCGACGGCGACCCGGAGGGGGTGCGCCGACGCGCCGCCGAGGAGATGAAGCTGACCGCCCGGGCCGCGGCCAAGCTGGGCGTGGCCACGGTGGTGGGCTTCACGGGCTCGGCGATCTGGAAGTACGTGGCGATGTTCCCGCCGGTGGGCGAGGACGTGATCAGGGCGGGCTACCGGGACTTCGCCGACCGCTGGAACCCGATCCTGGACGTGTTCGACGAGGTGGGCGTGCGGTTCGCGCACGAGGTGCACCCGTCCGAGATCGCCTACGACTACTGGTCGACCCAGGCCGCCCTGGAGGCCGTGGGCCACCGGGAGGCCTTCGGGCTGAACTGGGACCCCAGCCACATGGTGTGGCAGGACATCGACCCGGTCGGTTTCCTGTGGGACTTCCGGGACCGCGTCTACCACGTGGACTGCAAGGACGCCCGCAAACGCGTGGGCAACGGCCGCAACGGGCGCCTGGGCTCCCACCTGCCCTGGGGCGACCCGCGCCGCGGCTGGGACTTCGTGTCCACCGGCCGCGGCGACGTGCCCTGGGAGGCGTGCTTCCGCGTGCTGAACTCGATCGGCTACGACGGGCCGATCTCCGTCGAGTGGGAGGACGCGGGCATGGACCGCCTCACCGGCGCCGCCGAGGCGGTCAGGTTCGTCCGGGCCAACGCCTTCGACCCGCCCGAGTCCTCCTTCGACTCGGCCTTCGGCTCCGACTGACGCGCTGACCTGATGCTCCTCGCCCCGGCGCCACGCGGAGGCCCTCGTGACGCCGGGCTCACATCATCGGGGCGATGACCACGCGGTAGCGGCCGCCGTCGGGGGTGTGCACGTCGTGGCGGAAGTCGTTGACGCGGTTGACCGAGCGCTGCACGGCGTCGCTCTCGAAGGCGCTGGTGTCCACCGTCGGCAGATGCTCGCGCAGGGCCAGCAGCGCCTCGTCCACGGACATGGCGGTGCCCCGGTGTTCCGTGGTGATGTGCTGGCCGTCGTCGGTGAGCCGACTGATCGCGATCCGGAACATGGCCGGTCTCCCTGCGCGGTCGGGGGGTGGTCACCGCAATCCTGCCCCCTGGCCAACGGGCTCAGACCTCCAAGGTCTCCTCGATGCTCTTGAGGCGGTGCCGGGCCAGGGCCAGGTTGCCCCGGGTGCGGTCCAGGGCCAGGTAGAGGAAGAGCCCCTGCCCCTTGCGGCTGGTGAGAGGGCGGATGATGTGGTACTGCCCGGACAGGGTGATGAGGATGTCCTCGATCGCGTCGTTGAGGCCCAGCTGGTCCATGGTCCGCATCTTGGCCCGGACCACCTCGGTGTTACCGGCGGCGGCGACGGTGAGGTCCAGCGACTTGTTCGTGGAGAGCGTTCCGAGGGCCATCCCGCTGCTGTAGTCGACCACGGCGGCACCGACCGCCCCGTCGATCTCCATCATTTCCTTGAGCCCGGCTTCGATGTTCGGCATGTCCTTCTCTTTCCTTTGGTTGAGCCGACGCAGCACTCTCCGGTCGGCGATCCAACGACGCAGTCCCGAAGCGCGGTGGCGCGGGGCGGTGCCACCGGTCACGCGACCACCGTTCCGGCCCGAAACCGCCCCAGGAACAGGGAACGCAGTGCGGTCAGGACGCGTTCCAGCACCGGGCGCTCCACCGTGACCAGGGCACGGGGCCGAACCTGACCACCACGGCCCCGACGCGGCGGGCGGTCCTGCTCCCGGCGCGGGACCTCGGCGGTGTCGGCGAGGTTGCGCAGGCGGTGCAGGGCGAAGCCGAGGCTGCCCCGATTCCGGTCCAGGCGCACCTGGACGCAGAACTCGGAGCCGCGCAGGACCGCGAAGAGCAGGTGGTGGTCGCCCTCGGTGACGACCACGTCCTCCACCACCTGGGTGGCGCAGAGCGGACCGCCGTGGATGGCCTGCAGGATCGCAGACGTGCCCATGACCCGGTCGCTCTCATCACTGCCGACACAGTTCAGGACACGGCTGTCACGCCAGTCGACGAGGCAGACACTGCACACCCCGGGCGTCTGGAGCATCTCCCGCATCTGCTGGTCGATGGCGAGCACGGCGTTCCTCCCCTGATCCGGGTCTGCTGGGACCGGTACGCTGGCGGATCGAAAAACGTCCTTCGGGGACAGCACGAGAATAGGACCACGGACTCGCGCGCGCAGGGTTTTCCGGCATTTATCGCGTCTTGGCTGGTTAATCAGTCGGGCGGCCGGAAAATGCGACAGGGGAATTTTCTACTGAATATGCGGTTCGCGCACCCGGAAAGCAGCGAACAGCATCAATGATCCCGTCAGCGGCGTCTGAGTGATTTCACGCGCTTCGGGACTTCCGCCACCGGGCCGGAACGGCGGAGCCCCGCCGCAAGGACGGTCCGGCGGGGCTCAGCGGGGTTCTGCGGGGTTCTGCGGGGCTGGGTGGGACTCAGAGCCAGGTGACCCTGGAACTCTCCAGGTCGTAGCGGGCGGCGACGACCTCCAACCGCCCGTCCGACACGAACTCACCCAGTTCGTCGTCCCCGCTGAGCCGCTCCGCGATGTGCCGGGCATTGGCCCGGACGCAGTCGTCGAGGAAGTCATCGCCGTCGTCGGGGGTGGACTCCACCACCTCCAGGATCTCCGCGACCAGGCCGCCGACGTGTCCGTGCGGGAGCTCGCCGGTGCGGTGCGCCTCCACCGCCGCGTCGACGGCTCCGCAGCTCTGGTGGCCCATCACCACGATCAGGGGCGTGTGCAGGTGCTCGACCGCGTAGGTGAGGCTGCCGAGCACGGAACCGTCCAGGACCTGGCCCGCGGAGCGGATGGTGAAGAGGTCACCCAGCCCCCGGTCGAAGACCAGCTCCGGGGGCACCCGGGAGTCCGCGCAGCCCAGGACGACCGCGAAGGGATCCTGACCCTCGACCAGCTGGGCACGGCGCGCCCTGCTCTCGTGGGGGTGCCGGGACACGTGGCGGTGCCAGCGCCTGTTGCCCTCCTTGAGCAGGCGCAGGGCCTTCTTGGCGTCGCCGGTGACGGCCCCGACGGGGGCGGCTCCGGCCCAGGCCGAGGAGGGGAGGGTGGTGGCGACGGCTGCGCCGACACCGCCGAGGAGCGACGCCTTGAAGGCGCCGCGGCGGGTGATGGCCATGGGGCCTCTTTTTCCGTTTCACGAACAAAAGGACTTCTGCTGTCAAAGCGGAAAAAAGCTACTCCCGGCGCGTCAGGGGCGACAAGAGCATTGACGCTTCCCTAACGCGCCGGGCCCGAAACGGGACACGGTCCCACACGGCCGGGAGTTCCTTCTCAGACGTGGCGGCGGGACTGCACGAAGTCGAAGCGGCCCGCCACGAAACGCGGGTCGGTCAGCGCGGAGGTCGCCGCGGGGTTGGCCCCCGAACCGTGGTAGTCGCTGAAGGCGGCCGACTGGTTGACGAACACCCCCTGGGTGAGGTTCGCGGACAGGTTCACCCCGGCGTCCAGGGCGGCTTCCTCCGCCCGCTCCAGCACGTCCTCGCTGGTGGAGTAGACCGCCGCGGTGATCGCTCCCTGCTCGGCGATGGTCTCGCCGAGCAGGCGCAGGGACTCCCCGGTGTCGGCCGTGGTGATCACGAAGGAGATCGGACCGAAGTGCTCGCGCCCGTACACCTCCCGGTTCTCGGCGCCCAGCCGGACCAGGGCCGGGGTGCGCACGACGGCGTCGGGGAACTCCGGATGGGCGGGCGAGGTCGGGGCGAGCAGCAGTTCCCCCAGCCCTTCGACCGTGTCCACCCGCTCCCGCACCCCGTCGTTGACCACGGCTCCGAGCACGCCCACGAGCCGCGCGGGATCGGCGACCAGTTCGGCGACGGCGGCCGCCAGGTCCGCGGCGAACTCGTCGGCGTCCTTGTGCCCCTCGTCGGTGTCCACGCCCCCGGCCGGGACGTAGATGTTCTGCGGGGTGGTGCACATCTGGCCGCTGTACAGGGACAGGGAGTGGGCGAGGTTGCCGAGCATCGGGCGGTAGGCGTCCGTGGAGTCCACCACCACCGTGTTGGTCCCGGCCTTCTCCGTGCTGACGAAGGCCTGCCGTGCGTTGTCCTCCAGCCAGTCGCCGAACTCCGTGGAGCCGGTGAAGTCGACGATCCGCACCTCGGGGCGCAGGGCGAGATCGGCCGCGAGGCGGTCCTCGGGGGCCTCGGCCGCCAACAGCACGGTGTCGGGGTCCAGGCCCTGTTCGGTGAGCACCTCGCGGGCGACCGCCACGGTGATCGCCAGCGGCAGCACCGCGCCCGGGTGGGGCTTGACGATCGCGGTGTTGCCGGTGACCAGGTCGGCGAAGAGCGCGGGGTAGGAGTTCCAGGTCGGGAAGGTGTTGCAGCCGATGACCAGGCCGATCCCGCGCCCGCGCGCGGTGTAGCGTTTGGCCATGGTGATCGGGCCGCCGCGGCGATGGGGTTTCTCCCACCGGGACTCGCCCGCGTAGCGCCCGATCATGTCGTAGCCGTAGGCCACCGCCTCCAGCCCCCGGTCCTGGGCGTGCGGGCCGCCCGCCTGGAAGGCCATGACGAAGGACTGGCCGCTGGTGTGCTGGACGGCGTGCGCCATCTCGAAGCTGCGGCGGTTGAGCCGGTCGAGGACTTCCAGGCACACACCCGCGCGCACCTCCAGGGGCACACGTCGCCAGGAGGCGAGGGCCCGGCCGGAGGCGGCGAGGAGGGCTTCGGCGTCGGCCCGCGGATAGGTGACGTCGAGTGCCGGGCCGTAGGGAGAGCGTTCGGTGGCCACGCGGCCCCGGTCGCCGGGCCCGTCGAGCGGGAAGTCCCTGCCGAGCAGCGCCTCGAAGGCAGCCTTTCCTTCCGGGGCGGCCTCCTCCCCGTAGACCGATCGGCTCGGCGACTCCGGGTAGGCGCTGTGGTGGTGCCGCCCGCGGATCGCCGCGACGGCGGCGTCAAGGGTCCCTCGGTGTCGTTCGAGCAGGTCCGGATGGTGCGTCGGCACGGCTTACGCCCTTCCTCAGGTGGTGGTCCGGGGTCTATTGTGCGTTACTAACCGACCGTTCGTTAAGTTAGCAAATCCTCGTGAGAGGAAGACACGGCTGGCCGCCCGCCTCCGGCACGTCCGTCCCTGTCACAAGGTAGATTCGACAACCGTGTCCCGATCTTCCGCAACCGAACCAGCCTCCTCGCGCCAGACCGGTCGGCGCCGCTCCGGCCGACCGGGGCACGACGCCGACTCCGTGCTCCGCGTGGCCGCGCGCGTGTTCAACGAACGCGGGTACGACGGCACGAGCATGGAAGACCTGGCCCGCGCCCTGGGCGTGACCAAGTCCGCGATCTACCACCACGTCACCGGAAAGACCGAGTTGCTGCGCCAGTCCCTGGACCTGGCCATGGACGCCCTGTTCGAGGTCACCCGCGAGGAGGGCGCCGTCACCGGACCCGCCATCGCGCGGCTCGAACACGTGATGCGCGGCAGTGTCCGGGTACTGGTGGAGGAGCTGCCGCACGTCACCCTGCTGCTGCGGGTACGCGGCAACACCGAGGTGGAGAAGCACGCCCTGGAGCGCCGCCGCCAGTTCGACCACCTGATCGCCGACCTGGTCCGCGAGGGTGTCGTGGACGGCGACATCCGCAGCGACGTCGACCCCGCGGTCGCCTCCCGCCTGCTCTTCGGTATGGTCAACTCGATCGTGGAGTGGTACAAGCCGGACCGCGGCATGGCCGCCGAGGAGATCGCCGACTCCCTGTGCCGGATCGCCTTCGAGGGCCTGCGCGGCCACCGGGACTGAGCACCCGGGCTCGCCTGTGCCCAGCATCACCCGTCGACCCCCGGACACCAAAAGCTCCTACCAGGCGGTAGGTTTCACCTTTTCGCTCCACCACCAGCCCCCGGAGCAGGTCCTTGGCGAGCCAGAGGTCGAAATAAAGGTCCTAAAGTAGATTCATCCCTCCTTTTCTCTCTGCTTTTCCGTGCCTTTTCGCTTCCCCGCACTCCTTCTTCCCGGAGCCCTCGCCATGATCGACCATTTCGCATACGGCTGGTGGACACCCGCCATCGCCTATGTCCTCTCCGTGACCGGATCGTTCATCGGACTGCGGTTCGCCCTGCTCTCCAGGGACGCCGCCGGGGCCGGGCGCTGGCTGTGGCTGACCCTGAGCGCGGCCTGCCTGGGCGGCACCGCCATCTGGTCCATGCACTTCGTCGCCATGATGGGCTTTCGTGTCCAGGGCGCGCCGATCCGCTACGACACCACGCTGACCATACTCAGCGGCCTGCTGGCGATCGGCGTGATGTTCGTGGCGCTCACCCTGGCCACGACGCGGCCGACAAAGCCATGGATCATCAGCGGCGGACTGATCGCGGGTGCCGGCGTGGTGGGCATGCACTACATGGGTATGGCCTCGATGAACGTCCACGGCCACCTGCACCACGACCCCGTCTACGTGGGCGCGGCGTGCGTGATCGCGGTGAGCGCGGCCACGACCGCGCTGTGGTTCGCCCTGAACGTGCGCCGCGCCTCCTACTCCCTGCTCGCCGCCCTCCTGATGGGCATCGCCGTCTCGGCCATGCACTACACCGGGATGTTCGGCATGAGCTTCACCGCCGCCGAGCAGGTCCCGCTCACCCCGCCACCCGGCGCGAACACCTCGGACCTGCTCCTGCCGCTGATCACCGGGCTGTTCGTCTTCCTGATGGTCTGCAGCCTGTTCCTGTTGCTGAACGCGGGCGAGGACAACAAGTCCCGCCACCGCGACAGAAACAACGTCGGTTGACAACCCCACATCCAGAAATTGGCCACATCAGGCCACCGGAGAAGCGAATGCTCCCCTAGCGCTGAATTACGGACATCTCTACGCTCCATGAACAGAAGCCACAATTGTGACTTGCATCATGGAAAGTAGAGAACAGGGAACGTGTCCGATCTCCTCCCCCAAGGCTGGATGACGCCCGCGATCGCCTACATCATCTCGGCGGTCGGCTCCTTCCTGGGGCTTGCCTTCGCCTCCAGAGCCCGTCGGGCGACGGGTTTCTTCCGCTGGCAGTGGCTGGGCCTGGCAGCACTCTCGATCGGCGGGATAGCCATCTGGGCGATGCACTTCGTCGCCATGTTCGGTTACTCCGTCACCGGGTCCCCCCTGCGCTACGACGTCCTCCTCACCGTGATCAGCGGTGTCCTGCCGATCCTGGTCGTCCTGGTCGCCCTCCACCTGGTGCTGCGGCAGCCCACCACGGGCCGCCTCGTGGCCAGCGGCACCCTGGTCGGTGTCGGCGTCATCGCCATGCACTACACGGGTGTGGCCGCCATGAACATCCACGGGAGCATGCACCACGACCCCGCCTACGTGGCGCTGTCGTGCGTGATCGCCGTGGCCGCCGCCACCACCGCGCTGTGGTTCGCCCGCAACCTCCAACACCTGGGCGGTATCGCTCTGGCCGCGGTGGTCATGGCGACCGCGGTCACCGCGATGCACTACACCGGCATGGCCGGGCTCCACGCCACCCCGGCCGACTTCAACCCCATCGGCGCACCCGACGGAGCCAAGGCGCGCGACCTGCTGCTGCCCGTGATCATCGGGCTGTTCGTCTTCCTGCTGATCTGCAGCCTCTTCCTGCTGCTCGGCGGCGAGGACGAGTACGAGTACGAGCGCAGGGACTACACCCGCCCCTCCCACCGGGCGGCGGAGCACACCGTCCAGAGCGCCGACGCCTCCTACCGGCCCCGGCACGGGGCACCGGAGGCACCCGTCCCACGCCAACAGTCCCGTCCCGGGGACGACGTGTGGACCAGGCGCCGCTGAGGGCCGGACCGACCGCTCCCGTCTCGGTGGTGGAGCCGGCTCCACCACCGACCGGGTTGCCACCCGCATGGTTCGACGGACGACGAGCGACGAAGCTGAACACACCAGCACCAAGCACAAGGGAACTCTCCGTGTTCAGCTTCACTCCGCCGCGCCGCCGTGTGCTCCAGACCGCTGTGGTCGGTGCCCTCGCCACCGCCTGCACCCTCACCATGACCGGGACCGCCGGAGCCATCGTCAACGGGTCGAACTCCACCGAGGAGTACCCGTTCATGGCGGCCATCCCGGCGTCGGCTCCCGAGTACGGCCTCCTCGACGGGAACTGCGGCGCGTCGCTGATCGACCAGGAGTGGGTGCTGACCGCGGCCCACTGCGTGAGCGGCGACGGCCTTGAGCTGGACGGCATCGTGCGCGTAGGCAGCGACCAACGCAAGTCCGGCGGCACCGTCCGCAAGATCGACCAGGCCTTCGTCCACCCCGACTACGTGAACGGCGAGAGCGTGGTCGCCAACGAGAACGACATGGCGCTGATCCTCCTGGACCGACCGGTCACCGAGGAGCCCATCACGATCGCCGCTCAGGTCGGGGAGCCCGGCACGGCGACCCGGCTCATCGGGTTCGGCACCACCGTGGACACCGGGTTCGACTTCCCGGACCGGCTCCAGGAGCTGAACACCCGCAGGGGCGACGAGTCCGAGTGCGCCCCCGGCTGGGCGGACCGGACCCGGCTGTGCACCATCACCACCGTGCCCGAGGCCATGGCGTGTTTCGGGGACTCCGGCGGGCCGCAGGTCCGGGAGGGCCGGGACGGCCGTTGGGAGCTGATCGGCGTCACCTCCGGGCCCGGCGCCCCGGACGTGCCGTGCTCGCAGGGCCCCGGCCTCTACACCAGTGCGCCCGCTTACGCCGACTGGATCAGCGAGACCATGCGGACCAACTCCGCCGGGGCCGATGACTCCGACTCCGCCGGGGCCGATGGCTCCGCCGGGGCCGACCCGAACGACGACGTCGGCGCGGTCGCCGCTGTGGCCGCCATGGCCGCCGTGCTGGCCATCGCCGGTGGCGCCGCCTTCGCGGTGCACCGCCGCAGGGCCCGACGCGCGACCTGAGCGAAACGGCCAGCCCCGACGGGGAGCCTCCGGCCGGAGGCTCCCCGTCGGCATCCGAGGAACCCTCGAAAAACCATTGGCACCGACCACGGGCCCTGTCCTAGTGTCGGTGCGTGCCGTGCGGTCCGCGCCGGCCGCTGACGAGAGGAGCACGCCATGGCCTGCACCACGCCTGGTTCCCACACCCGTCTTCCCGTCGTCAGCGAGCCGTAGGTCGCGTTCGACCAGCCCCAGGCACCGGCTCGCGCTCTACCGAAAGAGCACAGTGAGTCAGCACAGCACCACCAGCATGTCCGAGAACACCTTCGGCCACCCGCTCAGCGGGCTCGGCTGGAACCCCCGTGTCGAGACGGCCTTCGACGCCGCAGCCCGGCACTCGACACACGTCCTGCTCCCCGCACGGGTCACCGAGGCCCGCCGGGGAGCCGTGGGCGTCCGTCTCCCCCAGCACGAGACCGCCTCACTCGCCCCGGCCGTCCGCAAGGCCGCGGAGACCGATCCCGCCACCGCTCCGACCAGCGGGGACTGGGTGGCCGTCCGCCGCTCCGGCGACACCTGGCTGGTCGAGGCCGTCCTGGAGCGCTCGGGCACCCTCGTCCGCCAGGGCGTGGCCAAGGACTCCCACGACCAGGTCCTGGCCGCCAACATCGACGCGGTCCTGATCTGCGAGGCCGCCGACCAGGGGCCCAACGTGGGCCGCCTGGAACGCTTCCTCAGCCTCGCCTGGACCAGCGGGGCCACACCCATCGTCGCGATCACCAAGGCCGAACTCGCCGGTGAGCGCCTGCCCGAGGTGGTCGAACTGGTCGAGTCCGTCACCACCGGCGCCGACGTGCACACCGTCAGCGCGCACACCGGTCTGGGCCTGGAGGAGCTGGCCGCACGGCTGCGCCCCGGGGCCACCTGGGTGCTGCTCGGCACTTCGGGCGCTGGAAAGTCGAGCCTGCTCAACGCCCTGGCCGGGAAGACGGTCATGGAGACCGGCGCGATCCGCGAGGACCGGCGAGGGCGGCACACCACCACCCACCGGCAGCTGATCCCCATGCCAGGGGGCGCGCTGTTCCTGGACATCCCCGGGGTGCGCCGCATCGACGTGCCCGGTGACGAGAGCGGGGTGGACCGCACCTTCGCCGACATCAACGCACTGGCCGAGCAGTGCCGGTTCCGGGACTGCGCCCACGGCGACGAGCCGGGGTGCGCGGTCAACGCCGCGGTGGACGAGGGGGAGCTGGACACCCGTCGTCTGGAGCGCTGGTACAAGCTGCGCCGCGAGGCCGAGTGGAACCGGTCCCGCGGCGATGCCCGGCTCCGCGCCGAACGCCGCAAGGAATGGAAGAAGAACGACCGCCACGGCCGTGAGGCGGCCCGCCGCAAACGCGGCTACTGACGGGCCGGGCGCGACCGCTGTCGGTCCAGGTTCCGGGCCTGGTCGCCGAGGCGGTCCATGCGCCTGGACAGCGGCGGGTGGGTGGAGAACCACCCTCCGCCCTTTCCATCGATCGGGATGATCGCCAGGGCGGACACGCTCTTCGCGCGCAGGTCCTTCGCTGGGATCCGGTCATGGTGTGACTGGAGCCGGTCGAGCGCGGCGGCCAGCGTGGAGGGCGCGCCGGTGAGCTGTGCGGCGGCCCGGTCCGCGGCCAGCTCCCGCTGCTGGTTGAACAGGAACGCCCCGGGGAGCCCGAGGATCACCAGCACCGCGCCGGCCAGGAGCAGGGGGAGCAGGATCAGCGACGACACGACGATCACAACCATGCGGACGGACTTCAGGGCCCAGAGCACGGGCTGGGTCCGTACACGGTGCAGCAGCTCGTCCCGGTTGCGGGGTTCGTCCTCCCAGCGCGGTTCCCTGTCGTCCTCGGCGATGAGGGGTTCCAGGACCCGGCCGTAGCGGTCTGCGATCTCGACGAACTTGTCGTCGAACCAGCACATGAAGGGGATGATCGCCATCGGCAGGTACAGCGGCCACCGGGTCATCCCCAGGACGAAGTTCAGCATCCGCTCGTCCCGGTGGGCGATGTGCGCCATCTCGTGCGCCAGCACCGCCTCCAGTTCGGGGGTGTCCAGCTCGGTCACCAGGTCGGCGCTGAGGTAGATCTCCGCCCGGCCCTCCCGGTCGACGTGGGTGAACGCGTTGGCGCTGTCCAGGTCAAGCAGCCGCAGCTCCGGTCGGGGCTGACCGCTCAGGGCGCACAGCCGGTCGAGCACCTCGTGCAGGCGCGGGTCGGTGTCACGGGTCAGCTCCACGCACTCGCGGCCGCCCAGGGGGTGGTCCCCCACGGCCAACACGATGATCTCGCCGAAGACCAGCATGACGGCCGCCGGCACCAGCCCCCACCACCAGGAGAGCTCAAGGTAGTGGGCGGCCACGCCACCCAGCACCACGTAGACCAGGGAGATGGCGATGACGATCGCCCAGGCGCGGAACATGGCCGCGTGGGCCGCGAGGAAGGCAGGCATAAGCGGCATCCTAGGGCCCGGTGGGGCCGGGGCAGGCCTCAGTGACCGGATCGGGCCAGGTAAGCGACACGACCGGGCGGAAACGGAATCAGGAGGATCTGTGGGAGATCCTCACCACGCGGTCACCAACCGAAGGCCCTGCGGGCGTTGTCCGCGACGATCCCGGCGAACTCGTCCTCGCCCATGCCCTTGGTCTCGGCCAGCACGCGCAGCGTGAGCGGGATCAGGTACGGGGCGTTGGGGCGGCCCCGGTAGGGCTTGGGAGTGAGGAAGGGGGCGTCGGTCTCCACCAGCACCAGCTCGGGCGGGGCCACCTTGGCGGCCTCGCGCAGGGGTTCGGCGCTGGCGAAGGTGACGTTGCCCGCGAAGCTCATGAAGTAGCCGTGCTCGGCGCACACCCGGGCCATGTCGGCGTCACCGGAGAAGCAGTGGAAGACCACCCGCTCCGGAGCGCCCTCCTCGGCCAGGACCCGCAGCACGTCCTCGTGGGCCTCGCGGTCGTGGATCATGAGGGCCTTGCCGTGCTTCTTGGCGATGGCGATGTGGCGGCGGAAGGACTCCTCCTGCGCGCGTGCGCCCTCCGGCCCGGTGCGGAAGGTGTCCATCCCGGTCTCACCGACCGCCACCACCCGCGGCAGGGCGGCCAGCGCGTCGATCTCGGCGAGCTGGGCCTCCAGAGCCTCGATCCCGCCGGCCGGACGGGCCTTCTCCGTCCAGTCGGTGTCGTCGGCCTCCACACCCTCGGCGCCGTCGCCGTGCACCACCCGCGGGGCCTCGTTCGGGTGCAGCGCCACCGCGGCCCACACCTTGCCGGGGTGGGCTTCGGCGATCTGCACCGCCCAGCGCGAGGAGGGCAGGTCGACCCCCACCTGTACGAGCGGTGTCACCCCCACGGCCTCGGCGGCGGCGATGATCTCGTCGACCTCGGGGGTCTGCATGTCCATGTGGGTGTGGCTGTCGGCCACCGCGACCCGCAGGCCCTCGGGTGCCGGAGGCGGCGTCTGCGCGTTGCGCTCCTTGACCGCCTTGCCACTGCGCTTACCCATGTCATGCCCCCGTTGTCGTGCTGTTCCGCCGTGGTG
This sequence comes from Nocardiopsis exhalans, assembly GCF_024134545.1. Lineage (GTDB taxonomy): Bacteria > Actinomycetota > Actinomycetes > Streptosporangiales > Streptosporangiaceae > Nocardiopsis > Nocardiopsis exhalans. The sequence goes on from NZ_CP099837.1 coordinate 6,760,448, forward strand.
ATTCTAGGCGGGCCGCAAAGGCCCCGGTCCCAGCGCACAGCCCGGTCTAGGGTGGGAATCACGACACACGTAGACCGACCCGCGGAGTCCCACTTGTACATCGAGCGAATCAGCGTCGACGGCATCCGTGGCTTCCACGGCCCCCGCGCGGTGCAGGACCTGGAGTTCCCCTTGCCCAAGGACGGCCAGGGGAGCTGGACCGTTCTCGCCGGACGCAACGGCTCGGGAAAGACGACTCTGCTGCGCGCGATCGCTCTGGGTCTGGTGGGGCCTTCTTACGCACGTCACCTCGTACCTGACTTCGGTCACTGGGTCTCGCATGACGCACCTACGGGCGACGTCACCATCACCATCCACCCAGACAATCACTGGGACAAGTTCACCCAGGGACGACGTCCTCAGGAGAGCTTTTCCGGAGCCCTCCATTGGAGAAGGGTAGACACCGACCGGCAGCTGAGGGAGCAGGTATCCGGCCCTTCCAACACATCGCGGGGGAAGGGGAGCAAGTCTCCGGACCGTGGTCCTTGGTCCGAGGAAACCAGCGGATGGTACGTCGCCGGATACGGACCATTCCGACGTTTGGAGGGGGGCTCGACCGCAGCTCAGCGGCTCACACTGAACAACGGTCCTGTGGCTCGCCTGGCCAGTCTGTTCGATGAGGATGTATCCCTCGCTGAAAGCGTCCAGTGGCTCAAAGATCTGCTCTTGCGGCAGAAGGGTGGTTCCCTACCCGAAGCACCGCTCGACTTCGTCTTCAGGATCCTGAATGACGGGCTGCTCCCTGACGGGTTCCAGGTCTCCCACGTGGACGCCGATGGCCTGTGGGTGAAGCACAGCGGAAAGACAAGCGCTCTCCGTGAGGTGAGTGACGGCTATCGGACAGTGGCTGCTCTGGTTCTCGACTTGGTAAGGCAACTTCACTGGGCCGGGGGCGAGGAAGTCTTTGCCGAGGACGACGGCAACCGTCCTGTCGTCGTCATGCCCGGAGTCGTACTCATCGACGAGATCGACGTCCACCTACACGTGAGCTGGCAAAAGGCTATTGGTGGATGGCTTAAGAAGCACTTCCCGAACATCCAGTTCATCGTCTCTTCGCACAGCCCTTACATCTGCCAGAGCGCTGACCCGGGAGGCCTCATCCGACTTCCCGGAGTCAACGAAGAGGAAGCACCCCGGGTCGTCTCTGAGGATCTGTACCAGCGTATCGTCTACGGCAGTGGCGACGATGCACTCCTCACAGAGCTCTTCGGCATCGACTCCCCGTATTCGGACCGCGCCAATGAGAAGCGTGAACTGCTTTCTGAGCTTGAGTCGCGTGTTTTGACAGGCGAAGCAACAGAAAGAGACGAGAAAGAATATGTGGCGCTGAGGCGGGCTTTGACCAGCTCACCGATCACACGTGTCCGCGAGATCGCCTCACAGTTCGAGGCGGAGTGACGTGATCCGTTTGTCGCGCGGAACCCTGCCGCCGCGGGTCCAGTCCAGCCTGGATCGGCGAACCCGAAATCTGGCAAGGGACGAAGCCACGACCGACGTGGCCCGCAAACGTTGGAAAAGCGCCAGTGGCCTTCGTGACCAGCTACGCGCTGAGCTGGCGAAGATGGCCGCCGGCCTGGACCGGTGCATGTACTGCGGCGAAAACGTGGGCACTGACGTCGATCACTTCGAACCCCTGTCCCACGCACCGCTCCGCACCTACGACTGGCTTAACCACCTGTTGGCCTGTTCTCGCTGCAACAGTCAAGCGAAAGGTGACACCTTCCTTCGGGACCCGCACGGTGATCCGCTGTTGATCGATCCGACCGCCGAGGATCCACATGAACACCTGGAACTCCGCCTGGCCAGTGGCCGGTATCGAGGTCTGACCCCCCGGGGCATACACACCATCGACCTGCTCAGGCTGAACCGCTCCGAACTCGAACTAGGGCGTGCGGGCGCGTTCATCAGGGCTGTATCCATGTTGCGCGACTCACACGTGCTGTCTCGTCGAGGACGCGCCACAGAGGCTCAGAAGGTTCTCGCGGCCCTGCATGAACAACCGTTCGCGGATGTCTTTCACGTGATGCTTCGAATACGGGAGAAACCCCGTGCCCACATCATCATCGATGATGCCGAGGCTCTGACCGCGCTGCGGAGCCTGGCCATGAACCGCTGATGCCAGAGCGCCTCAGACACAGAAGCGGGCCCCGGTCGACATGACCGCGAGGCCCGCTTCGGCGTTCGTCGCCTGTCTACTCGCTCTCGCCGGCCAGGCGGGCCAGTTCCTCGTCGACCACGGACGGGTCGAGCTTGGTGAAGAGCGGGGTCGGGCGGCTCAGCGGGGTGCCCGGGACGATCGGGACCGACTCCCAGCGGGCGTCGTTGTCGGCGTAGTCACCGGTGATGACCGGGTAGTCCACCTTCTCCTCGGAGCCGCCGATGGTGTCGTGGCCGGACTCGATGCGGGGCATGCCGGTCCAGGTCCCGGTGCCGCCGAGCATCGCGTACACCTTGTTGGCCGACTCCGGCAGGAACGGCGTCAGCAGGGTGTTGGCGTCGCTGACCAGCTGCAGGGACACGTGCAGGACGGTCGCCATGCGCTCCGGGTCGGTCTTCTTGAGTGCCCACGGAGCCTGGTCGGAGATGTACTTGTTGGCCTCGGCGACGGTACGCATGGCTTCCTGGAGGCCCGCCTTGAACTGCGACTTCTCCAGGCGGGCGCCGACCGTGGCGAAGGCCTCCCGGGAGGCGTCCATGACCTTGCGGTCCTCGTCGGTCAACTCGCCCGCGGCGGGGATCTCGCCGAGGTTCTTGGCCGCCATGGAGATGGAACGGTTGACCAGGTTGCCCCAGGCCGCCACCAGCTCGTCGTTGTTGCGCCGGACGAACTCGGCCCAGGTGAAGTCGGTGTCCTGGTTCTCCGGGCCCGCGGCCATGATGTAGTAGCGCAGCGCGTCCGCGGAGTAGCGCTCCAGGAAGTCGCGCACGTAGATCACCACGCGGCGCGAGGAGGAGAACTTCTGCCCCTCCATGGTGAGGAACTCGCTGGAGACCACCTCGGTGGGCACGTTCAGCTCGCCCAGCGGACCGGCCTCACCGCCCCCGTTGCCCTTGCCGCTCGCCCCGAGCAGGATCGAGGGCCAGATGACCGAGTGGAAGACGATGTTGTCCTTGCCCATGAAGTAGAAGGACTCGGTCGCGTCCCCCTGCCACCAGCGGCGCCAGGCCTCGGGCTCACCGACGCGCTGGGCCCACTCGATGGACGCGGACAGGTAGCCGATCACCGCGTCGAACCACACGTAGACGCGCTTGGCGTCGTTGTCGCTCCACCCCTCCAGCGGGATGGGCACGCCCCAGTTGAGGTCACGGGTGACGGCGCGCGGCTGGAGGTCCTCCACCAGGTTCAACGAGAACTTGAGGACGTTGGGCCGCCATTCCCCCTCTTTGCCCTTGAGCCACTCGGTGAGGACCTCGGCGAAGGCGGGCAGGTCGAGCATGAAGTGCTCGGTGTCCACGAACTCCGGGGTCTCGCCGTTGATCCGGGAGCGGGGCGAGATCAGGTCGATCGGGTCGAGCTGGTTGCCGCAGTTGTCGCACTGGTCGCCGCGCGCGCCGTCGAAACCGCAGATCGGGCAGGTACCCTCGATGTAGCGGTCGGGCAGCGTACGGCCGGTGGACGGGGATCGCGCGCCCTGGGTGGTGCGCGTGAAGACGTAGCCGTTGTCGTAGAGCGTGGTGAACAGCTGCTGGACGACGGAGTAGTGGTTGCCGGTCGTGGTGCGGGTGAACAGGTCGTAGGACAGACCGAGCGCGACCAGGTCCTCGGCGATGATCCGGTTGTAGCGGTCGGCCAGTTCCCGGGCGGTGACGCCCTCCTGGTCGGCGAGCACCTGGATCGGGGTGCCGTGTTCGTCGGTGCCGCTGACCATCAGCACGTTGTTCCCCGACATTCGCTGGAAGCGCGAGAAGACGTCCGAGGGGACTCCGAAACCGGAGACGTGGCCGATGTGGCGCGGGCCGTTGGTGTAGGGCCAGGCGACCGCGGTCAGGATGTGGCGATTCGACGACATGACACAAGACTAAAGGTGGCCCGGGGTGTCCGAGCACCAGAGGGCTCCGCGGGTTGGTCCGCGGAATCGTCCGTTCGCCGGGTTGTCCACAGGGCCGACCGCACGATTCCCCCGGACCGGTGCGTACCCGTATGCTCTGCAACACGAGGCCGTGTGTCACCGGGGCACCGGCCGGAGTCAGCAGGACCCTTCTACCCGGCCCTGAGGCGGTGGTCACCACGGTTACCCGTGCCGTACCCCGTCCTGCCCTGCGGACCAGCTCGCTGATCACCAGCGTGGTCCTGCTGGTCATCCTGTCCTTCCCCGTGGCCGTCGGCCTCTCCGGGGAGAGGGACACCGTGGCCCTGCCCTCGCACGGCGGTGTCACCGTCCCCGCGGACACGTCCGCGCACGGCGGTGCCTCCGTCCACGACGACGCGGCCGCGAACAGCTCCGACGACGGCCGCGACACCGCCGCCCACGAGGCGACGGAGGAAGCGCGCCCCTACCTCGGATCCCAGACGGTCGCCCTCGGGCCGCCCGCCTCCACCTGCGACCAGCGCTCGGTGCTGCGGGACCTGCCCGACACCGTCCCCGCGTGCGCGCTGCGCCTGGCGGTGTGGGACCAACCCTGGTGGCCGCTGCCCCTCCCGCACCACGACCCCGTTCCCGAACGGGTCGAAGCGGAGGGGCTGCCGCCCACCCGGGCACCACCTCTCACCGCGCACACCATCGTCTGACCATCCCGGTAGGCCGCCTCCCCGCACCCCGAAGGTGCCGGGACCGGCACCACGCACCCCCCTGCCCTGAGCATCCGGGCACGCGACCGGTACCCACCATCCGCAGTGAGAGGTTCACCCCTTGTCCAGTCAAACGGGAGCCGGGGCGCGCTGGACACGCGCGCTCATCTCCCTTCTTGTCATTCTCGTCGCGTTCGGCGCGGCGTGGTTCATCCCACCGCGGCTGGGGCTCGACCTCAGCGGCGGTACGCAGATCGTCCTGGAGACCCAGGACGGCACCGACGGCACCGAGGCCAACTCGGAGAACACCGACAAGGTCGTCGAGGTGCTGCGCCAGCGCATCGACCGCCTCGGTGTGGCCGAGGCGACCATGTCGCGCTCCGGTGAGAACCGGATCATCGTCGAGCTCCCGGGCGTGCAGGACCCGGCGGAGGCCGCGCAGATCGTCGGCCAGACCGCCCAGCTGTCCTTCCACCCCGTGCTCGGTGTCGGCGACCCGGGCGGCCAGGGTGTGCAGGCCCCCGACTTCGCCAACCCGCCCGCGGACGAGGCCCGTGCTCCCGCCGACGGTGAGGACGGCGCCCCCGCGGAGGGCGAGGGCCAGCTCTCCCCGGACGAGCTGGACATGGAGGCGCTCCTCGAAGGCATGGGTGGCGACCAGGGCATGCCCCAGGCACCCGGCGGAGCCCCGGCGGAGAACCCCGCCGACGTCGCGATGACGCTGCCCGACGACGAGGGCCAGATGCTCCAGCTGGGCGAGGCCGCCATCCAGGGCGACCGCGTCTCCAGCGCCGACGCCGCGCTCGACAGCGTCAACCGCGCCTCCTGGGTCGTCAACGTCAGCTTCCGCGGCGAGGGCCGCGAGCAGTGGCGCGAGCTGACCGGCGAGGCCGCCTGCAACCCGATCGGTGACCCCAAGCGCCGCGTGGCGATCGTTCTGGACGGCCAGATCATCTCCTCCCCGCAGGTGACCGAGGAGACCGGCTGTGAGTCCGGTATGGCCGGCGGCCAGACCACCATCAGCGGCGCGAACTTCACCAGCGAGAGCGCCAACGAGCTCGCCGTCCTGATCGAGGGCGGCTCGCTGCCGCTGCCGGTCACCGAGGTGCAGCGCCAGACGGTCGGCCCGACCCTCGGTGCCGCCGCCATCCAGGCCAGCGCCATCGCCGCGGTCCTGGGTATCGCCTTCACCGCCCTGTACATCACGCTGGTGTACCGGCTCGTGGGCTTCCTGGCCTCGATCGCGCTGGCCTTCTACACCCTGATCGCCTACGGTGCGCTGGTCGCGCTGGGGGCCACACTCACCTTGCCGGGTCTGGCCGGTTTCGTGTTGGCGATCGGTATGGCCATCGACGCGAACGTGCTGATCTTCGAACGCGCGCGTGAGGAGTATCAGCGACAACAGAAGACGTACGAGGCGAACAAGTCCGCCGGGATGCAGGACGCCACCGACGCCGAGGCCGCCAGGCCCGAGACGGGCGCGTTGGCCCGCCGTCGCCGCCGTGCGATTCCGCCGAGCCTGGAGAAGGGTTTCGTCCAGGGAACGCAGAAGGCCTGGAGCGCGGTTCTCGACACCAACGTCACCACGTTCATCGCCGCCGGTCTGCTGTTCTTCTTCGCCTCCGGCACCGTGCAGGGCTTCGGCGTCACGCTGAGCATCGGTACCGTCGCCTCGATGATCTCCGCGCTGATCATCGCGCGCGTGTTGGTCGAGTGGGCCGTGCGCCGCGCGGTCATCAAGAAGCACCCCGCCATCACGGGTATCGGCAAGATCGGCCGGGTCCGCGCCTGGCTGGTGAAGAAGAACCCGCAGCTCATGGACTACCGCCGTGTCGGCCTCGTCGTCGCCGCACTGGTGGTGCTCACCGCCATCGCCGCCCCGTTCGTCCGGGACACCAACCTGGGTGTGGAGTTCACCGGCGGACGGGTCCTGGAGTACGAGATCACCGGCGACGAGCCCATCTCGGTGGACGAGGCGCGCTCGGTCATCTCCGGCCTGGACTTCGCGGGCTCGGACACGGCGGTGGTGCAGGAGGCCGGTGACGGCGACATCTCCGTGCGTACCGGCAACATCTCCGATCCGGAGGCAGCGGCCGTGGCCAACGCCCTGGACGAAGCGACCGGCGGTGTGGAGCTGGTCAGCGACGAGCTGATCGGCCCGAGCATGGGTGACGAGCTGCGCAACAAGGCCCTGATCGCCCTCGGTGCGGCCCTGGCCCTGCAGATGGTCTACCTGGCCTGGCGTTTCCGCTGGTCCTTCGGTGTCTCCACGATGTTGTCGCTGGCCTTCAACATGGTGCTGGTCATCGGCCTGTTCATCTGGCTGGGCAAGCCCATCGACGGTGTCTTCCTCGCCGCGATCCTGAGCGTCATCGGCTTCACTGTCAACGATACGGTGGTGGTCTTCGACAGGGTCCGGGACGAGTGGGCGAGGGACGACAAGTCCTCGTTCAAGGAAATCGCCAACCGGGCCGTGGTCAACACCCTGCCGCGTACGGTCAACACGACCGTCGGTGCGTTGATCATCCTGGGCTTCCTGACCTTCTTCGGCGGTTCATCGCTCCAGGACTTCTCCATCGCGATGCTGGTCGGTCTGACCACCGGTGTGATCTCCACGGTGTTCGTCGCGGTTCCGCTGGCGATCTGGCTGCAGAAGTGGGACAAGACGCCCGCTCCGCACGTGCTCAAGGAGCGCAAGGCCAAGCAGAAGGTGGCCGCCAAGGCCGCCCGCGACAACGACGACGGGGCCGTCGTCTAGACACCGCGTCCGTCAGAGCGAAACAGGGAGGGTCCCAGTCCGCGCGTGGTGCGCGGGCCGGGGCCCTCCCTCTGTTGGCGGAACTCCTACGGCTCAGCCGGCCTGTACGGGTGTCGGGGCGCCCTCCGAGGCCTGGACGAGCACGAAACCCTGCCCCTGCAAGGACAGCTGGAAAGCCTCGCCGCTGCCGCGCCCGATGAGGGCGCCAGCTTTGAAGGACCTGCGAATGCCGGTCTGCAGCGAGCTCGACCAGGCGACGGCGGCGTCGGTGTCCACGAAGGTGGGCTGGTCGACGTTGAGCAGCACGGGTGTTCCGTGGCAGGCGATCGCCAGCCGCCCCCGACCGGTGAAAACCGTGTTGAAAAGACCTCCCGCGGTCATCCCCGCGCCCTGGACCCGGCGGATGTCCCACTCCAGGGTCGGCTCGAAGGCCAGCACGTTCTCTCCGCTGACGGTCAGGGACTCCCCCTCCAGGTCGACCAGGTGCACGTCCCAGGCGTCCCGGGCCAGGAAGACGTCCCCCTGCCCGGACACCCGCATCAGGGGCAGGCCCTCCCCCGTGAAGGCCTTCTTGAAGAACTTCCCCACACTGCCCGCGCCCTGGTAGGAGAAGTCGATGTTCCCCTGGTAGGCGACCATGGAACCCTGCCGGGCGAAGAACTCGCCGTTCAGGCCCACTCTCAGCATCTTGTGGTTCTGCAGGTGCATGCCGGGCTGCTGGGTTTCCCGAGCCTGCTGGAAGAGTTCGCTGCGCATGGGGAGATCCTCGTTCCTGTCGCGGGTTGTTACCGGGTTCGACGCCCACGGAACGGAAAGGTTCCAGCGGTCGACGGACTGTTACTCGGCTTCCCCTGACCCCACCTCCACGACCCCGTGCACGAGGTCGTAGACACGGCGCTTGGGCACCCCGGTCTCCTTGGCGATCCGGACGATGGCCTCCTTTCGGCGCACTCCCTCGTCCTCCAGTCCGGCCACCGCGGCCACCAGGTCGGCGTCGCTGGTGCGCTCCGCCCTGGGGCGGGCGCCTTCCACGACCACCGAGATCTCACCGCGCACCCCCTCCGCGGCCCATCCGGCCAACTCGCCCAGACCGCCCCGGCGCACCTCCTCGTAGGTCTTGGTGAGCTCGCGGCACACCGCCGCCCGGCGGTCCGCGCCGAAGGCGGCGGCCATCGCCTCCAGGGTGGCGGCGATCCGGTGCGGGCTCTCGAAGAAGACCATCGTGCGGCGCTCGTCGGCGAGCTCGTCCAGATACCCCTTCAGGCCCTTGCGCGGCGGGAAGCCCTCGAAGCAGAATCGGTCCGTGGGCAGTCCGGAGACCACCAGGGCGGTGGTCACCGCCGACGGCCCCGGGATCGCGGTGACGGGGATCCCCTCGTTCGCGCAGGCCGCCGCCAGGCGGTAGCCGGGATCGGACACCCCGGGCATCCCGGCGTCGGTGACGACCAGGACCTCCTCGCCCCTCCTGAGGTCGCCGAGGAGCTCCTCGCCCCGGCGGGTCTCGTTCTGGTCGTAGTAAGAAACAATTCGGGCCCCGGACTCCCCGCCCAACCGGATGCCCGAACGCGAGGCGAACTGCTTCAACCGGCGGGTGTCCTCCGCCGCGATCACGCGCGCGCCCTCCAGGGCGTGCAGCAGCCGGGGCGGCGCGTCCTCCTGGTTCCCGATGGGCAACCCGGCCAGGACCAGCCTCCCGACCCGCTGCGTCCCATCCACAACCTCAACCACTGTGATCCCCGTCCTGTCGCGCTACGGTTGGCACTATCGCGCCACCCGAAACCCGGTTTCGCGGCCCGTCCGCAACGGACCCCATCTCTGACCCCAACCTACGAGCCGAGATGACCAGCACCGCACTTCACAGCGAGGCAGCGCCCTCGAACCCCCCGGCCGCGGCCCAGCCGCCGACACTCCGTTCCCGCCTCGCGCCCCGCCCGCCCAGCCCTTGGTGGTTGGGGTGGCTGGGCGCCGCCGTCGTCGCGCTCTTCGCCGGCGCGCTGAGGTTCTTCAACCTCAACCAGCCCGAACGCATCTACTTCGACGAGACCTACTACGCCACGGACGCCTACGCGCTCTGGAACTTCGGGTACGAGCACGACTCGCTGGACGACTCGGACCGGATGCTGAGTCAGGGCGACCCGAACATCTGGACCGGCGCGGGCGACTTCATCGTGCACCCGCCGGTCGGCAAGTGGATGATCGCGCTCGGCGACTGGCTGTACTCGATCATGCCCTTCGGTACGGCCGTGAGCCCCGAGGGCTGGCGGGTGGCCTCCGCCCTGGCCGGGATGATCTCCGTTCTCATCCTGGTCCGGCTCGCCACCCGGATGACCCGCTCGGTCCTGCTCGGCTGCACGGCCGGTCTCATCCTGGCGCTGGACGGCCTGCACTTCACGCTCAGCCGGATCGCCATGGTGGACATCTTCCTCACCCTGTGGATCCTGGCCGGGTTCACCTGCCTGGTGATCGACCGGGACAAGACTCGGGAACGGCTGGTCCGGCTCGGGGAGGCCGGGGTCAGCCTCACCACCGTCGGCTGGTTGGGGATGCGGTGGTGGCGGCTGGCCGCGGGGCTGTGCTTCGGCCTGGCGATCGGCACCAAGTGGTCGGCCCTGTTCTTCGTGGCCGCCTTCGGTCTGCTCACCGTGGCCTGGGACTACGGCGCCCGGCGCAGCGTCGGCCAGCAGCGCCCGTTCGGCCGCTGGCTCGGCTTCGACGCCGTTCCGGCGTTCGTGCAGACCGTGGTGGTGGCGGGGGTCGTCTACCTGGTCTCGTGGTCGGGCTGGCTCTTCACCCGGGGCGGCTACAACCGGGACTTCGCGGACGGTATGGCACCCGCGTGGCTGCCGAACTTCATGAGCGCCCCGATGGAGGCGCTGTGGAGTCTGGCGGACTACCACTCGCGGATGATGAACTTCCACTCCAATCTGTCCAGTGAGCACTCCTATATTTCGGCCCCGTGGGAATGGCTGATCATGCGCACCCCGGTGATGTTCCACTACGACGGCCAGGCCGTCGGGTGCGACACCGGGAACTGTGTGACCTCGGTGGTGTCGATCGGCACCCCGATCATCTGGTGGGTCAGCATCATCGCCGTGATCGTGATGTTCGGCTGGTGGGTCACCTTCCGCGACTGGCGCGCGGGCGCGGTGCTGCTCGCGGTCGCCGCGGGCTGGCTGCCCTGGTTCGCCTACCCGGACCGGCCCATGTTCCTGTTCTACGCGCTGCCGATCCTGCCCTTCCTTGTGCTGGCCATTGTGCTGATGCTGGGGCTGGTGATGGGCGCCGGCGAGGACAGCCCGCGTTTCGCTCCTTATCTGCGGGCGCTGGGCGGGGTGGTCTTCGGTGTGGTGGTGCTGCTGATCATCGCCCACTTCGCCTACCTCTACCCGGTGCTGTCGGCCTATCCGCTCCCGGAGGAGATCTGGCGGGACCGGCTCTGGTTCGACGTGTGGATCTACGGCCGGGACGCGTCGTCCTGACCCCCACGGCCTCTCCCGGGGCTTCTCGGGTTCTCTCTCGGGACCCGTGCCGGCACCTCTCCGGGGAACGGAGGAAATCCGTTCCCCGGAACACATCTCCATTAGTGGCAGAAGGGCTGGAAAGCAACAGTTTCGAGTAGCCGAAACAGGACACTCGGAGAGTTCGGATTCTGGCCGGAAAAGTCTCGGCAGATCGGCACTCCCCTGGTACTGTCTGCAACTGGTTGCTGTTGTTGTTTCCATGGATGCCCGAGGCGCCTCGCGGAACTTCACGTGGGCGCTTGTCGATTTGGGATTACCCTTCGTCGGTCCGGCGCCCGGCGACCCGGGACCAGCAGGGTGCGGTCCCGCCGTAGTCCCCAAGGGAGAGCACATGGCTCAGGGCACCGTGAAGTGGTTCAACTCTGAGAAGGGTTTCGGGTTCATCGCCGTCGAGGGTGGTCAGCCCGACGTGTTCGTGCACTACTCGGCGATCGCGGGTACCGGCTTCCGGAACCTGGAAGAGGACCAGAAGGTCGAGTTCGACATCATCCAGGGCCCCAAGGGCCCGCAGGCGGCGGACGTGCGCGCGGTCTGACCGTCATACGTGCGTTTCCCAGCCCTCCGCTCGCCGAGCGGGGGGCTGGTTCGCGTCCGGTCCCGACCGCGGCTCAGGCCCGGACCAGAGCCGTTCGAGGCCCGGTTCGGTGACGCGCGAGCGGCGCCCAGGCAGCGCTTCGGACACTGGGTGGGACACGGTTACCCAAGCCCGGCGATACCGGTTAACCTGCTCTAAGCCGGTCGGTACCCCAAGAGCGAGGATGGAACATGTTCGGCATCAGCGGAGGAGAGTTCATCCTCCTCCTCCTGCTCGCTCTGTTGATCTTCGGCCCCGACCAGCTCCCCAAGGCCGCCCAGCAGGTCGGCCGGGTCCTGCGCCAGCTCCGCACCATGGCCAACTCCGCCTCCAACGACATCAAGGAGGGGCTCGGCCCGGAGTACAAGGACTTCGACGTCCAGGACCTCAACCCCAAGCGCTTCATCCAGAAGCACTTCTGGGAAGAAGAGGACGAACCGGAGAAGAAGCCCGCCTCCCGGCTGAACGGGAAGCGCCCGCCCTTCGATGACGAGGCCACCTGAGCCCTCTTCCCCCGGTTTCCCTCATACGCACCTGACCTGCGGTGACGCTGTCATCCCACCAGCATCAGGAAGAACGCGCCCAGGGCGAGCAGGATCACCGCTCCGATGATGATCGCGGGCGAGCCGAAGGCCAGGAACAGCACCTCCACCGCCACCGCGCCGCCCAGGGCCGCGGCCGTCCAGGGCCACCGGGGCCTGGGCGCCCAGTCGTGGCGGCGTTCGCGCGCCGCGGCGATCAGGAACGCCAGCCCGATCAGCACCCAGAACACCAGGTGGGCACCGACCCGGACGGCGGGCTCGACGTAGTCGGCCATACCGCCGACGACCATGACGTAGAAGACGGTCCCCGTGCCCAGGCGCCAAAAGCCCCTGCTCCGCTCGGCCTGGATGGACTTGCTCCTGGCCCTGGTCGTGCGCCGGAACCGTTCGGCCGCCACGGGGTGCTCGCCCCGCCGGGCCGGGCCGGACCGGCCCGGCGGTCTCCCCTGCCCCGGCCCGGATTCGGGGGCCGGTTCGGAGGCCGGTTCGGAGGCCGGCTCAGGGGCCGGTCGCGGCATCGGCGGGCGGCCGTACCCGCCCTCCGGCTCGGGCTCCTCCGGGTACTCGTAGCCACCTGGGTACTGAGGGGAGTCGGACACGGCTGTTGCCGCCCCTTCACGGTCGGTCCGGACCTGGCTGTGCTGTTGTCGCAGCGGGCCCGCTGTCGTAACGGGCTCCTACCCGGTGGGGTCATCGGTCAAATCCCCGAGGCGCCCTCCGACTCGGCCGCGCCCCGTCCGGGCGTGAGGAAAGGGCCCGCCGACGAAGTCGAACGGGCCCTCCTGGTCGCCTGAGTTCTCGGAAGAACGGTCAGCGCGCGCTGGCTACCACCAGCTCCAGCCGTTGTTCTTGCGCGTGGCCTTCGCGTGCATGGTCATGGCATCCACCTTTCTTTCGATGTCTCCGGCCCATCCCGCAACTAAGATGTCCTATCCCGACAGGCTTCACAAGACCCGCCGTCGAATATTCGTCATCCCGTGGCCGCCCTTCGACCAAAGGTTGCATCGGGAACCCGAGAAAGTTCACCAAGGTCACTGTCGTCGCAGTTCAGGCAAGTTCCCATTACTCCACGCCAAACACACCATCCCCGGTGACCTGCAAAAACAAGACTGACGTGGAGCAAAATCACAGAACTCCGACATAACAGAGAGTGATCATATCGCTATTGTGGTTTGAGCGCTGGCGAAACAGCTCAAATCCCTGGCGCGAAGGCACCCCCGAGGCATGTTTCGACGTGACAGGGAGCCTCCCCGCGCGGACAAGTCCGTAGAAACCATCACAGAACCACGCTTCTCTGACGTATCACCACAAGACGTACAGTGACTCTGTGTGTTCACAAGGAAACTCGGAACCTCTGGGAAGTTCGTCCCCGCACCCCCAGAGGGGCCAATTTCGGACGCTCATTAAGGGCAGTACTGTTCAGTACCTTTCAGGACGCGCTCTTCTCACGCCCCCCGCAGGATCAGGCAACCGACCACAACGGACAGCACCAGGCAGAACAGTGCGACACCGACCTGGGTCATGTGCCACGACCAGGTCAGGGCCTCAACCTCACGCACGGCGCCGTCCGTCGAGAGGTGCCCGGAGGCGACCCGGCCCGCGTACTCGGCGGCCAGGATCGCTCCTCTGCGGCCATGACACCCGCCCCGCCCGCGCCGGAGACGACCCGTGCGACGTCCAGGGCGAGGCTCGAGGCGCTGAGTGCCGAGGCGGCGAGCCCGGCGGCGAAGAGCGCTGTGGACGCGAAAGCGAGGTTGCAGCCAACCACCACCCAGTGCGGAGGTGCACCCGAGGCGTCGAGGTCGGCGCCGATGTCGGGCAGTGCCACGGCGGTGCCCGAGATCGACATCGCCACGAGCACGACCCCGGCGAGGACCACCGGCAGGGTCAGCGGCGAGGGCCGGGCAGGCGCCACGGCGGAGGCGTTCCCGGGAGTTCCCGGGGGTGGGGTCTCCATGCGCTCTCTTTCTGCTTCGGGGAAGGAACGCACCCAAGAGGAACACCTCAACCAATATTGAGGCCAAGCCCGCAGAGCACCCACGCCATCACCGCAGGCCAGTGACGACCGGGGCGTCCGGAGCGTCAGCTGAGGGCCGCCCCGCCCACGATGAGCGCGACCCCGGCGGCGACCAGGCCGACGACCAGGCTCGCCGCGCCCAGGTAGATGAGGACCTTCAGGCGGTTCGGGGCCCGGGGGTCGCGGCCGACCACGGACAGGAAGAACCCGGCGGGCATCAGGATGGCCGCGACGAGCACCAGGTCGCCCAGCGAGCGCCCCCACTCCGGCACCGTCGGCTGGTCGAGCAGCAGGCGCACCACCAGGCCGAGGATCACCAGGACACCGGCGTGCGCGTGCCCGGCGCGGAAGTAGGAGCGCTGCAGCTCGTTGGCCGGGAAGGCGCCGTTGACCACTCGGAGCAGGAAGGTTCCCCCGTAGGCGATACCGACCACGGTGAGCAGGATGACCCCGGACGAGATGAGTGCTGCCGCTGACATGGCTTACTCCTGTGCTGGTTCGGTAGGGGGCCCCGAAGCTCCGAACAGAAGTCCGGCGCTGCGTCGGGTGATGGTGAGCAGGTCGGCGTCCCCGAGCAGGGCCCTGACCCCGGAGCTGTCCAGGTTCCCGGTGAGCGCCAGGGTGGCGATGCCGTGCACGATCCCCCACCCGGCCACCAGACCGGCGGCCGCGTCCTCCACCGGGCGCCCCTCCAGGGCCAGGGACTCCACTCCGGAGCTGAGCTCACCGAAGGCCGCGCTCCGGGCCGCGAAGAGCTCGGGATCGTTCTCGTCGAGCAGGGTCGGCGCGAACATCACCTGGAAATGGGCCGGGAACTCCGTGGCGAAGCGCACGTACTCGACCCCGGACTCCAGGAACCCGCCGTCCGACTCCCGGTTGGCCCGCAGCCGGTCGGCCAGTTCGGTGTAGCCCTCGGTGGCGAGCGCGTTCAGTACGCCCTCCCGGCTCCCGAAGTGGTACCTCGGAGCCGTGTGGCTCACCCCGAGGTCAGCCGCGAGCGAGCGCAGGCTGAAGGCGTAGGGGCCTTCCTGTTCGATGACCTCCGCGGCCCGCGCCAGAACGGCGGCCCGCAGGTTCCCGTGGTGGTATCCGTCTGCCATGCCGATAACTATACGCCGGAAAGTTTCCGATGTATAGATTCAGGGGGATGCAAGTGACGCCTTGTTTCACAGGAGTTCCGAAGCTTTCGCGGGTACGCTTGGCCCTACACCGGTCACCCCGCCGCAGGGGATAGACGCTTCGCCGGTGACACTCGGGGCTCCGGTCCGGACGACCGCCCGCACCAGGGAACAGCAGTACTCCGTCCGACGAGGACCAGAGCACTCAGGGAACACAGAAGGGCCCAGTTCGATGAACTGGGCCCTTCTACTGCTTCTTCGGGGAGCTCGGGCCCCCCGGGTGAAACGACGAAACGACCCCGCGAGGAGGCCGAAGGCCCCCGAGCAGAGTCGTCTCGGAGCCTGCGGGGGGCTCTGGGGGTCGCCCCCAGGTGAAACGACGAAACGACCCCGCGAGGAGGCCGAAGGCCCCCGAGCAGAGTCGTCTCGGAGCCTGCGGGGGGCTCTGGGGGTCGCCCCCAGGTGAAACGACGAAACGACCCCGCGAGGAGGCCGAAGGCCCCCGAGCAGAGTCGTCTCGGAGTGAAGTGGAGCTATGGGGATTTGAACCCCAGACCCCCTCGATGCGAACGAGGTGCGCTACCGGACTGCGCCATAGCCCCTGAAGACGAGTTAAACACTAGCAGGAAAGTTCGGATGGTCCGAACCGACTCCTCCCAGTCAGTCTCCGGCGGCCCTCAGACGGGCGTCCGCGTACTGGTCGTAGACCTGGCTGCGGCGCTCGATGAAGGCGATGACCTCGGCCTCCCGCTCGGCTTCGCGGGCCTCCTCCGCCTCGGCCCGGCGGGCCCGCAGGACGGCCCGTCGGCGCGCCCTGGCCTGGGCCTGGCGGAGCTCGGCGTCGGCCTTGGCGGCCTCGCGGAGCAGGGCCACGTGCCCGGCCAGCAGCAGGACCGGCGGCGCGATCACCCACCAGGGACCGAGACCGAAGGCGACCGCAACGACGGTGGCGACGTTCAGCAGGGTGAGCACGGTGGTGCGACGGCGCCGACGCGCGATGACACGGGACCGGGGCTCGCGGCTCGGGCGAGTGACCTGTTCCGCGGCGGAGCGGCTCCGCGGCGGAGCCTCCTCCTCGGCCGTGTGTTCGCCGCTGACGGCGGGACGGGTGATCACCTGGGTCTCAGTGAGATCCGGGTCGCCCGAGTCGCCTGAGAGGCCCTCCGCGCCGTGCTCGGACTCCACATCGGTCTCGTCGGCCTCGGGGGCCTCCGCCTCGTCGTCCTCACGACGGACGTCCTCGTGGACGGTGTCCACGGAGTCCTTCCGCAGCAGCATCGGGACGAGGACAATGAGCCAGACCACCACGATGGCCAGGTACAGAGGAGAGCTGCTCATCACCCCTCCTCACGATGACGGCCACTGAACGTTGGTCGACACCTCGTCGACACCGCCCCGCGTGTGGCTGGACGTACTCCCGGAAGTAGAGACGTCCTCCGGCTGGACATCGTTCCTGGCCCCCGTAGGACCCGGATCGATTCCCGTGCGCCATATCCACGCGTTGCCCGCATCGTCAATGCGTCTATGTTCCGCACGGTACGACCCCGTGTCCATAAATGCGCCACATTCCGACCGGAGTGTCGCAAGATTGTGGACCTTCAGTTTCGGTCGTCACACCCTCCCGCGCGAAAAACCAGGTCAGACACTGACTGCGGAGCGCAGTGCCAATTCAACGCAAAGTAATGAATCATTGTGCTTAAATCGATGTTTAAGCTCCGAACGCATCCGTGATGCTGCCATGTTCAGTTCGATCCCGGGTGCGGGCTCGCCGGATCGCGCGGATCACCGCCACCGTTCGGGTCCTGTGGCCCCAAACCGGAATCAGGGCCGGAACCACCCTCCTCGGACGGCCCGGAAGACGCTCCGTCGTACCAGCGACGCAGCACGCCCTGGGGGACCTCCTCCGCCGTGAGCGCGTAACAGATGTGGTCCCGCCAGGCCCCGTCGATGTGGAGCTGGCGTCTGCGCACCCCCTCGTCCCGGAATCCGAGCTTGGTGACCACGCGTCTGCTGGCACGGTTCTCGGGGCGGATGTTGGCCTCGATCCGGTGGAGTCCCACGGTGAAGAAGGAGTGGTCGACCGCCAGGGCGACCGCGGTCGGGGTGATCCCGCGCCCCGCGTAGGCGCTGTCGACCCAGTACCCGACCTGCGCGGACCTGGCCGAACCCCACACGATGGCGCCGACGGTGAGCTGACCGACGAAGCGGCCCTCGTAGGTGATCGACCACGGCATCGACAGCCCCTGCCGGGACTCTCGGCGGATCGCCTGGATCATCGCGACGTAGGGCGTGAGCCCGGTGGTCCGCAGCGGCATCTCGGGATACGTGGGCTCCCAGGGCCGCAGCCACTCGGCGTTGCGGGCCCGGGTGTCCCGCAGCACGGGGGCGTCGCGAAGGCGCAGAGGGCGAAGCGCGATCGGCCCCTCCTGAAGGGTGACGGGCCACCTCTGCCTGCGATTCACGTCCGTCCTTCCCAGGCCCTCGGGACCGCCCAGCGCGGTCGCGGCACCGGCCTTCGTGCGCGCGGTGCGCCCGTTGTCGGTGACGTGTCCCAGTATTCCACTCCGCGGACGTGAGGTGGCGGGCGTCACCCCCACCACACGAGAATCGGATGATTCCAAACTCCATTCACTCCTGCACCGAAAACCGACACAAGGTCAAGGAATTCTCTGTCTCCGGAATGCCCGGGATGTGATTCCGGTCATTCTTCGGTGTCATTCGGGTCGAGGGTGGTCCCCGCCTCGGAGCTGGTCGATCGCGTGGCCCAGAACCGGCTCCAGCACGGCCATCCCGTCACGCGCACCGCCTCTGGAACCGGGCAGGTTGACCACCAGCGCGCGGTGTCCGAAACGTTCGGCGATCCCGGCCAGCCCTCGGGAGAGGATCGCCGTGGGCACGCCCTTGTCCCGGCCCGCCGCGCGCAGCGCCTCCGGGATCCCGGGGATCTCCCGGATGAGCAGTGGGCGCGTCGCCTCGGGGGTGAGGTCCTGCGGGGTGAGCCCGGTGCCCCCTGTGGTCAGCACCGCGTCCACCCGCTCGGCCAGGGCCCGTTCGATGGCCTCGGCCACCGGCTCGCCGTCCGGCACCACCCAGGGGCCGACGACGGCGAAGCCCATGGCCTGGAGCCGCTCGACGATCACCGGACCGGAGCGGTCCGGGTAGACCCCGGCGGCCGCCCGGTTGGAGGCGGTCACCACCGCGACCCGGCGCACCGGTTCACCCGGCCCCGGCCCAGCCGAGCCCGCACCCTTCGGACCGGGCTCGCCCGCGGGCTCACTCACCGCGCCTCCAGTGGCCCTTCTTGCCGCCGGTCTTCTCCTCCACCCGCACCCGGGTGACCTCGGCCTCGGGGTCGAGCGCCTTGACCATGTCGACCAGCCCGAGAGCAGCCGTCATGACGCAGGTGAGCGCCTCCATCTCGACCCCGGTGCGGTCCGCGGTGCGCACCGTGGCGCTGATGTCCACGCCGTCGTCCACGACGGTCAGGTCCACGTCCACCCCGTGCACGGCGATCGGGTGGCACAGCGGCACGAGGTCGGGGGTGCGCTTGGCCCCCTGGATCCCGGCGATCCGGGCGACCGCGAGGGCATCGCCCTTGGGGACCTCGCCGTCGCGCAGGGCGGCGACGGTCACCGGGGAGAGCAGGACCCGACCCGTGGCCGTGGCGGTGCGGGCGCTGACGGTCTTGCCGGAGACGTCCACCATGCGCGCGGCGCCGGACTCGTCGAGGTGCGTGAGACCGGAAGGGTGGGACTCCGGCTGTGGGGTGTCGGTCATCTTCGTGCTGCCACTCATCGTCTTGTCAGGGTTCGTCTTGTCTGGGCGGACTCGCGGCTCACCGGTACGGCCGACCGCGGGGACACGGGGTGAGGTGTCCCACGAAGACCGTACTCCCACGCTGCGACAGTGCGCCCGCCGGTCAGCGATCGGGCAGGACCAGAACCTCCGCCAGGGCACCCGCCGGGAGCTCGGTGACCTCCTCCGGCACGACCAGGAGCCCGTTGGCGTCGGCCAGGGCCGACAGCTGGTGCGAGCCCTGCCGCACCGCCGGGGCGACCGTGGGGACCTCGTCGCCGGCGGCGGGACCCGCCAGCACGGCGCGCAGGTAGGAACGGCGGCCCTGGGGCGAGCTGACCGGCGTGGTCAGCCGGGCGCGCACGCTCGGGAGCGGGTTCGGCTGCAGGCCGCGGAGTCTGCGCAGGAGCGGCCGGACGAACAGGTGGAACGACACGAACGCGCTGACCGGGTTGCCCGGGAGAGTGAGGATCGGGGTCTTGTCCGGACCGATGGTTCCGAACCCCTGGGGCTTGCCCGGCTGCATGGCCACCTGGGTGAACTCCACGGTGCCCTGCCGGGTCAGCACCTCCTTGACCACGTCGTAGACGCCCATGCTCACGCCGCCGGTGGTGACGACGACGTCGGCGCGGACCAGGAGGCCCTCGAGGGTGTCCCAGACGGTGGCCGGGTCGTCGCCGACGAACCCGTGGCGGTGGACCTCGCAGCCCTCGTCCCTGGCCGCGGCGGCGATCATGTAGCTGTTGGACTCGTAGATCTGGCCCGGCCCGAGGGGGCGCCCCGGTTCGACCAGCTCCTCGCCGGTGGAGAGCACCACCACCCGCGGGCGGGGGCGGACCGGGACCGAGCGCCGCCCGACCGCGGCCAGGACACCCATCTCACCGGCGCCGATCCGGACCCCGGCGCGCAGCACCGTCGCACCCTCCTCGACGTCCTCGCCCCGGCGGCGGACGAAACTGCCCGGCCGGGTGGGGCGGTCGATACGCACGTCGACCGCGCCGCCGTCGGTCCACTCCACGGGGACGACGGCGTCGGCGCCGGTGGGCATCGGTGCGCCGGTCATGATCCGGGCACACAGGCCGGGCCGGATCGCGGCGGGGTCGGGATCGCCCGCCGGGATGTCCGCCACCACGGGCAGGCTGACCGGGGCCTCGGCGCTGGCCCCGGCCAGGTCGGCCGCGTGGACGGCGTACCCGTCCATGGAGGAGTTGTCGAAGCCGGGCAGGGACACCGGGGAGACGATCGGCGCGGCGAGCACCGTCCCCTGTGCCTTGAGCAGGTCCAACTCGGTCGCTTCGAGGGTGGTGACCAACCCCAGAAGATCGGAGATGTGCTGTTCGACGCTCTTCATGAGGACCTTCCGGATCGTGTACACGCTGGGAGCGGCCCACCCGTCACGGGAGGGTTCTCCGGTCCCATTGTGACCACCCCCGGAGCAGACGTCCCGGATCCGCCCGCCGGTGTCCGGCCCGGGGACGCTCCCCGGCGCCGGGCCCGTACCCCGCCGGCCGGGTCAGACCCGGGCCCGCTCCTGCCGCTCCACGAAGTCGCGCAGCCAGGGCAGGAGCTCGTCTGCGAGGTCCGGCCGGCGGCAGGCGAACTCGACCACGGTGCGGATGTAGTCGGCCTTGTTACCGGTGTCGTAGCGGTTGCCGCGCAGCAGGACCCCACGTACGCCCCCGCCCTCATCGGGGCTGGTGCGGGCCAGTTCCTTGAGTGCGTCGGTCAACTGGATCTCGCCGCCCCGGCCGGGCGGGGTGCGGTGCAGGACCGGGAAGACCGCCGGGTCGCACACGTAGCGGCCGATGATCGCCCACCGGCTCGGGGCCTGCTCCGGGGAGGGCTTCTCGACCAGGTCGGTGACGGTGACGACGTCGTCCTCACCGGTGGTCTCCACGGCGGCGCAGCCGTAGAGGGAGACCTGTTCCGGCTCCACCTCCATGAGCGCGACGACGCTGCCGCCGTGGTTCTCGCGGACCTCGATCATGCGACGGAGCAGGTCCGCGGACTCGATGAGGTCGTCGCCGAGGAGTACCGCGAAGGGGTTGTCGCCCACGTGCGCCTGCGCGCACAGCACCGCGTGCCCCAGGCCGCGCGGCTCGCCCTGGCGGACGTAGTGGACCTGGGCGAGGTCGCTGGACTCACGGACCGACCTGAGCTTGCCCTCCTCGCCCTTGGCCGCCAGGGCCTCCTCGAGCTCGTAGGCACGGTCGAAGTGGTCCTCGATGGAGCGTTTGCTGCGCCCGGTGATCATCAGCAGATCATGGAGCCCGGCCTCGACGGCCTCCTCCACGACGTACTGGATCGCGGGCTTGTCCACGATCGGCAGCATCTCCTTGGGGGTGGCCTTGGTGGCGGGCAGGAACCGGGTGCCCAGTCCCGCCGCCGGCACGACCGCTTTGGTCACGGAGGCGGTGTCGGCACGGGGTCGTGTCTGGTCGGTGTCGGCGCTCATGAACGGCACTTTAGGACAGAGAACGCTCGTTACGTGGCCCGATGGCTTTCCGTGGCTGAGAAGTACCCGCCGTTTCGGGCGAAGGCGTGGAAATCGCCACCGTCCGTTCACCCCTGGGGGAACCAGCGGCCACCGTTCCGGTGCGCGGCGGGGAGCACCCCGCGATCCGGGTGCCAGACTTGATCGCATGGGTGACACGAACGACCGGAGCCGGTCCGCCAAGCGCGAGCTGCGCAGGAGCC
Organism: Nocardiopsis exhalans; assembly: GCF_024134545.1. Taxonomy (GTDB): domain Bacteria; phylum Actinomycetota; class Actinomycetes; order Streptosporangiales; family Streptosporangiaceae; genus Nocardiopsis; species Nocardiopsis exhalans. Next base: position 6,782,238 of record NZ_CP099837.1, read on the forward strand.
TCCTCGCCAGGAGGCGGGAGCGGAGCGCGCCGGAACGCGACCGCGCGGGTTCGGCGGTCCGCGACACCCTCATGGAGCTGCCGTGGCTGGCTATGGGCGGGACCGTGGCCGGCTACTACTCCGTGGGCGGCGAGCCCGACACCCGCAGGCTGGTGAACGCCCTGTGGAAGCGGGGCACGTACGTCCTCCTCCCGATCTTCCTCCCCGACGGCACACTCGACTGGGCGGCCTTCGACGGCCCCGACAGCCTCGCACCCGCCGGGCACGGGCTGGTCGAGCCCACCGGCCACCGCTACGGGCCCGAGGTGCTGGGCCGCGCGGACGCGGTGATCTGCCCGGCCCTGGCCGTGGACCGGCGGGGGAACCGGATGGGGCGCGGTGCGGGCTGCTACGACCGCGCGCTCGCCCACAAGGGCCCGCACACACCCGCGATCGCCGTGGTCCACGACGACGAGTTCGTCGAGGACCTGCCGGCCGAACCGCACGACCGCCCCGTGGACGCGGTGGTCACCCCGGGCGGCGGGCTCCACGTGTTCGAACCGGCGGCGGTGGTCTGGCCCGGACAGTGACCGGGGGACCGGTCGTGACCGGGGAAGAGCCGGGGAGTGGCGGAGAAGGACAGGGGATTAAGGGGACCGGTCCGAGCGTTATGGCTGGCGGTCGTGTCCCGTACAGGTCCGCGTCCCGACACCCCGCCCAGGAGATCCCGCCCCCTCGGGCGCCCGTGGCCGAAGCGGTGAGGGGCTGTCGCGGCTGTGGTCGGCGAACGCGTACTATTTAGCAGTCAACGGGTGTGAGTGCCAGCAAGGAGGACCCGGAACAGTGCCTACGTACCAGTACGCGTGCACCGAGTGCGACGCTCAGATGGAGGTCGTGCAGAGCTTCAGCGACGACTCGCTGACGGTCTGCCCCGAGTGCGAGGGACGCCTGCGCAAGGTGTACTCCGCGGTCGGCATCGTCTTCAAGGGTTCGGGCTTCTACCGCACGGACAGCGGGAAGACCACCACGAACAGCTCCGCGCTGACCGGCTCCAACTCCGCCGACAGCGGCTCCGAGGGCAAGTCCGGCGGCACCGCCGACTCCGCCAAGTCCGCCTCGGACTCCGGCGGCGGCGCCCCCGCCGCCGCCAGCACCGGTGGCAGCGACAGTTCGAGCAGCAAGAGCACCAGCGGCAGCACCGCCGCGACCAGCACCAGCAGCTGAGCCACCGCACCGTTGACCGTGGCCGCGCCGCCGAGACCCCTCGGCGGCGCTTCTGTTTTTCCGGGCCCTGACTCTTCCGGGCCTGGAACCGGGACCGCGGGTCTGTCTTTTTCGGGCCCTGGACCGGGGCCGCGGCGAAACCGACCCTGTGGACAACCCTTCCGAGCGCCTCCGGCCGACCTAGCGTTGGAGGCATGGACAAAGCCCCACCCCCTTACCGGCACCGGCGCGGCCCGCTCCGCCTGCTGGACCGGTACCGGCGCGCCGTCGCCGCGGTCCTGGCCGCCCTGGCCGCGATCAGCGCCGTCCTGGTCCTACGCCCTCCCCCCGAACCCGGTACCGAGGTCCTGGTCGCCGCACGGGACCTGGACGCCGCCTCTCCGCTGTCCGGGGACGACCTCACCTCCCTCCTCCTGCCGGACCGCGTCGTCCCGGACGGCGCGCTGAGACCGAAGACGACCGCACCGGAAGCGGATTCGGCGGGCGAGGCGGCGCTGTCCCCGCCCCCAGGCCCTGTCGGGCTCCTGTTGAACGCACCCGTCCGCCGAGGCGAGGTGCTCACCGACGCCCGGCTGAGCGACCCACCGGCCCTGCCCTACGGTCCGGACCTGGTGGCGGTCCCGGTCCGGGTGGCCGATCCGGGGGCGGTGGGGCTGCTCGCCCCCGGCAGCCGGGTGGACGTGCTGGCCGCCACCGGCCCCGGAGACCTCGGCGGCCTCGGCGGCCCGCCCGCCCGGGCCGGACCCGCCGTCGAGGTGGTCGGTGACTGTCCCGTGCTCGCGGTACCGGCGGAGGACGACCGGGGCGGGGAGGGCGGTGCGCTGGTCCTCATCGCCGCGACACCCGAGGAGGCCAGGGCCCTGGCCGGGCACGCGACCACTTCACGACTGTCCGTCACCATCCGCGGTTGACCGATGACCAAAGGTGGTGAAAGCTGTCCGGGCGCCTGTCAGGGCACATCCGTCACTCACGAACACGTAGGGCAGTTCCATGGAAGGCTTCAAGAAGTTCCTGCTCCAGGGCAACCTGGTGCAGCTGGCCGTCGCGGTTGTCATCGGCTCCGTCTTCGCCAGTCTCATCACGGCGTTCACCGAAGGGTTCATCACCCCGCTCCTCGGCATCTTCGGGGGCGTCCCCGCCTTCGGGGACCTCTACTTCGAGATCAACGAAAGCCGGTTCCTGTACGGCTCCTTCGTGGACGCCCTGATCTCCTTCCTGATCACCGCCGCGATCCTCTACTTCTTCGTGGTCCTGCCCCTGGGCAAGCTGATGGAGAAGTTCATCAAGGCCGAGGAGGCCACCACCCGGGCTTGCCCCTACTGCTACACGGACATCAACAAGAAGGCCAGCAAGTGCGCCCACTGCACCAGCGAGGTCACCCCGGAGGTCGCGGCCTAGACCGCGCCCGGCACCCGGGCCCCTTCGCCCGGATACACGTGAGGGCGGCCCCGCGGGGCCGCCCTCCGGGCTCTGACAGTGCCGGTCCGGCGTCCGGTCAGCCCTCGTACTCCCAGTGCCAGGGTTCGAAGGGACTGGACTTCGCCCAGGCCGGGTGGATCCAGTCGTACCGGGCCCCGTTCTCCTCCATCCAGTTCCACCGCTCCGAACGGAAGTCCTGGATACCGCAGCCGAGGTCGATCGCCTGGCCCAGCCCGTGGTTACTCGTGCCGGGGACCGCGGCGAAGCCGGGTGCCACCTGGCCGTACACGCGGTGCTGGTTGGGCAGGTCGCGGTAGGCGCTGGTGATGCACATGTTCTCGCCGAACCGCTCGACGTACTCCACGTTCAGCTCAAGGAACGCGACAGCGGCGTCGGCCCGCAGGAACTTGCCGTCGTCGTAGAGCTCGCAGAGGGCCTCCTGCGGCAGCAGACCGTTGGGGTAGCCGCTCGCGTTCGCCGCGGCGCTCGGGTCGCAGTCGGCGGCCAGCATGTAGGTGTCGGGGTCCAGGCCCCGGGCCTCCAGCTCCTCGGTGAGCTCGTTCGTGCTCGCCTCGGACTGGGCGCGCAGCGCCTCCACCTCGGCCGCGAGTTCAGCCTGTTCCAGCTGGGTGAAGGTCTGCAGCTCCTGGGCCTCACTGGCCAGCCCCACCTGCTCCTCGCGCAGATCGGTGGCGTCCTGGATGAGTGCCTGGTTGTCCTCGGACAGTTTGGCGGCGTAGGACTGCGTCTGGAGGTCCTCGTCGAGGTCGCCCGCCGCGAGGATGCCGAGGACACCGGCGTCGGGCTGCTGGTACATGGTGCTGGCCAGCCGGGCGAGCGGTTCTCGCATGTCGCCGAGGTCGCCCTCGATCTGCTGGAGCTCGTGGAGGGTTCCGATCAACTCCTCCTGCGCCTCCTCCAGGGCGTCCTGACGCTCGACGAACTCGTCGGTCGCCGTCTCCAGGGCTTCGGCGGCCTCCTCCGCGCGTTCGCGAAGGTCCGCAAGGCTCGCCTCAGCCGGCGCTGGGGCGATCACCGCCTGCGCTGGCACAACCAGCAGGGACGTGACCAACGTGAGCGTCAGCGCCTGCGCGATCCGGAGCCGATGGCGCGCTCCCAGCGCGGTCAGCACCCCGCTACCCGATACGCGAGACCTCCGCCGCGCCGACTCAGAAATGAACGGCACGAATGATCCTCCGGCTGCATTTTCCTCGAACACCTACCCGTGGCCGCAAGGCAACGTACTACATGTCCACATGCGGACACAGTGGACCGTACGGCACGACGGCCGAATCTCGGGACGGTTGACTCCCGCCCTCCCGGCCGTCTCACCCGGCCTTCGACAGAAAGCCTGGTCAACGGGGCGTCGATGCGACTCGTACCCATCCGCCAACAGTGACCGAAGCATGCAAGTAGCCATAATCGCGACACGCGACATGAACAACATCACACCATCACCAGGACAACCAATCGTAGGTCAGCGTACTCCGCCGCGCACGCAGAGCGCCTCGTCGGCGCCCGGGCAACACCAATACGCACCCCATGCACCCCCATCCTGGGTTAGGCTTGGCCCCACGGCCGGGTAACATCCGGCCCATGGCAACACCCATGGCTCCATAGCTCAGGGGATAGAGCACCGCTCTCCTAAAGCGGGTGTCGCAGGTTCGAATCCTGCTGGGGCCGCCCCTGTGACCTGGGGTTTCTCTGGAAAGAGAGACCCCAGGCCGATCGCCTGGTCTCAAATTTCTGGTCATCCCCATAGAGAGCCTTTCCGGGTAACGGTTTGTGACCGTGGGTGGGTATCGGTCAGGTGGTGCGGTCGTGTTCGAGCTGGAGCAGGACCAGTGCGGCGAGGGTGATCGCGCCGATGCGCCAGGGATCAAGGCTCACCCGCCGTAGTGCTTTGAAGGTGGTCTTGAGCAGGGAGTTGGCGCGTTCTGCGACCCCGTGCACTCCACGGATCAGCTGGTTGTAGGCCTTCTGATCACCGGTCAGCTCCTGACCTGCGCGTTTTTTCACCGGATGCCGGATGGCAGGGCTGAGGTTCTCATAGCCCAGGTCGGTGAGGGTGAGCAGACCCTGGTCGGTGGCCACCTTCTCCAGCGCGGGCGGCAAGTCGGTTTCGGCTTTGGCTCAGGTGGTGTCGTGCTCACGCCCAGGCCGGACCTGCGAGGTCCACAGCGGCCATCCGTCCGGGGTCGAGAGCACCTGGACGTTGCCGCCGTGGTGTTTGTGCTTGCCCGACCACCAAAGGCCAGCCCCGTTGGGGCCCGGGGTGGACACCCGGTCGGTGCGCGCTACGGTCCCGTCCAGGTTCAGGTGACTCAGTCCGGCCTCCCTGGCCTGGATGAGGGCATGTTCCAGGTCTGGGGCGTGTGCGGCCAGGACGTCGATGCCCTCGTACAGGTAGGTGTAGACCGTGCTGGTGCTAATGGCGTTGTCGGTGGCCAGTTGAGCGGGGCGGGTGCCGTCGAGGAACCAGCGCAGGACGAGCACGGCCTGTTTGAAGGGTCCCAGCGCCCGGGTGCCGCTTCGGGTACCGAGGGTGCGCCGGTGGGCGGCCAGCTGCCGGGAGACGAACTCGGCGGTTGGGCGGTCGACATCGAGCACACAGGTGTAGGTCATGTGGGACAAGCGAGGCCTCTGGTTCGGTCGGTGATACGTCGCAATATCACCTGTACCAGGGGCTTCGTTGCTGTCCGGGGCTGGGTTGGGGTTGATCTTCTCAGGTTCCCCACCCCAACGACCGTCACTGTGAGTGAGCCATGCTTACTCAGAAAGGCTCACTGAAGAGCGATGACACCGGACCGCCCCCGTCTCGGGTCGAGTTTGGAACCGTTCTCCGGGAGGGTGTTTTTCCGTGAGTGCTCCGGTAAATTATTCTGCGAAGCACCTGACCCGGATATGTCTGATTTCTAATCAAAACCCAGCCTCGAGGGAAACTCTCCACGATCGCAGTTTTTGATTCGGCCGCTGCGGCGCATTCTATCCGCTCTCTCTATTTTTCTTTCGAGATAGTTATTCATCCCCGGGATGTGAATATATTGCAGGTACTTTTAGAGCCAGGAAAAAGACCCAACGGGTCGTGGTAGGTTCTGGCTGTGCAGCTTTTCGAGGAACGGATGTTGAGAACCGACAACCTTTTCCCTTGCATCTTCGGCTCCGACGCCGTCCGCGGCGGGACCCTGCGCTACGCCTTCGTCCCGGTCGGCGAGGGGCGTGTTGAGGCCCTGGCTGACATACTCCGCACTTACACAAGTATTGCCGAATCCTTGGGGAATCGGACATCCCTGGTTTGCTTCTTCGAACACGACCCCCGTCTCTCGACGCTGGATGCGTGCGAGGACCACTTCTGGGCCCTCCTGCGCGGGCTACGGGAGCAGGACGAGTCCCCATGGGCCGAGGGAATTTCCCCCGACACCGAGGCATCCGACTGGGAATTCGTCTTCAACTCCACCCCGATGTTCGTGGTGGCCAACACCCCCTTCCACTACAAGCGCAGGAGCCGTTTTTTCGAGTACTTCGCGGTGACGTTCCAGCCCAGGTTCGTCTTCGACGGACTCGCTGCTGGGACGAGGACCGGGGACAACGCGAGGAAGATCATCCGGAAACGCCTCTCCGAATACGACTTGGTGGCGCAGACCCCTTTGCTCGGTAATTTCGGTGAGCACGGTAACAAGGAATGGCACCAATACTTCCTCGACGAGGAGAACGAAGTCCCTCGCCCCACCGATCGGTGCCCGCTGCACCGTTCGGCTGACACCGTCTCCTTCTGATGCGAGCTCAGGAGCACCACATGCCCGTACCCGCCATCACCACCGGACCGGCGCGCCCCCTCGCCGAGATTTACGAGGAGCTGCTCCCCGAGCAGGGGAGTTTCGAGGTCCAGCACGACCAAGCCGGCAAGACCCACGGCTGGCACCGTCACAGCCTTCACGAGACCCTCGCGATCCTCAGCGGGTCCGTCGAACTGTTCTGGCGCGACGGCGGAGTCACCCACCGCATCGACTGCGGCCCCGGGGCCCGTATCTCCCTGCCTGCCCACACCGAGCACGGTTCCACCGCGGGCCCCGAGGGCTGCGTATACGTGATCGCCCCCGAGGACGGCCGGACCGCCGAGACCACCTTCCTGTGAAGCCCCCAACCGGGGTCGACACGGATGACGATCAGAAGAGGAACCATGGATACATCCGGGATCCCGGTCGTGCTCGCCATGCGCGACGGTTTGCGAATCAGGGACGACCACGTCGACACGCTCCGGCGCCTCGGCCTGGCGATCCACCTGTTGACCGAGGAACAGCAGGCCCGCGACGACACCCGCTACACCGCCGTGCACCTGCTCCCCGCGGCCACCACCGATCGTGAGTTGGAGGAACGGATCACCGCGGTCCTGGCGAGCACCGGCGCCCCCTTCGCCCTCACGTTTCAGGAGACTGACATCGTTGCGGTGGGGCGCGCCAACTCCCGTTACGGTGTCCACTGGAGTCGGCCGGACGCCGACGCCGTCGCCCGGGACAAGACACTCCAGCGCGCTCACCTGACCGCCAACGGTCTTCCCGCACCCCGGTACCGCGCGGTGGGCGCCCATGGCGCCGGCCCCGATGCCCTGGACCACGTGGGCCTGCCCTGTGTCGTCAAACCGACGCGGGGCGCCAGCAGCTCCCACGTCGAGCTGGTTCGCACCCCCGAGGAGGCGACCGCGGCCCTCGACGCCATCGAGCGCCTGGCCCGATCCGGGGCACACCACTTCTACGACGTCCTGCCGGACGAGTGGGCCTTGGTCGAGGAATATCTGCCCGGGGAAGAGGTCACCTGTGACGGTGTGGTCATCGACGGTCGCTTCCACCTCGGCGGTGTGCATACCAAGGTCCTGCCCGACAGCCCTTGGTTCGAGGAGGACCTCTACACCCTCCCTTACGGTGATCCCGCGGTCGAGCAGGAGATCACCGCGACGGCGCAGGCCATGGTGTCGGCTCTGGACCTGGAGGTGGCCCTGTTCAACGTCGAGCTTCGGCGTGATTCCCAGGGGCGGTTCCGTGTAGTGGAGTTCAGTACCCGCATCAGCGGCGGGCACGTGTACCGCAACATCCGCGACGTGCACGAGATCGACCTCGTCGAGCTCTTCGTGCGGGCCGCCCTCGGGGAGGAAGGGATCGCCAAGCGCGCCCGCGACCGACACCCTGGCGCCTGCGCGACCTGCATCAAGTTCGTCTACCGCAACGGGATCGTCGTGAGCAATGGCGCGGGCCGTGCTGAAGCCTCCTCCGCGTTCGCCGCCTACTACCCGCTCGCCACACCGGGCCAGGAGGTCAGGAGTGCTCCTGAGGGCTTCGACCTGTGCGGTCTGCTGTCGGTACGGGCCCCCTACGAACCCCGCCAGCACCCGGCGCAGGTCCACCGGGTGGCCGAGGAGTTGCTCGGAGAGCTCGACCTGGTGGTGGCCCCCTTCGCAGCGCGGGTGGACAGCACTGGTCGCCCCGATACCGCTCAGCCCGCCGAAGGCGGCGCCGCCAGGCACTGAACGGCCGAGTCCGTACGCAGAGAGAGGAAACCGTGTCCACCACCCAGCGTTCCGGTGACGTCCGCCGACGCGAGTACCGCCGCCGTTTCCCGCTCGGGATCGTCGCCGCCCTGAGCGGTGTCGCACTTACCGGTCCGTTGGCCACGGACCTTTATCTGCCCGCCTTTCCGCAGATGTCACAGGACCTGGGTGCCTCCGAAGTCCGTATCCAACTCACCTTGACCGCGATGATGATCGGGATGGCCTTGGGCCAGTTGCTGCTGGGACCCTGCAGCGACGCCCTCGGTAGGCGCCGACTTCTGTTGTCGGGAGTCGGCCTGTTCGCTGTGGTGTCCTTCCTGTGCACACTGGCGACCTCCGCCGAGGTACTCGTCGTGCTCCGTTTCCTGCAAGGAATGGCCGGGGCCGCGGGAGCCGTGCTGTCCCGCGCCGTGGTGCGCGACCTGTACACCGGGGACGACGCGGCCCGCCTCTTCACACGGCTCATGATGGTCACGAGCCTGGCTCCCGTGATCGGGCCGCCGCTGGGTGCGCAGATCCTGACCGTGGGGTCGTGGCAGCTCTGTTTCGTCGCGCTCGGGCTGCTCGGGGCGGTCAACTTCGTGATGGTCTGGTTCGGGGTCCCCGAGACCTTGCCGCAGGACCGGCGGACCCCTCTGCGGCTGGGCCCCCTCCTCTCGAACATCAGTCGCCTGTTGCGCGATCCGCGCTTCCTCGCACCGATGTTCGCGCTCGGACTGAGTTACGCGGCGATGTTCACCTACATCTCCAGTTTTTCGTTCGTGTCGCAGAACGAGTTGGGGGCCACCCCGACGCAGTTCGGGCTGATCTTCCCGCTCAACGCGGCCATGCTGATCCTGGCCAACCAGATCAACTCCGTGCTCATCGGCCGTATGAACACCTCCGCTCGCCTGCGGATCGGTCTGGTCCTGGGGCCGGTGGCGGTGGCCGCCTTGATCACTCTTCAGATGTTCGGGGAACCCACGCTGGTCTCGGTGTCCGGGATCCTCCTGCTGTTGATGTTCTCGATGGGGTTCGTCTTCCCCAACGCGACGACCTTGGCGCTGTCGGAGCAGTCGGCCTCCGTCGCCGGAACCGGTTCGGCCCTCATGGGCACGATGCAGTTCGCACTGGGCGGGGGACTCTCTGCCCTGGCCGGTCTCACTGCCACGGGCGGGGCGACGCTGGTGAGTATGACCGTCGTCATGGCCGCGACGGGTGTCCTCGGCACAGTACTGTTCCTGGTGCTGCGGCGGGGCGGGGCCTGAACCGTACCCACTGCCCCTTACCGCCCGCGCCACCGGCGTGGGCGGTTTGTGTTGTCGCTGAGTCATGTCTGTGCGCGTCCGTGGCCGGTTCCGGCCTCGGGGTCGCGCAAGGTTTGCCCTGCGCATCGCTGTTTCTATAGCGTCAAGGGCGCATAACAGAAGGTCGGCACAGGGTTGTGTTGACGGTGCCTGGCAGGACCAGTCGGTCTGTTCCCATCCCGCCCGACGGTCCGATGATGTGAAGGTGAAGAAGAGCGATGTCGTACAAGGTCATGGTCTCCACCAGTTGCTCCGCGTTGAACCGCAGGATCCACCACGCGACCGAGAGCGCAGGCTGGACCGCGGTCCCCGCCGTGATCAACGGCGAGCTCTCCGGGATTGCCGCCGCCGTCGTCGAGTCCGACCAGCTCTATGAGGCCACCCGCTACACCGATCGTGGGATCCCCGTCATCGGCATCATGTACGGCACCGATGACCCCATGTGGCACGCGCCCGAAATCAGAGAGCTCTCCGGCTTGGTCGACCGGGACGACATGGACTCCGAGTACACCGCGGCGCTGCGATCGGCCTTGGGCGGTCGCAGCCACGTATCCCAGGAATTCGCGGCGCACATCATCTCCGTAATCGCTTCCCGCAATGCCCTCTCCACGACGGACTGCACCGACCTCGAACGGCTTAGTGCCAGGGAGCGCGAGGTCGTGGAGCTCGCCGCACGGGGCGCGGACAACGCTGAGATCTCAGCGACGCTGAAGATCGAGGTCAGCACCGTCAAGTTCCACATCTCCAACATCCTGCGCAAGCTTGAGTTCCGGGACCGCACCGAGCTCATCGTCCGCCTCGGCGTGGGCCTGGCCTCCGTGGCCCGGCCCGAGAAGGCCAGGGCCTAGTGAGGCCCCGTCCGGGGAGCGTTTCCGGTCAGCCGGTCTGACGGCAGGACCGGCGCGGGGTCAGGGCCGCATCGACCGCGTCCCGGTCCTGGTCCAGGCCGCGGGTGAAAGCGCGAAGATGCACAAGATCGTCCCCACGGACCCCGGCGACCCACCCGGTCAGGGCCTCGGCATTGTGCCCGGTTCGGGTTCCAGGAGCTTGGCGAAGCCGCCGATGTGGTCGGCCAGCCGGGCCATCTCCGCACATGCCCGGGTCAGATCGGTGAGGGTCTGGGCCTGCTCAGGCGTGAGCTGGTCGGGGTGGGCCAGGAGCAGTTCACTAAAGGCCTTGGGTGGGAACGCCTCCCGGTCGCTGTCGAGTCGGCCCTGGTTGATGTACTTGCAGAGCAGGTTGAGGCTGTCCTGGTAGCCGAGTCGGCTGATCTCGACGAAGAGCTGTTGGACGGGCACGGCCGGTTCCTTCTCCCTGCGCCTGCGCAGGTGGTCGCGGTAGGGGTCGACCAGGCTGGGGCGGTACTGCGGGGCCCGGCGCAGCCGATCGGGCTCACCGATGCGGGTGTAGCGCTTGATGGTGTTCAAGGACAGGTTGAGTCGGCGGGCGCACTCCAGGAGTCCCACACCCTTTTTGAGCAGGTCGCGGACGTGGTGCCAGCGTTCGATGGTGGACTCCCGCCGGTCTGGCTTCTGGCGGAGTGGTCCGGCCTTGGCCCAGCAGGTGCTGTGGGAGGCGACGTCTTTGCGCACGGCCTCGGACAGGTTGTGCCATAGGGTGCTTGGTGGGCCGTCGAGCACTGCGTCTCCGCCCACCGATCCTGCCTGCACGCCGCTCCGGCAGAGCCCGAGTGCAGCAAGGGACTCGACTACTCGTTCGTGGTTGTCACCTACGGGCCTACCGCTTGGAACGCTGTAAGCGGTACCGGGTGGGGTGGCACGGACGACGATCTGACAGGTCCGCACCACAACGACGACCCTCCGAGCGATGAAGGATTCACCTTCTAGCCGTTCTGGGGCGTTGTCAGCTCGGGTTTGACTCTCGTCATGTTCTGCTGAACATCTGCTTACGCTTCTCCCGGTGTCAAGGATTTCGTCCTGATCGCTCTTCCTGGTCACTGAGAGATCTGCGTAGAGTCAACACGGGGAGAGCCCCATGGACGGCAACTTCGGTTGCCATCCGCGGGGCTCTCCTCTCTACGGCCCGTCAAGGAGCGCTGACGCCTTCCCCACGGCCGCCCTCGGCCCGATTCGCCGGACACACGAACGCACCGCTCCGCCCACGAGGCCCGGGAGCAGCCGCCGGACCCGCTCCGCCTGCGAGGCCCGGGAGGAGCGGGCTGTCCCCGCCGCCACATTCCCGTAACCCCCAGTGTGCGGGCAGTGACAGAAGAAGACGCGTGGCCGATGATGAAGAGGTGGCCCCGACCGTCGAAGCCGCGTCGGCCCGCATCGGAGTCCCCCGGTACGGGCCGCGCTGAATGACACGGCCAGACCACCCCGTACCGTGCCGGTGCTCTCCCGGCCAGGAGGAGGCCCTGTGGCCCGACCCAGCAAATACGTGTCCAGGTCCGACCTGGGATGGGGGACGTCCCCGGCGGCGGCCGCCGACCCCAGGTCCGGGTTGGTCATCCACTACGACAGCGCCAACCAGAACCTCGCGGGCCGGGACCACTCCGCCTGCATCACCTACTGGCGCAACACCCGCAGCTTCCACACCGGTCCGGCCCGGGGCTGGGTGGACATCGGTTACTGCGTCGACGAGGAGACGGAGATCCTCACCGAGGACGGGTGGAGGGCGTTCCGGGACATCGAAGTGGGGGACACGGTCCTCACACTCGACCACGAGGCGGGTGTGTCCCAGTGGCAGCCGTTGCAGGCGGTGAACGTCTTCCCCGCGATGCCCCGGGAGCTGATCAGGATGGAGGGGCGCGGGCACTCCTCCCTGACCACGGCTCACCATCGATGGCCCGTCGAACGCCATGACCGGCGGACCGGAGCCCGGCGTCCGAAGCCGGCCGACGGAAAGCGGGCTGCCACAGGGCGTTCCGAACCCGCACAGCGGGGACGGAAGCGCGTGTGGGCGACTACCGAGACGCTGGAACAGGCGGACCGGATCCCCCTCGCCGCCCCGTGTGTCACCCTCCCGGCCGACCCGAAGTGGTCGGACGCCCTGGTCGAGCTGGTGGCGTGGTTCTGGACCGGAGGGCACGTCGAGCCGCGGGGCCGAGACCGAGTCCCTGGCACGGATGTACTCCTCCGCCAGTGCGAACAGCGGAACCCGAAGAACGCGGCCAGGATCAGGGGGGCGCTGCACTCCCTCTTCGGCCCCGGGAGTGACGACCTCCCCCGATCCGGGTCCGGTCCGGACGGAGCCCACCGGTGGGGGGAGACTCCCGCCGGGCACCTCGTGGAGTTCCGCCTCTCGGCGGACGCGGGTCGGCTCCTTGTCGACCAGGCCCCCGGGCGTGTTCCCCGGTACGGGTTCCTGCGGTCCCTCACCCGCGCCCAACTCGACCTGTTCGTCGGGGTTTCCCTGCTGGCCGGCGGCCACGACAACCGCACCGTCAACGCGAGGGCGCTCAGCCAGAGGAACCGGGAGGCCGCGGAGGCCTTCCAGTTCGCCGCGGTCCTGGCCGGACACGCGACCTCGCTGCGAAGGCGTCCGCCGTCCTCGCCGACGGAGTACGAGACGTGGGAGGTCGAACTACGGCGCGGGACCCGCTTCTCCCCCCGGGCGGCGGTGACGCGCGAGTCGGCGTTCTCCATCACCAGGGAGCCCTACAGCGGACACATCTGGTGCCCGACCACGCCGAACGGGACCTGGCTCGCACGCCGCGAGGGAACGGTGTACTTCACCGGCAACTCGTTCATGTGCTGTGCCCACGGCCACGTGATCGAGGGCCGCGGACTCCGCCGCGCACAGGCCGCCCAGCCCGGGGGGAACACCTCGCACTACTCGGCGACGCTCGCCACCGGCCCCGGCGACACCATCACCGACAACCAGATCAACGCGGTCCGTGAGCTGCGCCGGTGGCTCGCGGAGGATCACGGCAACCACGGGCGCGTCCTGGGCCACCGCGACTTCATCGCCACCTCGTGCCCCGGCGACCGGGCGTACTCGATGGTGCGCGACGGCACGTTCACCCGGCCCCCCGGGGCCATCACGGAAGGAGCAGGTTCGTTGCTCGGACTCAAGCAAGGCGACGGTCTCCGCCCGGCGGCGCCGGTCGAGGGTGTCAAGGCGGTCCAGCGACTGATCGTGGCCGCCGGTTTCGGGGCCGCCCTGGAGCCGGACGGGGTCGACGGCCGGTGGGGTCCGGCCACCTCGGAGGGGTTGCTCCAGGCCCGGCGCTACGTCGGGTCGGGGGTCACCTCGATCAGGTCCATCACCGGAGAGAGCTACGCGCAACTCATCCGCGCCTGCGCGCGGCGCGAGGCGGAGCGGGCCGTGAACCGTCTGGGGGCCCCTTCCAGCGGCGGCGGGTCGCCGTCCGCCGACGGGCCCGCCACCGGCACCTGAAGCCGGGCGACCACGCGCGAAACGCCCGGCCCGACGGGCGGCCCGGCCCGCACTCGCCGGGGAAGCCGTGGGAACGGGGCGGGCGCGGGCTCCACACGGAGAGCGACTGCCCCTCAGGGCCCGGGGACGGATTCCCTCCGATTGGGCCGGAACGTCGTGTCGGGGCGGGCTTCGGCTGCCTCTGGCGTCGATCATGGAGGCAGGCTGACCAGGGGGGAGACCAGGTGACCGACGCGGGGGCGGATCGAGAGCAGGGCCCGGAGGAGGAACCGGCGCGGGCCAGGGGACGGCAGCGGGGCGGGTCGCCCTCGGCGATCTCCGGGGCGTTGAAGAAGGACCCCCAGCCCGGGCCGCAGCACTGGGGCGGGCCCCGGCCGCGCAGGGCCGAGCCCGACGTGTTCTTCCCTCGGAAGTTCCCCCGGCTCTCGCCCAGGGACCTCTGATCGAGCTCTAGGTACGCACCCCCAGCACGACGCTGGCCCGGTAGCCCTCCTCCGGGGAGCCGGTGGCCCGGAGGGTGTTCTCCGGGCCGATGGTGCCGGAGAACATGTCGTCGGCGTTGACCACCACGGGGTCCGCCCGGCCCGCGTACGGATCCGTGGCGGCCACCAGGGCATTGGTCCCGTCGTCGAAGTAGAGCTGTCCGGTGTGCACCACGTCCCCGGCCACGTGCACTTTCACGTGGACGTGCACGGTCCGGCGGTCGTACCAGCCCGGATAGAGGGTGGTGAATTCCGCCTTCCCTTCTTCGTCGGTGACCTGGACGCCTCGCAGGAAGCGCTCGCCCTCGGTGCCCTCGGAGCGGATGCCCGAGTACACGCCGGTGGCGTCGGCGTGCCAGATGTCGACGGACGCGTCCGGGAGGGGCTCGCAGGTGTCGGCGTCCACCACGGTGGTGTGCAGGTTCAGGGGGACCCCCGGCCGCCCTTCCACCAGGTCCCGGCGGACGAGGCCGACGTCCAGGTAGTAGGGCCCCTCGGTACCCTCCGGGGTGAGCACGCAGGACGGGGTGGTTGCAGGGGCGTTCCCCGGGGCCTGGGCGTCCGCGCCTTCGGGACCGGTACAGGCGGCCAGACCCGCCGCGGTCACCCCCGCGCCCAGCGCCGCACGGCGTGTGGGGGTCCAGCCCGCGACTGACTTCTCTGACATGTTGTTCCGTCCTCTCACGAGTCCGTGCCCCCGGCCCCGGCACGGCGAGTACCCTCCCGTGTGCCGCCGAAGCGCGCGGCGAGCAGACGGTCCACACCAAACCTTCCGGAGCCGAGGGCGGCGATCAGCAGGCAGCACACCGCGACGGCCAGTACATACCCGTAGCCGTCGTCCTGGACGAAGATCGTGGTGCTGTCCTGGGCGAATACGAAGGCCCCGGCCATGACCGCGACCATGCCCAGGGCCGCGATGCGGGTCAGTGCGCCGAGAACGAGCAGGACGCCCCCACCGAGCTCCACCGCGGCGGCGAAGGATGCGCTGAGCAGCGGCAGCGGCACACCGCCCGCGCCCATGTAGGCGGCGGTCCCCTCGACCCCCCATTCGAAGAACTTCTGCGCCCCGTGGGCGATCATGGTCCACCCCATGGCGAGGCGGGCAACGAGGAGGATCACGTCCAGGGTGAGTTGCTGGTCCGGTTTCATGGTCAGGCCCTCAGGGTTCGGTTGCGTGACGACATCCCCAGGATCATGAGCGGACCTCCCGCCCCGGAGCCGCTCGTTCGGCTGGTCGAACCCAGCCGAAAGAGCGGCGGACGCCTCCCGGCCCACCGACGTACTGTGGGGGCATGGCGCTGGAATGGTCAGGCCCCGAAGACGCTCTCACTGCCGCTGTCGCCCTGGTCCGGGCCCCGCTCACGCGGAGCCTGCCGACCCTGTCCGAGGTTTTGGCCGAAGTACTTCCGCACCGGGCGCTGATCGTGCTGACCGGGGACTGTTCCGAGGCCGCGCTGCGCACCCACGGCGATCCCGGTCTCACCGACCTGGCCGAACCCGCCGACCTGGTGGCCCTGGCCGCGAAGCCAACGGCCGGAACCCCCTGGACAGGTCGGGCCGAGGTCGCCGGGGATGAGTACCCTGTGCTCGTGGCGGCCTCCTCCCCCGACGGTTCGGCGGGGACCCTGCTGACCGCGGTCCTCCCTGACAGCTTCCAGGAACCGGAACCCGCCCTGCTCGGTGTGGTGCAGCACCTGTGGGACCTGACCACACTGCACGTCAAGACCCTGAACGCGGCCACGGAACCGGACAAGCTCTCACGTGCCCGGCTGGTCTCCAGTGAGCGTGACCGCGCCATCGCCGAGCTCACCGACGCGCAGGGTGCCGCCCTGACCGGAGTCCTGGGCGTCCTGCGTTCCCGAGGCCTGGACGACACGACCGCGCGCCGCACCGCCACCGACCTGGCGGCCTCGGCCCTCGTGGACCTGCGCGCCCACGACGGCCGCGGCGACCTGAACCAGGGCACGGAAAGCCTGGACGAGGCCTTCTCCACCATGGCCGACAAGCTCCTGGTACTCATGCGCCACCACGAGACCGCCCTGGAGCTGGTCCGGCCGAGCCGTCTGGGCGGCCACCCGCTGCCCGCCGAGATGGCCGACGCGGCGCGGGCCGCGGTGCGCCGTTCGGTGCTCACCATGCTGGAACAGCCCGGGGTACGCCGGATCCGGGTGTCCTGGGAGGTCGAGGAGAGCGCGTTGACGGTGACGGTGCGCGACGACGGTCCCGGCCAGCTCGGGGAGGGCGATCTCGGCCTGCGAGGCCTCCGTGCCGGGCTGGACGGCCTCGGTGCGCGGCCGCGGGTGGAGGCGGTGCCCGGGTGGGGCACCACGATCAGCGCACGACTGCCGCTGGTCCTGCCCGAGGCTGGCCGGGGGCAGCCGGTCCGGGAGCTGAACCCCCGGGAGGCCGAGGTGCTCCAGCACTTGGACCTGGGCAGGCGCAACCGCCAGATCGCCGAGCGGCTGAACATCAGCGAGCACACGGTCAAGTACCACGTCGCCAACATCCTGGAGAAGCTGGGCGCGGGCTCCCGCGGGGAGGCCGCGGCGACCGCGCGGAACCTCGGGCTGGTTCCCAGGCGTCGCGGCACCGCCTCCTGAGCCCCGCCCCCACTCCCCGGGGCTACCCGTCCGGGCTCACAGGAAGCCGCGCCAGGGGGCCAGGACGATCTCGCTGAACTTGGCCATGAACGGGCGCCCGCGCCACTCCTGTTCGGTGAGTTCGCGGGCGTTGGTGAGGTCGGTCTCGAAGACCTTCTCCAGGTGCCGGGCCACGCCCTCGTCGAAGATCTCCACGTTGATCTCGTAGTTGCCGGTGAGGCTGAGCCGGTCCACGTTGGCGGTGCCGATCGTGCTCCACCGGCCGTCGACGGTGGCGGTCTTGGCGTGCACCATGGCGTTCTGGTAGAGCCACAGCCGCACCCCGCCGCGGAGCAGCTCCGAGTAGCGGCCGCGGGCCATCCAGTCGGCCACGACGTGGTTGGAGTTCTCCGGCACGAGCACGTTGACGTCCACGCCCCGGCCAGCGGCCTCGATGAGGACGTTGGCGAGCTCGCGGTCCGGGATGAAGTAGGCCTGGGTGAAGATCACCCGTTCCTTGGCCCGGTCGACGGCTTCCAGGAACATCGCGCGGATCGGGTAGATGATCAGCTCGGGCACGTTGCGGTGGACCCGCAGGCGCGAGTCCCACTCGGCCTCCCCGAGCCCGTCCAGTGCGGGCTGGCCCGCGCGCCGGTTGGTGTTCCAGAAGTCAACGAAGGCGTTCTCCAGCTCCCACACCGAGGGGCCGACCATTCTCAGGTGGGTGTCGCGCCACTCGATGGCGTAGGTGGAGCCCACGTTGAAACCGCCGACGAAGCCGACCTCACCGTCCACTGTGAGGATCTTGCGGTGGTCGCGGCCGGACTTGCGCACGTTGAGCAGCAGTACGCCGGGGCGGAACGCCGGGTAGCGCAGTACCCGCACCGAGGGCGGGAACTTGAAGAAGGAGCGCGGGACCACGAGGTTGGCGAACCCGTCGTAGATGACGTACACCTCGACACCGCGTTCGGCGGCCTCGATCAGCGCCGACTTGAACTCCTGGCCCACCGCGTCGGACTTGACGATGTACGACTCGAACAGGATGCGGTGGCGGGCGCCCCGGATCGCGTCGAGCATGTCCTCGAAGAGGTCCTCCCCGTAGGTGTAGACCGTGGCGGTGGTCTCCCCGACCGGGATCGAGGCCGGTTCGGTGCGGGGGAAGTTGGCCCGGTGCGGCCGCACCCGCTTGCGCCAGTGGTCGATCCCGATGAGGGTCGCCACCACCGCGACCTGGGTGGCCAGCAGTCCCAGCAGTCCTCGCTTGACCCAGGTGGTGATCGTCGAGCGTCTCAGCATGCGGTCGCCTCCCGAACAGGACGTCCGCCGCGACCCGGGAGCGGCGGCCACCCCGGCACAAGGTGGAAGTCCACCGTATCCCGGGGCTCCTCCCGGCCCTGGGCGCGAACCGCGCACCGATCCGGACTCGGTCCGTCCCGGCCCGGTCCGCCCTGGACTCAGTCCTCCTCGCGCCGCCGCAGTACCAGCAGCTCGGTGGTGGGGCTCTCCCGGCGGCCGCGCACCAGCTTGCGGTCCACCCGGTACAGGAGCGCCCCGGCGAGCCACCCGGTCGGCGCGGTGACCGTGGCGGCCCGCAGGAGGCCGCCCCAGGCCTTGCGCCAGGGCAGGGAGGCGTCGACCTGGGCGTTCATCAGCATGAGCATGGGCACTCGGCGGACGATGTCGAACCCGGCCTTGTCGGCGAGCGTCGAGATCGTCTCCAGGGTCCGGTTGACCTGGTGTTCGCCGCGCTGTTCGGGCCGCTGGAGGCAGTTCTCGGAGATCACGAGGGTGCCGCCGGGGCGCACCACCCGGCCGAGGCCGCGGAAGGCCGCGGCGTACCTGTCGTCGTCGGTGATGTGGAAGAGCACGTCCATGCAGGAGGCCGCGTCGAAACTGGCGTCCTCGAAGGCGTCCAGCTCGGACACGTCCTGGCGGACGAAGCGGTGGTTCGGAAAGCGTCCGCGCAGGCGTTCGACGGCGGCGTCGGTCATGTCGCAGCCGGTGACGTCCCCGGCGCCGAGGCGTTCCCACAGGCGCACGTAGAAGCCGGTGCCGCTGCCCGCGTCGAGCACGCTGACGCCCCGGAGCCCCAGCTGGCCGACCTCGCGGAGGAAGACCTCCTCCCGCACCCGGTACATCCAGCTGTTGAAGGGCCGCCCGAGGGCCCGGTAGCCGACACCGCTCTCGGTCCAGTCGCCTTCGAGCCGGTGCTCCCAGAAGTCACGGAGTTCACTGTGCGTAGCCATGCGACCACTTTCACATCACGCCACCCCGATGTCCTGCCGCACCGCCGACCCATCCGGTTTCCCGGCCCGTGGACAACCCCGGAAAAGTCCTCCCGAGCTGCTATTGAATGGAGAAACACTTCTCTCAGGAGGCTCCGTGTCCTTCAACCAGCACATGGCCGAGTTCGGCGGGCTACCCGTCGTGGACTTCCTCTCTCAGGACACCACGGAGGAAGACGACCTTCCCAAGCTCAACGGCCCGATCGGGTTCGACCACCACACCAAGGCGACGGCGGCAGCCAAAACCGACCCCGGCGCGTACGCCTGGCGGCTGCGGGTGGTCAGTTTCGAACCGGAGGAGGAGTTCGCACCCTACTTCACGCGCTTCCTCGCCGAGGTGGACACCGCGCCGATCACCGCCCTGGTCCTCGGCATCACCGCTTCCTCCGAGACCGAGCCCTGCTACCTGGAAGCGCGGGACCTGCTGATCGAGCACAGGGACCGGTTCCCGAACCTGCGCTCGCTCTTCCTCGGCGACGTGGTCTTCGAGGAGTGTGAGGTGTCCTGGCTGAGCCAGACCGACCTGGGTCCCCTCCTGACCGCCTTCCCCGGCCTCGTCGAACTGGGCTCCCGCGGTACCGGGGAGGGCTACCGGAATCCGAAGCTTCCCGTACCCAGCGACACCGCCCTCCACCTGAGGCTTCCTGAACACCGATCGCTCCAGCGCCTGATCGTCCAGGGCGGCGGGCTGCCCGCGCTGGTTTGCCGGGAGCTGGACGCCGCCCGCCTGCCCTCCCTGGAGCACCTGGAACTGTGGCTGGGGGTGGACGAGTACGGCGGCGACAGCTCCCCCTCCGACCTCGCCCGAACCCTCTCCGCAGAGGCCTTCCCCAGCCTGCGCTCCCTCGGCCTGCGCAACGCCGAGCACGCCGACAACTGGGTGGCCGCCCTGGCCGAGGCCCCCGTGACCCCGACCCTGGAAGCCCTGGACCTGTCCCTGGGCGTCCTCACCGACACCGGCGCCCGGGCCATCCTGGACACCCCCGCCTTCCACCGGCTCAAACGCCTGGACCTGCACCACCACTACCTGTCCGAGGAGATGGAACAGCGGCTGGGCGCGGCCCTGACCGCCTCCGGGGTCGAGCACGACCTCTCCGACCGCCAGGAACCCGAAGAGTTCCGAGGCGAGAAGTACTACTACCCGTCAGTCGGCGAGTGAGTCCGCCCGGATCCCCTCTCCCTCCCCCGTTGGCCGACCGGCCGCTGGTCGTGGTGGGCGTGCCGGGCAACCGGCGGCTGACGCTGTTCGCCGAGGCCGCCCGCGACGCCGGGTTCGCCGCCCCGGTCCCGCTCCCCTGGCGCGACCTCGCCGACCCTGCCGCCGGGCCCCTCACCCTGCCCGGGGACGCCCTGGTCCGAGTGGACGCGCCGGGCGAGGACGTCACCACCGCGCGGCTCCTGCGCGGTGGGGACCGCGACCCCGACCTCCACCGCGCGGAGGGCTCCGCCGACCAGCACCGGGGGTTCGTCCGGGCCCTGGGGCGGCTGTCCGAGGCGGTGGCGGCCACCCCCGGCGCGCGGCTGCTCCAGGCCCCCGACGACCTCGCCGACCTGTGCGACAAGCGCCGCTGCCACGCGCGGCTGGCCGCGGCCGGGGTCCCGGTCGCCCCGGCCCTGGCCGGGCCGGTCACCGGCTACGCCTCCCTGCGCGCGGCGATGGCCGAGTCCGGCTGGCGGCGGGTGTTCGTCAAACCCGCACACGGCTCGTCCGCCTCGGGGGTGGTCGCCCTGGCCACCGGGGCGGGCGATCGGATCAAGGCGGTCACCTCGGCCCACCTCGTCAGGGGCTCCGGTCCCGGACAGGACCCGGTGGCGCTGTACAACTCGCTGCGGCTGCGCACCTACACCAGCGAGGCCGAGGTGGCGGCGGTCGTGGACGCGCTCGCCCCCGACGGTCTGCACGTGGAGCGCTGGGTGCCCAAGGCGGGCTTCGGCGGCCGGGTGATCGACCTGCGCGTGCTGGTGGTCGCCGGGCGCGCCACCCACGTGGTGGTGCGCTCCTCCCGCTCCCCCATGACCAACCTGCACCTGGGCAAC
This sequence comes from Nocardiopsis exhalans, assembly GCF_024134545.1. Taxonomy (GTDB): domain Bacteria; phylum Actinomycetota; class Actinomycetes; order Streptosporangiales; family Streptosporangiaceae; genus Nocardiopsis; species Nocardiopsis exhalans. The sequence goes on from NZ_CP099837.1 coordinate 6,803,433, forward strand.
ACCCGCGGCGACCTGGCGGCCCTGCGCGAGAGCGTGGGTCCGCAGGCGTGGGCGCGGGCCATGGCCACGGCGGAGGCGGCCGCGGCGGCCTTCCCCGACACCCTGCACGCCGGGGTGGACCTGCTGGTCTCGCCCGGCTGGCGGGAGTTCACGGTCTGCGAGGTCAACGCCTTCGGCGACCTCCTGCCCGGGGTCCTGCACGAGGGCCGCAGCACCCACGCCGAACAACTGCACGCCCTCACGACGGGACGCTTCCCCGTGGCGCCACCGCCGGTGACGGCGCCCGTCCCCGCGCTCTCTTAGGAACACCCTTGAACACCAGCACCAACGCCGACGCGGGCCTCCCGCGGCCGGACATGAACACCGTGGTCGGCACGCACGACATCCTGCTGCTCACCCTGGACACCCTGCGCTACGACGTCGCGGCCGAACTCGCCGGGGCCGGACGCCTCCCGAACCTGGCCCGACTCCTGCCCGAGGGCGGCTGGGAGGAGCGGCACTCCCCCGCGAGCTTCACCTACGCCTCGCACCTGGCCATGCTCGCCGGGTTCCTGCCCACCCCGGCAGCGCCCGGACCGCACCCGCGCCTGTTCGCCGCCGCCTTTCCCGGCAGTGTCTCCACCGCCCCCGGCACCTGGACCTTCGAGGCCCCCGACCTCACCTCCGGACTGGCCCGGGCGGGCTACCGCACCGCCTGCGTGGGCGGCACGGGCTTCTTCAACCGCAGTTCGGAGCTGGGTTCGGTACTGCCGAACCTGTTCGCCGAGAGCCACTGGGAGGAGTCCTTCGGCGTCACCGACCCGCGCTCCTTCGAGAACCAGGTCGCCCGCGCCGAGGAGATCGCCGCGGCCGTCCCCGCCGACCAGCCGCTGTTCCTGCTGCTCAACGTCGCCGCTCTGCACCAGCCCAACTGGTTCCACCTGCCCGGCGCCACCAAGGAGGACGGCGACACCCGGGCCAGCCACGCGGCCGCCCTGGAGTACGTCGACCGGCACCTGCCCCCGCTGCTGGCCGCGATGTCCGCCCGCCGCCCCTGCTTCGCGATCGTGTGCTCGGACCACGGCACGGCCTACGGCGAGGACGGCTACACCGGCCACCGGATCGGCCACGAGACCGTCTGGACCGTCCCCTACACCCACGCCGTCCTGCCCCGCGGATACGGCGCCGGGCACACCGAACAGCCCGACCACCCCGAGAAGGAGGACGTGTGAGCGTCGCCCCCATGGCCGAACCCGTCCGCGCGGACTCCCCGTACCGCTCGTACGTGTACGCCTACCCGCACAAGAGCGCCTACCGTCCGTTCACCGAGCGGCCCGCCCTGGCCGACCTGTGGCGCGGCGAGGACGTCGGCGCGCTCTCGCTGTACGCGCACATCCCGTTCTGCGAGATGCGCTGCGGGTTCTGCAACCTCTTCACCCGCTCCACGCCCCCGGCCGAGCAGGTCACCGCCTACCTGGACGCCCTGGAGCGGCAGGCCGACGCGGTCGCCGCCGCGCTTCCGGCGGGGGCGGTGTTCGCGCGGGCCGCTCTGGGCGGGGGCACGCCCACCTACCTGAACGCCGAGGAGCTGGTGCGGGTCTACGACCTGATCGAGTCCGCGCTGGACGTGGGCCTCGGGGAGGTCCCGATGTCGGTGGAGACCTCCCCGGCCACCGCCACCCCGGATCGGCTGGCGGTGCTCAATGAGCGCGGCGCGACCCGGATCAGCATGGGGGTGCAGAGCTTCATCGACTCCGAGGCGCACGCCGCCGGGCGCCCGCAAAAGCGGACGGAGGTGGACCGGGCGCTGGCCGACATCCGTGAGTGCACCGACGCCGACCTCAACGTGGACCTCATCTACGGCATCGACCGGCAGACGGCCAGGACATGGGAGTACTCCCTGGACACGGCGCTGTCCTGGGAGCCCGAGGAGATCTACCTCTACCCGCTGTACGTCCGACCGCTCACCGGGCTGGGCCGCCGGGCCCGCGCCTGGGACGACCACCGGCTCTCCCTGTACCGGCAGGGCCGCGACCACCTGCGCGAACGCGGCTACGAGCAGGTGTCCATGCGGATGTTCCGGCGGACCGATGCCCCCGAGCACACGGGCTCCGTCCCCGACCACAGCTGCCAGACCGACGGCATGGTGGGTCTGGGCTGCGGTGCGCGTTCCTACACCGGATCGACCCACTACTCGTTCGACTACGCGGTGGGCGTGGGCAAGGTGAGGTCGATCATCGCCGACTACGTGGGGCGCGACACGGCCGGGTTCGGGCACGCGGAGGTCGGCTTCGTGCTGGACGACGACGAGCGGCGCCGCAGGCACGTCCTGCAGTCGCTGCTGCGCACGGAGGGGATGATGGTCGCCGACTACACGGAGCGGTTCGGCACCCACCCGGTGACGGACTTCCCAGCCGAGTTCGCGGCGCTGTCCGAGCGTGGCTGGCTGGCGGAGCCGGGAGAGCCGCTGCGGCTCACCGAGGAGGGGCTGGCGCACTCGGACTCGGTCGGCCCGAACTTCTTCTCCGCCCGGGTCAACCGCCTGACGGCCGAGTACGAGGCGTCGTGAGCTCACCCCGTTCGGGTCCGGTGGACCTGCCCGACCCCGTGCCGGTCCGCCCCGGCGCGCCCCTTCCCGCGCCCCTGCCCGAGCACCTCACCCTGCTGTACCGGGGTCCGCTGGCCAGCTGCGACTACGACTGCCCGTACTGCCCCTTCGCCAAGCGCCGGGACAGCCCCGAGACCCTGCGCGCGGACCGGGCCGCCCTGGAGCGGTTCACCGACTGGGTCACCGCCACCGCACGGTCCCGGTTCTCGGTGCTGTTCACCCCCTGGGGCGAGGGGCTGACCCGCTCCTGGTACCGCCGGGCCATCACCGGGCTGAGCCACCTGCCGCACGTGGAACGGGTGGCGATCCAGACCAACCTCAGCGGCCGCACGGCCTGGCTCGCCGACTGCGACTCGGGCTCCGTGGCGCTGTGGGCCACCTACCACCCCGGCGAGGTCGGCCATGAGCGCTTCCTCGACAAGGCCCGCGAGCTCACCGCGCTGGGGATCCGGTTCAGCGTGGGGATCGTGGGCCGACCCGAGCACCTCGAAGCGGCCCGGCGCATGCGCGCCGACCTGCCCGAAAACGTGTACCTGTGGGTGAACGCCGCCGAAGGGCTCACCTACACCGACGCCGAGGCCGCCTCGTGGCAGGAGCTCGACCCGCACTTCCGCTACAGCCGGTTCCCGCACCCCAGCCGAGGGCTGCCCTGCCGCACGGGTGAAAGCGTGCTGTCCGTGAACGGCGACGGCGAGGTGCGCCGCTGCCACTTCGTGGACACCTCGCTCGGCAACCTCTACGACGGCTCCTTCGAGGCCGGACTCGGACCCAGCCCGTGCCCGCTGACCAGCTGCGACTGCCACATCGGCTACGTGCACCTGGAGAGCCTGGACCTGTACGACGTCTTCCGGGGCGGCGTGATCGAACGCATCCCGGCCGTCATGCCCCGGCGGAGTGAGGTCAAGGTGGCGGGAAAGTCCCTTCAAAACCGTCACTCCGGAACGCCATAATTCGCCCTATGGTCCTTCCTCGCGTCATCGCCACCGACCTCGACGGAACCCTCCTCAACCAGAGCGGCCAGGTCTCCGCACGCAACCACCGGGCGCTGACCGCGGCCGTGGACGCGGGGATCAAGGTGGTCATCGTGACCGCCCGTCCGCCGCGCGCCACCGAGTCCTTCGCCGCGATGTTCGACTGCGCCGCCGTGGTCTGCGGCAACGGAGCCCACACCCAGCTGCCCGGGGCGGCCGAACCGATGGTGCGGGCGATCGACCGGGACACCTCCGGCACGATCGTCGAGAAACTGCGGTTCGCGCTGCCGGAGCTGGGTTTCGGGGTGGAGACGGGCACGGACTTCTACCACGACGCCGACTACCACCTGGAGCCGTGGGTGCCGCGCGAGTGGGTGAGCGGGGTACTGGACGACACCGACGCCCTGCTGACGGCGGCGACCCCGGTCACCAAGCTGATCGCCCGGTCCAACACGCACCCGGTGCACCTGATGTACGAGGCGGCGGTGAACTCCGTGGGATCCCTGGCCGAGGCGACCTACTCGGGCGGCGCGGGGCTCGTGGAGATCAGCGCGGCCGGGGTGAACAAGGGCAGCACGCTCGCGATGCTCTGTGAGAGCTGGGGCGTGTCCCGCGAGGAGGTGGTCGCCTTCGGGGACATGCCCAACGACCGTTCCGCACTGACCTGGGCCGGGTCCGGGTACGCGATGAGCAGCGGGCACCCGGAACTGCTCGACCCCGCGCTCGGCCTCAGGGTCGCGCCCTCCAGCTTCGAGGACGGCGTCGGCCGTGTGGTGGAGGAGATTCTGGATCGGGCCTGACTGCGCCGATATTCACTGGCTGAGGTGGCGGTGCGGCTTCTACGGTGGCCGAAACCCGTTGTTCCCGAACTCCGAGGACCCGCCGTGCCGCACCCCACCCAGCTCGTGTCGTCGCTCGCCGCGCCCGAACGGCTGTCCCTCTACGCCCGGATCGTCTCCGCCGGAGAGGAGGGTGTGGAACGCGCGGAGCTGCGCGGCGCCCGACCCGCCAAGCGCCTGGCCCGCCTGCTGCGCGACGGCCTGGTCCGCGAGGAGGGGTCGAGGATCGTCGCCATGCCGGAGGTCTTCGCCGAGGCCATGCGCGCCCACAAGGACGAGACCCGGTCGACCGACCCGGTGGAGGCGCTCTTCCACGAGGGGCGCCTCACCTCGATGCCCGCCAGGCAGGAGCTGCGCCTGGCCGTCCTCGGCCGGATCACCGATCGGCTGTTCGCACCGGAGCTGGAGTACACCGAGAAGCAGGTCAACACGGCCATCCGCACCTGCTTCGACGACCCCTCCGCGCTGCGCCGCTACCTGGTGGAGGAAGGCTTCCTCGACCGCGAGGACGACGGCAGCCGCTACCGCCTGGCCCAGCGGTAGGCACCTGGGCCCCAGAATTCCCGCATCTCAGGCGATCTGGAAACGCTGGTCCCCGATCTCGACCTCGACACGAAGCTCACCACCGAGTGCCTCGACATACCGACGCAGAGTGTCGACCTGGGCGCGATCGATCTCCCCGCGTTCGATGCCCGACACCCGGTTCTGACTCACGTGCAGTCGTTCGGCGAGCTGCACCTGTGTGAGGTCCGCCGCTTCGCGCAACTCCCGCAACCGGTACGCCCGTACCTCGTCGAGCATCCGCTCCTTGTGTCCGTCCACCACACCACGGTCAACCGGACGCCGAGCAAGCATGTCCTCCAGATTGGTGCCCATCAGTGTCCTCCCTGTAGACCTGCGATGTGGGCGGCGAAACGAGCATCCGCGACAGGGATGTCCACCCTGTACCACTTGCTCCAGTTCCCTGCTTTGTCCCCCCCCGACCAACATGATGGCCTTACGGACAGGATCGAAAGCGAAGAGGATTCTGAGTTCTGAACGCCCGCTGGATCCAGGACGCAGCTCCTTCATGCTGCTGTACTTCGAGCCGGTCACGGTGCCGACCAGAGGCCTCCCGATCCCCGGGCCGTTCTCGGCCAACAGCTCGATAGCGGCAACCACCTGCTCATACGATTTCTGATCAAGGTTGCTCAGCCATGTTTCGATGAGCTCCAGTTCTATGTCCCACACCAGGATAGGTATACAACGCACAGGTTGTATACCATGTGCGTTTTGAAAAACTGTCGCCCTACGGCTGAGACACCTTCCTGTCAGCGGATCGGGTTGACCAGGCAGAACTCGTTGCCTTCGGGGTCTTGGAGGATCTGGAACGAGCCCTGTTCGTCGGTGACCGTCTCACCCACCGGGGTTCCGCCGTGCTCGGCCGCCACCTGGACGGCTTCGGCGATGTCCTCGACCAGCACGTCCAGGTGGATGCGGTTGGGCGCGTGTTTGGCCTCCGAAGTCGGCTGGAACGACAGCCGGGGCAGCCCGGAGGCTCCGTGCAGGACGGCCCAGCCGTCCTCGCGGTCCCGGACCTCCCCGCCGAGGACGAAGCCCCAGAAGCGGGCGAGGGCGGATGGTTCGACGGCGTTGACGACCCACTGGTCCACGGTTCCCAGACTCATCCCACGAACCTAACGAACCGCCCCGCTCCTGGTGGCGCGGGGTGATGTGAGCCGCCACAACGCGGCCGGAGGCAGCCCGGCTGGGCACGGTGCCAGGTCCGCGAACGGGAACGTGCCCCTGCGCACCACCTTCGTGGCAGGGGCACGTCCTCGCGTTCGCCGGAACTACGGTTATCGGTCAGCTGGTCAGCAGGGTCAGGCCCCACTGGCTCAGAATCGGGTTGAGCGGCTGGTAGAAGGTGGTCCCGCCGCTTCTGCAGTTGCCGGAGCCGCCGGAGGTGACCCCCTGGGCCTGGGTACCGGCCAGCCAGGAACCGCCGGAGTCGCCGCCCTCGGCGCAGGCGGTAGTGCGGGTCAGGCCGTTGACGATGTCACCGGAGTAGTTGACGCTCTGGTTCTTGGCCTGGATCACGCCGCAGTGCCAGCCGGTGGTCTGGCCGGAGCGGCACACGGCGGCGCCCACGGGAGCCTCGGTGGAACCGGTGACCGTCACGGTGCCGCCGGAGTAGTTGTCGACCAGGGGCCTGGGGGTGTGGCCCGCACCGGTTCGGACCCACGCGCTGTCCTGCCCGGGGAAGACCGATTCGGCGACGGTTCCGGTCTGGACCGTGCCGGGGGCGTTGAGCCAGGTGGACGAGCCCTGATCGCCGCAGTGCCCCGCGGTGACGTAGCCGCCCACCACGCCGAAGCCGACGGAGCAGACGAACCACTCGCCGCCCTGCTGGAAGTAGTACGGGTTGCCGCCGATGATGTCGGCATAGGTCCGAGGTTGGTCCGTGCCCTCCTCGATGACGACGGCGGTGGGGTCGACCCCGGCCGACTCGACGAGCTGTTCGGCGTCGGCGGTCCGACCCTGGGCCACCTCGACGACGACGGCGTCGCTCTCAGGGTCGGCGTACCAGCCGTGCACGCTCTCGGAGGCGCTGTCCTCGGCGGTGTTGAGGGCCTCGACGGCCTCGTCCAGCCCGGTCTGGCCGTGCTGGACGAGTTCGGCGTCGGCACCGGCCTCCTGCACGGGGTCGAGGGCGGAGGCGTCCAGGACCTGGACGGTCAGCTCCTGGCTTTCGATGTCGAAGACCGCGCCGCCGAAGTCGGCGCCGAGTTCCTCACGTAGTTCGGTCTCCAGAGCCGTGGCTTCCTCCTGGGCCCGGAGGAGGTCGGTGACGCCCGCTTCGCTGAGCCCGAAGGCGCTCTGCATGGCGGTCACCTGCTCAGGGGAGAGCTCGGCGGGGGTGGTGTCGGCGGTAGCCGCCGTGGTGGGGGCCAGGATGAGGCCGAGGAAGATCGCGGTGGTTCCGGCGATACGTCCGAGGGGGGAACGTGACAACTTCTGCCCTTTCTGAGCGGGGGTGCGAGGCAGACAGCACTGATGCACTTATGCGTGGTTCTCCGGACAAAAAGGAACGGAGGACCGTTAACGCTCATAGGCGAATGAACGTGTCGCAAAGCTAAAGGAGATGGCAACCGAGGGCAATGCCACGCCACTCTCCGTAATGGATCGCGCGCTCGATCCAAGCCCTGAGCACGTGAGCCCAAGCGGGAGAGGCCGCGAAACACACCTGCACCAAACTTCGCAAAAATGCACGAAACCACCAACTCAAGGATGTCGCCATACCGGAGGGAAGTGCCACAACAGAAGTAGGGAGGAGTGGCCACATCAGGCCACTTCTCCCTACTTTGTGTGTCTATCGGCGCTTGATTCCGGTACTCCGTACCGCTAGGGCGTCAACATCCCGCACCCCGCGAACCGCACCGGACGGAGCGCATGCGGACCACGCCCTAGCTGAGGACCTTGAGGCCCACGACTCCGGCGACGATGGCGATCAGGCAAAGTGCCTTGGGCAGGCTGAAGCCCTCGCCCAGGAAGAACACGCCGATCAGCGCCGTGCCGACCACACCGATGGACACCCAGACGGCGTATCCGGTGCCGAGGGGAATGGTGCGCAGGGCGTAGGCCAGACCGGCCATGCTCAGGACGAGGGTGCCGACGAAGGTCACCGACGGCCAGAAGCGGGTGAAGCCCTGCGAGGCGTTGAGCGCGGCCGCCCACGCGGTTTCGAGAAGACCGGAGACCACCAGAACGATCCAGGCCATGACCTGTACCTCCAAGACGTGCGAACAGTGTTCGCGTCGTCTTGTCCTGACCGGGTACGACGCACCTCGTCCGGGTTCTCAGATACTCGCAACCTACAACGCCGCCGGGGATCCGGGGCTTCCGGGGCGGGTGGTCAGACCGGTCACCCCCGGCTCACTCCTCGACACCGGGCGCCGGTGGCAGTAGACCGGTACCAGCATCGGGACATCGGAAGGTGGTGCGCGGGATGGGACGGGTGACCGCTCGGGAGAGGATCCTCCGGATCAGGGAGGGCGTAGAGAGCGAACGCGTGGACACGCTCGTGGTGGAGGAGCCGCTGGAGATCAGGCTGGACGGCACTCCGCTGAGCATCACCATGCGTACCCCGGGGAACGACTTCGACCTCGCCGCAGGGTTCCTGGTCAGTGAGGGCGTGGTGGCCGAGGGGCGGGAGGTCGCCGCCATCCGTTACTGCGCCGGGGCCACCGAGGACGGGTCCAACACCTACAACGTGCTCGACGTCTCGCTGGCGCCCGGGGTGCCGCTCCCGGACACCTCACTGGAACGCAATTTCTACACCTCGTCCTCGTGCGGCCTGTGCGGAAAGGCGAGCCTGGACGCCGTCCGGACCAAGGCGCGCTGGCCGGTAGGCGAGGACGGCCTGCGGATCGACGTGCCCACACTGACCGAACTCCCGGAGCGGCTGCGCGAGTCCCAGCGGGTCTTCGACCGCACCGGCGGCCTGCACGCCGCCGGGCTGTTCACCGCCGAGGGTGAGCTGCTGGCCCTGCGCGAGGACGTGGGCAGGCACAACGCGGTGGACAAACTGATCGGGTGGGCGCTGCTCTCCGACCGGCTACCACTGCGCGAGACCGTGCTGATGGTGTCCGGCCGGGCCTCCTTCGAGCTGGTCCAGAAGGCGTGGATGGCTGGCATCCCCATGATGGCCGCCGTCTCGGCGCCCTCCTCGCTCGCCGTGGACCTCGCCACGGAGGCCGGTATGACGCTGGTCGGTTTCCTGCGCGGCCGTTCCATGAACGTCTACGCCGGGCGGGACCGCATTCTCCTGGAAGCTCCGGAGGAGGCTGCCATGCCGGAGGGGTCGCTGACGGTTCCCCCTGCTCCCTGAACCCTGAGCCCTCGGCCTACTGCTCCCTGACCAGCGAACTTCCCGCATCCCCTCGACGGCCCCGGCAGCCCCTGCCGGGGCCGTCCGCTGCCTGGGACGAAGCCGTGGGAGCGATCCCGGACCAGAATCCGCACCACCGTCCGTCGGCCGCTCGTCGTCTGAGGAGACCGTTCGTCGCACGGTGGGCGACCGCTCGACGCTCCGCACCCGCGTTCGGCGCGTGCTCCACCGCGCCCCCTGCTCACATCGAGTGTCGCTCCTTACAGTTCCGAGTAATGCAGGTCACACGAACCGGACATATCGCGGAAACCTGCACCCACCGGCAGCACCGTCCCCGCTTCATCCCCCGGAGGAACCGAACCCATGGCAACTGACAAGCGGACGAAAGATCCGACACCACCGGATGGGAACGGCGGCGACGAGCCCATCAAGGATGCGGCCTACGTCGCCATGCACAGCGACCCCAGGTTCATCGAACTCAAGCGACGCCTGTACCGCTTCATCTTCCCGATGAGCCTGGCGTTCATGGCCTGGTACCTGCTCTACGTCCTGATGTCGGCCTTCGGCCGCGACATCATGGGCGTCGACCTCGTCGGCAACGTCAACGTGGCTCTGGTGTTCGGCATCCTGCAGTTCGTGTCCACCTTCGGTATCGCGGTGCTCTACACCAGGTACGCCAACCGCAACTTCGACCAGACCGCCGCGGAGCTGCGTGAGGAGCTCCAGAACGGCGCGAACGCCAAGGCCGAGGAGGCGAACCGATGATCCTCGCACAAGAAGCGGTCAGCGACAGCAGCCGCGTCGTCACCCTCGTCCTGTTCGGCCTGATGATCGCGGCGACCCTGGGCATCACGGTCTGGGCCAGCCGCAACACCCGTTCGGCCACCGACTTCCACTCCGGCGGCCGCGGGTTCTCCCCGCTCCAGAACGGTCTGGCCATCGGCAGCGACTACATGTCCGCCGCGTCCTTCCTCGGTATCGCGGGCATGATCGCCCTCTTCGGCTACGACGGCTTCCTCTACTCCATCGGCTTCCTCGTCGCGTGGCTGGTGGCCCTGCTACTCGTCGCCGAGCTGCTGCGCAACTCCGGCCGCTACACCATGGGAGACGTGCTCTCCTACCGGATGCAGCAGCGCCCGGTGCGCACCGCCGCCGCGGTCTCGACCGTCGTCGTGTCGATCTTCTACCTGCTGGCCCAGATGGTCGGCGCGGGCGCGCTCATCGCCCTGCTGCTCGGTATCCAGGAGGGGCAGACCTTCCTCGGCATGGACGCCCCGACCGCGAAGATCGCCGGTATCGTCGTCGTCGGCCTGCTGATGACCATCTACGTGGCGTTCGGCGGCATGAAGGGCACCACCTGGGTGCAGATCACCAAGGCCGTCATCCTGATGTCCGGTGCCGCTCTGCTCACCCTGCTGACCCTGTCCCTGTACGGGTTCAACCTGGGCGCGCTGATGTCCGACGCGGCCAACGCCAGCCAGGCGGCCGCCGACGGCAACGCGGCCGGGTTCCTCGAGCCGGGCCTGCGCTACGGCGTCGAGGTGGCGGGCGACCCGCTCCAGACCATGTGGAACAAGCTGGACCTGATCAGTCTCGGTCTGGCGCTGGTACTGGGAACCGCCGGTCTGCCGCACATCCTCATCCGCTTCTACACGGTGCCCAACTCACAGAGCGCCCGGAAGTCCGTGAACTGGGGCATCGGGCTCATCGGTACCTTCTACCTGATGACGCTGGTCCTGGGCTTCGGCGCCGCCGCCCTGGTCGGGCACGAGGCCATCACCGCGCAGGACGCCGCGGGCAACACGGCCGCACCGCAGCTGGCTTCGGTGGTGGGCGAGCGGATCGGCGGCGAGATGGCCGGCGCGGTCCTGCTGGCACTCATCGCCTCAGCCGCCTTCGCCGCGATCCTGTCGACGGTGGCGGGGCTGGTCATCGCCTCGTCCTCCTCACTGGCGCACGACTTCTACAACTCGGTGATCCGCAAGGGCAAGGCCACCGGGTCCGAAGAGGTCAAGTTCGCCCGTACCGCGGCCATCGGCGTCGGTGCGGTCGCGATCGCACTGGCGATCTTCGCGCAGAACCTCAACGTGGCCTTCCTGGTCGCGCTGGCCTTCGCGATCGCCGCCTCGGCCAACCTGCCGACCCTGCTGCTCAGCCTGTTCTGGAAGCGCTTCAACACGGCCGGCGCCCTCGCGGGTATCTACGGCGGCTTGATCAGCGCCGTCGGTCTGGTGTTCTTCTCGCCGGTCGTGTCCGGCTCGGAGAACGCGCTCATGCCCAACGTCGACTTCGCCTGGTTCCCGCTGCCCAACCCGGCCCTGGTGTCGGTGCCGATCAGCCTGCTCTGCGCCGTCGTCGGTACGTACATGTCCAAGGAACGCGACTTCGACAAGTTCGCGATGCTCCAGGTCCGCGCCCTCACCGGCGCAGGTGCGGAGAAGGCGGCCGACCACTAGAACCTCGCTCCGACCAGAGGAGGAGACAGGTCACCCGCCTCGGGCGGTCACTCCCCCCCGGGCCGCCTCCCCGGCCCGGCGCAACCGCCGACCCGTCTCCCGTCCACAGGGCCCGCCACTTCTCCCGGGGTGGCGGGCCCGCCCTTGCCCTTCCGCACCGGCCCCTGCCCCGACCAGGCCCCCTTTCGAAAAGGAGACCGCCGCGACGTGAGCGCCGACACATTTTGCGGGGATAAGATCGTTCCGTGTCTTATCGGTGGCTGTCGTGGCTTTCCCCCTCCCGGCGCCCCACGTCTTCGGAACGCCGGGCGAGTGTCGAGTTGATGCGCCAGGTCCACGCCCTGGGTGTCGACCTCCAGGACGGTCTGCACGGGCGCGGGGTGCATTCCGCCGCCCGGCGGCTACGCAAGGTCCTGGCCGTGGACGGGGTGCTCCTCGCCGACCTCGACGGACCGGTCACCTCCCACGGGAGATGCCCGGAGTCCGCCGAGGTCGAAGGGCTGCTCTCCCAGGTCTTCGAGTACGGCGGCGGCGCCCGCTCCCGCCTGCCCGACGGCTCCTCGGTGTGCGCCGTGCCGCTGACCGTCGCCGACGAACTCTCCGGTGCCCTGGTGGCCTCGGGCGACCCGGTGGAGGCGGACCTGGAGGCGGCCGCGGCCCTGGTCTCGGACTCCCTGGACCACGCGGCGCTGCGGCGGGCACGTGCCCGGATCGCCGCCGCGGACCTGCGCACCCTGCGCGCGCAGATCTCCCCGCACTTCGTGCACAACGCGCTCGCGGTGATCGCCGCCCTGGTGCGTACCGACCCGGACCGGGCCCGCCAACTGCTGTCGGACTTCGCCGACTACCTGAGGTACGGGTTCTCGGACAAGGGCGACTACGCGACGGTCTCCGACGAGCTGGAGGCCACCCAGACCTACCTCGAACTCCAGCGGGCCCGCTTCCACGACCGCCTGGACATCACCGTGCGCATGGCTCCCGAGGTGCTGCCGGTGGCCATCCCCTTCCTGGTGGTACAGCCGATCGTGGAGAACGCCATCCGGCACGGGCTGGAGCGCAAGGAGGGGACCGGGCACATCAGTGTGTCCGGCTTCGGCGAGGGTCCGCTGTGCGTGATCGAGATCGAGGACGACGGGGTGGGCATGCACCCGGAGCTGGCCCGCGCCCTGCTGGCGGGCACCGGGCCGGAGTCGCGCAGCGTCGGCCTGGCCAACGTCGACCAGCGGCTGCGGGCGGTCTACGGGCCGGAGTACGGTCTGGTGATCGAGACCGCGCTGGGAGAAGGGACGAAGGTGACCGTGCGCGTACCGAGGTTCGCACCGGGGGTGGTGGTTCGATGAGGCCCGAGCTCCGTGTGCTGGTGGTGGAGGACGAGGCCTCCACCCGCCAGGAGATGGCTTCCCTACTGGGCGACATGCCCGAGGTGGCGGAGGTCCTGGTCGCGGACAACGGCGCCACCGCCGTGCGGCTGCTGGGCACCACCAGCATCGACGCCGCCTTCCTCGACATCCTCATGCCCGGGCTGGACGGCATGGACGTGGCCCGGGTGCTGAGCGTGATGTCCGAGCCGCCGTCGATCGTGTTCGTGACCGCCTCCGAGGCGCACGCCGTGGAGGCCTTCGGGATCGGGGCCGTCGACTACCTGCTCAAACCGATCCGCCCGGAGCGGCTGGCCGAGGCGGTGGGGCGGATCGCCCAGCTGCGCAGGCCCAGCGGTTCGGCCTCCCCGGCCGAGGACCTGCACGTGGTGCAGATCGACACCGGGCGGCGCACGGTGTTCGTCAAGCGCGACGACGTGCAGTTCGTGGAGGCCCAGGGCGACTACGTGCGCCTGCACACCGCCGACGGCACCCACCTGATCCGGCTGTCGCTGTCGTACCTGGAGGAGGTCTGGGCCTCGGCCGGGTTCATCCGGGTGCACCGCGGTTTCCTGATCGCCATCCCGTGGGTGCGGGACCTGCGGGTGACCTCGTCCTCGGGGCTGGTGGCCGGAACGCCCGCCGGTGACGTACCGGTGAGCCGCAGGCACGGCCGCCATCTGCGCGAACAGCTCCTGGAAGCGGCCAAACGGGACCAGCTGGGCCGCTCGGCCCGCCCGCCCGGAACGGCCAAGGAGCAGCCGTGACCGGGGAACGGGGGCGGCCTTGAGCCCGCGCCGGGAGAAGCTGACCAGCCCGCAGACCCGGATCGCCCTGGCCCGGGGCAACCGGCCCGCGCACCACCTGCTGCCGGTCCCCGAACCGGTGGACACCGAGGCGGCGCGGCGGCTCTTCCAGTCCCAGCGGCGCACCGCCGTGCGCACGGTGGTGCTGCTGGCGGTACTGCTCTTCGGGCTGAGCGGGTCCTTCGCGCTCTTCCCGGCCCTGGGCGAGATCCGGCTGGCCGAGGTGCCGGTCTCGTGGCTGCTGCTGACCGTGGGGATCTACCCGGTGCTGTTCGGGCTGGCGCTGTGGCACGTGCGCGCGGCCGAACGCCTGGAGGACGAGGCCGAGGACCGGGCCCCTCATCGCGGCGGCGACCGCGACGACGGCCGAGGCGGCACCACCGACGAACCCCACGGGCCACCATGACCGCGGCCGTACTGGCGATCGGCCTGGTCCTGGTCACCAGCCTGTTCATCGGCGTCTACGGGGTGCGGGCGGCCCGCTCCACCTCCGACTTCCTGGTGGCCTCGCACCAGGTCTCGCCCAACTGGAACGCGCTGGCGATCGCCGGTGAGTACCTGTCGGCCGCCTCGGTCCTGGGCCTGGCCGGGCTACTGCTCAAGAACGGCCTGGGCACCATGTGGTACGCGGTGGGCTTCACCGCGGGCTACGTCGCCGTGGTCGCCCTGGTGGCGGGGCCCATGCGGCGGTCGGGGGCGTTCACCGTGCCCGACTTCGCCGAGTACCGGCTGGGCGCGCCCCGGCTGCGCAAGCTCTGCGGCTGCGTGGTCCTGGTGATCATGCTGCTGTACCTGGTGCCGCAGTTCAAGGGCGCCGGGGTGGTGCTGAGCCTGGTCAGCGGAACCCCCTACTGGGTGGGCGTGCTGCTGGCGGGGCTGGTGGTGAGCGGCTCCATCGCGGCGGGCGGGATGCGCTCGGCCACCTACGTGCAGGCCTTCCACTACCTCATCAAGCTGGCCTTCCTGGCCGTGCCCGCGATCTACCTCGTCGTGCACGCGGGCGCCGACACCCGCGCCGAGGCGCTGCACCCGGAGTGGGGCACCTCCTTCCCCGAGACCACGGCGGTGGAGTTCACCGTGGGCACGGACTTCAGCCTGAACGAGCCGGTGACCGTGGTCACCGCCGAGGGCGAGGAACTGGAACTGGCCGCCGGGGACCACTCGGCGGCTCGGGGCACGGAGTACGTGTTCCCGGAGGGCGCCACCATCCCGCACCCGGCGGGCCTGCCGGAGCTGGGCAGCGAGCGGTGGAGCACCCCGCTGCTGGACGTGGGCGGCTACCCGCTGTTCGAGACCTGGTCGACGCTGCTGGCCATCACGCTCGGCTGTATGGGCCTGCCGCACGTCATCATGCGCTTCCACACCAGTCCGAGCGCGCGGATCGCCCGCCGGGTGGCGGTGGGCGTGATCGCCCTGCTGGGGCTGTTCTACCTGTTCCCCACGGTCTACGGGCTACTGGGCCGGGTGCTCACCCCGCAGCTGGTGATGCTCCAGGGCACCGACACCGTCGCGGTGGTCCTGCCAGCGCAGGCCGTACCGGGTTCGGCGGGTACGATCCTGACCGCGCTGGTCGCGGCGGGGGCCTTCGGCGCGTTCCTGTCCACGTCCTCCGGGCTGCTGCTGGCCCTGGCCGGCGGCCTGTCCCACGACCTGTTCCAGGGCAGCGTGCCCCGGCTGCGGCTGGCCGTGGCGGTCGGCGCCTGCGTGGCGGTGCTGCTGGCGCTGCCCGCGCAGAGGATCGACATCAACGTGTTGGTGGTGTGGGCGTTCACGGTGGCGGCCTCGACCTTCTGCCCGCTGCTGGTGCTGGGCATCTGGTGGCGGCGCCTCACCCTGCCTGGGGCGGCCGCGGGGCTGATCGTGGGCGGGGTGACCGCCACCGGCGCGGTCGGCTGGTCGATCCTGTTCGCCACCCCCCAGGGATGGCTGACCGTGCTGCTGGCCCAACCCGCCGCCTGGACCATCCCGCTGGCCTTCCTGACGATGGCGGCGGTCTCCCGCCTCACCCGCCCCCCGGAGTGGGCGGAGCACGCGGTACTGCGCCTGCACTCCCCCTGATCCGACCGAGGACCGACCGCTCTCCGCGTAGGACCGGGCCACCCGTGCCCGAGCGCTCGGGGCGCCGCCCACGCGGGACCAAAGGCCTTGGCGCGCCGGCCAACCGGTTGGTAGGTTCACAGCGCCCCAGGCCGAACCCGCCACCGGAAGGACAAAGTGCCGCCCCCCATCTCCCGTCGCGCGCGATTCACGTCCCGGCTCACCGCCACGACCGCTTTGGCCGCCTGCTTCGCACTCTTCCTTCCCGGCACCGCCTTCGCCGAGATGGGCCAGGTCCGCACCGAGACCCGGGAAATCATCATCACCGAGGAGGGTGTCTACGAGGTCGGCGAGGACGTGGAGAGCCTGGAGGCCTTCCTGGAGGAGAACCCCGAGTACGCACCCTCGGTGGAGGACCCCGACGGCTTCAGCACCCTGGCGACCACCTCGCTGCCCCTCACCCACGGCACGCTGACCACGAGCACCACCAACTGCGACAGTGCCACGGTCCGTTACAGCAAGACCAGCGGTTCACGGCTCACCATCCGGTTCTCCGTCGCCCAGGTCGGCCGACTCACCCAGACCGGCGGCATCATGAGCATCGTCGCGGGCCAGTCCCGTAGCTACTCGGTCAGCCTCCGCCCCGTCGGCAACGTTCAGGGCCGCATGTACGTCACCCAGCAGGGCACCACCTTCACGAACAACTACATCAGCTGCCGCTAGCCCCCCCCCGGCCCGCAACACAGGGGGAGGCGCGAACCGCTCGCCGTCCGTGCCTCCCCGTCTGTTCCTGTTCCGCTCCGTGTCGCCAGTCTCATGGCCGCCGACCGGTTGGGGGGACGCTCTGCTCCGCCGCCTCGGTCACGAGGTGCCGGTGCGGTTCCGGGGGAACACGGACCTGGGACTTCCCCGATTGGGCGCGCTCCACGGTCGGCAGTGGTGGCTCCTCACCGGTGGCGACCATGGCCTCCACCGTGTCGGCCGCGAGCTGACGAATACCCTCGAATGCCTCCTAGCTCCCGGAAGCGACCCAGGACAGGGGCGGAAACTCGGCCACGGTCCCGGCATGGGCCTCGCCCTCCGCCGACCACTGGACACCGTAGGCACAGTGTTCCGCACCGTTCACCGTTTCTCGATCGCAGCGAGGACCTGTCTCACCTGGCAGCCCCTCGCCCTTCCACGATCACTGTGAGTATTCACCCGCGGATCCCCTGACCAGGGCATCCTGCAAACCTGGTGCGAGGTACCGCCCTGTCGCCGCGGACCGAGGTAGTGCGCGCACACCTTCGCCGAGTCCGCGAACCGAACCGACAGGCCTGGGAGCGGGTTGATTCCGCGCCTGGGGACCGCACACACCCCCTACGATCACCATGTGAACATTCCACGCCACGAGGAGTCACCGCCCTGCCTTTCGGATCGGCGCCCACCGCCGTTCCGGAACCGGCGTGCGCGCAAGGGGGCCTCCGTCCTCTTCGCGGCGGTGGCGGCGAGTGCGCTCGTGCTCGCCTGCGGATCCGCTCCGGCGTTCGCCCGGCAGACGGAACCCAGGGTGGAGGTGGGGCCGTCGGGGGTGTACGTCGATGACGGGGTCAACCGGGTGGACGTCAACCCCGGAGGGACCCGGGTGGACACCCCCGGCGCGCACGTCGACGTCCGACCCGGGTCGCACGTCCTGGTGTGCGCCAACGGGGTTAGGGTGGTCGTGCACGCGGGGCAGGCGCCGAACTGCCCCCAGCCGCCACCGGCACCCCCCGCTCCCGAGCCGCCCGCTCCAGCACCGCCCGTTCCGGAGCCACCGGCCCGGGTGGACCCTGCGCCGCCACAGAGCCGGGAGGCGCCCCCGGCGGCCCCGTTCGAGCCCGCGCCGGTCGAGTCGGCACCCGTCGGGCCCGAAGCCGGCCCCGTGCCCTAACGCGCTCCGGCCGAACCGGAACCAGAGGCCGCCCGGGAGCTGCCCGAGTCCGCACCGGAGGCCTCGCCGGCGCCCGTCGAGGCCCCAGCCACCGGACCTCCCGCCGAAACCCCAACCACCGGACCGCCCGCCGAACCTCCGGCCGCCGTGCAGCGGGAACTCCTGGTGGACGCCGCGGTGCCCGCTCCGGCCGAGTCCGCTTCGGCGTTCACCCCGATGCGCACGATGGCGGTCGTCGCGATCGTCGCCGCCGGTGCCGCCACCGGTGCGAGCCGCGCGATGGCCGCCCGCGCCTGCGAGTAGCGCTGGGCCCGGCCACGGTGCCCGTCCCCTCCGTTTTCAGGGGGGGTCGGGGACCGCCGGTCGGCCCGGGCTAGGGGCGTTCCAGGGTCAGGTCCGCCCGGTCGAAGCCGACCACCGCCTCCTCCATCACCTCCGAGTCGTTGGCCAGGACACCGCTGTACGGGTTCCCCATGAAGAACAGCATCACGATGGTGCCGAAGACGAACACCAGGTTCACCCCGGCCCAGAAGTAGGCGGTCCCGGCTCCCGACTTGATCATGGCGAACGGAAGCACCGCGACGACCAGTGCCGACAGCGCCGAGACCGCCAGCAGGGCCGGGGGGATCTGGTTCTCGGCGGCGTCGGCGCGTTGGTTCCGCGCGTCGCTGAGCTTGGTGACCTCCTGGCGGGCGGTCAGCCGGTCCAGGCCGTCTCCGGTGTCGGACACCGACAGGCCCCGCACCGACGCCGCGAGGGCCGCGAGGTCGTCGTCACCGACGCGGCTGAGCTCCCCCTGGGTCTCCATCAGCGGCCAGTCGTCCTCGAGGACCGTCTCCAGGTAAGTGCGCAGGTGGCCGCGCACGGCCTCGCCCTCCTCGCCCGGAAACGCGGTACTGCTCCAGTACAGGGCCTGGGCCGCACCGGCCTCGGCGATCATCTCGTCCTCGGCGGTCTTGTACTCCTCCCAGCCGATGACCACGGACATGGCCGCGGCCACGAGGTACAGCGACAGCACGCAGGGGGCGATGATGACGCCCACAGCTCCGCCGGAGAAGTCGTCGGTGATCCGGAAGCGCCGGGCGGCCAGCACCGCCCCGCCGACCATGGCGGTCAGGACGGCGAGGACGACGAACAGCGTGAACATGAGTTTTCCCAGGTGGTCTCGGCAGGAGGACGGATCATCCTAAGCACGGGACACAGCGCCGTTCCGGGGAAACGGAAAAGCTTCACCGGGACGTTCCCACGGTCGGCCGGTGTCTTTGCGCAGATATCCTGACCTGCCCGGACACACTTCTCGGCCGAGCCGCCACAGCAGGCCGAACGGATGGCGGCCGCCGCCCCGGGAGGGCCCGGGGCGGCGGCAGTCCTGGTCGGGCGCGGGACGAGCGCGTTCCCCGGCCCGGATCGCTCGTCAGTCCTGCACGAACACCGCGACCGTGCGCGGAGGCACCGTCAGGGTGCCGGTGTCCGGGGTGAACGAGGAAGCGCGCACGGTCTCGTCACCGGACTCGGCCTGGACCGGGTGCAGGGCGACGGCACCGCCGGCCAGAGCGTCCACTCCCTGGTCGACGGTGTCCGGGGTCGCGTTGAACACGACCGTCACCGACGACCACTCGCCGTCCAGGCCCCGGGTGTCCACGTGCATCGTGACGACGCCGGGCAGCTCGTCGGCTCCGCTGGTCGGGAAGGTCACGCGGGCCTGGACCTCCTCGGCCGTACCCAGGGAGAACGCCGGAGTGGACGCCCGCACGCGCATCATCTCGCCGAAGCGCTCACGGCTCTCCTCGATCGCCGCGCAGTCCGCGACCAGCGCGGGGTCGGCGAGCAGGGGCCGGGCGTAGTCCCACTTGTCCTCGTTGTCCCAGGCCGGCGGCAGGCCGACGCCGAAGTTGTTGCCCTGGCCGCAGTCCCAGTTCAGCCGGTTGAACCAGTCTCCCGAGTCGTAGGAGTTGCGGTCCAGCGACTTCGAGCGCAACCGTTCGCTGCCCGCGTGCACGAACACCGTGCCCTGACCGAACACCGCCGTGCCCAGGGAGAGCGCCTGCATCCGCACCCGGTCGTCCATCGGGGTGTCCTGGGGCAGCTTGTAGGCGAGCGCGTCGTAGAGGGTCTCGTTGTCGTGCGCGTCCACGTAGGTGACGGCTTCCCCCGGTGCGAGGTTGTACCCGGCGGGGGTTCCGTTGTAGTCCACCTCGCCGCCGGTCACCCGCCGACCGGAGGAGTCCGTGAACCGGTAGTCGCGCAGATTGCCGGTCAGCCCCACCTTGACGAGGTCCTGGTAACCGAGCAGCCGCGCGAGCTGCTCCTCCTCGGTGCCGTTGGCGGGCGAGCCGTTGGGGTCGGTGTACAGGCCGGAGCCGAAGCCCTGCGCGCGGGGGTCCTCGTCGAAGGGCCCGCCGCCGCGCACCCCGTCACGGAGCCGGTCGTTGAAGGTGCCGACTCCGGTACCGGCCATGTTGGTCTGCGTGGCCTGTTCGAAGCGGGCGTCGTCAGCGACCTCGCCGAAGTTCCACCCCTCGCCGTAGAGCAGGATCGACGCTCCGTCGACCCCGTCCTCCTCAAGCGTGAGCTCGTCGAGTGCGGCACGCACGTCCAGGATGTTCTGCTTGGGATGGTGGCCCATGAGGTCGAAGCGGAAGCCGTCGACCTTGTGGTCGCGCGCCCAGGTGGTCACGGAGTCCACGACGAGCTTGCCCATCATGAGGTGCTCGGGTGCGGTGTTGGGGCAGCAGGTGGACGTGGCCACGCCGCCGTCGGCCTCCAGGCGGTGGTAGTAGCCGGGCACGATCCGGTCCAGGACCGACTGCTCGTCCTGCCCGGCCTGGTGGGTGTGGTTGTAGACCACGTCCATCACCACGCGCAGCCCGGCGTCATTGAGGGCCGCCACCATCCGGCGGAACTCGGTGAGGCGCGCCGCGCCGTCGGGTTCGGTGGCGTAGGAGCCCTCGGGCACCGTGTAGTGGTACGGGTCGTAGCCCCAGTTGAAGGCGTCCTCGCCGCGGACCTCGGCGATACAGGCTTGCTGCTCCTCGGAGTCGGGGGCGAAGGAGTCCAGGTCGCAAGGGGGTTCGGCACGGTCGGCCGGGTCCTCGGGGACCGAGCCGATGTCGAAGACGGGCAGCAGGTGAACGTAGTCGACTCCGTCATCGGCCAGGTCGGCGAGCTCGCGCATCCCGGTGGAGCCGGACTCGGTGAAGGCCGCGAAGGTGCCGCGCAGTTCGGCTGGCACCGTCGGGTCGGAGACGGAGTGGTCGCGCACGTGCAGTTCGTACACCGCGGCCGCGTGCGAGGGCACGGCCTCGGGCTTGGCCAGATCGGACCAGCCCTGCGGGGCCAGGTCCGGGTCACTGAGGTCGACCAGGTGGGAACGGGTGGATCCGGTGGCCAGCGAGACGCTGTAGGGGTCGGTGACCCGGTTGTCCACCACGGCCCCGCGGCCCTCGTCCGCGGAGGGGGAGAACACCCGCACGTCGAACGTGTAGTAGCGCCCAGACCAGCTCACCGGGCCCTTGACCGACCACACACCGGTCCGGTGGTCCTGCCGCATGCGTACGGTGCGCGACGTGCCCGTGGTGGGGTCGTCGTAGAGCTCCAGGCTCACGGACTGGGCGGTCGGCGCCCACAGGGACACCGTGGGACGGCCCCGGGAGTCCCAGACCGCACCGAGTTCGGTCTCTGCCGCGGCCGCGTAGACGTCGTCGAGCACACCGGGGATCTGGACCCCGGTCGCGGCGGTGACGGCGCCCTCCCCGTCACGTTCCACGACGGCGAGCTGCCCGGTGAGGGCCGAGCGCAGCAGCGGAAGGTCGACCCCGTCGACGGTCAGGGCGGACAGGTCGGCCAGGTGGGGCCAGGCTTCTCGCTGCTCGTCGGTGGGGCCGTCGGGGGCGGGGGCCAGGTCCAGGGTCTGGTGGGTTCCGCCGAGCACGCCCTCGGAGAGGTCGAGGTCCCCCTCGGCGGAGGAGACCAGGGCGTAGGTGTGCTCCGTGTCGGCCTCGGCGGGCCAGAGCACGGTGGTCCGGTCGATCCAGTGGGCGCGCTGCGCGGTGAGGTCCACGCCCACAGTCTGCCCCGCGGGTTCGGTGGGGGCCGGGACGGCGGAGGCGCTCGCCGTGGCGCCGAACAGCACGGGGAGCGCGAGGGCCGTGGCGGCGAGGACGGGGACGGCGGCGCGTACCGCGCGTGCGGCGGGAGGGGCGCTGTCGGGGCTGCGTCCGGCGCGGGGGCGCTCGGACCGGTGGTACGGGGGTCTCATAGGGGGTGCCCGGTCCTCTCGGAGAAGGAGGTGTCCCCGGCAAGCTAATGAGACCTGACTCACTCCTGCAAGAGTTTCCGTCATTTTTCTGAAAACTTGCGCGCTGGAGGCAGCATGGTGGAGGGCAATCCCGGATCGGCCCTGGAGATACCGACGGCCCGGGGCCCGGACACGGCGAAGGGGGTGCGGCACCGTGGTGCTCGCACCCCCTCGGGTGTCAGCCGTCCCCTTGCGCGGAAAAGGTGGGGACGACCCGAACGGCTACTCCGCCGGAGGTTACTTCTCCAGGCGGTTCAGCAGCGCGTGGTACTCGTCCCAGAGCTCGCTGGGCAGGTCGTCACCGAAGGTCTTGAAGAACTCGGGGACCAGGGCGGCCTCCTGCTTCCAGACGTCGGTGTCCACGTCGAGGACGAACTCCATGTCCTCGGCGGAGATGTCCAGGCCCTCGGTGTCGATGCCGTCCGCGGTCGGCAGGTAGCCGATGGGGGTCTCGACCGCGGTGGCCTCGCCCTCCAGGCGGTCGACGATCCACTTGATGACGCGGCTGTTCTCACCGAAGCCGGGCCACACGATCTGGCCGTCGGCGTTCTTCTTGAACCAGTTGACGTAGAAGATCTTCGGCAGCTTGGTCTCGTCGGCCTGCTTGCCGAGCTTGACCCAGTGGGCGAAGTAGTCGCCCATGTTGTAGCCGCAGAAGGGCAGCATCGCGAACGGGTCCCGACGCAGCTCGCCGACCGAGCCCTCCTGGGCCGCGGTCTTCTCGGAGGACACGTTGGCGCCCAGGTAGACGCCGTGCTGCCAGCTGAAGGACTCCGATACCAGCGGCACCGCGGTGGCGCGGCGGCCGCCGAAGAGGATCGCGGAGATCGGGACGCCCGCGGGGTCCTCCCACTCGTCGGCGATGGTCGGCGCCTGGCCGGCCGGGGTGGTGAAGCGGGAGTTCGGGTGCGCGGCGGGCTCACCGGACTCGGGGGTCCAGGGGCGGCCCTTCCAGTCGGTGAGGTTGGCGGGCGCCTCCTCGGTGAGGCCCTCCCACCAGACGTCGCCGTCCTCGGTGAGCGCGACGTTGGTGAAGATGCTGTTGCCCCAGAGGGTCTCCACCGCGTTGGCGTTGGTCTTGGCGCCGGTGCCGGGGGCGACGCCGAAGAAACCGGCCTCGGGGTTGATGGCGCGCAGCTGGCCGTCGGCGTCGAAGCGCATCCAGGCGATGTCGTCGCCGACGGTCTCGACCTTCCAGCCGGGGATGGTCGGCTGGAGCATGGCCAGGTTGGTCTTGCCGCAGGCGCTCGGGAAGGCGGCGGCGACGTAGTGGGCCTTGCCCGCGGGCGAGGTCACCTTGAGGATGAGCATGTGCTCGGCCAGCCAGCCCTCGTCGCGGGCCATCACCGAGGCGATGCGCAGCGCGTAGCACTTCTTGCCGAGCAGTGCGTTGCCGCCGTAGCCGGAGCCGTAGGACCAGATCTCGCGGGTCTCGGGGAAGTGCGAGATGTACTTGGTGGAGTTGCAGGGCCAGGCGACGTCCTGCTGGCCGGGCTCCAGGGGGGCACCGACGGAGTGGACGGCCTTGACGAACTCGCCGCGCTCCTCGATCAGGCGCAGGGCGGCCGAGCCCATGCGGGCCATGATGCGCATGGAGACGACGACGTAGGCGGAGTCGGTGATCTCGACGCCGAGCTGGGAGATGTCGCCGCCCAGCGGGCCCATGCAGAAGGGCACGACGTACATGGTGCGACCGCGCATGGAGCCCTTGAAGACCTCGCCGAAGGTGGCGCGCATCTCGTCGGGGGCGATCCAGTTGTTGGTGGGACCGGCGTCCTCCTTCCGCTCGGAGCAGATGAAGGTGCGGTCCTCGACCCGGGCGACGTCCGTCGGGTCCGATGTGCAGTAGAAGCTGTTCGGGCGCTTCTCGGGGTTGAGGCGGGTGAAGGTGCCCTGCGCGACGAGCTCGTCGGTCAGGCGGGTCCACTCCTCCTCGGAACCGTCACACCAGACGACCTGGTCCGGCTGGGTGAGCTCCGCGACCTCACGAACCCAGGAGACGAGCTCCTCGTTGTTGGTCGGGGCGGCGCCCACGTCAGTACCCACGTCAGCAGTCACAACGGCTCCTCTTCGAACGACGAGATCCCTCGAATCATGAACGACGAGTGCCGAAACTGACCAATTGGTCTAGGCCAGTGGTCTATACGCGTGCCGCCGAAGAGCCTGATTCCGCTGCACAGCGGGGGATTCAGGTGGTTCACCAACGTGCCGAAACACACCTGGAGAGGGAGTGTTCCACTACTGTTCGGAGCCGCTTTCCCCTGCACCGCAGGCAAGTGCCCCACCAGCCCCAACACGCGGTGCTGTTCGTCACACAACAGTCACAGCGTGCCGGGGCCGGCGGATTAGACCTCTGCCGGGGCACGGGTCAACGCCCTGCGGGTTCGCCAGCGGTTCGGACCGTGCTTCAGGAGTGGTCAGGCCAAGGATTCAGGCCGTCAGCAGTCCTGTCCGCTGTTGATGCACTCGACCATCCGGTCCATGAGGTCGGCCGGCATCACGTTGATGTGGTCGGAGTGGTCCGTGATGGGGGCCCGGCGCTGCTCCGGGAAGCCGTCGAGGGCGAAGTTGGGACCGTCGGGCACCTCGTAGACGAGGGTGTGGCTCAGCTTGGGGACGGCGGTGAAGCCCTCCGCGCAGGAGCCGTCGTCCTCGGGGAAGACGATGTGCGAGCGGTTGTCCTCGCTCTCGAAGTCACGGCCGTTCCAACAGCTGGGGAACTCCAGGATCCGCACGACGTCACGGCCCTGGGGGCAGAGCGGGTACCGGTCGCCGAAGGCCCGGTCCTCGAACCCGGTACAGGTCCACTGGGCGTTGGCGTTGACTCCCTCCGCCGTGGCGGCGCGCGCGTTGCCGGTGAAGATCTGGAGGAACTCCGGCATCGCCGCCACCGGCCCCCGGGGGTTGCCGACGAACTCGATCCGGACCTGGGAGGGGGTCAGGATCGCGCCGAGGTTGCCGTCGAGCCCGCCACCGGACTGGTCGGCGTCCTCGCCCTCGCGGGTGGTGTCGCGCAGCACCGGCCAAAAGTGCATGGAGCGGTCGCCGTCCGGGCAGGTGGTCTCGCCCTGGAGCAGGATCTGGTTGTTGGCGCCGACGTCCCCGGTGAAGCGCTGGACGTCCTGGTTGCCGACGTAGTCGTGGGTGTGCTGGGCGCCGTGCTCGACCCCGGGGGCGACGATCACGTTCTCGGAGTTGAACAAGCCGTTCTCGTTGCGCCCGCAGTCGACGGTGAAGGTGCCGGTGGAGGCCGCCTCCCCGAACCCGGGCCCGGTGTCGCGCGGGGGCGCCTCCCCGATGTCGGCGAAGTCCTCGGGGAAGGGCCCGATGACCAGCTCGTCCTCGTGCTCGCCGTCTCCGTGACCGCCGTGTTCGTCGCCGTCGTCCGGCGCCTCCTCGGGGCTCTCCTCCGTGCCGTCCTCGGCTCCCTCCTCCGGGTTGCCCCGGTCCTTGTGCTTGCCCTTGTCCTTGCGGTGGTCACCCTCCCAGGCGCCGACCAGGCTGCCGGTGACCAGTTCCCCGTTGGCGGCGGTGGCGATGGCGCCGCCGCCGAGAACGAGGGCCAGTGCGGCCAGAACGGCGGTGATCTTTCGGGAGCGGGGACTCGACCGTCCTCGGGACGGTCGTGTGGGGTGTTCGCGCATGGTGGCGTACGGCTTTCTGTGCGATGGCGACGCGCGGCACCGGCGGGGGCACCGCGGGTCGCGGGACACTGCTGGTGCGCTCTTTTCGGGGGATGCGGGCGGACGGGTGGCACGGGTACCCCGCACTCGGGGGCGACCCCGGCCTCGACGGGCCGGGGCCCTGTTCGGTCGGAGCGTCGTCGAGTCAGGGCCGCGGGCGCCGCTCGGGCGGCCGGGGCTCGGGAAGGGACTCGTACTCGACCAGTCCGGTGCTCTCCAGCAGACTGATGTGGCGCATGACCATGAGCACGCAGTGCTGCACGAAGGTCCGGACGAGTTCGTTCCGGGTGCCCGCGCGGACCTCGGCGAGCACTTCGAGGACGTTGCCGTGGGCGTAGCGCAGGCGGTTGGCGAAGGCCCGGTCCCACTCGGCGCCGGAGAGCCCGGACAGCTCGTCCATCCAGCGCTGCTGTTCCCGGTTGGGGGTGCTGGGCAGGCGAACGTCCAGCATCGCGGCGATCTCCCGTACCTGCTCGTCCATGAGCAGGTGGTCCTCGGCCAGGGTCGCGCCCACGTCACGGACCACCTCGCTCTGGGCGTGGTCCACGGCCTGTTGGCCGACGGGGATCTCCCAGAGGCCGGCCTGGCGGACCGCGACCAGCGCGTTGACGTCGGCGGGGCCGAGCGGCCCGTAGTCGGTCTGGACCCAGTCGTTCCAGAAGATCCCGGAGGCGCTCGTGGCGCCGTTGGGCACGACCATGACCAGGGTCAGCGTGCTGACCAGGACGAAACCGACCACGCCCAGGAGTTCGATCGAGCGGGGAGACCGCCAGCGCAGTCGCTGGCCGAGCGGGGGGCGGGTCCGGTCCGGGGCGTCCACGGGTCAGCTCCCGGCGGGGTGCTGCCGGTAGTCGCCGCCTCCGTAGCCGCCCCCGCCGTCGCCGTAGGGGTCGTCGGCGGCCCCTGTGCTTCCGGTTCCTTCGACGCCTCCGGCGCCCCCGCTGTCCGCGGGGGCCGAGTACGCGGCCGCGTCGGTGATCATCTGCCCCTGGGGGCCGAGGACGTACCAGGCGCCGCCCACGCCCTGGCCGTTGGTGTCGCCCGGGGCGGCGTCGCCCGTGTAGGTGTACAGGGGCCAGTCGTTGTAGGTGACCTGGGGAGCCCCGTCCTCGCGGGGGATGGAGCCGAGGAGTTCGGCGAACAGCCCTTCGGCGAGCTCCGCGGGGGTGGCGGCGTCCGCGCTCGTGCGCAGCGGAGGCCAGTTGTCGGCGCAGCCGCCGAGGCAGGTGGATTCCGCGGGCGCGTCGTCGGTGAACAGGTACAGAACGTTACCGTCGCCGTCGGTGAGCACCTCTCCAAGAGTGGCGTCATCTGCGGTTTCCAGGGAGGCCTGACCTTTGGCTCCGACTTCGTGATCGCCGTGAGATTCCTCGGAACCTACGTCACCGTAACCATTCGATCCGGAGCCACCACCGGCCTCCGCCGTACTTTCCCATTCACCTTCGGCGCCATTAGAGCATGCGGTGACCAGCAAGAACACAGCCAGCCCAGCCCCAGTGACACTCTTCGAGTAATGGTTCATGACCACACCCAATCAATGCTCAGTTATCCGACCTTTCCCCGAACGTGACCACTCGGAGATAGGGGAGAGTATGCACACGAAAAACCCGCCCCGCAGGGAAACCTCGACATTACTCGTTGGTACTAAGGGAGTGATCTGCGATAACCAGCGTGAAAAAAGTTTTCTTCGGATACCCCTGTGGCTACCGAAAGTAAAGAAATCCGCAAAGGGTCTCCCCACCCCCGGTCGGCGGTGCTACGTTCAGCCGCCAGGTGCCGTTTCATCCCCCGCGCACCTCCCCCACTC
This sequence comes from Nocardiopsis exhalans, assembly GCF_024134545.1. Taxonomy (GTDB): domain Bacteria; phylum Actinomycetota; class Actinomycetes; order Streptosporangiales; family Streptosporangiaceae; genus Nocardiopsis; species Nocardiopsis exhalans. The sequence goes on from NZ_CP099837.1 coordinate 6,831,056, forward strand.
CCTCGCTGTGCCCCCGCATGCCCGAAGGGCGGACCTGCCTTGTTCCGAAGCCCTCGCAGCACACGTAGCCCCCGCAGCACGCCCAGCTCCCGCCCGGCGCCGGTCCCCGGACCACTCCGGCGGTGGGGCCCCGAACGCGCCACACCCCGCAGACCGCTGGGGGACCGCGCGGCCCGCCGACACCGCCCCTGGCTGTGGGCGTCGTTCCTGGCCGGGCTGCTCCTGGCCAACACCCTCCTGGCGCTGACCGCCCCGGACCACATGGGGGCCGTCCGCCACCTGCAGAACCTGCTCTGGACCTACTCCGGGGTACTGGCCCTGATCGGTCTGACCGCCACCGCGGTCATGGGCCTGGTCTGCGCCGACCGGCTGGTCCTCTCCCCGCGCCACCGCGTGCTGTCCCAGGCCGCCCACCGCTCCCTCGCCCTGCTCTCCTGCGGTTTCCTCATCGCCCACGTGGTGCTCCAGGTGGCCTTCACCCGGATCAACCCCGCGCAACTCCTGCTCCCCCTGGGTGTGGACGCCGCCGTGGCCACCGGGATCATCGCCACCGACCTGCTCCTGGTGGTCGTCGTGACCAGCCTGTACCGGGGCCGGTTCGCCGGGACCCGCTACGCCTGGGTCTGGCGGACGGTCCACCTCGGCGCCTACCTGTGCTGGCCGCTGGCGATCGTGCACGGCCTCACCGCCGGGCGAGCCGCCCCGGGCTGGGTGCTCGTCTGCTACCTGCTCTGCCTGTTCGCGGTCGCCGCCGCGCTGGTCGTGCGCCTGGTCGTGACGGTCCGCCCGGTCCCCGAACCCGACGAGGCCCGGGCCGGCACCGAACTCCTCTCACCAGTGGCCGTCAGCGGCGAAACCGACGACGAACTGGCCTTCTGGTCCTCGATCCGTACCCGGAGCTGACCGTGCGCACCCTGACCCTCGGAACCCCGCGGCTCACCGCCGGGCTCGACCAGCACCACCGGGTCGACCACACCGCCCACCGCGAGCTGCACGGGCCCCTCCCCCAACTGGGCGCCGACGACCTCATCACCCTGGCCGGTCTGGGCAGTCTGCGGGGGCGGGGCGGCGCGGGCTTCCCGTTCGCGCGCAAGGTCCGCGCCGTACAGACCTCCGTCCTGCGACGCGACTCCACGGCCCGGGTGGTGGTCAACGGCACCGAGGGCGAACCCGGCAGTGTCAAGGACCGGATGCTGCTCACCCGGGCGCCGCACCTGGTCCTGGACGGGGCCGAACTGGCCGCCCGCGCCCTCGGCTCCCCCGAAGTGGTGATCGGCGTGGCCGACGAGGGCGCCCGGGCCGCCGACCCGGTACTGGACTCGCTGCGCTCCGCCGTGGACGAGCGCGGTTCCGGGACCGTCTTTCGTGTGGTGCGGATGCCGGACCGGTTCGTCTCCGGGCAGGCGGGCGCGCTCGTGCAAGGCATCAACGGCCGGGTACCGCTGCCCCCGGGCACGCCGCGCCGGACCAGCGAGTCCGGGGTGGCCGGGCTACCGACCCTGCTGTCGAACGCCGAGACCTACGCCCAACTGGCGGTGCTGGCCATCGGCGGGGCCGACCGCTACGCGCAGGAGGGATGCGCGAGCCAGCCGGGGACGGTCCTGCTCTCGGTGAGCGGGGACACCGTCGTGGAGACAGCGGCCGGGACCCGCCTGTCCCGGCTGCTGTCGGCCTGCGGACTGTCCTCGGCCCGCGCGGTCCTGGTCGGCGGCTACCACGGAGCGTGGCTGTCCGGGGAGGAGATGTCCCGCGCCCGCCTGTCCCGGGACGGGATGAGCGAGGTCGGCGGCACCCTGGGAGCCGGGATCGTCCTGCCGGTCACCGGCGACACCTGTCCGTTGGGCGAGACCGCGCGGGTGCTGCGCTACCTGGCCAGGGAGAGCTCGGGCCAGTGCGGCCCGTGCGTGCGCGGGATGCCCGCCCTGGCCGACTCCTTCGTGCGGCTGCTCAGCGGGGAGGGCAGTCCGGAGGACGTGCTGGTCGCGGCCGGGATCGGCGAGGGCAAGGGCGCGTGCGCGCACCCGGACGGCAGCGCCGTGTTCGCCCGCAGCGCCCTGCGGGTGTTCTCCGAGGACCTGTCCACGCACTCCCTGACCGGAGGGTGTTCGCGGCCGGTCAAGGGGGAGCTGCCGCTGCCGGACGGATACGACACCCCCGCCCACCCCCGCCTGCTCGTGGACTGGTCCCGCTGCGACGGGCACGGCCTGTGCGCCGAGCTGTTGCCCGGACTGGTCCAGCTGGACCGCAACGGCTTCCCCGAGGAGCCCGACATCCCGGTGCCCGGACCTCTGGAAGGGGACGCCGAGCTGTCGGTGCGGATGTGCCCGGCCCTGGCCCTGCGAATCCGCGCCCCGGAACCCGGCGCGGCCCGCTGAGGTTTCGGCGGGCTGGGGTTCAGACAGCAGGGCTCAGCGAAGTATGGCGACCGGGCCGCGCGCGCCGTGCAGGACCGAGTGGCTCACCGACCCCAGCAGCAGGCCGCGGAAGCCGCCGCGGCCGCGTGAGCCCACCACGATGAGGTCGGCGGAGGTGGCCTCCTCCAAGAGCGCGACCACCGGGTGCGCGCGCACCACCCTCGTGTGCACGCGGACGTTGGGGCGGAGCAGGCGCAGGTCGGTGAGCTCCTCATCCAGGGCGTGGCGGGCGGCCTCGGCGGCGGTGGCGTCGTCGAACAGCTCCGGCGGGATCGGGCCGGTGGCCGCCGCGAAGGCCACCAGGGGCTGCCAGGCGCTCACCGCGACCAGGTCGGTGTCGGCGAACTCGGCCTGGGAGAAGGCGAACTCCAGGGCGCGGCGGCTGGGTTCGGAACCGTCCACCCCCACGATCACCCGGCTGCGGACCCCGTGCGCTGAGGCGTGGTCCCTGGGCAGCACGATCACCGGCACCGGGGCACGGGCGGCCAGTTCGATACCGACCGACCCCACGAAGGCGGCGGCGATCCCGCTCAGTCCGCGCGAGCCCACCACCACGGCGACGGTGCCGGACGAGCCCGCCTCGGTGATGAGCGCCTCCGCTGGGCGGTCGAAGGACAGCCGGGTCTGGACAGCGAGCTCGGGGAACAGGCGGACCGTCCAGTCACGGGCGTGGTCCAGGAGCCTCCGGGCCCCCGCCCCGGGGCTGTCGTCCGAGCGTTCCTCCGCCCCGCCCCAGGCCCCGAAGCTCTCCGTGGCCAGCGGGCTGGCCGCGGCGACGATCCGCACCCCGAGGCCGCGCAGCGTGGCCTGGTGCGCGGACCACTCCAGGGCGTGCCTGCTGGAGTCGGTGCCGTCCACCCCCACGACCACCCATCGTGTCGTGGCTGCGCCGTTCATCACGTGCGCCCTTCCGGTCGTCGATTTCCGCGCGGTAGCCGGACCTGTCGGCCGGTCTCCCGTGGTGTTCCACGATGATGCCGCGCGAACACACACCCGTGGATAACAGTGCCGCCGCGAGTTGGCTGACGTAGGGTCCCAGAACGAGCGGTTTCCCGGAAACGACCAGTGCTCCGAACATCCGGTGTTCCGGTGCGGACGGAACGTGCGGGCGCGTCGGTGCGTCCGAGAGACATAGCCGAGTCATCAGCGGAGACTGGGGGCGCGATGCCTAACTCAAACACCGCGAAACTGCACTGGGACTACCGGGACGGCCGGGTGGCCGCCGTTGTCGCCGCCCTCGTCTACAGCCTGTGGACCCTGGAGATCATCCTGCCCGTCGGCCCCGGCACGCCCACCGGAGCCCTCGCCGACCCCCAGTCCCCCTTCGGCCAGTTCCTGGACAGCGCACACCGGACCGCCGCGATCCTGGTGGTGGTGGCCGCCGGGCTGGGCCTGACCCTGGGGGCCAGGCGCCCCCGCCGTCGGCTGACCTTCTCCTGGTGGTCCATGGCGGTGTTCGGTGCCGCCTCGCTCGCCGCCTCCCTGCTGCCCGGCCGCTGCGTGGTCTCCACGGACGCCGCGTGCACGGTGGAGTCGATGGTGGAGGGGGTCCAGGGCGCGACGGTCGCGCAGCCGGTCCTCGCGGTGGTGGCCGCCCTGTCAGCGCTGCTGGCCTGCGCCGCGCTGACCTGGGACCGGTACGAGGCCGGGGAGCGCGCCTGGCCGGTACTGGCCCTGATCACCGCGGCCCAGGCGGTGGCCACGGTGATCGTCCTGGTGCTGGCCGGCATGGTGTACGCCGCCTCCGGTGACGGCTCGCCCGGGGTCGCGCTCGGTCTGGCCGAACGCTTCCACCTGGTCACCGTGGCGCTGTGGCTGCTGGCCGTGGGCCTGGTGCCCGGCCAGTGGAAGCGCCGCCACCGGTCCTTCTCCGCCACGCACTCGGCTGGCTGAGCCGCGTCCGAGGGGCGGGGAGGCAGGGCACGATGCTTGGGCCTCCGGGGTTCCGGAACCCGGGGGCCCGGCGCTCGGGGATCCGGCGTTCGGGGGTTCGGGTCCCGGGGGCCGGGCACCCGGGATTTCGGGGTTCGCGGGTCCGCTCCGATTCTCACGCTGAGCGGCGCTCCTCATCACCCAGTACGAACCCGCGCCACTCGCTGTAGGCCTCCAAGGCGGCACGGGTACCCAGGGCTTCGGTGCCCAGGGTCGACACGCACGTGCGGTACAGCTCGCCGAGTTCGGCCAGGGCGGTGGCCTCGTCCGAGCGCAGGGTGATGAGCAGGGCCCGGAACATGACGGTCAGCCCGTGGGTCGGCCCCAGCGCCCAGCGGAACTCCTCGAAGAGCCCGGTCAGGTGCCGCCGACCCTCCTCCCCCTCGAGGTCGCCCTCGGTGGCCAGGCGCAGCCGCACCAGCAGCACGTTGGGATGGGTGGGGCCGAGCACCCGGGTCCAGAGCTCGCACAGCCTCTCGTAGACCGCGATCGCCGCACTGTCGCCCCGCGCCTCCAGGACGTGCGCGCGGGCGAACAGGGTCGTGTGGTGGTCGTCCCCGTGGCGGCGGCGCAGCTCGGGCAGCAGGTCCTCGGCCTCGGCGACCGCCCCGTCCAGGTCGCCGACGGTGACCCGGGTCGCGGCGATCAGGAAACGCGCGTCCACGGTGGTCTCGTGGTCGGCGCCCAGTACCCGCTCCAGGTCCTCGATCGCCCCTTCCATCTCCACCCTGGCGGTGTCGGTCTCGCCCAGCAGGAACAGCAGGTGCGCGCGGCCGACCCGGGCCCGCAGGGTGAGGCGGTGGTCGGCGGACAGGTAGCGCTCCAGGTCGGGCAGGAGCGCCTCGTAGTCGTGTTCGGCGGCGAGCAGGTCCCCGGCCTCGGTTCGGTGGTGGGCGAGCAGGCGTCGGGTGTTGAGCACCTCGCGGTGGTGCGGGGGCTGGACCAGTTCCCGGGCCTCGAGCAGTGCGGCGCAGGCCCGAGCCGCCCCGGCCTCGTCCCCCGCCTCCGCCCGCCAGCGCACCAGCTGGACTCGGGCGGCCAGGGTGTCGGGGTGTTCGGGCCCGTGGACCCGGACCCGTGCGGCGACCTGGTCCGCGCAGGCCCGTGCCGCCCCGGTGGGGTCTCCCGCTTCGGCGTGCCAGCGGATCAGTTCGGTGCGGGTCTCCAGGACGTCCCCGTGGTTGGGGCCCAGTGCCCGGCGCTGCCGGGAGAGGAGTTCGGTGTAGGCCTCGACGGTCTCCGCGCTCCGACCGGTCTTGCCGGTCCACCACGCGAACCGCTCGTAGGCGGCCAACGCCCCCGGATCGTCGGCGCCCCTGGCCTGCTCGACCATCTCCGCCAGCCGCCCGTAGCTGTCGGCGGCCAGGTCGGTGAGGTCGGACTCGCCCCACAGACGTGCGATCTCCGCCTGCAGCGCCAGCATGTGCGGGTGCAGCGGCCCGACGCTGTCCGAGAGCTGCCCGGCGGTGCCGCTCAGCGCGATGGCGGCCCCGGCCGGGTCGTCCTGGGCCTCCTGTTGCAGGGCCAGGTGAACCCGGATCACCAGAGCGTCGGGATGGTCGGCCCCGAACCGCGCCACGGCCTCCTCGTGCAGGGCGCCCAGTTCCTCGGCCGCACCGCGTTCGAGGACCCCCCGCACCCGCTGATCGAACCCGGCGTCCCCGGTCCCGACCGGGCCCCTCAGATCGTCGAGGACGACTCCCCTCATGCTGCTCCCCCTTCGTGCGTGTCCGTCCGCACCAAGTCCGACGTGGGAGGCCGCCCCGGGGTTTCACCAGTCTTGTCCGCAAACGGCCCGAACCCCCAGGACCGAGGAAGCATCCGGCCTCGTCTACAGAAGGGCAGCAATTGTCTACCTCCCTAGCCGACTCGCGTCATCTCACTCCACGTACAAGGCGTGGAGGATCAGCTCTCCGAGGCACGCGAGGCCAGGGAAGCCAAGGCTCAGGCCGTCGAACGAGAACGAGAGGCCCTCGGTAGAGCCGTCTCGGCCCTGTCGGACGCTGGAGCCAGCCAGCGGGACGCCGCCCTGCTCCTGGGCATCTCCCACCAACGAATCTCCCAAATCTCGTCAGCCACCCGAACTGCCGTCTGACCTTCGCGCCGCGAGCTCTCAAGGCTCAATGGCACGAGGTCCAGGCTCAGGTGAGTTCGGCGGGCAGCGGGCGGGTGTGGACGACGTGCAGCGAACTCACCGCTCGGGTGAGGACCACGTAGAGGCGGTTGCTGCCGCGTTCCTCGGCCTCGACGATGGCGGCGGGCTCGGCCACCACCACGGAGTCGAATTCCAGACCCTTGGCGAGGCTGGCCGGGACCGCCACCAGGCGAGCGCTGTCCATGCCGGTCTCACCAAGCAGCGGGGCGTCCACGCCCTCGGCGGCCAGGGCCGTGCGCAGGGCGGGAAGCTCATGGTCGGCGGCGATCAGACCCACCGAGCCCTCGCCCTTGAGCGCGGCCCGGCAGGCCTCGGCCAGGGCCGGGGCTATGTCCTCGGCGGCCGAAACCAGCTGGAGCGCGCCCGGGGAGCGGCGGACCGCGACGGGGGCGCCCAGACCCGGGGCGATGGTGGGCAGCAGGCGGGCGGCGAAGTCGATGATCTGCGCCGGGACCCGGTAACCGCGGTTCAGGACATGCAGGTGGCCGGTGGGCTTGCCCAGGTGCTCCAGCAGCGTCGACCAGTTGCGGGCCGCCGACGGGCTCGTGCCCTGGGCGATGTCGCCGAGTACCGTGAGCGAGCCCGATCCCGCGCGCCGTCCGACCGCCCGGCACTGCATCGGGCTCAGGTCCTGGGCCTCGTCGAGAACCACGTGGCCCAACCCGGAGGGGCGTTCGATCAGCGCCGCCGCCTCGTCCACCAGGGCCAGGTCCTCCTCGGACCACTTCGCCGACTTGGGGCCGCGCGGTTTGCCCGGCAGTAGCAGTGACGTCTGCTCCTCGGGGGTGAGCAGCCCCTCCGCGGCGCGGGCCAGGCGTTCGGGGTCGGTGAGCAGCCCGAGCACCAGCTTGAGCGGTTCGACCTTGGGCCACAGGGCGGTGACCGCGGCGCGCACCGCCGGGTCCCGGCGGACCTGGGTGTGGGTGCGGTCGTCGCAGACCTCGCCCTCGGCCTCCATCAGGCTGAGGATGGCGTGCGCCATCCGGTGCGAGAGCAGTTCCCGGCCGGAACCGTAGGCGACACCGCGGTCGGCGAGCTCTTCCAGGAGGGGCCGCACGTCCTCCGGGTACAGGCGCCAGCGGCGTGAGCCCCGGCGGACCATCACGGTCTCCTCCGGGGTGCGCAGGTGAGCCCACAGGTCACGGCGGAGCACCTCGGCCATCACCGCGGAACCCTTGGTCCGCGCGGCCTCAGGGGTCTCCATCCGGCGCACCCACCCCTGCGCGGGGCGCATGCGTTCGGGCAGGTCCCGGGTGAGGAGTTCGTGGACGGTGGTCTGGTGGACGTCCACCTCGCCCAGGGCGGGGAGCACGTCCTGGATGTAGGACAGGAAGGACCGGTTGGGTCCGATGATGGCCACACCCGAACGCGAGAGGCGTTCGCGTTCGCTGTAGAGCAGGAAGGCGATGCGGTGCAGGCCGACCGCGGTCTTTCCGGTGCCGGGCGCGCCCTGCACGCACAGGGTGGTCTCCAGCGGAGCACGGACCAGGGCGTCCTGTTCGGGCTGGATGGTGGCGACGATGTCGCGCATGGGTCCCGTACGCGGGCGTTCGATCTCGGCGTTGAGGAGTTCACTGCCCAGCGGGGCCTCCGGAGAGTCCTCGCCGATCATCAGGTCCTCGTCCTCGAAGGCGGTGAGGACGGACTCGGGCTCCCCGTCGGGTCCGGCGACCGTCCCGAACCCGTACCGGCGGCGGACCCGAACCTTCATGCGGTCACTCGGTGAGGCCTGGTAGTAGGCGACGCTGATCGGCGCGCGCCAGTCCAGGACCATGGGTTTGCCCCGGCCGTCGTGCACGTGGCGGCGGCCGATGTTGATGCGGTCCGGACCGTCGTCTGTCCGGCTGTGTTCCTCGGCTCCCGCGTCGTCCTCCAGGAAGACGGTGCCGGGATCGAAGTCCAGGCGCCCGAAGTACAGGGGTGCGCTGGGAATGTCCGCCAGGGCGGCCAGGCGGCGTTCGCGACCGCGGCGCAGGGCGGCGTCGGTGACCTTGTCCTTGGCGGCGTCGCCGAAGAGCAGCTCGGTGGCGTCGACCTCCTCGCGCATACGGCGCAGTGCCGTTCGAGCCGCATGCAGGGCTTCGCGTTCGGCGAGGAGTTCGGGGTCGGCGGGCAGGGGTGCGGGATCGATCGTGGTCATGGGAGGATCTCTGGTTCGGCGGGACAGGGAGAGGCTCCACTCGTGCGCGCGGTCCCGCCCCGGTCGCCTGGAAGGCCCGGTTCGTTCCGATCCATGAGCGCGCACCACGCCCCTGGAGGGCGGTGGTGCCGAATCTGCGACCCTACCCGAAGGGCAGCCCAGCGATGGAACATTCTCCACCGGGCCCCGAGGATCAGCGGTGGGAGAGACCCGGGGCCGTCAGATGGCACGCGGTGCCCGTGTACCGGTCCTGCCCCTCCCGGTGACCTTACGCAGCAGCGACTCGGCCGGGCCGGGTCTGCCAGAGGGCGTCGAGCCCCTCCGCGTCGGTGCGGTGAGCGGCGACCGAGGAGGTGGGCGCTCCGTAGAGGTACCAGGACACGTTCGACAAGGCGATGAACAGGAGCACGAACCCGCGGGCGAGGTCGGGCACGAGAGAGCGCCGAACCTGCTGAGGGGACCGCTCGGGGCGGCCGCGACGCGTTCCGTGATCGCCATGAGGGACGGGACCGGGTCACCAGCGGGTGCCGCGTGTTCCCGGCGCCCGGTCATGATGCTTCGCCGGGCCGGTCGGCCTCGGAGTGCGACAGTGCACTGGGCGTGAGACGGCCGACGATCGCGGGCGCTTCCCGAACCAGTGGCTCGTCGTCGAGGGCTTCGGCCGGTGCCCTCCACCGCTCCGCGCGCAACGCCTGGCCGTGTCGCGGCCGGTCACGCTTGCCTGGGAACGACAACCGCGACCCCAGGCCCCCGAGCCCGGTTTCGGCTCCTGTTTCAAAGATGATCTTGCTACCAGAAGCGAAATCGGCGCCGAACTTGCTCCTGGTAGCAAGATCATCGGGGATACAGGGGTTTCGGGTGTCACGCCCCCACACTGAAAACCGGCCCCACACACACGGCCTGCCCCACCCGCCCTGCCTGCTCTCGCCCGGGGGAGGCCCGCCCGTGCCCCCACGGGGCCCGCCCGCACTGCCCTGGGCGACTCCACCACCGGGGGCTCGGCAGTCTCCACCCCCACGACACGCGGCCCGGGGAGCGGCGGGCCCGGCCCCGATCCCGGAGCCGGCTCCGATCCCCGCCCCGATCGCGGCCCCGCTCGCGGAAGCGGGATCGGTCAGGTCTTGCGGAGGCGGACGCGGCTGACCCGGTGGTCGTCGCCCTTGAAGAGGACCAGGGTGGCGCGGCCGCGGGTGGGGCGGATGTTCTCCACCAGGTTGACCTCGTTGATGGTGCGCCAGGTGTTGGCGGCGAACTCCAGGGCGTCGTTCTCCTCGATGGTGGTCGCCATGTGGTGGAAGTAGGAGCGGGGGTCGGAGAAGGCGGTGCGGCGGAGTTCGCGGAAGCGGTCGAGGTACCAGTTGCGGATGTTCTCGACCTTGGCGTCGACGTAGATGGAGTAGTCGAAGAAGTCGGCGACGGCCAGGCGCCCGGCGGTGGCGGGCTGGAGGACGTTGATGCCCTCGACGATGAGGATGTCCGGGCGGTGCACGGTCTGGCGTTCGCCGGGGACGACGTCGTAGTGCAGGTGGGAGTAGACCGGGATGTCCAGGCGGTCCGCCCCGGCCTTCATCTCGGAGACGAAGCGGACGAGCGCGCGACGGTCGTAGCTCTCCGGGAATCCCTTGCGGCGCATGAGGCCGCGGGACTGGAGCACCGCGTTCGGGTAGAGGAAGTTGTCCGTACTGACCAGCTCGACGTCCGGGTGGTTGGGCCACTGGGCGAGCAGGGAGCGCAGCAGGCGGGCCGTGGTGGACTTGCCCACGGCGACGCTGCCCGCCACACCGATGATGAACGGCGAGGGCCGGTCGGACTCGCCGAGGAAGGCGCGCACCGCGGCGTGGCGCTGCTGGGTGGCGCCCACGTGCAGGTTGAGCAGCCGGGACAGGGGCAGGTAGATGTCGCGCACCTCCTCTAGGGAGGTGGGGTCGTTGGTACCCCGCAGGTCACTGAGGTCGGCCTCGGTCAAGGACAGGGGCGTGGAGGACCGGAGGGCGGCCCAGGCCGCGCGGTCCAGTTCCACGTACGGCGAGGAGAAGCCGTTCTTCGTCACGTGAGACACGGTTGACCACACTAGACGAGCCGCGCCCCCACTCCGGGCAGCCGGTCCCCCCTTGTCCGACCTGGGACTGGAACGTGCCCGAAACCACACGTTCACCCCGCCGACGCGAAAGGTTTTTTGGCCGGCTTCGGACGGCCAGGACTGGTTCCACTCAGAGACCGGTCCACCCCTCCCACCTGCGTGGTCTACCTCCAATACACCAAATGGTCTATACCGTTACCTGCGAAAACGACCAGTGGTATGCACCACTGGTTGGTCGATTCCGGACATCTTTTCGCTTACGCTGGCGGCCATGTGCGGAATCGTTGGCTACGTCGGGCCGCAACCGGCGCTTGAGGTTGTCGTGGACGGCCTCGCAAGGTTGGAGTACCGCGGATATGACTCCGCGGGTGTCGCGGTGCTGGGTGAGGGAACCCTGCGCTCCGAGAAGCGGGCGGGCAAGCTCGCCAACCTGCGCCAGGCCCTGGAAGAGCGCCCCATCGAGGGTGATGGTGCGGGGATCGGCCACACCCGTTGGGCCACGCACGGTGCACCCAACGACGTGAACGCCCACCCCCACGTCGACAACGACAACCGGGTGGCGATCGTCCACAACGGCATCATCGAGAACTTCGCCTCCCTCCGCCTGGAGCTGGAGGAGCAGGGCTGCAAGTTCCTGTCCGAGACCGACACCGAGGTCGCCTCCCACCTGCTCAACAAGGAGCTGGAGCGGCGCGGCGACGGTGACCTCCCCGGGGCCATGCGCTCCGTGTGCAAGCGCCTTGAGGGTGCCTTCACGCTGGTCGCCATCTCCAACGACGACCCCGAGCTGGTCGTCGCGGCCCGCCGCAACTCCCCGCTGGTCGTCGGCCGCGGCGAGGGCGAGAACTTCCTGGCCAGCGACGTGGCGGCGTTCATCGCCCACACCCGCGAGGCGGTCGAGCTGGGTCAGGACCAGGTCGTGGAGCTGCGCGCCGACTCCGTGGTCGTCACCGACTACGACGGCAACCCCGTGGACGTGCACGAGTACCACGTCGACTGGGACGCCTCCGCCGCGGAGAAGGACGGCTTCGACTACTTCATGCTCAAGGAGATCGTCGAGCAGCCCAAGGCTGTCGCCGACACCCTCCTGGGCCGGGTCTCCGTCGACGGCCAGCTCACCCTGGACGAGATGCGGCTGACCCCCGCCGAGCTGCGGTCGGTCGAGAAGATCGTGATCATCGCGTGCGGCACGTCCTACCACGCGGGCCTGATCGCCAAGTACGCGATCGAGCACTGGTGCCGGATCCCCTGCGAGGTGGAGGTCGCCAGCGAGTTCCGCTACCGCGACCCGATCCTGGACCAGCAGACCCTGGTCATCGCCATCTCCCAGTCCGGCGAGAGCATGGACACCCTGATGGCGGTCCGCTACGCCCGCGAGCAGCGCGCCCGTGTGCTGGCGATCTGCAACGTCAACGGGTCCACCATCCCGCGTGAGTCCGACGGCGTGCTGTACACGCACGCCGGCCCGGAGGTCGGGGTGGCCGCCACCAAGACCTTCCTCACCCAGCTGGCCGCCTGCTACCTGATCGGCCTGTACCTGGCCCAGGTGCGCGGGATGAAGTTCGGCGACGAGATCAACGCCGTGATCGCGCAGCTGGCCACCATGCCCGAGCAGATCGAGAAGGTCCTGGACACGGTGGAGCCGGTCCGGGAGCTGGCCCGCTCGCTGGCCGACGCCGACACCGTGCTGTTCCTCGGCCGCCACGTGGGTTACCCGGTGGCGATGGAGGGTGCGCTCAAGCTCAAGGAGCTGGCGTACATGCACGCCGAGGCGTTCGCCGCCGGTGAGCTCAAGCACGGACCGATCGCGCTGATCGAGGACGGTCTGCCGGTGGTCGTCGTGGTGCCCTCGCCCAAGGGGCGCAGCGTGCTGCACGACAAGATCGTGTCGAACATCCAGGAGGTGCGCGCCCGCGGCGCCCGCACCATCGTGATCGCCGAGGAGGGCGACGAGTCGGTGCGCCCGTACTCGGACGTGCTCATCGAGATCCCGGCGGTGCCGACCCTGCTGCAGCCGATCGTCTCGACGATCCCCATGCAGGTGTTCGCGTGCGAGCTGGCCCTGGCCAAGGGCAATGACGTCGACCAGCCCCGCAACCTCGCCAAGAGCGTGACCGTGGAGTAGGTCGGGGCACGTTCCCTCGGTGAGCGGGGCGTGCTGTGCGGGAGTCGAACCCCGGACGGCACGCCCCGTTCGCGTTCGCGGAGCGCGCGGCCCCCGGTGGTGTGTGGGCCCAGGCGGCTCAGTGCATCGCGTGGGCGGTGTGACTGGCGCGGGCCGTCTCGGCGTCGGCGTGGGTGGGTAGTAACCCGTGCAGGTCGAGGACGTCCAGGATCCGGCACAGCTGCCGAGGCGGGCTCGCGACCAGGAGGTGGTGCTGGACTCCGGCGGCGACCCGGAGCGCGCCCACCAGGGCGTTGACCCCCGAAGCGTCGATGAAGTCCACCGCGGTCAGGTCGACGACCGTACAGTTCTCGACCACGGCCGAAGCCAGGCTGGCGTACACGCCCTCGGCGGTGGCGATGTCGATCTCGCCCTTCAGGTACACGACGGACACGCCGTCGCACCGGAAGCGCTCCTGGTCCGGATCCAGTACGGCCACGCCTTACTCCCGTGTTCGGGGCCGGTGGTTTCTTACCGCCGCCGGTCAAATACCGACATGCATTGACAGCCTACTCGGCTTGCCAGGCGGCACCACTCTCCCGAAGCACTGGTGCTGTCCGTTCTCTGCGGGGCACGGGCCGCTGTCAGAACAGATCAGAACCGCACATCGCCCAGACGACCTTTCCGTTCCCCTCCAGGGGGTTCCAGCCCCATTCACGGCTGAAGGCCGAGATCAGCCCGAGCCCGCGTCCGGACTCAGCGAAATGGTGTGCGTCGACCTGCACCGGGCCGTGCGGGCTGGGGTCGGCGACCATGCACACCACGGCGTCGTGCTCGGGCAGCGGCCTGAGCTGGAGAGCGACCCGGGTCAACGCGGGGAGGTCGTCGGCGACCGCGTGCCTGCAGGCGTTCCCGACCAGTTCGGAGATGATCAGCCGCAGGTTCTCCGCCACATCCGGCATGCCCCAGGCGGACAGGCTCGCGACACCGAACTCACGCGCCGACCGGACCGAGTCCGGCACCGCCCCGTAGGCGGCGGCCGCGGCGCCGGGGGTACGCGCGCTCTCGCCGATCCCGAGCCGGCCGAGCGACGGGTTCCACCACCCGCACCGTGTCCTTTCCGGGGCCCGCACACGGGAAGGGCGGTCCCAGGATGCCCCGGTGTCCAGCTCCGAGGGCATCAGCTCTGCGTTCATCACGGTCCTCACGGGTGATGTCGGTTCGCGCGTTTGGCGTCCGCCGCGCCCTGCCCCACGCACGTGTTCCTTACATACGCAAGCCACAGATGCACGTGCAGATCGACTTTCGCGCAAGACTATAGGACGCCGTGTACCTTTCGGTAGGCCCCCTGGCGAAGAATTCGGACCCGATCTCCGGAGTTTCCCGACATGTCACTCGCGAGGGACCGAAAATCCGCGATCCGCCCTCTGCCGCGGAACAGCGACATCGGTATACTGAGCGGTCGCTCGCGCCAAAACCACTCCCAGGGAGGCGAAGTGGCAGCCGACCCAATGCCGAACCACCAGGTCACACAGGATTTTCTGGCCAATTCCAGTGGTGGTCCCACCGTGCTGCGCATTCTGCTCGGCACCCAGCTGCGGCGCCTGCGCCAGGAGAAGGGCATTTCCCGGGAGGACGCCGGATACGCGATCCGCGCCTCCCACGCCAAGATCAGCCGAATGGAGCTCGGCCAGGTCAGTTTCAAACACCGCGACGTGGACGACCTGCTGAAACTGTACGGCGTGGAGGAGCCTGAGCAGCGCGAGGCGCTGGTCGGGATGATCTCCAGCGCCAACGCCCAGGGGTGGTGGCACAAGTACGGTGACGTGCTGCCGCAGTGGTTCGGCGTCTACGTGGGCCTGGAGGAGGCCGCGGCGGTGATCCGGACCTTCGAGGTGCAGTTCGTACCCGGCCTGCTCCAAACCGAGGGGTACGCCCGCTCGGTCATCCAGCTCTCCCGCACCGCGACCTCCGAGGAGGACGTGACCAGTCGTGTGAACATGCGCATGCATCGGCAACGGCGTTTCACCCGGCCCGGGAGTGAGCCGCCGCGCCTGTGGGCGGTTATCGACGAGGCGGTCCTGCACCGCCCCTACGGGGACGCCGAAGTGATGCGTGAGCAGATCGAGTACCTTCTGGAGATGTCGCGCCGGCCCAACATCACGATCCAGATCGCGACGTTCGCCATGGGCGGCCACCCGGCCGCGGGCGGCCCCTTCAGCATCCTGCGGTTCCCCACGCCCCAGCTGCCCGACGTGGTCTACCTGGAGCAGCTGAACAGCGCGCTGTACTTCGACAAGTACGACGACACGAGCCGCTACGCGCAGACGATGGACCACCTCGCCACCCAGGCGCCGCTGCCGAGCGCCACCACGGAGATCCTCGAGCGCTTCCGCAAGCACTACGGCGGCTGAGCACACCCTGCGGCACGCCCCACCCCACTCCGCCCCCACACACGATCCCCCCGGTTCGGTCAGGCCCGGACCACGCCCCCACCGCATACCCTGAGCGGCCCCGCGAACGCCCTGCGTACCCGCGGGGTCATTCTCATGTCCGCCTTCGGCCACGAGTGGGCAACGATCCTGGAACACCGAACCATCGAGGGATCCGGCACGTTAGGCGTGACATGCGGTTCCACCATCGCCCCGACCCCAGGTGACGTAGAGGCACTTACCGATGCAATCACGTATGCACGTGCATGTACTACGCTTTGGGCTCGCACGGGGACGAACGGACTGCCCCCGAAAGCCCGTCCGTCCTGGGACAGGGCGGACGGCGGTCAGGGTGGTCCGACCCTACGAGCACGGCGTACCGGAGCCGCTGTGGACACCCCGCTCACGAGTCCCCGATGTTCCAGGAGGTTGAGGATGCACCCGATCTACAACGGCGTCCCCGCGGACCGGTTGAAGGTCGTATGGACCAAGAGCAGTTGGAGTAACCCGGACGGGAACTGCGTGGAGGTAGCGGAGCTCCCCGGCGGCGACATCGCCGTCCGCAACTCCCGGGACCCCGAGGGCCCCGCACTGGTCTACACGCCCGCGGAGATCAGGGCGTTCGTCCGAGGCGCCAAGACCGGCGAGTTCGACGCACTCATCGACTGACCCGGCTCCCCCGGATCCGACACCCCGGGATCCGGACCACGGATCCCACACCCCAGACCCTCCCCGGAATCCCCCGCCCTGGGCACCTCTTCCCCCACCGGCAGACCAGCCCAGGAAACGTGTCCGCGCCGTCAGCCGCGCGGTCGACCCCGTCCCGTGGCGGCTGTGTTTCCGTCCACGGCGCGGACACGAACGGAGCCCGGCACCTACCAGGTGCCGGGCTCCGTGTGCTACCGCCGCACAGCCTCACTACCGCCTTCGCGGCCTGACTGTTCGGCTACCCCGCCAGCGCGCTAGAGGCGGGTGGGGTCGACCAGGCCGTTGGTGCCGACCGGGGCCTGCTCCCACGGGAAGTGAGTGGCGCCGAGGGCGGGCTTGAGGTCGAACAACCAGGCGGCCTTCTCGTCGTACTTGGCGAAGAAGGGCTTGCCGACCAGCTCCGGGTCGCGCGCCTGGATGAAGTGCAGGACGAAGACCTTCTCTCCCAAGACCTCCGTCACACCGTCCACGCACACCTTGCCCGGGGTCGCCGACATCGACGGGCCGCGCACGGTCCGGGCCAGGCCCGAGACCTTCGTGTAGGCACCGCGGAAGATGTCGTACGCCTCGGCCAGCGGCACCGCGAAGTAGTCCTGCGGGCCGGTGTCACGCTCGACGAACATGTAGTAGGGCACCATGCCGTGGCGCAGGTGCGTCCGCCACATGTCCTCCCACGTGGCCGAGTCGTCGTTGATCGTGCGGATCAGCGGGGCCTGGGTGCGGATGACCGCCCCCGTGGCGCGGATCCGGCGCACGGCCTCCTGCACGAGCTCGGGCTTCATCTCGTTGGGGTGCGAGAAGTGGGCCATGAACGCGAGGTTCTTGCCCGAAGCCACGACCTTCTCGAACAGGCGGAGCGTGTCGTCCGCGTCCGGGTCGGTGGTGAAGCGCTGCGGCCAGTAGGCCAGCGCCTTGGTCCCGATCCGGATCGCCTCGAGGTGCTCGATCTCCAGCAGCGGCTCGATGTAGCGGGAGATGACCCCCTCACCCATGATCATCGGGTCGCCACCGGTGAACAGGACACTGGTGACCTCGGGGTGCGAGCGCACGTACTCGACCATCTGGTCGATCTCACCGGACGCGAACTTCAGGTCGGCGTCGCCGACGAACTGCGCCCAGCGGAAGCAGTAGGTGCAGTACGCGTGACACGTCTGCCCCTGCTTCGGGAAGAAGAGCACCGTCTCCTTGTACTTGTGCTGGATCCCCGGGATGGGCTCCTCGTTGCCCGTGGTGGGCACGTTGAGGTCCATCTGGCCGGCCGGGTGCGGGTTGAGCTTGGCCCGGACCTGGTTGGCGGCCTCGTTGAGCTCCTTGCGACCGGCGCCCGAGCTGATCAGGTCGGCGATCCTGGCGACGTCGTCCTGCGGCAGCATGTCGGCCTGCGGGAAGACGAGGCGGTAGATCGGATCGTCCGGAGCGGCATCCCAGTCGATCAGCTCGTCGATGACGTAGCTGTTGACGCGGAACGGAAGCACATTGGCGACCGCCTTGACCGCGAGCTGCTCGTCGGCGGCGAGACCGGCTCGCGCCGTGAGCTCGTCAAGGTGTTTCGTCGTGTAGGCACGAAACCGACGTCCGGCGGACGGGGACTGTGCCACGTCTGGCGTAACGCTCACGCCTCTCCTCTCCTGCGGTTGAACAGGGGCCCTCCATGGTGAAGGAGGGCAGCCCTGAACCGGTGGTTCCGGCATACGGGTACCGGGGAGACCACCGTGGGATGAAATTCGGTTATCAGCTGTGCTCGGAGTGTTGCCAGTGACCGAGCCAGCGAGCGGATATACCCCGACTAGGGGATTTGTACCCACTCTGCGCAATATCCAGCCCTGACCTGGACATACTGGAAGTATCCTCGCATGGGTGCGCGAAGGTGCCGTCCGCAGGCGGAGCGAGGACGACCCGATAGCGTGTCACCACACCACCCGCACAGCCCCTGAGGGCGTGCTCACCCCTGCCGCGAAACCGTGCTGGCACCCGTGGCACCGACCCGTACCGAGCTGCGCGAACGGCACACACTACCCGCCCGCCGAACACCAACCGACCGTGTGAGGAAGCTGTGACTGGCACAACCGACGCGGACTCCCCGGTCCCGCGTACGCCACCGCCGATCATCGCGGTGGACGCCATGGGCGGAGACAACGCGCCCCGCGAGATCGTGCGCGGCGCCGTCATGGCCGTGCGCGACCTGGGCCTGCGGGTCCTGCTCGTGGGGCGGCGGACCGAGATCGCCGCCATGCTCGCCGAGGAGGGCGCCCTGCGCGACATCCCGGTGGTGCACGCCGAGGACGACATCGCGATGCACGAGGGGGCGCTGGCCAGCTGGCGGCGGCCCCGCTCCAGCGCCGCGGTGGCCTGCCGGCTGATCCGCCGGGGCGACGCGCACGCCCTGGTGTCCGCGGGCTCCACCGGCGGGATCGTGGCCACC
The DNA here is from genome assembly GCF_024134545.1 of Nocardiopsis exhalans. Classification (GTDB taxonomy): domain Bacteria; phylum Actinomycetota; class Actinomycetes; order Streptosporangiales; family Streptosporangiaceae; genus Nocardiopsis; species Nocardiopsis exhalans. The sequence continues at coordinate 6,849,443 of NZ_CP099837.1, forward strand.
TCCACGGTGCGGCTGCGCACCCAGCCGGGTGTACTGCGCCCGGCTCTGGCGGTGACCCTTCCCACCGAACCGGTGCCGACGATCATGGTGGACGCGGGGGCCAACGCCGACGCCAAGCCGGAGATGCTGGTCCAGTTCGCGCACCTGGGCTGCGCCTACTCGCAGACCGCCTTCGGGGTCGAACGGCCCCGCGTGGGCGTGCTCAACATCGGTTCGGAGCCGGGCAAGGGCAACAAGCTCGTCCGCAGGGCCAGCGAGATGCTGGCCGCCCTGGCGGAGGGCTCGGAGACCATGGACTTCCGCGGCAACATCGAGGGCCACGACCTTTTCCGGGGGAAGGTCGACGTGGTGGTCACCGACGGCCACAGCGGCAACGTGGCGCTCAAGACCATCGAGGGGACCGCAGCCTTCACCCTGAACGCCGTGAAGGAGGCGCTCACCTCCTCCACCATGGCCAAGGCGGGGGCGATGCTCCAGCGCGGCGCCCTGCGCAAGCTCCGGGAGCGCTTCGACAGCGAGACCTACGGTGGTGCGGCCCTGCTGGGCCTCAACGGCACGGTGGTCATCGCCCACGGCGACAGCCATCCCGAGGGCGTCGCGCACGCCTGCCAGCTCGCCCACGACCTGTCGGGCGGTCGGATAGGAGAACAGATCCGCCGCCGGGTGCCGCACCGCTCCCCCCACTGGCTGCACCGGCGCACCGAGGACCGCTGACCCGTGCGCCGAGTCATCTGTCAGGGCTCGAAGCGCCGCACGTAGGCCTCCTGTTCCGGGGTCTCCACCGCGTGCGGGGAGTAGTGTTCGCGCACGTAGGCCACCGCCTCCTCCGGCGGGACCCCGTCGAGCACCGCCAGGCAGGACAGGGCGGTCCCGGTCCTGCCCCGCCCGCCCAGGCAGGCCAGCTCCACCCGTTCCCGGCCCGCCCGTTCCAGTGCCTCCCGGAAGCGCGCCAGAGCCTGCGCGTCATCGGTGGGCAGCCCGAAGTCCTCCCAGGGCACCCAGTGGTTGGTCCAGCTGAGGGTCGGCGGCGCGTGGTCCAGCAGGTACAGCCCGAACTCCGGGTGCGGCCCCGCCGGGAGCGGGTAGCCCAGGCCCCGGCCGCGGACCAGCCGCCCCGAGGGCAGGCGCAGCACGCCCGGGGCCGCCGGGTCCCACAGCCCGCCCCGCGGCTCGTTCTTCGGGTCATTGGGTTCACTCGTCCGGTGGTTCATGCGGGGAGCGTATCCGGCGTCCCCCGCGCTCCACAGGGACCGTGTGACCTGTTTGCCAGCTGTCGGGAAGGGCATGCCCGGTCGGTAGGCTTAGGGGTATGGCCGACCCGCAGGAAGTACTCTCGCGACGGGTCCAGTCCGCTCTCGGCGCCGCCTTCGGCCCCGAGTACGCCGACACCGACCCCGTCATCCGCCCGTCCCAGTTCGCTGACTACCAGGCGAACGCCGCACTCGCGCTCGCCAAGCGCCTGGGCCGAAAGCCCCGCGAGGTCTCCGCGGCGATCATGGAGCACCTCGACGTGTCCGACGTCTGCCGCGACGTCGAGGTCAGCGGGCCGGGCTTCATCAACCTCACGCTCCGCGAGGACTGGATCGCCGAGCAGACCCGTCAGCTCCTCGACGACCCCCGCGTGGGTGTGCCGCTCCAGGAGCGCCTGAACATCCCGCTCGACTACTCCGCGCCCAACGTGGCCAAGGAGATGCACGTCGGGCACCTGCGCACCACCGTGGTCGGCGACTCCCTGGCGCGGACCCTGGAGTTCCTGGGCCACAACGTCATCCGACAGAACCACATCGGTGACTGGGGCACCCCCTTCGGCATGCTCATCGAGCACCTGCTGGAGGTCGGTGAGGAGTCCGCCGACGCCGACCTGCTCACCACCGACCCCAACGCCTTCTACCAGGCGGCCCGGACCAAGTTCGACTCCTCCGGCGAGGGCGAGGACGAGTTCGCCGCCCGCGCGCGCCGCCGGGTGGTCGCCCTCCAGGGCGGCGACGGGGAGACACTGCGCCTGTGGCGCAAGCTGGTGGGTCTTTCCAAGGTCTACTTCAACAAGGTCTACACCAAGCTCGGCGTCACCCTCACCGACGACGACCTCGCCGGGGAGAGCAGCTACAACGCGGTGCTCGCCGACGTCTGCGACGAGCTCGAGGCCAAGGGCATCGCCGAGGTCAGCGACGGCGCGCTGTGCGTGTTCCTGGAGGGCTTCACCGGCCGCGAGGACAAGCCGGTGCCGCTGATCATCCGCAAGAGTGACGGCGGCTACGGCTACGCCACCACGGACCTGGCGACCGTGCGCTACCGGGTGGACGACCTCAAGGCCGACCGCGTCCTGTACGTGGTCGGCGCCCCGCAGGCCATGCACTTCAAGATGGTGTGGGCCACCGCCCGCAAGGCCGGCTGGCTGCCGGACAGCGTCGAGACCACGCACGTGCAGATCGGCAACGTGTTGGGCCCGGACGGCAAGATCCTGCGTACCCGCAGCGGCCAGCCGGTCCGGCTCATGCAGCTGCTGGACGAGGCGATCGAGCGGGCAGCGGCCGTGGTCGCGCAGAACCGCCCCGACCTCGACGCCGAGCAGCAGGCGGAGATCGCCTACAAGGTCGGCATCGGCGCGGTGAAGTACGCGGACCTGTCGGTCTCGCACGACACCGAGTACGTGTTCGACTTCGACCGCATGCTGGCGCTGACCGGCAACACGGGCCCGTACCTGCAGTACGCGCAGGCCCGGATCCGCTCCATCTTCCGCAAGGGCGGGGTGGACCCGCAGGCGTTCGACGGGCGGATCAGCGTGGCCGAGGGCGCCGAGCGCGACCTCGCGCTCAAGCTGCTGGGCTTCGGCGCGGTGGTGGAGCAGGTCGGCGACCACCTCCAGCCGCACCGCCTGTCCACGTACCTGTTCGAGCTGGCGCAGAACCTCACGGCGTTCTACGAGCACTGCCCGGTGCTGACCGCCGGGACCGAGGCCGAGCGCGAGTCGCGGCTGGCGCTGGTCTCCGTGGCACTGCGCGTGCTGGTCCAGGGGCTGGAGCTGCTCGGCGTGGAGTCGCCCGAGTACATGTAGCCGTAGGCAGCGGTATCCGGAGCAGACGAAGGAGGGTCGGGGCCCAGCGCCCCGGCCCTCCTGTCGTATGCGCGGCTCGTGTGCGCGGAGGGCGGCCGGAACCCCGCTCCCCCGATGGCCGGAACCGGCCGCGGGCGGGGTCGCCGAAGCAGCTCGGACAGCACACATGAATAGGCCGATCTGCCTTGTCGGAGGCGGTTCGAGCACCTTCCCGAAAAGCCCGAGTCGAATGTCTCTGCGCAGGTCAGGCCGGAACTCGGGGTTCCGGTGGCGCATCAGACCTAAAGTGTGTGGACGTTTGCCGCATACAGGACATAAAGGGAGTTTTCACCTATGACATCCACCCCCGCGGAGTTCAGCCCGGGCCCCGGTACCTGGCACCTCGACCCGTTGCACTCCAGCCTGATCTTCGTCGCCCACTACCTGCGCTTCGGCCGGGTTCAGGGCACCTTCGGCCAGGCCGAGGGGCAGGTCCGGGTGGCGGAGGACCCAGCCAGGTCCTCGGTATCCGTCGCGATCGACGCCACCAGCGTCAACACCGGGGTCAACGCGCGCGACGCGCACCTGCGCTCCCCCGACTTCCTGGACGTGCGCCAGCACCCGCAGATCCGCTTCACCTCCACCGGTTTAGAGCAGACCAGACGGCACGACTCCTTCCGCCTGCGCGGCGACCTCGAGATTCGCGGCAGGCAGGTCCCGGTCAGCCTGAGTTCGGAGTGGGTGGGCGACGCCCCCGACCTCGGCTCCCCCGACGACACCCACGGCCACTACTTCTCCGCCACCACCCGGATCAGCCTGTCCGACTTCGGGGTCGGCGACGGCGGATCGACGCCCTGGGGCGGGCGGGTCGTGGGCGACACCGTGGACATCGTGCTGGAGGTGCGCCTACAGAACCAGGACCCCGCGCCCTTCCTCAAACAGATCGGGCACACCCCCTGATCACACGGGTCGGGGCATGTGCCCGATCCTCCGGTCCGTCGGCAGGGCCACCGGCGGGAACCACCCGCACGGCCACCTCAGCCGCGGAGCACAGGTACCTCAGCCGCTGGGGACAACCGCATCAGCCCTTGAGCAGGGCCTCGACCTCCTCCCGCGAGGCCATCGAGGAGCTGGCTCCGTGCCGTCCCACGGAGATCGCGGCCGCCGCCGCGGCGAACTCCATCGCCTCCCGCGCCGACCGGCCCTCCGCCCGGGCCACCGCGAACGAACCGCAGAAGGTGTCCCCGGCCGCGGTGGTGTCCACCGCTTCCACGCGAAGCGCCGGAACACGCACCGGCTCCTCACCGCGGCGCCCGTACAGCGAGCCGTCCTCGCCCAGCGTCAGCAGTACCTCGGGCACCCTCTCCAGCAGCGACGCCAGCGCGGCGTACGGCTCGGTGTGCCCGGTGATCGCCGCTGCCTCGTGCTGGTTGGGCACCAGGACGTCCACGTTCTCCAGCAGCTCCTCCGGGAGATCGCGCGCGGGGGCGGGCGTCAGGTAGACCGGGACGCCCAACCCGCGACCCAGGCGGGCCCCGGCGACCACCGCGTGCATGGGCAGCTCCAGCTGGAGCAGCAGCGCCGCGGACCCGGCCACCAGCGCCTCGTCGCCCTCGGCGACCCCGGCCTCGCCGTTGGCCCCGGGGACGACGATGATGCGGTTGCCGCCGCGACCGTCCACGACGATGTGCGCGACCCCGGACACCCCGGGGACCGTGCGCAGCCCGGAGGCGTCGATCCCGTCGGCCACCAGGTTGGCGCGCAGTTCGGTGCCGAAGGCGTCGTCGCCGACCGCCCCGAGGAAGGTCACGTCGGCCCCGGCCCGCGCGGCCGCCACCGCCTGGTTGGCGCCCTTGCCGCCGGGGACCTGCCGGAAGTCGGTGCCGGTGACGGTCTCGCCGCCGCCGGGCACCTCGTCCACGTAGGCCACCAGGTCCATGTTGACGCTGCCGAATACGGCGAGACGCGGTGCTGCGGAGCTCACTTCGTTACTCACTTCGCTGTTCACTGCTCGGGGTTTCCCGGGTCTTCGACCGGGTCACGAGTCGGGTTCTCTGGCTCTACGGCCGGGTCACTTCTCGGGCCGGGCCACTACTTGGACCGGATCACTTCTTGGATTGGGGCCGGTCGACCGGCTGGCTGTCGGCACCGTCGAGGGCGACGATCACCGGGGCGTGGTCGGAGGCGCCCTTGCCCTTGCGCTCCTCGCGGTCGATGCTCGCTCCGGTCACCCTGGCCCGCAGCGCGGGCGAGGCGAGCACGAAGTCGATGCGCATGCCCTTGCGCTTGGGGAAGGCCAGCCCCTTGTAGTCCCAGTACGTGTACACGCCGGGTCCGGGGGTGTACTCGCGCACCACCTCGGCGAAGCCCGCGTCCACCAGCTTGGCGAAGGCGGCCCGCTCGGGTTCGGTGACGTGGGTCAGCCCCTCGAAGGCGGCCATGTCCCAGACGTCGTCGTCCTGCGGCGCGATGTTGAAGTCGCCGACGTAGGCGATCTGCGCTTCGGGGTCCTCGGCCAGGCGTGCGGCGCCCCCCTCGCGCAGGGCCTCCAGCCAGCGGAGCTTGTAGGCGTAGTGGGGGTGGTCGACCTCACGGCCGTTGGGCACGTACAGGCTCCACACCTGGACGCCGCCGCAGGTGGCCGCGATGGCGCGGGCCTCGCGCTCCTCCGGCTCACCGAAGCCGGGCTGCCCGGGGAAGCCGATCCGGACGTCCTCCAGCCCCACCCGCGAGGCGATCGCGACCCCGTTCCACTGGGAGAGGCCGTGGTGGGCGACCTCGTACCCGCGGTCGGTGAAAACCGACTCGGGGAACTGGTGGTCGCGGGCCTTGGTCTCCTGCATGGCGAGGACGTCGACGTCGCTCCGGTCCAACCAGTCGCCGATCCGCTCGGCCCTGGCGCGGCTGCTGTTCACATTCCATGTCGCGATACGCACAGCCAAAGGCTAGAGGATCGCGGCGACGGGCTGGTCGGACCTGGAGCAACACACCGGTGGACCACCGAACACACGGGGTGAACAGGTGCGGACGCGTGAAGTAGCCCCGGTGCGGCCGTCCTCCGCACCGGGGCTTGGGCGACTCCCGGCACATGCTCGGTTGGTTTCCGTCGCGCCCCGTTGGACGGCCAACCCGTGCAAACGGTTCGCATTGCGCGCAAGGTTTTTGTCGCAAAGCGGGCAGAAAGTTACCTCCAGGCCCATGAACTGGGGCTTTGCCGCGCTGGGAGAGCACACCGCTCAGGCAGGCAGGAGGCGCCAGGCGCGAAGAGCCCACCAGCTCCTCGGCGCGCCCAAGAGTCAGATCCACCACGAGTCAGATCCACCACCCCGGGGTAGGGCTGTGACTCAGACCACATCGACCCTTCCCTCAGTGAGGTGAGTACGCCCATGTCGACGGTCGAACCCCAACCCGGCGCCCGACCCGAGGTCAACCAACCCGAGGTCCCCGGGTCCAAGCGGCCCGAGGTCGACGAGCGCCGGGCTCGTCAGGTGGCCGAACAGGCCCGAGAGAGCGGTTGGAGTCAGCCCAGCTTCGCCAAGGAGCTGTACCTGGGCCGCCTGCGTCTGGACCTGGTCCACCCCTTCCCGCGACCCGAGACCTCCGCGCGCCGACGCGGCGAGGCCTTCCTCGCCAAGCTCAGGAAGGTGTGCGAGGGCATCGACCCCCAGCGGATCGAGCGCGAGGAACGCATCCCAGACGAGACCGTCGCAGCCCTGCGCGACGTCGGCGCGTTCGGGATGAAGATCTCCAGCGAGTACGGCGGACTCGGCCTCACACAGGTCTACTACAACCGCGCCCTGATGCTGGTCGGCTCCGTCTCGCCCGCGATCGGCGCCCTGCTCTCCGCCCACCAGTCCATCGGTGTCCCGCAGCCGGTCTCCATGTTCGGCACCGACGAGCAGAAGCGGGAGTTCCTACCCCGCTGCGCCGCGGGCGCCATCAGCGCCTTCCTGCTCACCGAACCCGACGTCGGCAGCGACCCGGCGCGGCTACACGCCACGGCCACGCCCACCGAGGACGGCTCGGAGTACGTGCTGGACGGGGTCAAGCTGTGGACCACCAACGGCGTGGTCGCCGAACTCCTCGTCGTGATGGCGCGCGTGCCCGAGAGCCCCGGCCACCGCGGCGGCATCACGGCGTTCGTCGTCGAGGGCGGTTCCCCCGGGATCACCGTGGAGCACCGCAACCGCTTCATGGGGCTCAAGGGGCTGGAGAACGGCGTCACCCGCCTGCACCGGGTGCGCGTGCCCGCCACCAACCGGATCGGCGGGGAGGGGCACGGACTGCGCATCGCCCTGGCCACCCTCAACACCGGCCGCCTGTCCCTGCCCGCTCTGTGCGCGAGCGCGGGCAAGTGGGCCACCAGGGTCGCCCGTGAGTGGGCGCGCGAACGCGTCCAGTGGGGCCGCCCGGTCGGCAGGCACGAGGAGGTGGCCAAGAAGCTGTCCTTCATCGCCGCCACCACCTACGCCATGGAGGCCATGCTGGACCTGTCCAGTCAGATGGCCGACGACAAGCGCCACGACATCCGCATCGAGGCGGCCATCGCCAAGCTGTGGGCCTCGGAGATGGCGTACACGATCGCCGACGAACTCGTCCAGGTCCGCGGCGGTCGCGGTTTCGAGACCGCCGACTCCCTGGCCGCGCGCGGCGAGCGCGGAGTGCCCGCCGAACAGATGCTCCGTGACCTGCGCATCAACAGAATCTTCGAGGGAAGTTCGGAGATCATGCATCTCCTGATCGCCCGTGAGGCGGTGGACGCGCACCTGTCCGTGGCCGGGGACATCATCGACCCCGAAGCCGACCGCTCCGACAAGGCGCGGGCGCTGGCCAGGGCGAGCGGGTTCTACGCCAGGTGGCTGCCGACCCTGGTGGTCGGCCAGGGCCAGGTGCCGTCGGCCTTCGCGGAGTTCGGTCCGCTCGCCGCCCACCTGCGTTTCGTGGAGCGCACCTCGCGCAAGCTGGCCCGGGCCACCTTCTACGCGATGTCGCTCTGGCAGGGGAAGATGGAGGTCAAGCAGGGCTTCCTGGGGCGCGTGGTGGACATCGGCGCCGAACTGTTCGCGATGACCGCCGTCATCGTGCGCGCCCAGGCCGACGCGGACGCCCACCCCGAACGCGGCACCACCCCGCAGGAGCTGGCCGACGTGTTCTGCCACCAGGCCCGGCTACGGATCCACACCCTCTTCGAAGGGCTGTGGTCCAACACCGACGACCTGGACGGCAAACTCGCCCGCCGCCTGATGGACGACTCCTACACCTGGTTGGAGGAGGGCGTGCTCGACCCGTCCCTGCCCGGGCCGCTGATCGCCCCGGCCGCGCCCGGCCCGTCCAAGGAGGAGAACCAGCACCGCCGCATGGGCTGAGCCCTCACGACGGACGCGCTCCGAAAAATGTCGTCGGCGGGGGCTACGGTGATCAGATGGCTGCACCGCACCCCCGCCGCGACGCGGAGTTCTCCCTGTCCCAGGCCCGCCGGATCGCCCTGGCCGCCCAGGGTTTCCAGGACCCCAGACCCACCGGCGAACCCACCCTCAGCCACCTGGCCCGGGTCGTGCGCCGGGTGGGGCTGCTCCAGATCGACAGCGTGAACGTGCTGGCCCGCAGCCAGTACCTCCCGGTGTTCGCCCGCCTGGGCGGCTACTCCCCCGCCCTGCTGGACCGGGCCACCACCACCGCCGCGGGCGCCAGCCCGGCCCGGCTGGTCGAGTGCTGGGCGCACGAGGCGAGCCTGGTTCCGCCCGCCACACACCGCCTCATGCGGCACCGGATGGAGCGCAACCGAGCCCAGGAACGCGTGGGGTGGATGAACAGCGTCCGCGAGAACAGCCCCGAGCTGGTCAAGGCGGCGCACGAGGAGGTGGCCCGGATCGGCCCGGCCACCGCCCGCGAGGTCGAGGCCGCCCTGGCCCACGACCTGCCCAGGGCCAAGGACCACTGGGGCTGGAACTGGTCCGAGGTCAAGAAGTGCCTGGAGTACCTGTTCTGGATCGGCGACCTCACCTCCAACGGCCGCAACACCCAGTTCGAGCGCCGCTACGACCTTCCCGAACGCGTCCTGCCCGCCGACGTCCACGCACTGCCCCACCCCGCACCGGAAGAGGCCCACCGGGAGCTGGTGGCCATCGCCGCCCGCGCCCACGGGATCGCCACCGAACCCGACCTGCGCGACTACTTCCGACTCAAGGGCACCGAGTCCCGCGCAGCGGTCAGTGACCTCGTGGACTCCGGCGAACTCGTCCCGGTCACCGTGCGCGGCTGGCACCGCCCGGCCTACCTGCACAAGGACGCCCGCGTGCCCCGCAAGGTGGACGCCCGCGCCCTGCTGAGCCCCTTCGACTCCCTGGTGTGGACGCGCGAGCGCGCCGAGGAGCTGTTCGGCTTCCGGTACCGCCTGGAGATCTACGTGCCCGCCGCCAAGCGCGTGCACGGCTACTACGTGCTGCCGTTCCTGCTCGGCGAGGACCTGGTCGCCCGCGTCGACCTCAAGGCGGACCGCGCCTCGGGCACCCTGCTCGCCCGCCAGGTCACCCTGGAGGAGGACGCTCCGGCCGACACCATGCCCGAGCTCGTCGAGCAGCTGAAGGAGATGGCCGCCTGGCTCGGCCTGGAGAACGGCATCGGCGGCGAGGGCCTGCGCCGTTAATTCGGAGAGATGAGCTTGACCGAAGGGAAGTAGGTTCGGAACCGTCGAGCATCCCTGGTGAGGAGCTGGTGGCCCTCGATCGCCGCATGTGCACCGATATAGAGGTCTGGGAGCGGAGCATGCTTCGTCCCGCCCTGCTTTCGGTAACGCAGATGGCACTTCCCCGCCAGGAAGGCAGCCTCCCAGGGGAGGTCCGACCGAACGAAGTCGCCCGCCAACTCCAGGTCCAGCTCCTCGATCCGATCGAATCCAACGGAAACCTCGGCGTAGATGATCGGATTGATCACCAGGGGCCCCTGGTCAGCTGCTTCGGCAAGGGCTTGTTCGGACCAACCCGCCCAGGTGGGGTCACGCGTGAAGACGTCGAGAAGCACGTTGGTGTCAACCAGTGTCGAAGGGGACATCGACTTGGCACTTTCCAGGCAGGACCTACCGACCTCAACAGTCGTCATCGTCTCCCCTGGTCAACGCCATGATCTCGTCCGTGGTCATAGTGGTCGTGGCTTTCCCACGCAGGCGCTCGACCAGGCGCTTACCCCGTGAGGGAACAGTTGCCGCTCGGACCACACGGGCCCCATTGCCTTCAAGGACGAACTCGACTTCGTCTCCCGGGTTGAGGCCAAGCTTTCTACGCACCTCAACGGGGATGGTGACCTGACCCTTCTCAGTGATTCTCATGGGTCCAGAGTAATACTTTCGAGGTATTACTTCGGGAAGACTCCAACGACGCCGAGAACATCGGCGGCACGTCAGGTCAACCCAACAGCCCGGCCTCGGCGAGGCGGGCGCGGAGCTCCTGGTCTTCGTCAGCGCTCGGCTCGGCTCCGACGGCCACCCGCACTACCCAGGTCACGTACCCGTTGAGGCTGAGGCCACGACGGTCGGCTGAGCACCGCATGCGTGACATCAGCTGGTCGTCGAGCTCCAGCGTGAGCTCTTCCGTGGAGCCCTCCTAGGTAAACCCGCTGGTCCGGGGGCGTGAAACGACGAATGGGCCGCGCACCTGGTCGGTGCGCGGCCCGTCGTTCGGCGACTGGGATCAGACGCGTTCGATGATGGTGACGTTGGCCTGGCCGCCGCCCTCGCACATGGTCTGGAGGCCGTAGCGGCCGCCGGTGCGGTGGAGCTCGTTGACCAGCTTGGTCATCAGCACGGAGCCGGTCGCGCCCAGCGGGTGGCCCAGGGCGATGGCGCCGCCGTTCGGGTTGACCTTGGCCGGGTCGGCGCCGAGCTCGTCGATCCACGACATCGGGACCGGGGCGAAGGCCTCGTTGATCTCGGTGACGTCGATGTCGTCGATGCTCAGGCCCGCCTTCTCCAGGGCGATCTTGGTCGCCGGGATGGGGGCGGTGAGCATGTAGACCGGGTCGTCGCCGACCAGCGACAGCTGGACGACGCGGGCGAGCGGGGTCAGGTTGTGCCGCTCCACGGCCTTCTCGGAGGCGATGAGCAGCGCACCGGCGCCGACGGAGATCTGGCTGGCGATCGCGGCGGTGAGCTCCCAGCCCTCGCGCAGCGGCTTGAGCCCGGCCATCTTCTCCATGGTGGTGTCCGGGCGGACGCCCTCGTCCCTGCTCACCCCGGCGATCGGGGCGATCTGGGAGTCGAAGTAACCGGCCTCCTGCGCGGCGGCGGCGCGCCTGTGGCTCTCCAGCGCGAACTCCTCCAGCCGTTCGCGCTTGTAGCCCCACTTCTCACACATGAGCTGGGCGCCGCGGAACTGGGAGATCTCCTGGAAGCCGTAGCGCTCGATCCAGCCCTCGCCGTACAGCGGAAGGTCGTTGTCGATGGCGAACTGGACGTTGGCGCCCATGGGGACCATGCCCATGTTCTCCACCCCGGTCGCCACGACCAGGTCCTGGGTGCCGGACATGACGCCCTGGGCGGCGAAGTGGATGGACTGCTGCGAGGAACCGCACTGGCGGTCGATGGTGACGCCGGGGACGGTCTCGGGCAGACCGGCGGACAGCCACGCGGTGCGGGCCAGGCCCAGGGCCTGCGGACCGGCCTGGCTGACCACGCCCATGATGACGTCCTCGACCGCGGCGGGGTCGACACCGGTGCGCTCGACCAGCTCCCTGAGGACGTGCGCGCCCAGGTCCGCCGGGTGCACGGCGGCCAGGGCACCCTTCTTCGTGCCGACGGGGGTGCGTACCGCACCGACGATGTAGGCCTCAGCCACTGGGTCCTCCAAGGGGCGTGAATGGTGACGTCCTGATGAACCGAACTGTATTCGGTTTTGGTTTCCTGGCAAGACCCCGCCCCCGTTCTCACATCTCCCCCGCAGGCCAGCGCCCTTCAGAACCACGCTCGTGGTCACGCTCGCGGTCGCGCACGCGGTCGCGCACGTGGTCGTGTCCGTTGTCGTGCAGCCACCCGGCGTCGCTGTCGTCGCCCAGAGTGGTGCCGGTGACCCGCTCCAGGACCTCGACCACGTCCGGGTGCTCGTCCGGCCCGAAGTCGGAGAGCAGTGAACGCAGTGCCGTCCGCTGCGACTCGTACAGACCGCGCACGGCGTCCTCGCCCCGCCAGTTGAGCTCCCACGGCTCGTCCTCGCCGGTCAGGTAACCCGCGTCCAGCAGCTCCCGGTGGACGTCCGCCCAGCGGGAGGCGTCCAGCCCGGACATCGCGGACAGCTCGGCCACCCTCATCGGCCCCCGGACCCCGATATGGCTGAGCGCCCAGCAGGCCTCGGTGGAGACCTCCAGCCCGGCCGCCACGCGCAGCCGCTCGTACATCGTCTCGGCGCCCTCGGCCCCGCAGGCCTGGTAGACCTCGAGCTCCACCTGCGCCATGGCGCTGCGGCTGGGCGCTGCCACCGGGGCCACCGTCTCGTCCAGGTCCGGGGTCCGGATCGTGGTGCGCAGTCGCTCCTGGCGCAGGAACAGCGCCAGCACGAACCCGACGACGGCGATCGGGACCGCCCACAGGAACACCATGTCGATGGCGTCGGCGTAGGCCTCCAGGAAGCTCGCCTGCACCTGCGGGGGCAGCCGGTCGATGGCGCTCGGGTCGCTCTCCAGCGAGCTCGCGTCCACCCCCGTGGGCAGGTCGGTCTGCCCGGCCCGGGCGGCCAGGTTCGAGGCGAGCTGCCCGGCGAAGACCGCGCCGAACACCGCCGTGCCGAAGGATCCGCCGATGGAGCGGAAGAAGGTCGCCGAGGAGGTCGCCACACCCAGGTCGTCGTAGGAGGCGGCGTTCTGCACCACCAGGACCACCACCTGCATCACCAGGCCCAGACCGGCGCCCAGCACGAAGAAGTAGACCCCCATCTCCACCAGCGAGCTGTCCGGGCCCATGCCCGACATCAGGAAGAGGCCGATCGCGGTGAGCGCCATCCCCGCCACCGGATAGATCTTGTAGTGACCGGTCCGGGTGACCAGGCGGCCGCTGCTGATGGAGGTGATGAGCATGCCCAGAACCATCGGCAGCAGGTGCAGGCCCGAGGCGGTCGGCGAGAGCCCGTGGACGACCTGCAGGAACAGCGGCAGGAACGCCAGCGACCCCATCATCGCGAACCCGACGCAGAAGCCGATGGACATGCCCACCACGATGGTCGGGTTGCGGAAGAGGCTGAGCGGCATCACCGGATCGCTCGCCCGGCGGGCGGTGAGCCACCAACTCACGCCCAGGCCCACACCGGCCGCCGCCAGGAGGATGATCTGCCAGGACAGCCATGCGTAGACGCCGCCGCCCCAGGAGGCCACCAGGGTGAGGCAGACGGCGGTGGCGGCGAGCAGGACGATGCCCGCGTAGTCGATGTTCTGGCGGCCGACCGGGGCGTTGCGAGGCAGCACGGCCAGGACGGTGGCGAAGGCGAGCAGCCCCAGCGGAATATTCACGTAGAACACCCACCGCCAGGACAGGTGGTCCACGAACAGCCCGCCCAGCAGCGGCCCGGCCACGCTGGATACGCCGAAGACCGCGCCGAACAGCCCCTGGTACTTTCCGCGCTCCCGGGGTGAGACGACGTCGCCGATGATCGCCGAGGCCAGCACCATGAGACCACCGCCGCCGATCCCCTGGAGCCCTCTGGCCAGGACCAGCTGAAGCATGTCCTGCGCCATCCCGCACAGCACCGACCCCAGCAGGAAGATCGCGATGCACCACAGGAACAGCCGCTTGCGGCCGAACTGGTCGCCGAGCTTGCCCCAGAGCGGAGTGCTGGCGGTGACGGCCAGCAGGTAGGCGGTGATCACCCAGGACAGGTGGTTCAGACCGCCGAGGTCGGAGACGATCGTCGGCAGGGCGGTGGAGACGATGGTCTGGTCCAGCGCCGAGAGCAGCACGGCGAGCATCAGGGCGGTCATGATCAGCGCGATCCGACCGCCGCCCTGTTCACTCCGTTCACGCTGTTGGGCGGTGCTCTGGGACATCGAATCGCCTCCCGGGGTGCGGGCCGCCCGACTCTGCGCAGCCCTCCTGCCTTCCACGGCTGCTTCCACGACCCTGCTCCGGCCAGCCTAGGAACCGGACTCCGCCAAACCAGCAGGAACCGCCCGAGCGGCCAGGAACTTTGCCCCGGCTTGCCCCCCACTCTTCAAAACCGAACGTGATTCGGTTACCGTGTGGGAACAACAGTGATCCCCGACACCTCCGGAGCAGAGCATGAAGCGGGAACTCTTCGACGCCGACCACGACCTCTTCCGCGAATCGGTGGCCGAGTTCCTCAAGAGGGACGTCGTTCCCTTCCACGACCAGTGGGAGAAGGACGGGATCGTGCCCCGCGAGGTGTGGGTGAAGGCCGGTGAGGTCGGCCTCCTCGGCCACGGCGTCCCCGAGGAGTACGGGGGCACCGGGCTGTACGACTACCGGTACAACCAGATCGTCAACGAGGAGATCTGCCGGGCCCACGCCAGCGGCCTGGGCATCACCCTGCAGAACGACGTCATGGCGCCCTACATGGTGGGGCTGACCAGCGACGAGCAGAGGAAGCGCTGGCTGCCCGGCTTCGCCAGCGGCGAGCTCATCACCGCGATCGCCATGACCGAGCCCGGCACCGGCAGCGACCTCCAGGGGATCAAGACCTCGGCCGTGCGCGACGGCGACGAGTTCGTCATCAGCGGCAGCAAGACCTTCATCACCAACGGCATCAACGCCGACCTGGTCATCGTGGTCTGCCAGACCGACCCCGAGGCCGGAGCGCAGGGCTTCTCCCTGGTCGCCGTGGAGCGCGGCGCCGCCGGCTTCGAGCGGGGCCGCAACCTCGACAAGATCGGCATGAAGGCCCAGGACACCGCGGAGCTGTTCTTCGACAACGTACGCGTGCCGGTCGCCAACCTGATCGGCACCGAGGGCCAGGGCTTCATCCACCTGCTGCAGAACCTGCCCCAGGAGCGGCTGTCCATCGCCACCTGCGCGGTTGCCTCGGCCGACTACATGCTCCAGCACACCATCGAGTACTGCCGGGAGCGCACCGCCTTCGGCCGCTCGATTGGGCGATTCCAGAACACCCGTTTCGTCCTGGCCGAGTTGGCCACCGAGGTGGACATGGGTCGCACCTACGTGGATCGGGCGGTTGAGCTGCTCAACAAGGGTGAACTGACCGTCGAGGACGCCGCCATGGCCAAGTGGTGGACCACCGAGATGTGCAACCGGGTGATGGACCGGTGCCTGCAGCTTCACGGCGGGTACGGGTACATGATGGAATACCCGGTGGCGCGGGCCTGGCAGGACACCCGAGTCCAGACGATCTACGGTGGCACCACCGAGATCATGAAGGAGATCGTGGGCCGGGGCCTGGGCCTGTAAGTCCCCGTTGGACCCCCGAACCCCGAAGGGACCGGTCGTGAGCGGATCGTGGGACGGCCTCATCGTGATGGGGCTGCTGGTGGTGCTGCTCGTCATCGCCGTGCGCAAGCTCCGACCCAGGATCCACATCCCCTGGGCGACCAGCGGCATCGTGGTGTTCTTCGTCTTCGTGTGCCTGCTGCTGTGGGCCAACTCCTACCGCTGAGCCCGCGCCGCGGCCGCGCCCGAACCCGCCCGCGAAGCCACACCGAGGGCCCGCCGCTCCAGCACCTCGACTGGAGTGGCGGGCCCTGCGGCGTCCGGGGGGAAGCCGGGTCCGCCGGACGATCCAAAGGCGGGTGAGGACCGTACGAGCGAGCCCGACCGCGGTGGTTCGACAGCGGTCAGGTGGGTGTTGCCAAAGGACACGTTCGACTATCGGCAAAGGAATTGTTCGCTATCCGAACCGCCGCCGTGCGTGAAATTGTCACCGTCCGTGGCCAAACCGAAATCCGGGCACCTTTTCGGCGCTCCCCGGAAGCCATTAACCAACGGGTTCGGTGCGGACCCGGGAAATCGAACCCCGCGGCCCGGACGGGCGGATCTCCACCCCTGCGGACGCTCTGGCGGTACACTACATGCCCCTCAACGGAGCACAATCGGCGCCGGGAACCTCTTGGGACTTTGTTCCATGATGCGCCCCGGGAAGCCCGGAACAGCTTTCACTCCCCTGACGGACAATGCGCACACCACCATTCCTTGCGCCAGACAGACCCTTTACCAACAGATAAAGTAACCAGACGACTACAGACAAACAAGGAGGGCAGGGGGCATTTTTTTCACAGCCCGGAACAGGTTTGAGGCGATACGGTCCCCGACCAGCGCAGAAGGACCCCTACCGCAGATCAGGCAGGTGTGAATCTGACCTGTGCTCGGGGGCGTGCGGATCGGAGCCGTCCGGCTTCGATGATCCGCTGGAGGAGCTGCCGGGCGCGCGGCGGGCCCCGAGGCCCGCACGTGTACGAGGCGGCACGGACCGCGGTACGAAGACCCCCTACCGTGCCGGGCTACTCCTCGTCGTCCTTCTCCGCCTCTTCGACCTCGATCTCGGCCTCTTCGTCGGCGTGCATCGGCATCTCGAACCAGACGGCCTTGCCGTCCGGGGTGGGCCGCGATCCCCAGCGGCTGGCCAGCTGCTCGACCAGGTACAGCCCGCGGCCGCCCTCGTCGTCCGCGGCGGCGCTACGGATCCGCGGCAGGCGCAGGTCGTGGTCGAAGACCTCCACCCACACGGCGTTGGCACCGCGCCGCAGTCGGAGCAGGAACTCCTTCTCACCGGGGTTGTCGGTGGACTCGTCCTCCTCGGCGACCGCCTCCAGCAGATCGCTCCAGTCCTCGTCGAACTCGTCGACCATCCCGCCCGAGTCGAGCGGGGTCTCCGAGTCCAGGACGCCGCCGCCGGTGAACTCGCGGTGCACCGGGTGCGGGGTGGCGTGGATGACCACGTTCGTGACGATCTCCGAGACCAGCAGGCAGGCGAGTTCGGCCTGGTCTCGGTCGACCCCCCACTCCTTGAAGGTGTCGGCCGCCAGGTGTCGGGCGGCGCCCACGGTGGAGGCCTCCGAGGGGAACCAGCCCTCGCGCAGCGCCAGTTCCTCGGAGTGGGTGCGCACGACCAGCAGAGCGGTGTCGTCGTCCAGCTCGCCGGGCACGCTGTGCACGGCGACCTCGGCGATCTGCTCCACGTCCTTGTCGGCGACCTCGGCGACGCGCTCGGTCATCCGCTCCAGGGCGCGCTCCGGATCGGCCTTGCCGCCGACCGGACGCCGGTCCACCAGGCCGTCGGTGTACATGACCAGGGTGGCGCCCAGCGGCAGGCGCAGGTTGGCCTGGTGGTAGACGATGCCCTCGCCCGAGCCGCCCTTGGCGCGCACGCCCAGCATGCGGTCGGTGACCTCCAGGTCGAGGGCCTCGACCGAGTCGGAGGTGATCAGCAGCGGGGAGGCGTGCCCGGCGTTGGCGTAGGAGAGCTCGCGCGACCAGGCGTCGTAGACCATGTACAGGCAGCTCACGCTGGGGATCCAGACACCGCCGTTGCCGTCGGGGGTGCCGAGCTGGCGCACCCACTCGTCGAGTTCGCGCAGGATGTCCGCGGGTTCCCTGTCGGCCTGGGCGAAGGCGCGCAGCGCGGCGCGCAGCTGGCCCATGACAGCGGCGGCGTGCGGGCCCCGGCCCTCGACGTCGCCGATGACCAGACCGACGCGCCCGGCCGAGAGCGGGATGGCGTCGTAGAAGTCGCCGCCGACCTGGGTCTGGATGCCGTGCCCGTGCGCCTGGAGCGGCCCGGCGGGCAGGTAGCGGTGGGCGAGGGTCAGTCCGTCCAGCGGCGGGAAGTGGCTGGGCAGCAGGCTGTTCTGGAAAGCGAGCGCGGTGCTGCGCTCCTCCTCGAACAGCCGGGCGTTGTCGATGGCCAGCGCGACCCGGGAGGCGATGGCGCCGACCAGGTCCCGGTCGAAGCCGCCGTAGCTGCTCTTCTGGCGCGGGGAGAGCCCGGAGAGGGCGAGGGTGAGCACCCCGAGGACCTCGCCGCGGGCCCGCAGCGGGGCGGCGATGGCGGAGGTGACGCCGACCTGGCGGGAGACCCGGTCGGAGCGGTCGTTGGGTGAGTTCTCGAAGAGGTAGTCGCTACTGACCACGGTCTCCAGCCGACGCATCGCCTGGGTGACGAAGTGGCGTTCGGGGTAGCGGACCTCGTCGCCGACGTCGAACCAGCTGTCCGCGGGCGGGCTCCAGCCCTCGGCGTGCACGGAGACCTGTCTGACCAGGCGGTCGTGGTCGTAGAGGTCGATGAAGCAGTGGTCGGCGAACTGCGGCACCAGGATCCCGGCCACGCCCTTGACCGTGGAGTCGAACTCCAGCGAGCTGGCCAGGCGGCTGCCGATGCGTTCGAGCAGGCCGTACTGCTCCTCGACCCGCCCGCTGCGCAGGGCCTCGCGGGCGATCAGGGTGATGCCGTCGATCTCACCGGAGTCGTCGCGCATGGGCACGGCCTGAGCACGCACGTGGATCCAGGTGGAGTCGCCCTTGAGCACGGCGAACGTACCCTCCCACGGCTCTCCGCGCAGGACGCGGCGGGCCAGTTGGGAGGCGTGTTCGCGGTCGGACTCGTGGATGCCGATGTCCAGCAGGGACAGGCCGACGTAGTCACGCCCGCCGACGAACCCGAACAGCTCGCGGGCGTACGGGTTCCAGTAGCGAAGGAGGCTGAACCGGTCGATGACGACGATGGCGATCTGGGCCTGGTCTACGACCTCGGCCGTGGCGAGCGCGTCGCTCTCCCGGAAGGGCTCACCCCACCGTGTCATCTAGCCGCCACCTCGCCGTCATGAGCTGCACACATGCCCGCTCCGGGTCCCCCGAACGACCGCACCTTGGGGCGAGCGTAGCAACACCGTCAACGTTCCCGCAGCGCAATGAGACAATCCCGATGAGCAACCAATCAACGTGTATGGACGTTTCACGGCTTGGCGACGAAGATGTGCCCGGCGACGCCGGCGGGGAGCTCGGTGTCCTCGCCCTCGCCGATGACGCGCACTCCGCCGTCCGAAGCCCGGAGTACCACTTCCTGCCCCGGTTGTACCCCGGATTTGCGCAAGGTGAGCATGATGTCGGCATCCGGCTGGAGTTGCTCACTGATGCGACGCACGGTGACCGTGGTCTCCGTGCTGGAGGCCGCGTCGATCATCGGGACGATGGAGTCGTCGGTGAACGGCTCAGGGGCGTACCCCTCCAGGCCGAGCTCCTCCAGGCCGGGGATCGGGTTGCCGTGCGGGCACACCGAGGGGGCGTTGAGCAGCGTTACCAGACGCTCCTCCACGGCCTCGGAGATGACGTGCTCCCAGCGGCAGGCCTCGATGTGGACGTCCTCCCACGGCAGCCCGATGACGTCGACGAGCAGGCGCTCGGCGAGCCGGTGCTTGCGCATGACGTGGGTGGCCAGCCTGCGACCCTCGGCGGTCATCACCAGGTGGCGGTCGTTCTCGACCTTCAGCAGGCCGTCGCGCTCCATGCGGGCGACGGTCTGGCTCACCGTGGGCCCGCTCTGGTGCAGGCGCTCGGCGATCCTGGCCCGAAGCGGGACGATGCCCTCCTCTTCGAGCTCGAAGACCGTACGGAGGTACATCTCCGTGGTGTCGATCAGCCCGTGTGCGGTCAAGACTCCCCTCCCAAGGCTCTGCGCCCGACGCGCGGTCACGTGCGGGCACGGCAGGTCTCTCACAACACAGGCCGGGACCACGTGATTCCCTGGGACCGAGTGGGGACCGGGGCGTCCGCAGGACCGCGGGAGCGACCACCGATTCGTCAAGCATATCGTGGCGCGCCGGGCATGGATTTCGGCACTGTCTCACTATACGGACACAGCCCGCCCGCACACCCCGAAGCCGTCAAGGGCCCGAGGTCACAGGCCTACAGGCTAGCTGGTTGAAACGTGAAGTATCCGAAAGACCCTTGCGGGAGCCCCCGGAGGACCCGTCATCTCCCGAACTCACGTACGACGCGACCAACATCACCCTCGATCGGGGGCGCGGATTCATCGGATCGTCCGTTGCCGGCCCTCCCGAACGGCGCTCGGCAGCGTCCTCGGGGAGCGGGGCCTCTCAAGGCGCGAGGCGTTCGATCTCCCACTCACCCCCGATGTCGAGCCACAGGTAGCGGAAGCGGTCGTGCATGCGGTCCTCGCCGCCCTGCCAGAACTCCACCTCCTGCGGGACCAGCCGGAAACCGCCCCAGTAGGCGGGCCTGGGAATGGGCTCGTCCGCGCGCCACACCGAGTCGAACTCGTGGAAGAGGCGGTCCAGCTCGGTCCGGTCGGCCACCGGCTGGGACTGCCGCTCACTGGCCCAGGCGCCCAGCTGGGAGCCGCGCGGGCGGGAGGCGAAGTAGAGGTCGTTCTCCTCGTCGCTGAGCCGCTCCACCCGGCCGGCGATCAGGACCTGCCGCCGGATCGCGTGCCAGGGGAAGACCAGGCAGGCGCGCGGGTCGGCGTCCAGAGCCTGCCCCTTGCGCGAGGTGTAGTTCGTAAAGAAGCGCAGGCCGGAGCGGTCGTAGCCCTTCATCAGCACCGTGCGCGAACGGGGCATGCCGGAGGGCTCCACCGACGACAGCACCATGGCGTTGGGTTCGGCGAGACCGGAGTCGTAGGCCTCGCCGAACCACAGATGGAACTGCGTCATCGGGTGCTCGGCCAGGGCCGAGCGGCGCAGAGGTTCGCCCATGTACGGTTTCCGCAGTTCGGCAGGGTTCTGGTGGTCCACAGGACGCATACTCTCACGCGGGCCCTCACCGGTCTCCGGAGACCACGGGCAGACACTGCTCCCCGGGTTCCACGGTGTTGGCGTTGCGCATTCCGCACCTTTGGATGACGTGCTGGCGCTGCCGGTCGTCGGTCTCGGGGTTGACCACCTCCGGGCCCACCAGCACCAGCTGCACCATGCGGCCGTCGAACCAGTTGCCGTCGTTCTCGGCGTCGAAGGCGATGTAGCCGGAGACCCCGGTGAGGTTGCGGGTGCCCTTGACCCTGCCGTGCAGCAGGTCCCGCTGCTCCTCGTACTGCTCCTGGGTGCGCAGGTAGGGGTGCCGGTCCAGGCCGATCCAGCGCAGCGGGTTCCTGGCCGAGAGCTCCTCCCTGCTCAGCCCGGTGGTGGGCAGGGCCTCGGAGACCACCAGGAGGGCGTCGCTGGCCACGGCGGCGTGCGCGATGGAGGGCAGGTCCTTCTTGGGCGCCAGGCTCACGTCGCCGTCCTCGTCCTCCTCCGCGTACAGGTCCCGCAGCAGGGCGTTGACGTCGTCGTAGAACCCCTGGTCGCTGCCGCCCGCGTCGCCACCGGTGCCGCCCTGTGCGCCCCAGGGGCCGCTGGGCGCCAGCGGCGTGTAGAACACCGAGTGGTGCGCGGCGTTGCTACCGATGAGCCCCTCCTCGTCGGAGACGAACTTGGAGATGTCGTCACCGCCGAGGATGGTCATGTGCCCGCCGACGCAGTCCTCGCCGCCGGTCCGGATGAACCGGCGGTAGAACTCGGTGAAGTCGGCGGAGCGGCCCGCGTAGTAGAGCAGGTCCGGCGGGTTCTCGTGGGTGCACAGGCGCTCCAGCTGCTCGGCGTAGGTGGTGTCGGTCTCCAGGTCGCCGCTCTGGTAGAGCAGCACCCCCTCGCCGTCGTACTCCCCGCGGTCGAGCTCCCCGGCTCCCTCCCACACCTGTCCGCCGCGCGCCTGGAAGGCCGCGATGAACTCCCGGGCCAGGTGCGGGCCGTACTGCTCGTGCTCCCCGCCCTCGGCATCGGTCTGGCCGCTGGCGATGGCCACCGCGGTCTCGTGCGCCTCCAACCCGTGCTCCACCCCGTCGGCGCCGCTCCAGGCCACCCCGTGCCGGGCCCAGTGAGCGGCCTGCACGGCGATCCGGCTGTTGGGCGGGGAGACCGGGAAGTAGAACTCGCTGTGTTCGCGGGCGCCGTACTGGGCGACGTCGTCGAAGGTGGCGGTGGTGCCCACCATGGCGAGCGAGGCCTCGCCGACCCTCTGGATGGCGCGGCTGTTGGGCACGACGCTGTGACCGAACCCGACCGCGGCGATCGGCCGGTCCATCCCGAGCCTCTCGTCACCCGCGCGGTCCACGATCTCCTGCGCGGCGACCAGGGAGTGTTCCCATCCCCGGCCGGCGTTGCCGATGAGCAGCTTGATCCTGGGGTGCCTGGCGTCCTTGATCCGGTTGTGCTCACGCTGCTGGTAGGCGAGCCCCAGGAGTTCGCCCTGGGCACCGGCGATGGAGGGGTCCTCGGGGTCGGCGACGTCCATCTCGGCGAGGTGGGCGATGGTGACGTAGGGGTCTCCGCTCGCGTCGACTGCCCGGTTCTGTTCGTGGATGAGCTCGGTGACCTCGGTCAGGCGTTCGTGGAACACGAAGTCGCCGAAGGTGACGCCGACGCACTGGTCGCCGACCCTGGTGATGCCCGCGGGCTGCCAGACCCCCTCCTGGACACAGGGGTTGCGCGCCTGCGCCACCGTGGGCAGGAAGACCATCCCGAACAGGACCAGCACCGCGGTCGTTCCCGCCGCACCGGCGGCCCACGCCCCGGCGAGGGTCGGCCCGTTCAGCACCCACTCGGGGGTCCCGCGCCGCGTGTGCCCCCGGCCGTCCCCGGGCAGCGGCCCGACGTACTGGGTGATGACGCGTTCGGTACCGAGCACTCCGGACAGGTACCGCCTCAGGGTCCACTCCCGAACCGGCGAGGACGTCTCCTCCCCGCCTTCACGGCTCACGGTGCCGGTGAGCTCGGGCAGTTTCCCGTTACGGGCGGCGTCGATGGAGCCGTCCACCAGCGGCGGGAGTTCGGAATCGCGTACCTGGACCAGGAGCAGGGGGTCGGGGAAGGCCCGGCGCAGGCGCTCCGACTCGATCAGCCAGACCAGGTAGCGGCCGACCCGGTCCAGGCGCCGCTGGTCGTAGACGAGCACCGGCCTGGCCCCCGTCCGACGTCGCAGGCCTGGACGGCCTGCCCCGTAGGCCCGGTGGAGGTCGTCCAACAGAGCGTTGACCGCGATCTTGTGGGTACCGGGCGGGCCTCCCGGCTCGTTGATCCGCGCTTGGTCCTGCTGGGGGTTGTTGAGCTGGTTGAGGAGGTGGACACCGCGGGCGCGGTGGCGGCCCATGAAGCCCTGGTCGGTGCTGTTCTCGAAGCTGTCCCGGCCCTGCTGGTCCAGGAGGTAACGGTGGTGGTGCAGCCACAGGTAGGGGCGCCAGGGGAGGAAGAAGAAGAACACGGTAAGCAGGTAGACGGTGACCAGCAGCGCGCCGACCAGGACGGAGACCAGCTCGTTGACCTGCTGGGCGGCCAGTCCCACGAAGGCGAAGGTGAAGGGGGCGGCCGCGACCACCAGGGAGACGACGAAGGCCAGCGGGGTGAGGACCTTCTCGTCGAGGAAGCCGAAGGTGGCTTTCCCCGAGGCCAGGGTGACCAGGCGGGAGGTTCTGGCCGCGCTGCTGGCGAGGTTGCGCCAGTAGACCACGAAGCGGCTGCGGGCCAGTTCCCACCGGCCGGGCGCCACCGCGGACCCCGGCTCGTCGGCGGCCCGGCTCGCGCGTTCCACGAGGTCGTCCCGACGCCTGCGCGCGCTCTCCAGCCTGACCCGACGCAGTGCGTTGATGACCGCTGCCTGCGCCTCACTGGTGTTCGGGAGGGTGCCGTGCTCGGGGGCGGTCTCCCCCTCCGAGAGCCACTCCCGGATGCTCTTGGGATTGCAGCGCCGCAGCCACAGCAGGGAGCGGACCCGGGAGAAGCGGGGCGGGGGCGGGGGCTTGCGTCCGCGCGGCGGCTCAGGCGGGTCGTCCATCCACGCGAACCCGCCGTCGACCAGTCTTTCCAGGAGTTCGTACAGCTCCTTGGTGGTGACGTCGGTGTCCGCGTCCTCGGCGGCCCGTGCCGTGTCCTGGTCCGTCTCCGCGCGGGGCGGTCGCGGCGGTGGCGGGACCGTGGTGTCCGCTGCGCGGGTCCACAAGGGCCGGCGCGTCCCCCGGCCTTTGGCGGGAGCGCCACGGCGTCCTCGGGGCACTTCGGCGAACCGGCGTTCTCCGGCATCGGGGGCGCCAGGTGCGTCGCGGGGTTCGGAGGCCTCCGGGGCCTCCTCTGCGGACACGCCCTCCGGGAGCAGCCACACCGGGCCCACCGCGCTCGCGCGCACCAGCATGCGCTGGACCGCGGCCCGGTCGGCGCGGCGTTCGGTGACCAGGTCCAGGACCGGCGGGGGCTCGGCGATGTCGCCCCGCTGGAGCTTGCCCTTCCCGGCGGGGCGGCGCCGGGCCACCCTGCGCTCCATCCTGCGGAGCCTGGCGTAGCTGGAGCGCGAGCGGCGTCGGCGCAGGTCCTCGAAGACCCGGAGGAACGCGGGTTTGGCCGTCCGCTCGTCCTGGGCCTCGGGTGTCTGGTCGGACACTCGGAACATCCCTCCACACTCGTGTTGTGCTCGCCCCCCGACAGCTGGCCCATTAGACAGCAAAAGACACCCGGGTTACATCCCTTTCGCCGGAATTAAGACTGGCCCATACCGGCCATAACACCGCTAATGTGACAAATTTTTGACACGGTCACGTGATTTCACGACGCCAATTGCCGCCCTGACCGGCGGCGTCGCGATGCCCACCACTACGCTGGTCGACGTGACCGAGATTCAGATTCCCGCGAACCTGCTGCCCGCCGACGGCCGTTTCGGGAGCGGCCCCTCCAAAGTCCGCGCGGCCCAGCTCGACGCCCTCGCCGCGTCCGGTTCCCACTACCTGGGGACCTCCCACCGGCAGAAGCCGGTCAAGTCCCTGGTGGGCCGGGTCCGCTCCGGGGTGAGCGAGCTCTTCTCCCTGCCCGAGGGCTACGAGGTGGTCCTGGGCAACGGCGGAACCACCGCCTTCTGGGACATCGCCGCCCACGGCCTGCTGCGCTCCAAGTCGCAGCACCTGGCCTTCGGTGAGTTCTCCAGCAAGTTCGCCAAGGTCGCCAAGGGCGCCCCCTGGCTGGACGAGCCCACGGTCATCACCACCGATCCCGGCACCCACGGCGAGGCCGTCGCCGAGGCCGGGGTGGACGTGTACGCGCTCACCCACAACGAGACCTCCACCGGTGTGGCCGCGCCCATCAAGCGGGTCGCGGGCGCCGACGAGGACGCGCTCGTGCTCGTGGACGCCACCAGCGGCGCGGGCGGCCTGCCGGTCGACATCGCCGAGACCGACGTCTACTACTTCGCCCCGCAGAAGAGCTTCGCCGCGGACGGCGGCCTGTGGCTCGCGGTCATGTCGCCCAGGGCCCTGGCCCGGGTCGAGGAGATCGCGGCGAGCGGCCGCTACATCCCCGAGTTCTTCTCGCTGACCACGGCGGTGGCCAACTCCGCCAAGGACCAGACCTACAACACCCCGGCCGTGGCCACCCTGCTGCTCCTCGCCGAGCAGCTGGAGTGGATGAACAGCCAGGGCGGGCTCAAGTGGACCGTGGCGCGCACCCACGAGTCCTCCTCGATCCTCTACAACTGGGCGGACCGCTCCCCGGTCGCGACTCCGTTCGTCACCGACCCGGCCCAGCGCTCCCAGGTGGTCGGCACCATCGACTTCACCGACGACGTCGACGCCGCCCAGATCGCCAAGGTGCTGCGCGCCAACGGCATCGTGGACACCGAGCCCTACCGCAAGCTGGGCCGCAACCAGCTGCGCGTGGCGATGTTCCCGGCCGTGGAGCCCAGCGACGTCAACGCGCTCACCGAGTGCATCGACCACGTGCTCGGCAAGCTCTCGTAAGCGAGCCCACCGCGAGGCCGTCCTGAATCGGTCCGCGGACGTTGGAGAATGGAGGCCGACCCGCCGCGCGTGGGTCGGCCTCCTTCTCCTTCTTCCGATCATCGTTTCCCAGGACGGTTCCACTGTGCGCAGGAACAAGAAGACCGAACTCCCCATCAAGATCATTTCCCACCGGGGGGCTTCCGGTCACCGGCCCGAGCACACCCTGGCCTCGTACGAGCTGGGCGCCCGCCACGGCGGCGACTTCATCGAGATGGACCTGGTCGCCACCAAGGACGGCCAGCTGATCTGCCGCCACGAACAGGAGATCGGCGAGACCACGGACGTGGCCGACCGCCCCGAGTTCGCGGACCGGCGCACCACGCGGACCATCGACGGCCGCGAGGTCGAGGGGTTCTACGCCCAGGACTTCACCCTCGCCGAGATCAAGACCCTGCGCGCCCGTGAGCGGATGGCCGAGGTCCGCCCGGAGAACGCGGTGATGGACGGGACCTACGAGATCCCGACCCTGCGGGAGGTCATCGAGCTCGCCCTCTCCCTCACCGAGGAGCTGGGCCGCCCGATCGGGATCTACCCCGAGACCAAGCACCCGGCCCACCACGTGGCGCAGGGCCTGGACCTCGAACCCCCGCTGATCGCCGCGCTGCGCGAGGCCGGGCTGGTGGGTGAGGAGCCCAAGGTCCCCGTCTTCCTCCAGTCCTTCGAGGCCGAGAGCCTGCGCAAGCTCGCCGAGACCGGTCTTCCGCTGGTGTACCTGATGGGCACCGAGGACGAGTGGCTGCACTACACGACCCCGGACGGCCTGGCCGAGGTGGCGGCGTTCGCGCACGCCATCGGCCCGCACAAGAGCCTGGTCATCCCCACCAACGAGGACGGCTCCCTGGGCGAGCCCACCGACCTGGTCAAGGACGCCCACGAGGCCGGTCTGGTCGTGCACCCCTACACGTTCCGCAGCGAGAACCACTTCCTGCCCACCGACCTGCGCTCGGACGGCGACCCCAAGGACTACGGGGGCTTCGCCGCCGAGTACGAGGCCTTCTTCGACGCGGGCGTGGACGGCGTGTTCTCCGACTTCTCCCGGCACGCCTTCCTGTGCCGCGAGCACTACCTGGACCCGCAGCCCGAGAAGTAGCCGAAGGAGCACCGGGAGCGGATCGCCCGGGGTCCCGTGCGCCCGCGTGCGAGACCCCGGTCGGGCCTTCGCAGCCCGCGCTCCCGGCTCAGAGGCGGCGGACCAGGAGGACGATGCCGCCGATCAGGACGGCGGCGACCGCGACTCCGCCGAGGATGAGCGGCGTGGCGCCGAAGGATCCGCCCTCGTCGGTGTCCTCCCCGTCCGAGACCGGGGAGGCGTCGGCCACGTCCTCGTCGGCCTCGGCGGCGAGGTCGGGGAGCTGATCGCCTTCCAGCGGGACCCGCCAGACCGGGGAGTTCATACCCTCGGTCCCGGCCATCAGTGCGGTGCCGTCCGGGGTGAAGGCCACCGACTCGCCCTGTTCCATCTCCGGCAGGTCGAAGGAGCCCACCGAGCGGCCCGGAACGCCGTCGGTGGAGTCGTAGAGGGTCACACCCCAGTAGGTGCGGATGGCGTAGCGGGTGCCGTCCGGGCTGAACGCGGCGTCCGTGGCGAACAGCGGCGCGGAGTCGACCCGGCTCAGGACGTTCTCGCCGACCGGATCAAGGTTCTCCGGGGCGGCGTACACACTGCCCGCGAACTCCTTGGACACCACGTACAGGCGGCCATCACGGGGGTCGATCATCAGACCCTCGGCGTCACGTCCGCCGTCCTCGTAGGTGAAGGTGAGCACCGACGGGTCCAGGACCATGTCGCTGAGGACCTCGGGTTCGGTGAAGTGGTAGACCCGGATGTTGGGCCAGCTGCCGCCGAAGTTGTCGCCGATGTCACCCACGAACACGGCCGGTTCGCCTTCGGGGCCCTGGGCGACGCTGATCGCCTCCCAATCCCTCAGTTCCACGTTCAGGGCGACCGTCGCGACCGTCTCGCCCTCCTCGTTCACCGCGTACACCTCGGCGGCGAAGTCGCCGCTGTCGTTGTGCGTCCACCACACGCCCTCGTGCCACAGTGAGGGGGCCAGGCCGCTGGATTCCGCGATCCGCTCGTCCTGGAAGTTGAAGACGATCTCCGACCCCTCGGGCCCCTCACCCCCGCGCGGGTAGTTGCGTCCCCCCGTACCGTCCTCGGGGTCCATGGGAGCGGCTGTGGCGGGTACCGCCGGAAGGAGGGCGAACAGGACGGCCGCGGCGAGGGCCAGAGGTCTTCTCATGACCGCCATCCTGCCAGGGGGAGCGCCCGGGGGCTTGCACCCGGGTGCGAGCGGGCACATTCGGCTTACAGAGCGCCGTAAGGAGAGACCCCATGAGGATCGTCGCCTGTCTCAACGGTGATCGCCGTCCGGGTGCGCACCCCGCCCTGCCCGTGTCCGTCGACCAGCTCGTCACCGACGCCCATGCCGTGGTGGCCGCGGGCGCCACCGCCGTCCACATCCATCCGCGCGACGCCGGGGGCGCGGAGTCCCTGGAACCGCAGGCGGTGGCAGCGCTGATGGAACGGATGCGCGCGGACGGCCCCGACGTGCCGGTGTCGCTGACCACGTCGCTGTCGGCGGAGTCCGACCCCTGGCGGCGCTACGACCTGGTGCAGAGATGGGCGTCCCCGTCCTTACCCGACTCGGTGTCGGTGAACCTGCACGAGGCGGGTTCGGTGGACCTGATCCATCTGCTGGGCGACCGCCGGGTCGCGGTGGAGGCGGGGGTGTGGACGGTGGACGCGGCCCGCATCCTGGTCGCCACCAGGGTGCGGGTGGCGGCGGTGCTGGTGGAGCCGACCCAGGTGGCGGTGGAGGACGCACAGCGCAACGCGGCGGCGATCATGAGCGTGCTGGACCGGGGCAAGGTCGCTGTTCCCCGCATGTTGCACGGCGCGGACGCGACGGCCTGGCCGATGCTGTCCCAGGCGCTGGAGGAGGGGCTGGACATCCGGATCGGGCTGGAGGACACCATGCGTCTGCCCGACGGCACGGAGGCGCACGACAACGCGGCGCTCGTGGAGCACGCGGTCGCCCTGGCCTCCGCCTCCGCCTGAGTCGGGATCGCTGTCCGGCCGGTCCGGAACCACTCGTCCAAAACCACTCGGCTCGCGGGCGCTGCGCGGCACGGGTGAGCCGGAAGAGTGACCACTGCCCTCCACGGCCGCTACGCCTCGACACCCTCTCGGAGGGGGTGATACGCCAGGTGGCGTTCGAGGCGCCGCGCGGTGGCGGTGAGCGCGTCGATGCGTTCCCGAACCGCCTGGAGCCGCTGCTCGTAGAGGGCGACGGCCTCGGTGTCCGCGTCCCCGGCCAGGTGGAGCAGGCGGGTGCTCATCGGGGCGGCGAACCCGCACAGCGCGAGCACACCGCTCAGGGCCCACACCGGTGCCGCGCCGCCCAGGGAAACCAGCACGAAGGAGGAAGGACGGATGGCCCTCAAGCGGTCCGGTGAGTGGCCGGGACTCAGCCGAAGACGGCGCCCAGGACCACGATGAGCATGATCGAACCGAGCACCACTGGCAGCAGCCAGCGCTGCTTGCGGTTGTTGGTGAGCATGCTCATGACGTGCCCCGCTCCGGGTCTCGTTGGGATTCGCTCCCCCAGGGTAGTCCCCAGGTCCGAACGGTCCGGTAGCGGTCCGGCCCCGCCGGGCGGCTCTCGTCCCGCGTCCGTGAAGTCGCCAACAACCGCAAGAGGGCGGCACTTCATGACGTCTCTGGAATCGCTGATTGCCGATTATCTCGACAGTCTGTCCCTACGCGACGTGAGCGAACACACGGTGCGCGCGTACCGGCAAACGCTCCGCAAGCTCTCCCGCTTCGTCGGGGACGTGGACCCCTCCGAACTCACCCATCGGCACATGTCGCGCTTCCTCGCGGCGGAGCGCGCTGCCGGAGCCGCGTTGTCCAGCGTGCAGCGGCGTTACGTCGATCTCGGATCGTTCTGTAAGTGGCTACTCGCGGAAGAAGAGATCACGCGCAACCCCATGGACAAGGTGGACCGGCCCCGTACCGAAGAGGTCCCGGTCCCGCTGGTCGATCCCGCGACCATTCACGCCCTTCTACGGCACGAGTGGTCCACACGGTTCCTGACTATGCGGAACCGCGCGATCATCACGGTTCTTCTGGACACCGGGGTTCGCGTCTCCGAGCTTCTCGGCATGAACCTCGCGGACTTCTCCCCCGCGCACAACCGCATCACGGTTCGCGGAGCGAAGCGCTCCGGGGAACGTGTGGTGTCGCTGGGCAAGCACGCAAGCGCGGCCCTACGCCGGTACCTGCGCGCACGAGCCCGGTTCCCGCAGGCGGACAACCCCGCGCTGTGGCTCGGCTCCAACGGCCGCCTGTCCGCGCAAGCGGTCCGCTTGATGCTCTCCGAAGGATGCAAGCGCGTTGGAGTTCCTCACGTGTTCCCCCACCAGTTGCGCCACCAGTTCGCGCACGAGTTCCGCTTTGCGGGCGGCAATGACGGAGACTTGATGTACCTCGCGGGGTGGACCTCTACCGCTATGCTCCGCCGCTACGGCGCGTCCGGGGCCGCTGTGCGGGCCGCGCAAGCACACGCGAAGTACTCACCCGGGGACCAACTGCTGTAACCCCTACGGACAACACAAAGGCCCGGAACCTAACCCTCTAGGTTCCGGGCCTTGCTCTACTGCCTTCTACCGCGTCGCGGAGCGGCTACCCGCTACCGCTGCCAGGGTTCCGGCAAGGGTGATCCAGCACGAAGCGCGGCGTCTAGAGCCTTCCATTCCTGGCACGCGGAGCGGAGCGCGGCGAAGGCGTGCGGGGCTCCGCCGTCTTCGCGGAGGGCTTCGGAGAGCCGGTCATACACGTCCGTCAGGTACCGGGCTTTGTAGTTCTCCGCGTCGCTGTCCACACGCCAGCATCCCGGAATCGGAGCCCCGGACCTCAAGAGGGCATCCAACAGACCAAAGGCGCTGTCAGCACGGCGAAGAGTGGCGACAGCACGCGGCGGAAGCCCCGGCGTCGCCAGCAGCCGCGACACCTGCGCGGCCATAGCCTCCGCCGGGAGCACGGTCCCGTTGGTGGTCTGGGCTTCGTCCGTGGTCATGTCGTTGAACTCCTCTGCTTCAAGGCTCATGTGTGGGCCCGTGTGGTCCGCTAGCAACGCGCACCCGTTAGCCGGGCACGGCTTGACTTCGCTGTCGGTAAACGTGCGGAGGTCTTCCTCCCGCGTGGCGCGGTTGTATTCGTCAACCTCTTCGGGCGCGAGAGCACGCGGACGCGGAGCGGTCCCCTCGAAGACGCCTCCCCATCCGTCGCGGCACAGTCCGCTATGCCTGCTGTCCAGCACGCACGAGCGGGACGGAGCGGCCGCACGGTTGAACGGATGCCAGCGTGTGAGTCCGCACGTGGCCATTAGGCGACCTCCGCCCGGTGCGAAGCGATCTCGGAGAGCACGGCAACGCCCAACCTCGAAGCGTCTGCACGCCGAAGGGCTTCCTTCCTTTCGTGTTCGCGGTAGAAGCCGCGCACGATGTCGGCCGGTTCGGGAACGGCGTCCGTGTCCACAACGGGCACGTAGTCCCGGGGGACGGGAAGCAGCGTGCGGGGCAAGTCGTCGGCCGGACGACGCGGAGCGGGCACGAGCGGAACGGGAACCTCGCGGCCGTCGGCCGCCGGGAGCGTCTGCGCGTAACGGCGAACGCGGCCGGAGCGGATACGACGCGCCTCGAAGGCGAGTTCGCGGAGCGCGCTGAAGGGGCTCGTGTGAGCCCCGCGCGTCGGGCGGAACAGCCGTGCGAGCACGGCGAAAAGGGCGATAACGTAGCCCACGGCGAACACCTCGTTTGTTCGTCCGGGCCCGGGGGTGTTACCAGCACCCGCCGGGCCACTCTGTTTGATTGTGAAACCACAACCCTACAGTGCCCTAGTGGTGCATAACCAGCCCTATCAAGGCTCAATA